>JBMOMR010000015.1:0-21328 GCA_049324715.1 Chloroflexota bacterium | reverse complement strand
CTGGCGATACCGTCAGTGTGCATGTGAAGATCAAAGAGGGCGACCGCGAACGTATTCAGGAGTTCAAGGGTACGATCATCCGCCTGCGCAAGGGCGGGAACGAATCCTCGTTCACTGTCCGCCGCGTGGCCAGCAATGGCGTTGGCGTGGAACGAACCTTCCTTCTCCGCTCACCGCGAATCGATAAGGTGGTGGTGGAACGTCACAACGTTGTCCGCCGCGCCCAGTTGTATTTCATGCGCGGACGCACGGGCAAGTCTGCTCGCTTGAAGCAGAAGTTCGACTAGCCTGAAAAAAACCCTAAAGGATACCCTTTAGGGTTTATTCGTTCATTGTGGATGGGGGGCGGATTTCTGCTTGTGACGAATTGCATTCCGCGGAGGAATCCCTCTTTTACTTCACATGTTCAAGAATCTTTTTATTCATCGCCGCTTTCTGTTCGGTTCCTTCTGGACCGAATTCCGTTTCCGCTATGCGGGTTCGGTGTTGGGGATTTTTTGGTTTATCGTCAACCCGCTTCTTGAAGCGGCGATCTATTCCTTTGTATTCTCCTATTTGATCGGGCTTCGTTCCGCGGGTGTACAGGGTGGTTCCTACACCATATTCCTGTTGATCGGCCTGTTTCCGTGGCTGGCGTTTTCCGTCATGCTTACCCAGGGAAGCAATTCACTTAATTCCGCCTCCCTGTTCCTTAGGCGCCTTTCTGTTTCAACGGATGTATTTGTTGCAAAAGAGTCCCTGATCGCGCTGCTGGGGATGTCCATTTATGTGCTCATCCTCATCCCGATCAACCTGTTTCTGGGCAACCCGCTATCATGGAGCATGCTCGTCTTACCGATCCTTGTCTTCCTCTTTGTGGCGCTGGGTTTTGGCATTTCGTTGACACTTGCTCATCTTCGGGTCTTCTTCCCGGATGTGGGGGAAATATTGGGCGTGCTGGTTCAACTCTGGCGCTGGACCTTGCCGATCAACTATTCCATTGACATCCTGCCAGAATGGGTGCGCGGGATCATGAAATACAACCCCCCCTTCTTCTTCATCACATCCTTCCGAGATGTTTTTCTGGATGGAAAACTTCCGTCCCTTGAGGCGTGGGGTCACATGATCGCGTGGGTGCTGTTATTTGTCACCATTGGCTCCGTGGTCGCGGGCAAGCTTGGTACGGATGTAAAGGATCAGATGTGAAAGAAGATATTGTTCTGGAAGTCTCCCAAATTAAAAAGCGATTCAAGATTTATTCGTCCCCGTTCGATATCCTGCGGGAGTGGTTGACGCTTGGCGCCAGATCCTATCATCGCGATTTTTGGGCGCTCAAGGGAGTTTCATTTGAGATTTCCAGGGGTGAGTTCGTGGGGATCATCGGCCCGAATGGAGCGGGGAAAAGCACCCTCCTGCGAATAATTACGGATGTATTACGCTCTACGGAGGGATCGTACAAGACCAACGGGCGCGTCCTTTCCATCCTTGAGTTGACTGGCGGCACAGACAAAGACCTGACGGGCCGCGAAAACGTGATCCGCACCGGACAACTCATGGGTTTCCCTGATGGATACGTACAGGAACGCATGGAGCGCATCAAGGAATTTTCGGAGTTGGGCGATTTCTTTGAACAGCCCCTGCGCACCTATTCCACGGGCATGAAAACGCGCCTTTCCTTTTCCATGTTCGCGTTCATGGATACGGATGTGCTGATTCTGGATGAAGTACTGGCGGTCGGCGATATTTTCTTCAAGGCCAAATGTTTCGCCCGTCTGGCGGAATTGATTGAACAGAAAACGACGATCCTGCTGGTCACACACAGCATGGGCGTGGTCCAGCGATACTGCAATCGCGTCATCCTGCTCAAAGAGGGAGAGAAGATTTTTGACGGTGATCCGCTTGAAGCCACGCGCCTCTATTTGCAAATCCGAGGCGAGCAAAGAGCCGAAACAATCCAGAGGCTTGAATTGGACGAAGAAGGCGAAGTGTTGGACCAACTCCAGGCCTCCTTTACCCACCATACCGAGAGCGATCGACCCGATTCCTGGCCCGCTGTGGACGCGTTCAAGTATTCCTCCTTTCCCGGTTTGGTAGGCAAGGCGCGCGTTGCGTTTTTGAGACTGGCGGTATTGAACGATCGTGGGGAGGCGGTATCCACTCTTGGACAGGGCGATCGTCTGCACCTTTATTGCGAATTTCAAATGAAACAGAATATCGATACGCCAGTGATCAGTGTCGAAATCAGGGATGGGTTGAATCTCCTGGTTCACTCTAAAAGTTCCATTCAAAATCGCGCCGTTGCTCCAGAATCCGTCCCTGGTGGAGAAGTGGTCCGATATCACCACATTATTTCAATGAATATCGCGCCTGGTAATTATGTCTTTAATGTCGACTGCAAGGCGTTGTCTAAGGATGAAATGACCGGTATACGGAAACTGGGACATCTGGAAGCAGGAGAAACGAACCGCATCTGGCGGCTGGACCGCGCGTTTGCCATTGCCGTCCTGCCCCGTCATGGCGAGGACTTGGAGGTTTTGCACGGAGGTTTATGCGACCTGCCCGGTGAGGCCAGCTTTCAGATAACAAAAACAGCGTAGTAAAATTGATCATGTTTACCGAACATCTGGTTCGTGAAGATGCAAAGACGGCAGATAAAAGGAGTTTCAAATGGTTGTGCATTGGTCTCAAGGCTGGTATTACGAAATTGAACTCGAGAATGGAAAATTTACGGATGGGACTCCCCGCAAGAACATGGCGCTCACTCGCAAATTATTGCGCAATGTGGACGTCAATGGCAAAGATTGCATAGATATCGGCACAACCGAGGCCGTTCTTCCCGTGTTGCTCAAGCGGGCAGGCGCCAGATCGGTGGTCGCGTATGACCGCATCGATAGCACGGAAAAGATTAAAACCGTGAAAGACGCTTACCAGGTGGATTTTGATTACATTCCTGGTATCTCGTTGCCTGACCTGCAAACGACTTTAGTGAGCCGCGGGGAAGGCGGGTTTTTCGATCTGGTGGTTTTCTCCGGGGTGCTGTACCATCTGGTCAACCCCTTGGGATTGTTGGCGCTTGTACGGAGTTTTTGCAGGATGGGCGGATTGTTCCTGCTTGAAACGCGCACCATGCACGATCCTGAAGCGAAATTGATTTTTAATAAGGGTGGAAAATTCGGCAATGAATATTTCTCGGCAACCACGGCCTGGTTGGATTATGCCTTGCGCATGGTTGGGCTGGAACCGCTCCATGCGGTCTACACCGGCGCGTTGCGCCCTGATCGGATCTGCCGTATGGCGGTGCTTTGTCGCAGTCACCCTGCTCCCATTCCTCTCGATCAGGATGATACGTTCATGCCCGGTCAACTCAAATTGCTCTTTGATAAGACCGCCAACGAAGCCATGCGTTACGACCTGGCTGATTTGCTGGAGACCAAAAGTACAATTGACCTTTCCCCATTCTCGGATGAGTATGTGGCAAACGTGAACGGTCAGAAATTGTACGATCAGGTCGACAAGTGTCCGATGTATAAACCGCTTGTCGACGAGACGCGCCTGACATTAAATGGCACAATGTAAAATGGCATGGTTCGTGGTGAGGTAAAGTGATGACCCAGCAAAATCAACCAACCGTCTTTCATGTTACACATTGGAAGGCTGGTTCCCAGTGGATTTACGGCGTTCTGCAGATGTGTGCGCCCGATCGGATCGTAAAGCCAAAGGTCAAGGTGGCCCATTTCTATGAGGACCCGATCCTGAATGGGATGATCTACCCGACTGTGTACGTTCCGCACAATCGATTCGTTGAGAAACTTTCCGCCTCCGATTACCCCACGAAGGTGTTCGTTGTCATTCGAGACTTGCGCGATGCGTTGACGTCACTGTACTTCAGTCTGAAGGTCAGCCATCCATTGATCTCTGATAATGTTGCAGAAGGCCATCGCAAACTGAATGAAATGAAATCGGAAGAGGAAGGGCTGTTGTACGTAGTCGATGAGCGCGGTCAGGCTAGCGCCAATATTCAACACTCCTGGCTGGCCGCCTGCAAAAAAGGCGAGGCCCTGCTCCTCCGTTACGAGGATATGATCGCTGACGAACAACAGGCGTTTGCCAAGATCATCGAATACTGCCAGATCGATATCCCCGCCAAAAAGTTGACCGAGATCGTGGAGGGGAACTCGTTCACAAAGCGCGCAGGCCGAAAACCGGGCGAGGAGGACGTCTCATCGCATTATCGGAAAGGCGTATCTGGCGACTGGAAAAATCATTTTACCGACCATATCAAAGCCGAATTCAAGCAAAAGTTCGGTCAGCTTTTGATCGATACAGGCTATGAAAAGGACCTCAACTGGTGACTTCGCTTCCAACCGTTTTTCACCTCACACATGTGAAATCAGGCTCGCAGTGGGTGAAAGCCATTCTTTCCCAATCTGCGCCGAAGCGGATCGTCAAAACCAGAGTGGGACTGGGACAGTTCTACGAAGAACCAATCAAGCCCGGTGCCATCTACCCGGCATTGTATGTGTCGAGGCCGCGTTTCGACCAGACCGTTTTTCCCGATGTCAAATTGGATCGGTCGTATCAGCCAGCCCGTTCGGACGCGGCCGCTGTCTGGAATTGGCACCACTTCACGGTCCGGAAAGAACCGCAGGTCAAGTTTGTCGTCATCCGAGATCTGCGCGATATGTTGGTGTCCCTCTATTTCAGCCTGAAAGTCAGCCATAAGATCATTTCGGAAAATGTGGCGGAAGGTCACGAAAAGTTGAACACCATGAGCGAGGAGGAAGGCCTGCTTTTTCTGATCGGCGAGCGTTTGCAGGCCAGCGCCAATATTCAACGCTCCTGGCTGCGCTCCATTCGGGAGGGAGAGGCGCGTTTGTTTCGTTATGAAGACCTGATCGCAGATGAGCAGACTCAATTTATGCAGATCGTCGAGCACTGTCAGATCGAAATCGAGATACAAAAACTGCAGACGATCATTGAAAAAAATTCCTTCTCCAGACAAGCCGGGCGCAAGCCGGGCGAGGAGGATGTTTCCTCGCATTATCGCAAGGGGGTCGCGGGGGATTGGCGGAATCATTTTACCGACCGCGTTCGAGACGAGTTCAAGCAGAAATTTGGGCAACTGTTGATCGAAACCGGCTACGAAACAAGCCTGGATTGGTGACATGGAACCCACCGTTTTTCACATTACCCACGTAAAATCAGGTTCGCAATGGGTGTATCAGGTTCTGAGCGAATGTGCCCCCACGCGAATCATCAAGCCGCGCGTGAAGGTGGCCCAGTTTTATGAGGACGCCATCGTGCCTGGGATGATCTACCCGACAGTCTACGTGCCGCGCGATCGGTTCGAGTCGACGCTACGGCCTCGGGTCCAGCCTGACCCGACAGCGGGTTCAGCCGCCGATTCGCCTGTTCTGCTAAACTGGAAAAACTTCGTGGAGCAGAATCTTCCCGTGAAAATGTTCGTTGTCATACGGGATTTGCGCGATACCTTGATTTCGCTGTACTTTAGTTTAAAGGTCAGCCACGCGATCATCTCTGACCATGTCGCCCAGGGACACAAGAAGCTCAACGAGTTGGAATTTGAAGACGGCTTGTTGTATCTGTTCGGCGAAGGCAATGGCACGGCCATACGCGTGCAGGCGGATATCCAGCGCTCGTGGTTGCCCGTTTGCCAGCAGGGCGGCGCCTTGTTGGTCCGTTACGAGGATTTGATCGCCGACGAACTTACTCAATTCGAGAAGATCGTTGACCATTGCGCCATTAACATCTCCCCGGCCCAGTTGCGGGAAATCGTTAAGCGCAATTCCTTCACAAACCGCGCAGGCCGCGAACGAGGCCAGGAGGACGTGTCTTCGCATTACCGCAAAGGCATCTCAGGCGACTGGGCGAACTACTTCACAGACAGGGTCAAGGCGGAATTCAAACAGAGATTCGGCCAGCACCTGATCGAAACAGGCTACGAGAACGATATCAATTGGTAGTTGAGGAGTTGCAAG
The DNA here is from genome assembly GCA_049324715.1 of Chloroflexota bacterium. Taxonomy (GTDB): domain Bacteria; phylum Chloroflexota; class Anaerolineae; order Anaerolineales; family Villigracilaceae; genus Denitrolinea. Next base: position 15,350 of record JBMOMR010000015.1, on the reverse strand, counting down.
GAATGGAACTGATCCCCAAATTGGATGCGCGCCGATCGCAACGCTTGACTCCGCAGGAACGACAGGCAAGCAATGAGATTCTGCGGAAGCAGATTGCCATGCGTCCCTGGTACCACCGCATGGACCTGGGCGATGGAATTACCACTCCTGGTTTTGCCTGGGAGGGGACGTGGAACAATATCCGCATTGTGCGAAAAAAGGTAAATTACAACAAGAAAAGCGTGTTAGACCTTGGTTCGTGGGATGGGATGTGGGCCTTCGAGGCGGAGGCCATGGGCGCGTCGCTTGTGGTTGCCGCAGACTGCATGAATTACTGGCAGATTCCGTGGCAACAAGGTATGAACAACCTGATGCTCGTGCGCGAGGCGCTTTTTAGCGAGGTGATCCCGTTCTGGAATGTATCGGTGAACAATATTTCCGAACGCCTGGACGGAATTTTGTATTCTCATCCACTTTTGAAGGATGGGTTCGACGTTGTTCATCATCTGGGAATTTTGTATCACCTGCGCGATCCCATGCTTTCGCTGGCGCAGGCGCGTTCTGTACTGCGCGAGGGGGGCGTGATTTTGCTGGAAACCGCCGTTCACGGAACGGATACATCGTGCGCCATGCACTTCAACGCCAATCAAAAGGCCATCTACGATGACTTTTCGACCTGGTGGGCGCCGTCCATTCCCTGCCTGCGCGAGATGTTGAAGACTTCGCTGTTCGAGATCGAGGAGGAGAGTGTGCTTCCCTCCGGGCAGGATGATAACCCGATTTATCGCATGGCTATCCGCGCAAAGGCGGTTCGGCCCAGCCCGAAGGTCGGGGAACGTTATTTGCTGGACCCGGCCTACGGTCACGGCTTTGGCGTGCATCTTATCGGTCAGGTCCCGTATGATGATCCAAAATCTCCCGATTCTCTTGCCGCGTACTACGAGAAGTTGTTCCCAAACAGGGAACGCCTGAAGAAGTAACGAGCAGAAAAACTTGGCTGGATGATGGAAAATAATTACTCACCGACAATTTTCAATATTACGCACATCAAATCCGGGTCGCAATGGGTCAGGGCGGTTCTGACCGAATGTGCGCCGAAGCGTATTGTGATTCCCAAGGTGGGAATCACCCAGTTTTATGAGGACCCATTGTTGACTGGCGCTGTTTACCCTGCCTTGTATATCCCTTACGCTGATTTCGAGAAGGTGTTGACGCAAAGCCCGGCCAGACAGCATCCGCATATCGAATTTGTGGTCATCCGTGACCTGCGCGACACGCTCGTCTCGTTGTATTTCAGCGTTAAGGTCAGCCATCCACTGATCGCCAAGCAGTTGGTGGACGAACGAAACGCGTTGAATGGTATGACGCTGGAAGAAGGCCTGAGTCTGCTGATCCAGACCAGGATGGATGCTGTGGCAGACATTCAACGTTCCTGGCTGCCTGTGTGCAAAGATGGCGGCGCTTTGTTGGTCCGCTATGAAGACTTGCTGGCCGATGAACAAGCCGTGTTTGCGAAGATCGTCAGCCATTGTCAATTTAATATCCCGCCACAGCAATTACGGGATATCGTGGCTCGAAACTCGTTTGAAAACCAGACGGGTCGTCACAAAGGCGAAGAGGATACCAGTTCACACTACCGCAAGGGGATCGTGGGAGACTGGCGAAATGTTTTTTCTCCAAAAGTGGTCTCTGAATTCAAGAGCCGCTTTGGTGACGTGTTAATTCAAACTGGCTACGAAACCGACTTGGATTGGTAGTTTTTACCGAGGAACTCCATCATGCCGATTCGCACGCGAATATTAAAGGAAAAGGAAATCCTGCGCGCCGCAAGTGAGGTGGAAAAGATCTATCCCCGCGTGGTGTCCATCGTTTTCTGGCGCGCATGGGAAGTGGCCGCGTATCGCTACTTTCGGATGACGGAACCCGTCCTCGATCTGGCCTGCGGCGACGGTCGTTTCTTCCAATTCAGTTGGCCGAAGATCAAAGATGTCGTCGGGATCGACCACGATCCCATCGCGTGCGAACACGCCCGAGCGTCGGGAGTGTATCGGGATGTGCGGCAGGTCCCCGCGCATGAACTGCCGTTCGCGGACGCGTCGTTTGCCAGTCTGTTTTCCAACTGCGCGCTCGAGCACATGGATCACATTGACAAGGTGCTTGCCGAATCCCGTCGGGTACTCAAACCTGGCGGGCTGTTCGTTACCAGCGTGGTGACCGATAAATTCGTGGAATGGGGAATGATGCCCCTACTGTCCAAACTTTTTCATGCCGAGAAGAAGGGCGCGGCGCTCTGGCAGGACTATGAAGATTATCACCAGTTGCGTAATCCGTTCACGCAGGAAGAATGGGTGGCGCGCATGGAAAAAGCGGGCTTCGACGTGCTGGAGCAGATTCCCATTGCCCCTGAACCATCGGGACGCTTGTTCATGCTGTTCGACGAACTCTGGCACCTGAAACTGGAAGATGGAGTTGAAGTCAGCCAGCCTCTACACGGATACCTGTCCAACCTCGCGAATTTTACCGATGGCTTTGAAGACATCATGCGCGGGCTGATCAAACTTTCTCCGAGCCCTGCATTGGGCGCGGGGGCTGTGTTTGTTGCCCGAAAACCCAAGTAAGGATGACCGATGAAGACAACGACAACATGCTGGTGTGGCAATACCAGCTTACAGGATTATTCCCCCACGTATGCGCGCTGTGACAGATGCGAAACGCTCATCCTGAAAGAGTGGCCGTTCGACGACCCCACTCGCGTGGACGATTCTGGCGAACTTTACAGCAAGGATTACTACCTTAAACATCTTCCCGAGTCATACGGATTTCCATCCCTTTATGAGCGCGCCCGCCTCGACCTGACGGATCGCGTCCCGTACTGGTTGCGGACTCTCCTCAAGTATCGCGTCCCACCCGCCTCCGTCCTTGAACTGGGAAGCGCGCACGGCGGTTTTATCGCGTTCCTGCGCGCCGCGGGTTATCAGGCCACGGGTCTCGAACTCAGTCCCTGGCTGGTGGAATTCGCACAGGAGACCTTCGACATCCAAATGTTGCAGGGGCCACTCGAATCCCAAAACATACCGAAGGGTTCTCTCGATGTCATCGCGCACATGGACGTCCTCGAGCATCTGCCCGATCCTGTGGGGACCATGCGAATCGCGCTCGACCTGCTCAAACCCGATGGCATCATGCTCTTGCAGACCCCGCGCTTCGACCCCGACAAATCCTACAGGGACCTGGTCGATGGCAACCACGCCTTCCTGACCCATTTCAAGGAACTCGAGCACCTGCATCTGTTTTCCCTGCAATCGCTGGAGAAATTCTTCCACGGGCTGGACTGCCCACACGTCCAGTTTGAACCGGCGATCTTCTCCAAATATGACATGTTCGCCGTGGTGAGTCGACAACCACTGCGCGTCATTCCTGACGAGGAGCGGGCCGCGGCCCTCCAGGCTCTTCCTTCGGGACGTCTCATGCTCGCCCTGCTGGACCTCTACACCCGCGCCGAAGACTTGCAATACCACGCGGATGCGCGCCTGAAAATCCTTCAGGAGCAAGCCGTTGAGATGGACATGTTGCGCAAGGCCGCCGAAGAGCGCCTTGGTGTGATTCAGCAACTGGGCCGTCGCTTCAAAAAACCGAAATAGTAACAACATCCAAGGTGTTGCCATGAAAGTTTGTCTTGTCAACCTATTCGATCTTGACCCGCCTCGTAACGGCGGGTTGAGCCGCGTCGCATTTATCGTTAGCGAACTGATGGCAGAGATGGCCGAGCAGGGAAACGTGAAGGTGTTCTTCGCGGTCGGCTGGCGTTTCAGTGACGAATTTCGACCCTGGCTGGGTCGTTCTGGCGGCGAAGTTGTTCCCGTGCTGCCTGAGGTGGGCCTGACCCCTTTGCTTGAAGCCCTCAAACCAGACCTTGTGATCAGCCCCCTGTTTGGAATGAAGCCTTGCGCCGATTGGGATACATACCGCGGGATACCCCATATCGCGTCTGTGCCCGATGCGCTTGCATTGGACAAACCAGAGTTATTCAATGCCGAGGAGCGGGAGAATCGCTTCAAGACGTATCAACAGTTGCGGAGCGCCACCAAGGTAGTCACGTTAACGGCCGATGCCCGTCAAAGGCTGATCCGACATCTTGGCTTGAGCGAAGACCAGATCGTGACAGTTCCCCTTGCTGGCGATATGCCCGGGGACGTATCCGCCGCCAATTCTGGCGTTGCAAAGGATTTTGCCGAGTCTCAAGTCGCTTTGGAATACATCCTTTATCCTGCTCGTAATTGGCCTCACAAGCGCCATGAATTGTTGTTGAATATCATGCGGGAAATTTCCCGCGATAATGAAGACCTGAAACTTGTGTTGACGGGTTGGCATGACAAGGATGCCATCAAGGAACTGGCTGTCCGTTGCAAGCTTTCCAGGGAAAAAATCATCGAGTTGAATTATGTCCCTGATGCGAGGATGAAGTCTCTCTACCGCAACGCGAAAGCGCTCATGTTCGTCTCTGCATACGAAGGTTTTGGCATGCCCATTTTGGAGGCTATGCAAAACGGCTGTCCTGTAATTTGCGCGCCGCTCACCTCCATCCCTGAGGTGGCTGGTGACGCCGCGTTGTACGTTGACTCTGACGATCCCAGCCACTGGGCAGCGGTGTTTCTGGACGAATTGCCCAGACGGAGGAAGAGCCTGATCCAAAAAGGGTATAAGCAGGCGAATAAATTCTCCTGGGATCGGACAAAAGCACTCTGGCGTGACCTGATCGCGGCCCACCTTGATCAAACAACCTCGCGAGATTCTCTCTCCTTGCCGTATTTGCAGGAATTGCGGACCTGGGCACATCATTACAGGGTAAGCCAGGAACAGATGGCTGAAAAAGAGGAAGTAATTCAATTATTCAAACGAGAGACCACGCCGCGATTCTTGAATGAAATGATGGGGCAAGTTCAAACCTTGTTCGATTCGTCCGCCCTCCTGAAAGTCCGTGAGGAGAACGAAAGACTCCAGATCGAGAACGAACACCTGCGGATGCAAGTCCTGGAAAAGGAAAGGGTCGTGCAAAGTTTTCGAACATCGTTCCTGTTTGGCTTGCAACATGGACCCTTCCGATCCATTTCCATTTTTCGCTTGCTACAACCGGTGGCGATCAAACTGAGAGACTTCCGTCGCATCTTCCTGCCCAAAGTGGGTGTGCTGGAACAACATGCGCCCCAGCCGCTGGAACTCCCCGAGCACTATCGGACATTTCCAATCGTTGAACCTGCCCGCGCTCCGCGGATTTCCATTGTCACCCCTTCGTTCCGTCAGGCCGCCTTTATCGAGCGGACGGTTAAAAGCGTGCTCGACCAGGGGTATCCAAATCTTGAGTATGCGATTCAGGATGGGGGCTCCACGGATGGGACGGTCGAAGTGTTGCAGCCCTACCTGTCGCGCCTCACCCACTTCGAGTCACGGAAAGACCGAGGTCAGGCGGAAGCGATCAATTTGGGGATGCGGCATGTCAGCGGCGAGATCCTGGCATACTTAAATTCCGACGATGTCCTTCTGCCTGGTTCGTTGAACTACGTTGCGGATTTCTTTCTCAATAACCCTGATGTGGACGTGATTTACAGTCACCGTATCATTATCAACGAAAACGACAAGGAAATTGGGCGTTGGATATTGCCGCGGCACGATAATAACGTCATCCTCTGGGCCGATTACGTCCCCCAGGAGACGCTTTTCTGGCGGCGAAGCATATGGGAAAAGGCTGGCGGCCAGATGAACGAGTCTTATCAGTTCGCTCTCGACTGGGATATGCTGGTTCGGTTCCGTAATGCTGGCGCCAAGATGGTGCGCGTGCCGCGCTTCCTGGCGGCTTTCCGCGTCCAGTCTGCGCAGAAGACCAGTATGCACATGAACAGCACCGGTCTGGCAGAGATGAATCGCCTGCGACGGCAGATCCACTACCGCGACGTTGACTGGGGTGAGATCATGAGAAACATCAAGCCGTATTTGAATCGTTCCGTCTGGTATCACAAACTTCACTGGATGGGAATCCTTCGTTATTAGTGGGCTTCCTGCTGGTGGCGTATCGAGTCGAAGGTATCCCTGAGGAGTGAGTTGTGACGATCGCCAGTCATGTGTTTCTGCTGTTGTTTCTCCCCATCACCGTACTTGTTTATTATGGGGTATTGCGGCAACCCCGCCATAAGATGTTCTTTCTGCTGGCGGCAAGTTATATCTTCTATGCGCTTGCCGACCTAAAATTTCTGCCGCTTCTGTTCCTGCTTTCCTGGTCTACATATTTTTTCGCAAAACGCCGTTGGACTGGTTTGGGGATCGTGCTAAACCTGACCGCGTTGTTGGTGTTCAAATATTGGAACTTTGGCGTCGATACGTTCAACATTCTGATGGATTCGTTGAACCTTGATGTAGCGGCCAACCTTTTGCAATTAGGCTTGCCGTTGGGGATCTCTTTCTTCGTCTTCAAGCACATCGGTTACTTACTTGATGTCCAACGCGGTTTGTACCCAGCCACTGATGATTTCTGGGCGTTCGCAACATTTTCGGTGTATTTTCCCCAGATCAGTGCGGGCCCCATCAGCAGTTTTCGGGAAACGGCTGATCAATTTCAGTATTTGCCCAATCAACTCAAGCGCGAGCAGGTGTATTCGGGACTGGTCTACCTCAGCATGGGGTTGGCTAAGAAAGTCCTGATCGCCGATGCCCTGGGCGGTTTACTCGCCACGTCCGTGAACAGCCAGGACGGTTTTGCAGGATTGATTCCCGCCTGGTACATTGTGATCGCCTATGCCATGCAACTCTATTTTGATTTTTCGGGATATACGGACATGGTGCTGGGCGTTAGTACATTTTTTGGCATAACCCTGCCTCCCAATTTCAACAATCCCTACCTGGCCGCGAACCCGACGGAATTTTGGGAACGCTGGCATATGTCACTCTCAAACTGGTTCAAGTATTATCTGTTCTCTCCGATCAGTCGCTTCCTTCTGCGTAAAGGAGGATCTGCCTGGCGCGAACAGTCCCAATATATTGCCAATCTGTCCACAATGGCCTTGGTCGGACTCTGGCACGGCGCAGGCTGGATGTATATTCTGTGGGGAGCGTATCATGGCTTTTTGATCAATCTCCATGTCTGGTGGAAACGAAAGAATATCGGTATTCCTGCTTGGCTCGGCAGGACCATTTTTCTTCTGGGTATTGTTTTGAGTTGGGTGTTTTTCATGAGCCCCGACCTTGGATATCTCAGGCACCTGCTAATTCAGATGACAGGGTTTGGAGGCTTGGGCGATTCGAACATCCTCTCGCGGTTGTTGTGGGATTCCGCTACGCCAGCCTTGTTTGCCGCGCTCGTATTGTCCATAACGGGACTGAGCGAAGCCGCCAGCGTTCTGCGTCTTTCCGAAAAGCGAAACATCTGGTCCGCGATCCTCTGGGGCGTGCTGGCGACCCTCGGCCTGCTGTTTCTCGGCGGAGAGATCCAGTTCTTGTATGTGCAATTTTAGGCCTCATAATGGACAATTCAATGAATAGCAGACGTTTCTTCCTCTTGTTCTCGGGCCTGGCGCTGATCTCCTACGGCGTTGTCTTCACCGCGAATTTCCTCGACCAAAAAAGTGTCTGGTTATCGGAAAATTTCACGGATGCATTACGCCTCTTGTTGTTGGCCTCGGCTTTGCTTTTATTGGTAGGCGCAATCTGGGGGGAATCGAAGAAGTCGCTGACCGTGGAACAGCGACCCGCCAAAACGGTCTGCGGTTGGTCGTTTGGCTTTATCTTGACACTGCTCCTTGCTCTGGGGCTTGCGGTTTATGTTGATCCCCATGCTCGCTTTGGCACTGATGCCTTTCCTTCCATTACACCCAGCGCTCGTTCCATCAAAGTTGCCATGCTCGGTAACTTTGACACAAACCCAGACATTGTGATCCTTGGATCTTCTCGCGCGTTCACCCTGTCTCCTATGTATATCGAGGAAAAAACGGGCTTCTCGGCTTTCAACATGTCCGTGGAGGGTGGTAGGGTGGGGGACTACGCTGTTCAGCTGAACTATATGCTTCGCTCGCAGACCAAGCCGCATCTCCTGTTGGTCGAGATCGCGAAGGAGACTCTGGATGGTGACGTTCAAAATTCGGACCTTCAGCCGCTTTCTCTCCTCCCGTACATGCCGATGAAGATGGCGTTTTCCGTCGCCGACACGTCACTGCGAGACATTCTGAGCATTCAGTCGTTCTCGGATTCGTTCTATATCCTGGCCCTTCCTGATGTTCAGACCAGGCTCCGAACATGGGGCTTTGAGGCGGATGGCATGGGGTTCCGCAAGCCCATCACGCACGAGCAATACGTGGACTTGTTGACCGCCACCGTTGAGCGAAGGTTGGCTGGGATGTCTTGCAGAAACATTGACCAATCGGCGAAGGAGACGCTGGAAGCGCTCTTGATGGTTGCCGAAGCGAACGGGATCGCAGTCGTCTTGTACGAAAGCCCCACGCATCCCGCGCTTTATAACGCCGCCCACCGAAAAGACCCCGCGCAGGTGGAAGCCTGCCAGCGTCTACTGGCCGACTACTTCTCGTCTCTGCCCGCCGCCCATCCAAACGTGTTTTTCCAGGACCTATCGGCTTATGATAAGGTCACAGGTCTCGGCGAAGACGGTTTTTATGATGCTGTCCACCTCCGACCGAACGCGGCTGAGTTGGTGGTGGATGCCCTCCTTCCGCAGATTAAATCGGCGATGGAATGGTCGCTAAAGCAGACAACGAAGTAAAATCAACTGTCTTGAAGTTCGAACGTTGAAGGATGAGATCTCGATGCGTATTGCCATCGTTTATCTGGGTCGGCGCGGCGCAGGCGGGGTGATCAGCATGCAAATTGCGCGCCAGTTGGCGCAGCGTCACCAGGTGCTTGCGGTGATTTCCCGCGCGCTGGAAAACCTGCAATCCTGGGATTCGTCGCTTCGGCGCGTGGAAGTGGAAACATATCGCAACGCGGCAGGCGCGTTCCTGTCGCTCGTTTTTCCCATCCAGGCTCATCGCATCGCCGACCAGATTCGGCAATTTAACCCAGACGCAATTTTCTTCCCCATGTTTCACCCGTGGAACTTTTTGATACAAAAATCATTACGAGACATCCCCTCCGTCATCGTTGTCCATGATCCGCGCCCGCATCCCGACCTGGCAGGACGGTTCTACGAAAAACTGGAGAACGTCTCCATTCGGCGCGCCTCCCGTTGCGTGGTCCTAAGCGAGACGTTGAAACCGCATCTCGCGGGACGTGGAGCGGACTCTGCCCGAATCGACACCATCCCGCTTGGGCCGCTCTCGTACTCGACGCGCGTCCACCCAGAGACGAATCGCCCGCCGACGATTCTCTTTTTTGGACGCATCATGCCCTACAAAGGCTTGGAGACATTGCTGGACGCCTTTGCGAAACTCCGATCCAAAATGGACTGCCAGTTGATCCTCGCAGGGGAAGGAAACCTTGCGCCGTATGCCTCATTGCTTGCGGGTCTGCCCAGCGTGGACGTGCTCAATCGCTGGATCGCCGAGGAGGAAGTGGGCGATCTCTTTGCCCGCAGTGACCTGGTGATTTTGCCCTATACAAGCGCTTCGCAATCGGGTGTGATTCCTATTGCCGCCACGTTCGGCCTGCCAGTGATCGCCACCCGCGCGGGCGGACTGGTGGAACAGGTGGAAGACGGCGTCAGCGGCTGGCTGGTGGAGGCGGGAGACGCACAGGCCCTTTCCGCGGCGATGCTCGAAGCGTTGTCTCTGCCCGAGGAGGCGCGTCGACGCGGGCAGGCCTTGAAGAGTCGCTACGAGACGCAATTCAGCTGGGAGCAGTTCGCGCGTCGGTTGGAAAAAAGCCTCGAGATGGCCGCACCGCCGAGAGGTCCGAAATGAGCGAACGCCCGCTCGTGTCCATTGTCACGCCGTCGTTGAATCAGGGAAAGTTCATCGCGGACGCGATCCGATCCGTCCTCGCACAGAATTACCCGAACGTGGAACTCATTGTCGTGGACGGCGGTTCGACCGACGATACGATCTCCATCCTAAAATCGTTTGGCGAACAACTGCGGTGGATCTCTGAAAAAGACGAGGGGCAGGCGCAGGCGGTGAACAAAGGCTGGCGGATGGCGCGCGGCGAAATTTTGGGCTGGCTGAACGCGGACGATCTCCTCGCGGCCGATGCGGTGACGCGCGCCGTGGACGCATTGGAGTCGGAGCGCGACCTGGCTGGCGTGTATGGCGATTGCGTTTATGTGGACGAGGCGGGCAATGCATTGGGAAATTATCCCGTTGAAGAGTTCGATTACGAAAAACTCGTTTTACTCGCGGAGGATTTCATTCCCCAGCCTGGCACCTTTCTTCGACGCGAGGCCGTGGAGCGCGTGGGGATGCTCGACGAATCCCTGCATTTTGTGATGGATTACGACCTGTGGCTCCGCTTGGGGACGCGTGCGCGGCTGAAATATCTGCGCGGTGAAATGTCGCGTGCGCGGCTTCATGGCGGCGCAAAGACGTTATCGAGCGCGCCGCGTTTTGGGGAGGAACTGGCCTCGGTGTTCGAGCGGTTGGTGTCTTCTCCAGATTTCCCTCTGACTTTGTCGCCGAAGACAAATGCCATTTTGGGGAACGCGTTCATCCACGCGGCCTCATATTGTTTTTGGGGCGGCGAGACGCGGCGAGCGCGGCATTATCTTGCCCGCGCCTGGTGGCAGACTCCTTTTCCGCAAAACCGTTCCTTCTGGCGGCTCGGACTGTTCTCGCTGGGAGGCAGGCTGGGGTGGCGGCTGGCCGAACGATTGCACGGCAATCCGTTTCGCCTTGAACGGGGATTTTTGAAATGAAAACGCGCGTCCTCCTCGTCGCGTCCACGCAACTTTCCAGCGGGGGCGTGGAACGGTTTTTGCTCGGCCTGACTCAGGGCCTGAAGGACAACTTTGAATTTGCATTGCTCTCTGGCGCGCGGCAGGAATTTGCAGATCAAATTCGCGCACAGGGTTGCGACGTGTTTCATTGGGATGTCGGCGGGCTCTTCAACGGACGCGCGGCGCGTGCGCTTTCTCGGACGATTCAAGAATACCAGCCTGACCTCATCCATTTTCAAGATGCGCGCGCACGACTGCTCGCCGCCGCCTCACAACGCCGCCGACCGTGGCGCAATGTCTACACGGTTCACCTTCCACCCTATTATTATCGCTGGGCGCGTTTCACCCCCCTGCGCCGATTTTTATACGCCACAGTCGAGCGCGTACTCAATACTTATTTTTCCGACGCGGTTGTGTATCCCTCGCGTCGCGGCTGGGAGGAAGCGCTTCGGCGGCGGCTCGCACCAGACTCTCGATCGGTTTGCATACCAAACGGGATCGACCTGCGTCCGTTCGAAGCGCCGCGTCAACCTGACCGTGAGGCGGGTCTGCCCATCGTCTGCACGGTGGCGCGTCTCAGTCCCGAAAAAAATGTCGGGTTGCTGATCGAAGCGGCCGACCTGTTGAAAAAACGCGGGCGCGAGTTTTTCGTGTGGATCGTCGGCGAAGGTCCACAGAGAGACGAACTCGAACGCGCTGCAAGACAAGCGGGTTTGGAATCTCGGATAAAGTTTTGGGGCAGACTGGAGCGGGTCGAGCCCGTCCTCTTCCAGTCGGATATTTTTGCGCTGACCTCCTGGTACGAAGGCGGACGCGCGCAGGCCGTCATGGAAGCGCAGGCGGCTGGACTTCCCTGCGTGTTGAGCGACGTGGGAGACAACGCCTCCATGCTGGATGGTGGGCGCGGGTTGCTGTTTCCTGAAGGAGACGCGTCCGCCTGCGCGGCTCAACTGGACGCGTTGTTGCAGAACCCGCAGATGCGCGCTGAAATGGGAATGAAAGCGCGGAAGCATGCCGTTGAAGTTTATAATTTACATGCCATGGCCGAACAGTATCGACATGTTTACGAGAATCTTTTGGCGAAACGCGCAAAATGAAAATCCTGATTGTCTCCAACACGGACTGGTATCTTTTTCGCTTCCGCCTTTCGTTAGCGCGTTTCCTGCGTGAAAAAGGCGAAGATGTGGTTTTCGTTTCGCCGAGCGGGCCTTACGCATCTCAAATGGAAGCGGATGGATTTCGCTGGCTGAAATGGGAGGTGGGACGGCAAAGCGTCAATCCCCTGAAAGAGTTGCAGGCGATCTGGCAGTTCCACCGAATCGTTGCACAGGAAAAACCCAACCTCGTGCATTTGCATACCATCAAACCTGTTCTGTACGGGTCGTTGGGAGCCTGGCTGTGGAAAAATACCGCGCTGGTCCGTTCCATCACGGGACGGGGTTATGTGTTCCTGGGGACGGATTTTCGGGCGCGTCTCCTGAAGCCGCTGGTCAAGTTGGTGTATCGTCTTGCACTGGGCGGCGGGAGGGGGATGACCGTCTTTGAGAATGAGACGGATCGAAATTACTTTGTGGACGAGAAACTTGTCCGCGCAGATCGCACGCAGATCATCGAAGGCGTGGGCGTGGATGTTGACCACTATTCGCCACTGCCTGAGCTAGAGGGAATTCCCGTCGTGGTTTTGGCTGGGCGCATGTTGTGGGACAAGGGCGTGGGGACCTTTGTCGAGTCGGCGCGGATTCTCCGCTCAAAGGTCTTGGCGCGATTCGTTCTGGTCGGGCAGCCCGATGTCGGTAACCCAGCCAGCATCGAGATCCAGATGTTGAAGCGCTGGGCGGATGAAGGCGTTGTGGAATGGTGGGGCTGGATGTCCGATATGCGCGAGGTGTTCTCCTCCTGTCACATCGTCGCGTTGCCTAGTCTCGGAGAGGGACTGCCCACCATCCTGCTGGAGGCGGCTTCCTCGGGGCGTCCCATCGTGGCGACGGACGTGCCTGGCTGTCGGGACGTGGTCGCGAATGGCGTCAACGGGTTGACGGTGCCGCCGCAGGACGCTTTAGCACTGGCAGACGCGATGGAGGCGTTGATCCTGTATCCCGAACGGAGACGCGTCATGGGTCTGGCTGGACGTTCATTGGTCGTCGAGAGATTTTCGAGCGAAAAGGTCAATCAGGCCACCTATGCGGTGTATCAGCGTCTCGCGGATGAAATCGAGGGAAAAAGCCGCGCCAGTTAAGTATGATAGAATAAACCGCCAGTGCGTTCATGCACTGGATTTCGTTGCATAGCGGGACCCCCCTTTGACTAATTTGTTTTTTTCACAGCAATTTTTTCTCTACGCACTGCTCGCGATAGTGGCGTCGCTTTTGTTTTCGCCGCTATCGATCCTGCTGGCCAAACGGTTTGGGTTGGTGGATATCCCAGGGAGATCGGCGCATAAACTGCACGCCCATCCCACTCCGTTGGCGGGTGGGACGGTGATCTTCCTGAGCCTGATTCTTCTGGTCACTATGTTTGGCTTGTGGCAAAACGCGTTCGTGCGTGCACTCTTGCTTTCGGCGGGAGTGGTCTACCTGTTCGGGCTGTGGGACGACGCCCGCGGCCTTTCCGCTCTCCCGAAGCTGATCGGACAGACGCTGGCGGGATTTGTGATGATCGTGTCGGGCGTGTCCGTCCATTTCATCGCATCTATGCAGCTTCCGTTCCTGCCAATCGAAGTGGCCAATGTTCTGGATATTGGTTTCACGCTTTTCTGGCTGATCGGCATCACCAACGCCATGAATTTGATCGACAGCATGGATGGCCTGGCGGCGGGGATTAGCGGGATTACCTTCCTGTTCTTTCTTCCCGTCACGATGGCCTCTGGGCAGGTTGAGCTTACCAGCATCAGCGTGCTCCTGCTGGGGATTTGTGCGGGGATCTATTATTTCAACATCACCCCAGCGCGCTTGTTCCTTGGCGATTCGGGTGCGCAGTCGCTGGGCTTCATCGTGGCATCCATCGCCATGGCCTATGCCCCCGTCGGTCTGCCGCCTGCCACCTCCTGGTTCATCCCCATCCTGCTTTTATTCATCCCCATCTTCGACACCACGCTGGTGACCGTCTCCCGAATGCGGAGAAAACTTCCCTTCTACAAGGCGGGCCGTGACCACGTTTATCACCGCCTCGTTCATCTAGGGATGTCGCCTTTGCGCGCGGTCATGGCGATCCATCTGGTGGCCGTATTGGTCAACTGTCTTGCATTTGTAGCGTTGTCCCTCTCGCCGCTGGGAGCCAATCTCATCTTTGGCGCAGTGCTCCTCGCTGGCGTGCTTGCCATTGTACGGTTGGAAAAGGCGCTTCCAGCAGGCGAAACTCCAACCGATACCCACAACAAAGAGAGTCTCTAATGTACAAACTCGTTTTACTTCGTCACGGGCAGAGCGCCTGGAATCTCGAAAACCGCTTTACGGGCTGGACGGATGTCGGCCTGACCGAGCAGGGTGTGGAAGAAGCCCACAACTCGGGGAAACTTCTGCGCGAAGGCGGATACGTTTTCGACGTGGCTTACACATCCGTTTTGCGCCGCGCCATCAAGACGCTGTGGATCGTCCTGGAAGAACTCGGGCAGGAATGGCTACCCGTCACACGCGCCTGGCAATTGAACGAACGTCACTACGGCGCGTTACAGGGATTGAACAAAGCCGAGACCGCCGAAAAGTTCGGCGAGGCGCAGGTGAAGATCTGGCGACGCAGTTACGACACGCCGCCTCCCGCGCTGGAATTGACCGACGAACGTCATCCGCGCTTCGACCCGCGCTACGCCTCGCTGACTCCCGAGCATTTGCCAGCCACCGAGTCGCTTAAGATCACGCTGGAACGCGTCCTGCCGTATTGGCACGGGACGGTCGCGCCCGCCATCAAGTCGGGAAAGAGGCTGTTGGTCGTCGCCCACGGAAACAGCATCCGCGCCCTCGTCAAATATCTCGATAACATCAGCGAAGCCGACATCACCGAGCTCAACATCCCGACGGGCGTTCCGCTCGTGTACGAATTGGATGAAGCCCTGAAGCCCATCAAAAACTACTACCTCGGTGATGCGGACGAGGTTGCCAAAGCCGCCGCGGCTGTGGCGGCGCAGGGAAAAAAGAAATAGCCCCTCCATTGACAAACCATCTCCATCGGCCTAAAATAGCGCCCATGTTTGCCAAACCCGCTTTCCCAATGGTGACAATGACCATGGCCATGCAAATGGAGTTGTCCACCCGCGCCTGGAAAGCATGTTAGGTTTTCGTTTCTGAATGAAAACGGCTGTCCAGCGTGGACAGCCGTTTTGTTTGTTGGGGCGGACCTATGTGTCCGACCGAGACATGTGTCCACCCCGGGCAGAAAAGCAGATCTGCCCCTACCCAATTATTATGGAGGCACGAATGCCCGAAAACATCCTTATTGCAGTTGCATGGCCTTATGCCAATGCCGAAATCCACGTGGGCAACCTGACAGGTTCGCACCTGCCCGGTGACATTGC
>JBMOMR010000014.1:0-116679 GCA_049324715.1 Chloroflexota bacterium | reverse complement strand
GGGCCATTGAGCACTTTGGCGTGGAGCCAGATATCCTGACCGCCGCGAAGGGAATCGCTTCGGGCATGCCGCTCGGCGCGTGCATCGCCCGCCGCGACATCATGGACTGGGAGAAGGGTTCGCACGGGAACACGTTCGGCGGCAATCCCATCTCCTGTGCCGCGGCCCTCGCGACGATCGACCTGATCGAGAAGGAATATCTGCAGAACGCGGCCGAGGTGGGACAGTACACGCTCGACGCGCTGGCGGAAATCCAGATGCGGCATCCGTCCATCGGGGACGTGCGCGGCATCGGCCTGATGATCGGCGTGGAGTTCGTCACCGACCGTGAGACGAAGGAACCCGCCGAAAAACTACAGGACCGTGTGGTGGATTTGGCCTTCGAGCGCGGCCTGCTCCTGCTGGGATGCTCGAAGAGCGTCATCCGCATTGCCCCGCCGCTGTCCATTTCCACTTCCGAAGTGGACGAGGGACTGAAGATATTCGAAGAGGCGGTGACGCTGGCCGAGAAGGAATTTGGGTTGAGGAAGAGCAAGAAGTAAAACGCAAGACGAAAAACGTAAAAGCCTCCGATTAAATCTCGGAGGCTTTTTTGTCATCAAAGTTTAAACCACAACCTATTGAATCGGCTGCCCCTGGGTGCTATACTGAATTTGTGGCATCTGTTCAAAGTAAGGAGGTTGCCATGGGACAAGGGATCTGGCTGGCGGTCATTCTAGCCTTGATACTGCAATGGGTCTTTGGCCTGAACTTCTGGACGGCTGTCATCATTGCAGTGGTCGCCGCACCTATTCTTGGGGCCATACTTAAATCCTTGTTTGGTTCCAAAGCCGTTCCAACCCCACAGGCTGGACAGGGAACTCAAAATGCAGAAGAGGGAAATACACAACCACATGAGGAAGGGAAATAGCCGACTACTCCACCACTCCGCCAACCCGCCATAAATACAGCCGATACAACAATGGATTGAAGATTCGATCCCTTGCCTGTTCGGCGCGTTTCACCGCGCCGCCAAACCCACGCTTGAAGCGGTAGACTCCCCACAGGCCATCGTGACGCGTCTCGAAATTGGCTTCGAGAGTCGATTCATCTTCATCGGGAACGCCCCACAAGTCGTATTCCTCCGCGCCTTTGGAGCGCGCCCATTTCATCGCTTCCCACTGCAAGAGATAAGTGGGCATGCGGTTGCGTTCCTCGTCCGTGGATGCGCCGTACATGTACCAGGCGCGTCGTCCCCGCGCAAAGACCATCAACGCGGCGAGCGGTTTGCCTTCAAATTCCGCCACCAGCAACTCGGCCATCCCCGTCGGGTAGAATAATTCGTAGGCGCGGCGATAATATTCCAGCGAGTGGACGCCAAATCCGTCGCGTCCGCCCGTGACGAGCATCATCGCATGGAACGCGGGGATGTCATCCCATGTGCGGACGGTCACTCCCTTTTTCTCTGCGAGACGGATGTTGTAGCGCGTCTTCTGCTTCATCCGCGCGAGGATCTCCTCCTCCGTGCCGCGGATGTCAACGACGATGGTGCGGGGAGGTTGGATGTTGTGGGGCGAAGTTTCAAGTTTCAGGTTCCAGGTTTCAGGTTTTTGGTCTTCCCAAAAATCAGGTTCGATTTTGAGAAACACGGCGCGGCGTTTTTTGCAAACCAAATCCACTTCTTTCCAAAATCCACCGTCCACCGTCCACTGTCCACTGTCAAGGATTGGCTTCGGCACATACGCGATCGTGAATCCCAGCGGCAATTTGCGGAACAAGATTTGCGCACCAATATCGCCAGTGACAATTCGGACAGCGTCCCAGCCAAAGCCCGCCTTCAATTCCCCCCATTCCCCTGTCTGCAAAATATGCGCGTGGGGATGGCCCTCCAGAAAACGATTCCATTCTTTAAGTGAAACTTCTGCCATGTGGTCTCGATATACTCCGCTACTTGACCACCGTTAAAACAGCGACATCATATCGGGTGGCGGACTTGACCGCACCGCCGCGCCAGGGACGACTTCATCCAGCACGCGCAACAGCGCCTCGACTTCATTCTGACGCGCCAGCCGCGCCAGTTGATCGAGCGTATTGTTCAGCTGTGCGCCCTCCACGGCCTCGTCCGATTCCACGCGCACGATCTCGGGATGCGCCGTGGGCGAGAAACTCATCGTGTCATCCGAAAGTTCTTCGGACAGTTTCTCACCAGGGCGGATGCCCGTGAACGCGATCTCGATGTCGCGGCCAGGTTCGAGTCCCGACAGGCGGATCAAATCCTCGGCCAGGTCCAAAATCCGCACAGGCTGTCCCATGTTAAGGAAGAACACTTCGCCGCCCGTCCCCATGGCCGAGGCCTGCAAAACGAGATGCACCGCCTCAGGGATGATCATGAAATAACGTCGCATATCGGGGTGCGTCACCGTGACAGGACCGCCGCGCGCGATCTGACTCTTGAACTTCGGCACGACCGACCCGCGACTGCCAAGCACGTTTCCAAAGCGGACGACCGAGAATGTGCGGCCCGTGCGATGCGCGGCGTTGACGACGATCATCTCCGCGAGACGTTTCGTCGCGCCCATCACGCTGACGGGGCGGATCGCCTTGTCGGTGGAGATGAGCACGAGTCGCTCCACCTCGTGGCGGGCCGCCGCGTCCACGATGTTGCGCGTCCCGAGGACGTTGTTCGTGACCGCGTCCGCCACGTTGACCTCCATCAACGGGACGTGTTTGTGCGCCGCGGCGTGGAAGACCACCTGCGGACGATGCTCCGCGAAAACCGATTCGATCCGCGTCTCATCGCGCACATCCGCGATGACGGGATGAAGCGAGAGCGACGGATAATCCTCCTGCAGTTCCAGCAGGGTTTCGAAAATACTGTTCTCGCCGTGACCAAGCAAGACGAGTTCAGACGGACTCCAGCGCGCGATCTGGCGCGTGAGTTCGCGTCCGATGGAGCCGCCCGCGCCAGTGACGAGAACCCGCTTCCCGTTCAGGCTTGAACCGACGAGACGATCGTCAATGCTGACAGGTTCGCGGCGCAGCAGGTCGGTGATGTCCACCTCGCGCAGGCGGTTCACGCTGACCTTCCCGCCGATGAGTTCGTTCATGCCAGGCATCGTCCGCGAGGGGATGCCGCGCTTGCGGCACGCGTCCGTGATCTGGCGCACTAAACGCCCAGGCGCGGACGGGATGGCGATCACCACTTCGTCCACCTGCCGATTGGCGAGCACCGATTCCAAATCCGTCACCTTGCCGATGACGCGCACGCCGTAAATTTCATGACGCTGTTTGGCAGGGTCGTCATCGAGGAAGCCGATGGGGGTCACGTCGAGTTGATTCGTTTTTTGCAGTTCGCGCGCCACCAGCGCGCCCGCGTCCCCTGCGCCGATGATGAGGGCGCGGCGTTCCTTTTCGGTGCGCGCCGCGGCTTGCTCACTGAGAATCCGCAGGGCGAAGCGCGAGCCGCCGATGAGCACGAGCGAGAAGAGCCAGTCAATGATGAGCGCGGTACGCGGCATTCCAGGCTGGATGAGTCCCGCCGCGCTCAAGGCCAGCATCACGCCCGCCGTCAGCACGGACGCGGTCGAGACGGCCACCGCGATCAATTTCAATTCGTTCGTGCTGGCATACATCCACAAACGGCGATAGAGTCCGAAGAAATAATACGTCGGGATTTTTACCAGAAGCGCGACTCCCGACATGATGAGGATGGCGGGAAAATAGAACGACATCTGACCCACGTCGTAGCGCAACGCGAAACTCCCCAGGACGGAGACGATGATGAGAATGATGTCTCCGATGAGGACGAATCGATTGCGGAGGTGCGGACGGGTGTTCATTGACGCATCCACTCCACCGTCTGCTTCAGGCCATCTTCGAGCGAGGTCTGCGCGCGGAAGCCGAGCAGGTCGGAGGCGAGCTGTGGACTGCCGATGGAGCGATAGATATCGCCCGCGCGCGGCTCTGAAAATTCAGGCGCGGGCGCAGACGGGAACAGGTCTTGCAGTATTTCGATCAGGTCGATGATGCGCGTCTCGTTGCCCGTGCAGATGTTGAACACGCCTCCCGGCGCGGACGGGTGGGCGGCCGCGGCCAAATTGGCGCGTACCACGTCCCCGACGAAGATCAGGTCGCGCGTCTGGCCGCCATCGCCGAAGATGGTGATGGGTTTGCCGTCCAGCAATCGGCGGATGAAGATGGGCACGGCCGCGGCGTACTGCGAATCGGGTCGCTGACGCGGGCCATAGACATTGAAGTAGCGCAGGCCGACGACTTCCACGCCGAAGGAGGTGGTGTAGAGTTGACCGTAGATCTCGTCCACGCGCTTGGAGACCGCGTAGGGCGAGAGTGGGCGGAGCGGAGTCTCCTCGGCGAGGGGATACGCGTCCGAATCACCGTAGACCGCCGCGCTGGAGGCAAAGACGACGCGCTTCACACCAAATTTATGCGCGGCCTGCAACAGGGACGCGGTGCCTGTCACGTTCACGTCGAAGCACTCGGTCGGTTCCCTCATGGATTGGGGGACGGAGACGAACGCGGCCTGGTGGAAGATCGTCTCGATGCCGCGGCAGGCCGAGGTCACGCGTGAGGCGTCGCGCAGGTCGGACTCCACGATCTCCACGTCGAGTCCGGCGAGGTTCTCGCGTTTGCCGGTCGAGAAATTATCCAGCACGCGGACGTTGTCGCCGCGTTCGAGCAATCCACGCACAATGTGCGAGCCGATAAAGCCCGCGCCACCCGTGACGAGTACGTTCATGCTACCTCCCCACCGCGCGCACGACCGTCCCAATGGTGCGCAGGACGATCTGAATATCCATCATGAGCGTGCGATGTTTAATGTAGTAGAGGTCGTATTCGAGTTTGACCCCCGTCTCGGTGATGCTGGCCACATAGCCATAGTTGATCTGCGCCCAACCCGTGAGCCCGGGCTTGACGAGAAGACGCGCGCGATAGAACGGGATTTGGCGCTGGTACTCGGCCACCAGTTCGGGACGTTCGGCACGCGGCCCAACCAGACTCATTTCGCCCGTCACCACGTTCCAGAATTGAGGCAGTTCATCGAGACGCGTTTTCCGCAGGAAGTTGCCCACGCGCGTGATGCGCGGGTCATTCTCGGAGGCGGGACGCGGCTTGCCGTCCGCTTCGGCGTTCTGGTACATGGTGCGGAATTTTCGGATGACGAAGAGCGAGCCGCTTTTTCCCAAACGGGACTGGGAATAGAAAATGGGCCTGCCGCTGTCTATGAGGATAGCCAGTGCAATGAAAGGATAGGCCACGAGGAAGATTGCCATGCCCGCCAGCCCGCCGAGGATATCCACCACCCGTTTGAATAATTCATAAAAACCACTGACGCGCGCCTGGTCAACAAAGGAGCGGATCAGCCAGTCCGATTCGAGATGCTGAATGGGGACGCGGCCTGCCATCTCCTCGTAGAGCGTGGGCATGGGGATGATCTCCATACCATCCTCCTGCGCATCGAGAATGCGCTGGAAGGTGATGCCGCGCATCATGCCCATGATACCGATAACAACGTCGGAAATGTGCTGTTCTTCCAAGATCTGGAGCAGTTGCTCGCTATTCCCAAAGACGGGGAAACCCTCGAAGTATTTGCCGATCTTTTCGCGGTCGTCATCAATGAAACCGACGAAGTGGAAGGGCGGCGGGCTCATGGATTTGTAGAGGCGCGCCAACGTCCGTCCCGCCTTGCCCGCGCCGACCACGAGGATGCGGCGTTGGAGTCCCGACGAGGTGTAGAAGCGGATGTAGAGCGTACGCCAGCCCAACGTCAGCAGGGAGGCAAAGAGCAGGAACGCGCCGACGAGGATACGCGGCAGAGATTCGGGGTCGCGGTTCGTGATGAAGATCAGCGAGTACAGCGCCAGCCCAAGGACGGCCGCAACCGCGATCCCGCGCAGGGTCCGCCCGCGATGCGCGGCGGTGTGCGAATCGTAAATCTCTACCAGGAAGATGATCCAAAGGATCGGCAGGAAGTAGAACCAGAATGGGACGTCTGTGCTGGGGAAAAACTTGATGGCCCGCAACGGCGGAATGCCCGTGGAGATCAACTTGTACCAGGCATATCCCAGCCATGTATAGTACGCCCCCGCGTCAGCCAGAACGGCCGCGATCAAGTCACCGATGAACAACAATGTGCGATGTTCTGTGGGTCTGAGACGCAAGCGGAGCGGTCGGGTGGAACGTTCAGCCATTCGATTTTCCCAAAGAGGTGAGCAGGCTGTAGAGCAGTCCTGTGCCCCATGAAAAATGGATCGACGCGACCGCCAGCGGAAAACTGAAAACGATCCCAGCGCGGCCGCGTTTCACGGCCTGTTGTATCCCCGCCGCGAGCAGGATCAAAAGATAGGCCGATAATTCCACCGCGAGCAAGATCCGCGCGGGAAGCCAGAATGAGAACACCAGTAAAAAGATCACGCTCGCCACGAAAACGGGCGGAAGGAACTGTCTCCAGCGCAAGGTCTCAGGGTAGCGCCGCAACATGCGCGCCTTCCAAAAACCGTAGCGCCAATATTGCCTGGCGAGCGCACCAAAATCGGAACGCGCATAATAGACGGAGCGGATGCGCGGGTCGAGCCAGACGCTTTTTCCCGCCCGCCTGACGCGGACGTTGAACTCATAATCTTCATTCGACAATAGCGACTCGTCGAACGCGCCGATCTCGTCCACCAATGACTTGCGGTACGCGCCGAACGGGACAGTATCCACCGCGCCCGCCTCGGGCCTCAGACGATAGGCCGCGTCCCCCGCCCCAAGCGGATGCGACGCCGCGGCCGCGATCCCCGCCGCGACCCATCCCGATGCGCCTGGCTGGATCTCCCAGACGCCGCCCACGTTCGCGCCGCGGCCCTCGTCCAGCGCGCGGACGCAGTTCTCCACGTAATCGGGATACGGCTTCGAGTGCGCGTCCATGCGGACGATGATCCCTCCCTGCGCGACCTCGATGGCGCGGTTGAGCGCGGCAGGGATGACGCGCGCCGCATTCTCCACCACGCGCACCGACAATTCGGTGTGCGTGCGTTGGAAATCGGCGATCACTGCGCGGGTTCGGTCCGTGGACATGGAATCGGAAATCACCACTTCCATTTCTGCGCGAGGAAACGTCTGCCCATAAATGGCAGACAGGGTATCGCCAATGGTGGCCTCTTCGTTGTAGCAGGGGATGATGACGGAAACTTTAGGCATGTTGGTACGCAATACGCGCGCCGTAGTATGGTTTGCGGAGTACGTAGTTGCGGACGGTATTTTACCACTGCAAAAGATTGTCCTTTAAGTTGGTTCAGACAAGTGCGATGGCTTCGATCTCCACCAACCCTCCTTTGGGGAGCCCCGCCACGGCAATGGTACTGCGGGCGGGCGGGTTTTCAGGGAAGAACTCAGCATAGACGGCATTCATGGCCGCAAAGTTCGCCATATCGGTGAGGAAAACCGTGGTTTTGACGACGCGGTCGAACCCAGAACCCGCCTCTTCCAGGACATGCTTCAGGTTGGTCAACACCTGACGCGCCTGCGCCTCCACGCCGCCCGCGACCAGTTCCATGGTGGCGGGGTCGAGTCCTGTCTGACCTGCACAGAAGACAAAATCGCCCACGCGGATGGCCTGAGAGTAGGGACCGATCGCCTTGGGAGCCTTGGGGGTGGAGATGATTTCTTTTTTCATGGATGTGGACTCCTCATTTTGTTTAGGATGGATTGATTATAGTCGGATAGTCTTATTGACGCATGGTCAAACGGGTTCAGGGTGTTATCCAGATAGTCCAGACAAAAAACTCTCCCCGCCCATTTTCAAGAGAGGAGAGCCGTAATGCAACCTGTTGGATCATTCCGAAGCGACGAGGCTGCGCGCTTTGGAATGTGAAAACTAGATCCGTCTCACCGCCAGCATGGTGAGGTCATCCGAAGGCGGAGCGTTACCGATGAAATCGTCGAGGGTGGATTCCACCGTCTTGATCATATCGTCCGCGGAGGCGGATTCCTGCCAGCCGAGCGCGCGGAACAGGCGTTCCTCGCCGAACATGTCACCTTCGAGGTTGAAGGCTTCGGTCAGGCCGTCGGTATAAAGCAGGAGGGACTCGCCCTCTGCAATGTGGATCGTCTGCTCTTTCATGTGGGAATCTTCGGAAGCGCCAAGGGCCACACCGGTGCGCGTCAGTTTTTCGAGGGAGTCGCGGCGCACCCAAAACGGAGGGTTGTGTCCCGCGTTGGCGTAGGTGAAATCACCCGTGTTCAGATCCAACACGCCATAGACGGCGGTGACGAACATGCCCTGTTTCGTATCGGGCAGGAGCAACTCGTTGACGCGGCGCAGCGCTTCGGCGGGAGATGACGTCTCGTTGGCCGCGGCGTGGACGAGGGTACGCGTCAATGCCATGAACAGGGCGGCGGGCATGCCCTTGTCGGCCACGTCCGCGATGAAGAGACCGATGCGGTCATTGGGCAGTTCCATCACATCGTAAAAGTCACCGCCCACCTGACGCGC
The DNA here is from genome assembly GCA_049324715.1 of Chloroflexota bacterium. GTDB lineage: Bacteria > Chloroflexota > Anaerolineae > Anaerolineales > Villigracilaceae > Denitrolinea. The sequence goes on along the minus strand of JBMOMR010000014.1, from coordinate 108,206 downwards.
CGTGCGCCAGCGCGCCGCAAGTTGCCATTGTGGATGGGTCGGCAACACGTCGGGGATGAACGTCTGCTGGATCTGCCGCGCCAACTGGACTTCGGTCTCGAGGCGCTCGCGGACGACCATCTCTTTCTGCAGGCGGTCATTCTGGATGGCGAGCGCGGCCTGTTGCGCGATGCCGCTGATGATCTCGATGCGGCGGGAACGGAAGCGCAATCCGCCTTCGGCTTCCTCCACCACTAACACGCCGTAGAGATCGTTCTTGATAGAAAGCGGCACCACCATAAGGAGCGGGGAAACGCTCCCGTAGACTGTGGCCAGCTCATCGTCCGCGGGAGGCGGGAGGCGGAACCACGTATCGGGCGCGGCGTCCGCGTCCAACGTCCGCACGATGGAGCGGTTCTGTTCGCAGACCAGGTCGAGCAGGAGGAACTCGCCAGGGACGAGGTCGCGCTGGAAGGTCGGTTCGTCCGCTTCGTCAAATCCGTATTCCTGCACGGGGATGAAACGGTCATGCTCGGCGTTGTAGAGATAGAGGACGGAGCGGCGCACACCCACGAGGATGGGCATGATGCGGACAATGGTGCCAAGGATCTCGTCCAATTCGCTGAGACTGACGACGGCCTGCGCCACCTGCAAGAGGGCGGCGGACGCGTAGGCCTGTTCCTGCGCCTGGTCGTAAAGGCGGGTGTTTTCGATGGCGACCGCCGCGTAACTCGCGAAGGTGGAGAGCATTTTCTGCGCCTCGTGGCCGTAACGCCCGGGCGTGTGATGCGAAAGCGTGATGATGCCGAGCGGCTGGTCGCCAATGCGGAGCGGCGCAACGATGGAGGAGTAATCGCTGTTGAAGCCCGCGGCGATACCAACAGGCCAGAGCGGATCGGTCGCCTTGCGGATGACGGGCTCGGGCGCGAGCAGGGCAGACATCATCGCGGTCGAGGCGTCTGGATTTTCGTAGCGCGCCTGCTCGAGCGTGTTGATGTCGCAGTTGGAACAGGCCGCGAGATAGAGGTCGTCATCGCCGAGCAGCCAGACGGCGGAGATGTCGATCGGCAGGTTGTGCCCCAATTCGGTCAGGATGGCCTGCAGAGACTCGTCGAGGCCGACGTTGTCCGAGAGCAGGCCCGCCACTTCGCGCAGACTATCGGCCACGCTCCGCCGCCATTGCTCGGTGCGATACAGGTCGGCGTTGTGGATGGCCGCGGCGATGTTATCGGCCACGGCTTCAAAGATCACCTGGTCATCTTCGGTGAAGGCGTTGACGCGCTCGGTCTGAATATCGAGCAGGCCAACCACTTCCCCATCGTAAACGAGCGGCACGCACAACTCGGCGCGGATATCCTTCGGCGGGAGCGGCGAGGAACGGTAACGCGGCTCCAGGTTCACATCGTTGGCGAGCAGGGTCTCACCGCTGCGCGCCACCCACGGGATGATGCCCGTCGGGTCATCCAGCGGGAACGCGAATCCCTGCAGGCGTTTGCTCCGCCGTCCACTCCCCGCTTCGTATTCGATGGTGCGGCGGTTGTGGTGCACCGAGAACATGTGGACGAACGGATAGCCGAAACGTTTGTGGATCAACTGTGCGGCGCTGCGCATCAACTCCTGCAAGTCGAGCGAAGACGTTACGCCTTTGCTCACTTCCGCGATGAGACTCAACTGGTCGGCGCGGCGGCGCAAGTCGCCGTAGAGACGCGCACCTTCCACCGCGCGCGCGATCGAATCGGCGAGCGCTTCGAGCACGAGCAGGTCATTGGGATGGAATGCGTGCGGCTGGTCGCTCTGCACATCCAACACGCCGAGGACTTGCTCCTCGATCTTCAACGGGAAGGCGACTTCGGACCGCGTCTCTGGCAGGAGATTGACGAAACGATAACGCGCATCCTGCTGGACGTCGTCGCTCAGTTGACGTTCCCCCGTCTGCGCGGCCTGCCCGATCATTCCTTGACCGAGGTCCGCGTCCACCACGATGGTCTTTTTTCTACGCCCCGGCCGCGGCGCCGACGCGCTGGCGCGGAACCGAAGCGAATCTGTCCCCGGCTTGAGCGTGAAGAACGCGACGTAATAATAATTGAATGTCTTTTGAATGAGATTGGTGACGCGGCGGGCGAGTTCGTCGATTTCGAGCACGTTGGCGATCTGCGCACTCACCTGTCGGACGAGGTTCAACTGTCCGAGGCGGAAACGCTCCACCGCGGCGCGATGCGAGGAATAGAGTCCGATCGCGACGACGGACGACAATCCCTCGAGAATGTCCAATTCCTGGGGGCCGAATTTTTTCGTGCGGCTGACCTGCAACGCGCCGAGCGTCATGCCTTGATCGGCAATGGGCATGGACACCCAGCGGGTCTTGGATTTTTTATCGGAATGGTGGATCTGTCCATCCTGCCAGGTGCGGCGGAGTCCGCCCGCGGGAGGTTCGGGAGGGAACAGCGGAGGAGATTCGCGATCGGGGAGGCGGAACAGTCCCTCGTCCAGCCAGAGCGAGACGCGCCCGTCCACCAGGCGGCGGGTCATTTGGAGAATCCGCTCCTGTTGCGCGGACAGCGAATCCGCGCTGGCGAGTTGTTCTCCCAGACTGGCGAGCCTGCGCCATTCCGAGGGGTTGGGAGAAACAACCGCGGCGGTCATGTCTCCCCCATTTTTCTCTTGATCATCGTGAGTGTGTTGCCGTGTTTACTGGAGGATTCAAAATGTACTTCGTCCATCAATTTGTGCATGAGATAAACCCCCAGCCCGCCGATCTCGCGTTCGCTCAGTTCGCGGCTCAGGTTCGGCCTGCGGACGCTGGACATGTCGAACTCCTTGCCGTGATCGTGGATCATCACAGTGACTTCCCCCTTCTTTACTTTGCAGGAAACCTCGATCCCACCATCGGGTATCCCGTCGTAGGCGTGCTCGATGATGTTGGAGCAGGCTTCGTCCACAGCCAACTGGACGGCATACACTTCCTTCGGAGAAAAACCCGCCTGCTCCGCGGCCTCACCGACAAAATCGCGGATGGTGTCGAGGTTGTTGAAATCGGCTGAATACTTGGCTTTTTTCATCCATCAAACCTGCATCAGATTAAAAAAACCGCCTCCACCACGTGTGCTGGAAGCGGCCTTTGTCTGAGCACAACGACGGTCTGGAAATCCTAGAAACTGCCGACCGCGCTTAACACGTCGTCAAAGGATTTGAATAATTCATTGAACCCAGCCAGTTCCAGCGCTTCGCGGATCCGGGCGGGGACGGCGGCCAGAACTACTTCGCCGCGATTGTAACGTTTGCAGGTCCGTTGGGTGGCAAGGAGGGCGCGGAAGCCCGCACTCGACATATATTCCAACCCATCCATATCGAGAACGAGTTTGAAGTGTCCCTGTTCGCAGACCTTATCCAAAGTCTGGCTCAGTTGAGGGGCAGTGGCGCTATCGACTCGACCTTTAACCTCGATCACGTTGCAGTGCTTGAACTCTTTGACAACGGTTTCCATTTCTAGCCTCCAGCATTGGGATGACAGTTTGCTTGCGGTTGCAAAAATTATATCACGAAGTACTTTGGCGGGAGGCAAAACATCTCCGCAACCAATAATGTGAAAACAGTCACAATTATCCCTGTTCGGTTATATAATGAAATCAAACATTCCAAAACAGGTTTGGAACATCAAGGAGGTACCATGAAGAAGATAATCGCGTTTGCTCTTGCCATGTCCGTGATTCTTGGATGCAGTCTCGTTGCACCTGCAAGTGCGCCTACGACCGCTCCCCCAGCAATCATCCAACCCACTGTCGCCTTGCCTGCGACCATTCCTCCCACGATGGCCCTGCCCACTGAGATTCCCCCAACACCGACGGCGGGAGCCCAGCAATACTTCACGGAGGAATTCGATGGCGGCGCGGCGAATTGGTCGGTCTATTACATGCCCCCCGACCAAACAGTCACTAAAGACGAGATTGCCGATGTAGATGTGACCTTCGAACCTGGCTATATCGAATTCAAGATCACCGACACTTACATTGGCGCGTTTGCGGCTTACGACGCCTTCGAATATGATGACGTCCGCATCGACGCGCGCGTCGAAAACTTTGGGCGTGTCACCAATGACTTTGCGCTGATGTGCCGCTACTCGGAGGATGGGTGGTACGAGTTCAACATCAAGAACGACGGCTATTACTACTTCAACTACCTCGAAGCACGCAATGACGGCAAAGTCTACGTTGACACCATTTACCTGGATGCGACCACTCTCGTCAGGCAGGACGCCAACGAATATGGCCTCGTCTGCAACGGCAACACATTCTCCATGTACATCAATGGCGAAAAGGTCGGGCAGGTCAACCACAGCAGTCTGACTTCGGGAAAAGTCGGCGTGGAAGGATTTTCCCTGCAGGTCACTCCCGTCAACTTGCACGTGGAATGGGTGACCATCAGCCAGCCATAGGCCTCCCCATCAAACACAGAAACGGTCCCCATGAGCAGTCGGTTCATGGGGACTTTTTGGCAGGCGGACAGATATTGAATTTGCGATGTAAATCTCCTATAATGACAGCGAGGAGATTTCCCATGGCAGAATTTAAGGTTATCAAAGGCAAATTCCACGTCAAAGGCTACCAGCCCGACGGAGATTCCATCCGCTTCGAAGCGGACAACCCCGCCCAATGGGATACATTTCCATGGAACAGCGCCAGCAAAAAGAAGGCCGCCAAAAAGCAGTTGCGCATCGAGGCCATCGACGCGCTCGAGACGCATTACGAAGGCTATCACCAGCCGCGTCCATTCGCAATGGCGGCCCTCGAGCGCCTGCTCAAACTCCTGGGAATAGAAGACATCCATTACAGCCTGAACGTGACCACCATCGTGAAAGCGAACGACGCCCAGCCAGGATTCATCGCCACAGACGGACTCGACCGCTACGACCGTCCCATCTCCCTGCTCTTCCCCGCCTCCGCCAAACTGACCGACGGTTCACTCCTGACCTCGGACCGGCTTCCCCTCGAAAAATCGGTCAACTACATCCTTGCCCGCGAGGGACTGGTCTACCCCACCTTCTACACCACCACCGACAAAATCTTCGTGGAAAAGATCCGCAAGGCCGTGCGGCTCGCGCGGGAAGACGAACGCGGCATCTGGGCCATTGACCGCACCCCCGACCTCGTCCTCTGGGACACGCGCACGATCCAGGAGGATGTCACCATCATGCCCAAACTCTTCCGCCGCCTCGTGGAATTCTGCGACGCCTACGCCGACTTTGCCGAACTGCCCGCCTACATGGCGCGTCAAAAAGACAACCTAAAACTGCTCACCGATCCGACCCCTCGCTCGCTCGCCAGCCTGATGATCTTTGACGTGACGGGAAGGCGCATGTCGCTCACCGTCCCCATTGAAGACATCTTGTTCTCCCCCACAGGATAAACAAAAAAACCAGGTTTCTCACGAAACCTGGTTTTTCTTTGCGCTACTCTTCCTTCTTGGCTTCCATTTCCTTCTTGTGAGCCTCGATGATGGTCGCCGCCAGATGTTGCGGGACGGTATCGTAGTGGTCCAGCTCCATCGTAAAGTAACCGCGCCCGCCCGTCATCGAGCGGATCTGCGTCACGTAGCGGAGCATCTCCGCCAGCGGCACATGAGCGATCACCACTGTATTGCCGTGCTCAGACTCTGTCCCCTGCACGCGACCGCGGCGGGTGTTCAAGTCGCTCATCACATCGCCCATGTACGCGTCTGGAACAGTAATGCGGACATTCATGATCGGCTCGAAGAGAACAGGTCCCGCCTGCTCCACTGCTAATTTGAACGCCTCGCGGCCGGCAGTTTCAAACGCGATCGGCTTGGAATCAACGGGATGTTCCTTGCCGTCGAACACAATAACTCTCACGTTGTTCATCGGGTAGCCCGCGAACGCACCGTGCTCCATGGTCGCTTTGATGCCTTTTTCAATGGGCGGCAAATAGGAACGGGACAGGCTCATGCCCACCAGTTCGTCGGTAAATTCAAAATCACCTTCGGGATAAGGCTCGATACGCAGGTGGACCTCACCAAACTGACCTGCGCCGCCTGTCTGCTTTTTGTGACGGTACATGGCCGAACCCTTGCGCGTAATACCTTCGCGATAAGGAACCTTCGGCTGGTCGGTGACAAGTCCCACCTGGAACTTGGCCTGGGCGCGGTGCAGGGCCACGTCAATATGCTGATCGCCCATGCCTTGCAGGATGGTTTGACTCGTGGATTTTTCGTTGTACCACGAGAGGGTCATATCCTCTTCGCAGAGACGCGTCAGCGTGGGGCTGATCTTGGCCGCGTCGGCCTGGGTCTTGGGGTGGACGGCCACGCGGTAGAGCGCGTGAGGATAGTGCGGCGCGGGCAGAGTCAACGGATGCGCCTTGTCGCAGAACGTATCGCCCGTGGCGGAAACCGTCAACTTGGAAACCGAGCCGATATCTCCCGCGTGGATGACCTTGACAGGAATCTGCTCTTTGCCGCGCTGGATGTGCAGACCCGCCATGCGCTCCTCGGCGCCCTTGGACTGGTTCCACACACGCGCGTCGCCGGTGATCGAACCGCTGTAAACGCGGAAGTAGGTCATTTTGCCCACGAACGGGTCGGCGGTCGTCTTCCAGATGTACGCGGCCAGTGGACCGCTGTCTACGCAGGTCAGTTTCTCCTCGCCGTCCTTGCCCTGCGCGACTTTCGCGGGACGCTGTGAGGGCGAGGGCATCAAATCCACGATGGCATTGAGCAGCGGAGCGATGCCGACCTCATGTCCGCCCGCAGTGACGAAGACGGGCGCGAACGCTCCAGAGTGGACAACGTCCTTTAGTCCGCGAATCAGTTCCTCGTCCGAGAGGGAACCGTTCTCGAGATATTTTTCCAAAAGGCTGTCTTCCCCCTCGGCCGCGGCTTCCACGAGCGCGAAGTGGGCCTCCTCCGCCGCGGCTTTCATGTCCGCGGGGATGTCGGTGACGGTCTTGCCGTCTGCCATGTAGGCCTTCATCGAGACGAGATCGATCACGCCCTTGAACTCATGCTTCTCGCCAATGGGCAATTGCACTTTGACCACGCGCCCGCCCGCAGCATGCATGAATTCTTCGATGGCCTGATACGTGCGGGAGAAACTGGCATTCTCGCGATCCATGCGGTTGATAACAAAGAAGCGCGGCAGGCCAAAATCCGCGGCGGTGCGCCAGGCCAGTTCGGTGCCGACCTCAACGCCGCCCACCGCATCCACGAGGATGACCGCGCCGTCCGCCACGCTGAGAGCCGAGATCATCTCGCCGACAAAATCGGCATAGCCAGGCGCATCGAGCACGTTGATCTTGTGGTCGCGATGCTCGATGGGAAGCACGCTGGTGTAGAGCGAAAGTTGGCGGCGGACTTCCTCTTCATCGGAGTCGGAAGCGGTTGTCCCATCCTCGATCTTGCCCAGGCGGGTGGTAGCCCCTGTAAAATGCAAAAACGCCTCGACCAGCATGGTTTTGCCTGCAGAACCATGCGAGACGAGGGCGATGTTCCGAATCAACTCAGTGGTATACTCTTTCATTACGTATCCCTTTCCACGGAAATGGTGTAAGACCCCCCGATTTTACTAAGAACTCGAATATCTTGTCAAAGTGAGAATCGTCATCTCACAATGTTACATTATGAGGTAAACGTGGCTCAGGTTGTTAATCAATATTCTGCGGTTTTTATTGCAACTGCACTTCTACTCATCGCCGTCATCTTCGTTTTCAGCCGAAAACCACGCTGGCAGGATACGCTGGCCCTGGGCGTCATCGTCGCGGGACTGGTGGCGGCGTGGATCGTCCTCCACCCCGTCCAAACTCCGTTGATGGAAGATGCCCAAAAAGTTCGGGAAATGATCGGGCAGGGCAAGCCCGTCCTGTTGGAATTTCAATCGCCCTACTGAATTGCCTGCACAGAAATGAAACCCGTCGTGGACGGGCTCGAACAGGAACTCGAAGGGCATTTGCTCATCATCCGCCTCAACATTCAGGAAAGCGTGGGACGCGAACTCGCTCCCGTTTACAGATTCGAATACACGCCCACCTTCATCTTCTTCGACGCGCAGGGGAACGAACTCTGGCGCGAAGTCGGCGGGCTGGATGTGGAACGCGTGCGCCAATCCGTCAAATGATCCATCGCTTGCGATTTTGGTGGATGTACCTCCGCCGCCCTCCATGGGATAGCGGCATCACCCCGCCCGAACTTTTCCAATACATCCAAACGCATCCCGCAGGCCGCGCCATTGACCTCGGTTGCGGCACAGGCACAAACGTCCTCACCCTCGCACAACATGGCTGGCAGGTGACAGGCGTGGATTTTGTTCCGAAAGCAATACGCGCCGCAAAAAATAAAACCAAAAACATAAAAAATGTTGATCTGCACGTGGGAGATGCAACAGACCTGCGCGGCATCACAGGGCCATTTGACCTCGCGCTCGATATCGGCTGTTTCCACGGTCTCGAAAACAAATCCAAATATCTGGATGAACTCGACCGCCTCCTCGCCCCAGGCGGACACTGGCTGATGTACGGATTTATGCGCCCCAATACGCTTCCTTCGGGACCCGGGCTGGGCGCTCCCGATCTGGACCGAATCCACGCCCGCGGCTTTTCCCTCCTCTCCCGCACGGACGGCTTTGATCGAAGAGAGCGTCCATCCGCCTGGTTCTTGTTCCAGAAATAATCTCCCACATCCATGACCTACCCCATCCTCGAATTTGACCCTACCCGCGAAGCATTTATCGATCCATCGAAAGTGGTTCGTCCGCGCGACGTGCCTGAGCATTGTGTGATCTGCTTCTTCAAGGATGTGATCGAAAAAGTGGTGGAAGAACACAACGCCAAAATTCTGTTGGAAAGCAAGTGGGAGGACGGAAAACACACCGTCTACGAAATTGAATACCACGGCAAACGGCTGGGCTTCTTCCACCCTGGCATCGGCTCCGCGCTGAGTTCCTCCCTGCTGGAAGAAAACATCGCCCGCGGTTTCAAGAAATTCATCGCCTGCGGCGGGTCAGGCGTCCTCGTCAAAGAGCTCGCGGTTGGACATCTGGTCGTCGTCACCAGCGCCGTGCGGGACGAGGGCGCGTCTTACCATTACCTGCCCCCCTCCCGTGAAGTGACTGCCCACCCCGCGGGCGTGGACGCTCTCGCGAAAACCCTGACCGCGCGCGACGTCCCCCATCTTTTGGGAAAGACTTGGACGACTGACGCTCCCTATCGCGAAACACCCAACAAAATTGCGGCGCGAAAGAACGAAGGCTGTCTCACCGTCGAAATGGAAGCCGCGGGTATGATGGCCGTCGCCCAATTCCGCGAGGTTACCTTCGGGCAAGTCCTCTACGGCGGCGATGATCTGAGCGGCTCAACATGGGACAATCGCGGCTGGCAATCGCGCAGTGAGATCCGCGAAAGCCTCTTCTGGCTCAGCGCCGAAGCCTGCATCTCCCTCTAATACTAATCTCTACTCTCTGATTACTGGTATGCAAATCCTCTTCTTCTTCCTCGACGGCGTCGGACTCGGCGCGGACGACCCGAACATCAACCCCCTCGTGCGGGCGGAGATGCCAAACCTGCGCGCGTTGCTTGGGGGGAATCCGCTCACAGCGACCGCGGCGCCGTTCGACGGCGAACGCGCCACACTGGTCGCGTTGGACGCGTCGTTGGGCGTCGCGGGCCTCCCGCAGTCGGCCACAGGCCAAGCCGTCCTGCTGACGGGCGTCAACATCCCCCAAGAGATCGGCGAGCATTACGGGCCGAAACCCAATCCCGCGGTCGCCTCCTACCTCACCAACGGGGACACCCTCTTTTCCTGGCTACGCGCAAACGGCAAAACCGCCGCCTTGCTCAACGCCTATCCCCCACGCTATTTTCATGGCATCGATTCTGGCAAGCGCCTCTACTCGTCTGTGCCGCTCGCGCTGACGAACGCGGGCTTCCCCCTCTTCACCAAAGACGACCTTTACGCGGGCCGCGCCCTCTCCGCTGATTTCACGGGCGAGGGCTGGCGCACCATGCTCGGCTTCACCGACGCGCCTACTTTTTCGCCATTCGATGCTGGACGAATGACCGCCGAACTCGCGTTGCAATACGACTTCGCCTTCTTTGAATATTGGGCCAGCGACTACGCGGGACACAAACAGGACATGGACGCGGCCTGCTCGCTCCTCGCTTCTTTCGACGGGATGCTGGGCGGCCTGCTCGACGCGTGGGACGACGCCCGCGGCTTGATCCTGCTCACCTCCGACCACGGCAATATCGAGGACCTGTCCACGCGGCGGCATACGGACGCGAAAGTCCCAGGGCTGGTGATCGGGTCAAAAGCGGCGCGCGAAAAATTTGTAGACGGGCTGATGGATTTGACGGGTGTTGCCCCCGCGATTAAAAGGGGAATCAGTCCACAAAACGCATGAAGACTTGGTTGGAGACGAGACGGGCGGAGGGGGTGAGGCGGATTGCGGATTGCGTATTGCGTGTTCCGTTTTCTGAATTTTCAATGGGGATTCTTTCCAATAGACCTAATTGGATGAGGTCTGTTATTTCTTTTGGATAGACTTCCATCAATTCGCGGCCAAAGCGGGATTTGAAATCGGCTTCTGAAACGCCCTCGATCAGCAAACGCAGGTTGTTGAGCATGTACTCGCCCATGTCGTCGCGCTCCGTTTGGCGGTGGTGGTTGACGGTGGCGGGGGTGAGGGGGAAAGCAGTTTTCAGTGACCAGTTTTCAGTGTTCAGCCGCTCGATGTAGGTTTTGATGCGGAGGACGTTGGAGTAGCGGTAGCCGTTGGCGTATCCGTGCGCGCCTGCGCCGAGGCCAAGGTAGGGGAGGGAATGCCAGTATTGGAGGTTGTGACGGCAGGCAAATTCTGGGCGCGGGTCGAAGGTCGAAGGTCGAAGGTCAGGCGCGACTTTCGACCTTTGACTTTCGACTGCCATTGCCCAATTCGAGATTTCATAATGGATATAACCATTGGATGCCAGAAATTCTTCGGCGAATTCGTACATATCCGCGGCGAGATCGGGGTCGGGGAGAGGCAGGAGGCCGCGTTGTGACCAGTGTCCGAAGGGCGTGCCGTGTTCGAGGGTCAACGCGTAAGCGGAGATATGTTCGGGATGCAAGTCTACAATGCGCTGGAGGGTGGATTTCCACGAGGCGAGAGTCTGCTCGGGGAGGGCGTAGATGAGGTCGAGGTTCAGGTTATCGAATCCCGCCTGCCGCGCCCATTTGACGGATTGAATCACATCGAAGAAATCGTGAGCGCGTTCGAGCATGTGGAGTTCGAAAGGATTCGCAGACTGAACGCCAAAGGAGAGGCGATTAATCCCCGCCGCGCGAATTTGATGGAGGAAGTCGAGCGAGGTTGTGCCAGGGTTGGCTTCGATCGTCGCTTCGAGATCGAGGGAAAATGCAAAGGCAGCGCGTAACGCGTCCATGATGGAGGCCAGTTGAGGTCCGGAGAGGAGCGAAGGGGTGCCACCGCCGAAGAAGATAGTTTTGGTAGCTTGGTAGTTTGGTAGATTGGTAGTTTGGTGTCCGATAAAGTTGATCTCGCGAAGGAGGGAGTCCACATAGGCGGGAATCAGGGATTCCTGACCCGCGTAGGTGTTGAAGTCGCAGTAGGCACAGCGGTGGACGCAGAAGGGGATGTGGAGATAAATGGAGGTGTCAGGTGTCAAGTGTCAGGTTCCAGGTTTCAAGTCGAAGGTCAAAGGTCGGGGTGACTTTCGACCTGCGACTTTTGACTATTTTTAGGGAGACCAACCAGGAGAGCAATCGGTCCGAGGAGGAGAATCCACATGGCGGAGGCGAGGCCGAATTGGTCGGCAAGGAAGCCGATGAGGAGCGGGAGGAGTTTGGCGATGGGGGTCGTCACCGCGCCGATGGCCATGAGACTGGCGGATTGGCCAGGGAGGGCGGAGTATAACCGACCTTGCAGAATGGGATACCAGCCTGTGTTGCAAAAGTTGACGAGGACAATGACCGCGAGTTTGGGGAGGAAGCCTGGAATGAGGAGGAAGATCGGAAAGAAAATGAGTTGCGCGGTTGCTGTGATGCGCAGGAATTTTATGCTGTTCGGCTGGCGGTCAATGAAGGGGATGAAGGCGAAGTCGGTGAAGAGGCCGAGGAAGAGCCAGAAGGTGACGGCGATGCCCGCCTGCGATTCGGTGACGTGCGCCACGTCCACGAAGTAGAGGGCGAGGAAACTGAGGAGCACGTCCATCATTAGGTCGGCGAACTCGAGCAGGAGCAGCCAGCGCCAGACTTCGCGGCGTTTGAGAGCGGAGAAGGCGGCGCGGAATCCGTCGAGGACGAGGCCGAAAGAGGGAAAGGGCGCGGCGGAGTTCGCATCGAGCGGGACGCGGCGAAAGGCGAGGAGCAGGCAGAGGAGGGAAAGTCCCGCGAGGGCGGCGTATGTCCCGCGCCAGCCGAGGCCGAGGTAGACGAAGAGTCCGAGCAGGAGAGGTCCCGCAAGGACGCCGAGCGAACCCGCGAAGGTCCAGCGCGCCATGTTTTGTTCGTGGCGGTCGGGGGCGGAGTCCATCAGCGAGGCTTGGGAGAGGGAGACGAACGCGCCGGAGGATGGAAAGAAAAGGATGGTGGAGAAAAGAAGAAAGAGGAAGGAATAACTGACGGATGTGGCGAGGAGGGAAAGCGTGAAGAAGACTCCGCCCGCGAGGATGAGGGCGCGGCGCTTCCACACGTCGCCGAGGATGCCGAGGAAGGGTTCGATGAAGGCGGCGATAATGCCAGGCAGGCTGAGGAGCAGTCCGATCTGCGTGTACGATAAATGCAGGTCGTCGCGGAGGAGCGGCCAGGCGGTTTCGCCCACGCCAAAGACAAGTTCGTCGAGGAATTCGATGAGGAGATACATATCAGAAAGCAGAAGGCAGTAGGCAGAGAGCAGTTGTCAGTGGTAAGAACGGTGAGGCGTGGGTTAGTTTGTACGTGTGAACCTGTTTATTCCACGATAGGATGTTGGGCGAAAAACTCTGGAAACATGTGGCTATTGGTGATAAGAACTTCGGGATGTTCCTGCTTAAATTTTCTCAAACGCGCGTCGTGCGGACCGAGGACGAGGTTGATGAGCCATTTGGCGGTTGTGTCATTGTAAACCGCGCTGGAGTCGCCAAGGTGGAAGAACCAGCCATCGTTCGTTTTGATCGCCACGCCACAATGTCCCGCGGAGTGACCAAACAACGGGATGAAATACATTTCAGGTTGGAACGGCAGGCGAATGGCGTCGAAGTCGTACCACTTGGAGTCAATTGTTTCGTAGAGAACGAATTCGGGTTTGTGCGCGATGTAGCGCAAAATGTAAGCCGCGTCCGTCAAGCGGAACACGCTGGCATCGGTGAACGAATCGTATTCGCGGCGATGCACATGGACTTTCGCGTGAGGAAAATCGGCCAGGCCGCTGATGTGGTCGAAGTGCATGTGAGTCAGGATGATGTGCTTCACGTCCGCGGGATCGAATCCCAGCGCGCGGATGCGATTGACCGCGGCCTCGTTCACGTCAAACGGCACGATCATGATCACGCGAAACAGGCTGGTCATCCATGTGGGGTGGGCGTAATCGTCGAGACCGAGACCCGTGTCGAGAAGAATCAGTCCCTGATCGGATTCGATCAAGAGACAAACCATGCCCGTCTTCAAGGCGCTCGGCCAGCGGGCATCACAGGTGAAACAGTTCATCAAATGAATGGTCATTACAAAATCATCCCTTCTGGCGTTTCGATGCCCGAATTTTCATACTCGATGGATTTCTCCACCGTGCGGATCCACTCGTAATACAGACTTTTCGCGCTGACGATGATTCCACCCGCGCGGCGAATCCGATCCAAGCCGATTTGATGCGCTTCCGCGGGCGAGCCTGTCGCGTCTGCAACGACGGCCACCCGATAACCCAAATCCATCAGCCCCAGCGCCGAATGGGTGATGCAAACGTCCGTCTCATAGCCGATGAGGACGGCGGTGTTACGTCCCGTGGCCTGAACCGCTTCGAGTATGTCGCGTTGCGCCGCGAGGCCGAAGGTCATCTTGTTAAAAATTTTTGTGTCGGGCGGAAGGATTTGCGCCACTTCGTCCGAGACATTTCCTGAGTTGGGAATATCTTCCGCCGTCACCACCAGCGGAACTTTCAACCAATTTGCCACCTGGATCACCCAGCACATCCTCTGCAAAAGCGGATTAGGCTCTACCGCGTTTTCCTTCCTGACAAACGAGGGCTGGATATCAATGACAACGAGAAGGGAATCATTTACTTCGAGAAGCGATGCGTCGGGCATAATCGTTATCCTCGTTCTTGAAAAAATCCAAATGCATGTGACCCGCGATCATGCGGACTTCGGGATGCGCTTTGGCAAAGGCTCTCAACTGCGGGACTTGCGCGCCGATGGTGAGGCGGTAAAACAGAACCATGCCAGGGCGGAGATCCATGTTGGCGGGGACGGCGTCCGCGACCTGGAAAATCCATCCCGACTCGGTTTGGAGCGCGACGCCGCAATGACCTGACGTATGACCTGGGAGTGGAATCAGCCAGACTTCGGGCTGGAGTCCCGTGAGGCGGACGGCGTCGAAATCGTACCACTTTTCCCGCTCCAGTTGGTGAAGTTGCCAGCGAGGGTTGTGTGCGAAGTGATTCTTGTCATAGGGAAGTTCGAAGATTTTTCGGGGATGCTTCCAGGCTTGATATTCGCGCCGAAGAAGATGAACCTGTGCTTGTGGAAAATCGGGCAGGCCGCCCGCGTGGTCGAGATGCAAATGTGTCAGGACAATGTGGCGCACGTCTTCGGAACGGTATCCCAAGCGCACGAGTTGACGAACCAGCGCGAGATCAGGGTCGCGCGTGGCATGCATCATCGTCAGAAAGCCACGCATCATCCACGAGGGGCTGAGATAATCCTGCAAACCCAGTCCCGTGTCCACGAGCAAGAAGCCGTCATTGGACTCGACCAGAACACACACTGCACCGATCTTTTGATATGGCGGCCACGGAAGTGACTTTGTAAAACCGTTGAGGAAGCGAATGGTCACGAGGATATTTAACCACAAAAGTCGGGCTGTCAACCCGACCACCTTTTTGATGATATAGTCGGCGTAATGAAAACCGCCCGCATCCTCCTCATCCTTGCCACTCTTTTGTTGACCAATTGCGCCCGCCCGACTCCTCCTCCGCTTTTGGATTCGACTCCTCTCCCCAGTCCGACTCTCCTTCCTACGTCGCTTCCATTCGACCCGACGCCGACTCCTGTTCCGATCTACGAACCCACGCTGACGGGACCGACGGGCGCGTTCGCGTCGGCGCGGATCGAGTTGGTCGCGAACATCGAGACCGCGGGAGTCTACGTCAGCGGGGAGAACCTGCCAGAAAACGCGTCCCTCCTCTATCGGTCCAGCACGGACGCGGATTGGCGCGAGGGGCATCTGATGATTCAGATTGAGGACGGCCGTTTAGTCGGGAGTCTGTTCGAGTTGTCGCCATCCACAAAATATTTTGTCAAAGTGATGAGCGGCGAATCCGAAATTAGCGGCATCGTGACGACTCAACCCGAAGCGTTGACGTTCGCGCCGCAAAAAATAATTTACGTGAATGCCAGCGCGCCCGCAGGCGGAGATGGTTCCGAGGCCGCGCCGTTCCAGACGATTCAAGAGGGCGTGGATCACGCGTCGGCAGGGACGCAAGTGTTGGTTGCAGACGGCATGTATTTCGAGGAAGTTATCTTCCCTGCTTCGGGCGCGGAGGGACAGTGGATTCAGGTGAAGGCCGCGGGGATGGGCGCGATGCTTGACAGCTCAAAAATTTTGGAGGGCGAGTGGAACGTTGTCCCAAAGGCGACACAAGTTTGGTCGTTCCGATTGAAAGGCGTGGTCGGGTACGTGGCGCGCGACGGAAACCATTTCCATCAATATGCAGACATGAAAGCTTTGTTGCGAAGCCGCGGAGAAGCGCAAACCACCGTGCCCGAGGGCTGGTTCCACGACACGAAGAGCGGCTGGCTCTACGTCCGCAGTGCGGATGACCCGTCGGGTCACGTTTGGCGCGCGGCTGGGTTGGAGCGCGCCTTCGAGGTCACTGGCCGCGACTGGATCTGGATCGAGGGCTTCGACATTGGCTACTACGGACGCTCCAGCGGCGGATGCGGAATCTGCGCGCTCAACGTGTCGCATTTGGTGATCCGCAATAATCGAATCCACAATTTGCAAAAAGGGATTTACGTCAACTGGGAGGGCGGCGATCCTGCGCGGGGCAACGACACGCGTATCGAGTTCAACGAAATCTCCGACCCTGGCGTGGATGAACTGCAATGGGATTCTGCCAAAGGAACCTACGCCGAAGGGACAGCGATCATCTTAAGGGGGCACATCGGCGCGATCGTGCGCGGGAATCACATCCACAATTTTTTCAATGGCATTTACACAGGCACGACGGCGGGCATTGACAACCCCGAGATCGCCCGCGACGCGGACATCTACGACAACACGCTGGACCACATCAGCGACGACGGACTCGAGCCCGAGGGTGCGTGCGTGAACCATCGCTTTCGCGACAACCGCATGGACACGATGCTGGTCGGATTCTCCAACGCGCCCGTCACCGTGGGGCCGACGTGGGTAATCCGCAACCTGTTTACCAATTTCACCAGCACGAGCGTCAAATGGTCGCGCAATCCCGATGGCGCGGTGTTCCTGTATCACAACACCTTTTACACGAACGCGCCCGACCTGAACGCCATGAGCATGATCACCATTGGATACAACACGGTGATGCGAAACAACATCTTTCAAGGAAACGGATTCGCCTTCGAAGAGTCCCTCTACAATTCATCGGGCATGGACTGGGACTACGACAACTGGTTTACCACGCGCGACGCCTCGCTCCCCCACTTCCGCTGGGAGACGGTGGACTACCTGAACATGTCCCTGCTCTGCGCCGCGACGGGATTGGAATGTCACGGCCACGAGTCCGCGCCTGGGTTTGTGAATCCGCTCGGAGGCGATTTCACGCTGATGTCCACGAGTCCAAACATTGACCGAGGAGCGGTCATCCCCGGAATCAACGATTCCTACGCTGGCAGCGCTCCCGACATTGGGGCGTTTGAATATGTAAGTCCGTGAACAAAAAAACTTCCGAAGCCGTTGAGACTTCGGAAGTTTGCTTTTACTGTGCCACCAATCGAGCCGTCAACGTGATGGGCGTACCCGCCAGTGCCGCAGAGACGGGACAACCGTCCTTCACACTGGCGGCGATCTCCTGGAATTTTTCCTCGCTGATATCGGATGCGGACGCCTCGGTCGTCAGGTGGATCTTGGTGATGCGGCTCTTGCCTTCGATCACCTCGATCGTCACTGCCGCCTGGGTGTGGATCTGTTTGGGCGTGAAGCCATTCTTTGCAAGATTGGAACTCAGCGACATCGAAAAACAACCTGCATGCGCCGCCCCGAGCAACTCCTCGGGGTTCGTGCCTTGTCCATCTTCAAAACGGGATGACCAGGTATATGCGCCTTCGAACGTGCCGAATTTCATGGTGCCCTTGCCTTCTTTCAGGGTACCTGTCCATACTGCTTCTGCATTTCTAGTTGCCATTTGTGATTTCCTTTTTACAAATAAACGTTGAGGCCAAACATCGAAAGTCTCAAAGACTCCCAATGTTTGGATTTTTACACCAACATCCTGACGGGGCTTTCCAAAAACTCCGCCATCTTCTGCATGAACTGCGCCGCCTCCGCACCGTCGCTGATGCGGTGGTCAACGGAGATGGTGGCTTTCATCCGTGAGCCGACCTTGATCTGTCCATTCTCGACCACGGGCGTTTCCTTGGCGGAGCCGATGGCGAGGATGGCCGCCTCGGGCGGGTTGACGATGGCGATGAACTCGTCCACATCGTACATGCCGAGATTGGACGTGGAGAACGTCGAGCCATCCACATCCTCGGGCTTGACTTTCCCTTCGCGGGCGCGTCCAGCCATTGTCTTGACCTCGCCCGAAATTTGCCGCAGGGACTTGACATCCGCATCCTTCACTACGACGGTCATGAGTCCGCCAGGGACGGTCACTGCCACACCGACGTTGACGTGACCGAACTGAGTCACTTCGTTGCCTTTGATGGTGGCGTTGAGATTCGGGAACTGGCGCAACGTCAACGCCGCGGCTTTGACGATAAAGTCATTGACCGAGATCTTTTCATTCTCGCCCAGATACGCGTTGATCTGCTTGCGCATTTCCATCAGCGCTTCCATCTTGTATTCGTGCGTCACGTAGAAGTGCGGGATGGTGGTTTTCGATTCAACCAAGCGACGCCCGATGGCCTGACGCAACTTTGTGGTCGCGACGACTTTGTCTTCCTGCGTAACGGTGACGGGGGCCGAGGGGACGGGTGTCGTTGAACGTTGAACGTTAAACGTTTGACTGGAAGTCAACGCCGCTTCGACATCCTTGCGGACAACGCGGCCACCAGGTCCCGTGCCTTGGACAGAAGCGAGATTGATATTCTTATCCTTCGCAATCTTCTTCGCGAGCGGACTGGCCTTCACGGGTCCCGCCGCGGGGGCCGCGACGGCTTGAGGAACAGGAGCCGCTACGGACGGAGTCTGAGGCGCAGCGTCCGCTTTCGGCGCTTCCGCATTCTGCTTTCCGCTTTCTGCTTTCTGCTCACTGACCTTCTCCCCCGCAGCTCCAATCACCGCAATCGGCGCGTTGACGGGAACCATCGTCCCCTGATCGGCGATGTGTTGAAGCACCACGCCGCTCGCGGACGATTCCACTTCGACGGTGGCTTTGTCGGTTTCGATCTCGGCGAGAACGTCGCCCTTGTTGATGTTCTCACCAACCTGCTTGACCCAGCGGACCAGCAGGCCCTCGGCCATGTCAAAGCCGAGTTTGGGCATGTTGATGGTTTCAGCCATTACTTCAAAACCTCCTTTGCCGCGGCTACGATGTCGGGAACCTGCGGGAGGGCGGCTTGTTCGAGCGTGCGGTTGTACGGAAGCGGCACTTCCTTTTGCGCCACGCGGATGATCGGCGCGTCGACGTAATCGAAGGCTTCCTCGTAGATGCGGCTGACGACTTCACTGCCGACGCCGTAGGACTTCCAACCTTCTTCCACGACGATGGCGCGGTTGGTTTTCTTGAACGACTCGAGCACGGGTTCCATGTCCAGCGGGCGAAGCGTGCGCAGGTCAACGATCTCGGCTTCAATGCCTTGTTGTGCGAGTTCGTCGGCGGCTTTCATCGAGAGTTCGAGACCCTTGCAGTACGTGACGATGGTCAAGTCTTTGCCGGGGCGTTGGACTTTGGACTTGCCGATCGGAATGGTGTATTCGCCGTCTGGCACTTCGCCGCGGACCTGGTACATGGTCGCGTGCTCGATGAACAGGATCGGGTCATTCGACCGAATGGCGGACTTGAGCAATCCTTTCGCGTCTTCTGGCGTCCCAGGCGAGACGACCTTTAGGCCAGGGAAATGCGCGAAAATCGCGTCAGGCGTCTGCGAGTGCGTCGCGCCGAGTTGACGTCCGCCGCCGCCGACCGCGCGGATGACCATCGGCAGGGTGAATTGTCCGCCGAACATGTAATGCAGTTTCGCCGCCTGGTTGACGATGTAGTCCATCGCCGAGAAAGCGAAGTTGATCGTCATCAGTTCCGCGATGGGACGCTGTCCCACCATTGCCGCGCCGATGGCCGCGCCGATGATGGCGTTTTCCGCGATGGGCGTATCTTTCACGCGATCCGCACCGTACTTGTCAAAAAATCCTTTGGTGACGGCATACGTGCCGCCCCACACACCGACTTCCTCGCCCATAATGAAGACGGCGGGGTCGCGGTCCATTTCTTCCATAAGAGCCTGCGAGATCGCCTCGCGCATGGTTATCTTGGTCATGTTGTATTAACTTCCTTCTGTGGTTCTCGAAAAACGTACACACGTAGACACGTACACATGTAAACACGTGACCTGTGTACTTGTGTACCTGTTTACTTGTCTACTTACTCCGCATACACATTCGTAAACAATTCGCTCAACGCCGGCTCGGGACTGGACTCGGCGAATTCCACCGCCTTGGCCACTTCCTCTTCCACGCGGGCTTCGATCTCATCCAACGCCTTGCGGGTGGCGACCTTCTTGTCGAGCAGATATTTATTGAAGATGCCGATGGGATCGCTCTCCTGCCACTTCTTGACCTCTTCCGACTTGCGGTAACGCTCGGGGTCGCCCATGGAGTGACCGCGGAAACGGTAGGTGTTGATCTCAAGCAGATACGGCTGGCCTTCCTTGCGGACGTAATCAATCGCTTCCTTCGCCGCCTCGTAGACCTTCATCACGTCCATGCCATTCACGGCGCTGTTCTTCATGCCGTAGCCTTCGGCCTTCTGGCGAATCTCATCCACCGCCGAAGCACGCTCGACAGACGTTCCCATGCCGTATTGATTATTCTCGCAGACCCACAGCACGCGCAAGCCCCACGTCTTGGCGAGATTCAGCGCTTCGTGGAAGTAACCGATGTTGGTCGCGCCGTCACCGAACATGCAGATGGTGACGTTGTCATTCTTGGCGTATTGGTCGCCAAGTGCGAGTCCCGCCGCGATGGGCAGATGTCCGCCCACGATGGCATGTCCGCCCCACATGTTCTTGGCGGTGTCGGCCATGTGCATCGAGCCGCCCTTGCCTTTGGACATGCCCGTGGCCTTGCCGAGCAGTTCCGCCATCACCTCGTTGGACGAGATGCCGCAATTCAACGCCACGCCGTGGTCACGGTAGGCGGTGATCACGCGGTCGCGCGGTTCGCGCGCCGCGATCAGTCCGGTCGAAACGGCTTCCTGACCGATGTACAGGTGCATGAAGCCGCCGATCTTGCCAGCCTGGTACAACTCCGCACCGCGTTCTTCCATGCGGCGGATCAGCACCATCTGGTAATACAAATCGAGTAGTTGTTCCTTCTTCATCATTTTCTCCGCATTTTGTGTAGTACAAGTCTACAGACTTGTACTGCTATGTATAAAAATTCAGGCAAAATAACACCGGGGTGGCCCCGGCGGTGTGCCTTTCTCAAGTATCGGGACGGGATTATAGTACAAATTCATACCAATTTTGTGGGAATTGGAAATTCTGAGAATTTTTGATAGTTCCAATTTCTCCAATAATTGACTCAAATTTATGGAACTTATCACAATAGCGAGTGTTGCAAGCAATTCTTTTCTGGATTGCGGTTGTTCTTACTTTTTTGCATCCCACACCCCCCAAAAAAGACCCCCGTTCGCGGGAGTCTTCCCTTTAAGAGTAAAATAGGCGCATGGACTGGATCACCGGGAAACGAGACGATTCCAAAAAACTGGTCGCGCAACTGAGCGACCCATCCAAACGCGCCGCGGCCGCCAATGAACTTATCCATCAGGGTTCCGCCGCGGTGGACGCCCTCACCGACGCGCTCGCGAGCAGAGACGCCTCCATGCGGACTCTCGCCGCGCAGATTCTCGTCAAAATGGGGACGACCGCCGTCCCGCGCCTTTCGCAGAACCTCGGCACAGCGCATCCCGCCACCCGACAGTGGATCGCAGATATCCTCGGAGAGATTCGCCACCCAAGCGCCCTCCCCGCGCTGACGGAGGCCGCGCGCGGCGAGTACTTCACCGTCCGTGCGAGGGCCGCGTCCGCACTGGCGCGGATCGGCAACGCGTCCTCCGTCCCGACGTTGAACGCATTGTTGGGCGATTCCGAACCGGCGGTCCGAATTGCCGCGGCGTTGGCAGTCGGCATCTTCGGCGACCCATCCTCCATCATCCCTCTTTCCGATCTCCTGCTCGAGGACCGCGAGATCGAGGTCCGTCAGGCCGCCGCGCAGGGACTGGCCGCCACCCGTCTGAAAGAGGCGGTCCCCTATTTCATCGAGGCCATGGCCGATTCGTTCTGGTGGTACGAACGCGAGAACGCCGCCGAACCGCTGTTGGCTTCGCTGACGAAATTCGGTGCGGACGCGGTGGAGCCGCTCATCGACGCGTTGCGTCACTACGAGGCTACCGTGCGTCGGAGCGCGGCCATCGTGCTGGGACGCATCGGAGATACGCGCGCGGTCGAGACATTGGGCATGGCGCTCTACGACCTGCACGATGAAGTGGGACGCGCCGCGGCTGATTCGCTGGCTGGATTTGGCGCGCCCGCCCTGGGCGTTTTGAGCGAGGCGTTACAGCATCCCGAAGCGGGCATCCGCTTGCGCGCTGTCTCCGCGTTGACCAAAATCCGCGACCCGCGCGTCCTGCCTTTACTCGCGGAGATGTTGCACGATCACGACCGACTCGTGCTGAAACAGGTCATCCAATCGCTGGGCGAATTGCGCGACCCGCGCTCAGGCGCCGCGCTGACTCCCATCGCTGAGGACCGCAGTGACCGCGAACTTTCGATGCTGGCACGCGAGGCATTGAAAAAAATTGTAATAACGCAAACCCCGTGACTGATCTTCCCCCCGTCTCCCAAAAATTGACCGAACTCGGAATCCCGCATCGCGTCTTCCGCCACGCGGGACAGGTCGCTTCGCTCGAGAAGGCCGCGTCCGAACGCGGACAGGTGCCCGGGCAGGTCGTCCGTTCCATCGTCTTCCGTCTCGGCGAGGGGCGCTTCGCGATGGTCCTGATGGCGGGCGCGGCGCAGGTCTCGTGGCCCGCCCTGCGCGCGCACTTCGGCCAGTCGCGGCTGACGATGGCGGATGCGGACGAAGTGGTGCGCGCCACGGGGTACCGCGTCGGGACGGTATCGCCCATCGGATTGCCGAACCCGCTCCCCGTCCTGATCGACGCGAGCGTGCTCGTCCACGAGGAGATTTCAATGGGGTCGGGAATGTCCAACACGGGCATTATCCTGAAACGCGACGATCTCTTGAAACTTTTGCCAGAGGCGCAATCAGGAAATTTCGCGTCATCCTCATGAACCCTTCTGCGTGATTTCGGGTTAAGCCTTACAAATCTTATTGGCAAAGGAGAATGACATGACTTACTGGATGATCTTTTTACGATTGGCGCATATTTTCGCGGGGGTCTTCTGGGTGGGTGCGGCGTTGGCGATGTATTTCTTCATCAACCCAGCCGTGCGCGCAACGGCCGAAGCAGGGCAAAAATTCATGGGCCATATTTTGACTCAAAGCCGTTTTTCCGCCGCCATGATCGGCGCGGGGCTAACCACCGTGATAGCGGGAACGTTCCTATACTGGATCGATTCCGACGGTTTCACATCGGCATGGATGATGGCTGGTCCGGGCATCGGATTCGGGATTGGCGCAGTCTTTGCCTTGATCGGGCTGGCGTACGGCTATCTGATTCCCCGCACGGGCGCGGCAATGGGGAAACTGGCCGGGCAATTCAAGGGCGCGCCCACGCCCGAACAGCAGGCACAGATGGGCGCATTGAGCAGGCGGATGGCCGTGATCTCACAAGTGAACATCATTTGCCTGATCGCCGCCACCATTTTAATGGCTGTGGCGCGCTATTTAAGGTTCTAGCGCAACGAAGGCGGCACGGCTTCATGTTACAATCCTCTTGTGACCGAAGAGATCAAAGTCGTTGCCACCAACCGCAAGGCTGGTTTTGAATATTTCCTGCTCGAAAAGTTTGAGGCTGGACTGTCCCTGCAAGGATCGGAGATCAAATCCATCCGTGCGGGACAGATGAGCCTGGTCGAATCGTATATCGAGATCGAAGCGGGCCAGGCCTGGCTGCGCGGCGCGCACATCGCGCCCTACGAGCAGGCCAGCCGCTTCAACCACGATCCGCTCCGCGCCCGCCGCCTGCTCCTCAACAAACGCGAAATCCGACAACTGTTCAACTCAGTCCGCCAGAAAGGCATGACCATTGTCCCGACGCGCGTCTATCTCAAAGATGGACGCGCCAAAATCGAGATCGCGCTCGCCCGCGGCAAAAAACTGCACGACAAACGCGCCGTCATTGCCGAACGCGACGCGCAGCGAGACTCCGAACGCGAGTCGAGAGTTAGGTAGTTACGTAGTTGCATAGTTACATGGTTCTTCCTGCGCATCCGACTTCGTAACTACAAAACTACAAAACTACGGAACAAAAAAATGAAACCAACCACCATCGGCGGCATCAACAATCTTCCCGAAGATGAAAAGCGATCCATCTACATGCGCGTCGTCCCGCGCGTCCTGATCGACCAGTTCCACCTCCCCTCCCCCGATTCCCAACGGATCAAACTTTTCACCAAATTCAAATTCGCGCCAGGCTCCAGCGATGTGGAACTTTCCCTCTTCCACGAAGCGCGCTTTCCCGACCCCATCCTCTACGGCCATCTCACCGACACGCTCAACGGGCAGATCCACATTCTGCTCTATATCATGAACGACCCCACTTCCCCGCGCTACAACGTGGATGTGACGTCCGACGGCCAGACCACCAAATTCGGGACATTACGCCGCAACCTGGACGCCGAGGTGGCCGCGCTTTCAAACGGCCTCACGCCAGGACAGGTGCGCCGCGGCCTCAACATGCTCTCTCAAGCGATACAGACATTCGAAAATTTCGTCAAATACCTCGGACACGAGATCTACTTCGTGGAGCCGCTTTACTATCACAACGCGATCATCTTCGAGCGACACGGCTTCACTTATCAGGAAGGCCGCCGCTTCATGGACCGCATCCAGGCGGGGTTTTCCGCAGGCGGCGATCTGCTCCCGAGGCTGGACGGTTCCGCGTTCCGTCAGCCTGGCGCGGGAAACAGCATCCGCCTGCGCTCGTGGGCCATCCACGATGGGATTCTCGGCGAGCCGTTCACGTCCGTAACGATGTATAAGCGTGTGGGGAAATCTGCGGGGACCAACACCTGTCCCAATTGTGCGTGGTAATCATCTTGTTCCGTCATTGCGAGCGCAGCGAAGCAATCCTACCTTGTCTCAGACAAGATTGCTTCGGGCAGCGAACGCCCTCGCAACGACGAGATAGTTGCCCCTACTTATAAATATCAGGACGCCGATCCTGCAAAACGGGGATTTTTCGCCTCGCTTCCTGGACATTGGACAGGTCGGCCGTCAACGTAATTAATTCCTCCCCCTCGCCGCCTTCCGCCAAAATCTCGCCCCACGGATCCACCGCCAGCGAATGACCGAAGAACTCGTTGGACGCGTCCCGCCCGACGCGGTTACACGCGAAGACGAACATCTGATTCTCGATCGCCCGCGCACGGACGAGTGTCTGCCAGTGGCTCAACCGTGGACGCGGCCACTCGGCGGGCAGGAAAGTCATCTCCGCACCCGCGAGGGCGTAACCGCGAAACAGTTCGGGGAAGCGCAAGTCGTAACAGATCGCCAGTCCTGCGCGGCCAAAGGGGAGATCGACCAAAACGGGTTTGTCGCCCGCGGTCAGATATTGATGCTCGTCCATCAGACGGAACAAGTGGATCTTGGAGTAGTCCGCCAGCAGAGTCCCATCGGGCGCGAAGACCGTCAGCGTGTTGCCAAATTTATTCTCACTTAAAATGGAAAGCGTCGAGCCGAGGATGTGAATCCCCGTCCGCTTGGCGAGGGCCGATAGATCAGCGAACACGCCAACGTCGAGGGAGGAGGCGTAGCGCGGGGCACGAGTCAAATCGTAGGCAGTGGACCAGAGTTCGGGTAAGAGGATCAGGTCCGAGCCGCGGCGCTTCGCTTCCTCCGTCATGCGCGTCACGGTTTCGAAATTCGCGGCGGGGTCGCCGAATTTCACGTCCATTTGGCCGAGGGAAACAGTGAGGAGCATGAGTCCATTATAATCGGCGCATGAAATTCAGAAACCAGGTTTCTGCGAGAAACCTGGTTTCTATAAAAGGAGAAAAACATGACACAAATCGGATTTATCGGCCTCGGCATCATGGGACGCGGCATGACACACAACCTGCTGAAAGCGGGACACAAAGTGACGGTGTGGAACCGCACCGCAGCGCGCATGGATGAGTTCGCCGCGGCGGGCGCACAGACCGCGTCATCGCCCGCGGAATTGGCCGCGCGATGCGATGTGATTCTCGTCTGCGTCAGCGACACCCCCGATGTAGAAGAGGTATTGTTCGGCGAGAACGGCGTGAGCGCGGGAGTGAAACGCGGCGCGCTGGTGGTGGACCACAGCACCATCAGCCCGCAGAAAACCGTCGAGATGGCAAAGCGATTGAACGCGCAGGGCGTGGCGTATCTCGACGCACCCGTCAGTGGCGGGAGCGAGGGCGCAAAAAATGGGACGCTTTCCATCATGGTCGGCGGCGAGCCCGCGGACTTTGAGCGCGCCATGCCGATCTTGCAGGCGTACGGAAAAACCATCACGCACGTCGGTGCGCAGGGCGCGGGGCAGATGGCGAAATTGGTGAACCAAATTTTGGTGGTGGTGAATCAACTCGCGGCGAGCGAAGCGCTTCTCTTCGCACAGGCGGGTGGACTGGATCTCGCCAAAACCATCGACGCGGTGAAGGGCGGCGCGGCAGGCTCGTGGATGCTCGCCAACCGCGGCCCTCAGATGATCGTGCGTGACTTCCGTCCTGGCTTCACGATCGATTTACAACAAAAAGATCTGCGTCTCGTGCTCGAAGCCGCGGACGAAATGGGGATTCCGCTCATCGCAACGGGTATGGTCTTCCAGATGTACCGCACGTTGCAGGCACAGGGTCTCGGCGGCAACGGGAATCACGGATTGGTGAAAGCGCTGGAAAAGATGATGAACGTGGAATTGGGAAAGGCAAAATAGGACGCAGAAAACGCGGATGGCAAAAAAAGTGGCTCTCCCGTTTCTGACGGGATACTTTGTAAAAAAAGATGCTTTTGCCACAGATTACACAGATTTCCAAAGAAAAAATCTGTGTAATATGTGAAATCTGTGGCTGAAGTTGGCGTCCTTCCCGTTAATTACGGGAGACCCAAAAAAGTTTTCTGCGTTCTCCGTGCTCTTCCACATCCCAAAATTCGAATCAAAAAGACGCCTTCACTGGCGTCTTTTTTCTTAGATAGCGGGGGCAGGACTCGCTGCGCAGCGTCCTTTAGGAAACCTGCGACCTCCGAGTTATGAGCCCGACGAGCGCTTTGATCTAGAAATCAAAAAGACGCCACTCGGCGTCTTTTCAATCAGGTAGCGGGGGCAGGACTCGAACCTGCGACCTCCGGGTTATGAGCCCGACGAGCTGCCACTGCTCTACCCCGCATCGGTTTGTAAGCCCGCAGAGTTTACCACCCAACCGAATGTGAGTCAAGCGGTTATTTCAAATTCAAGCGATAGATCGCCACAGACGCTTGATAGTTGACGGTCGGCAGGTAGCCGAGCAGCCATCGGTCGTGGTCAATCTCGAAGACTTTGACGAGTTCCATCGCGAAGAGCGGACTGTCCGTGAGACCCATGATGGATGCAAAGTCAAGGATGCCTTCGGAGGCCTGTCCCGTGCGCCCAGGCAGGATGAGACAGGTGACGCCATGCTCCACGAGATAGTCGTCCGCGCCGCCCTGGAAGAATTTGTCCGCGCCATCGGGATTCATCAACGCGGCCATCTCGACGAGAGGACGGTCGCTGTAATAACGGAGGGAACCCACATCGAAGGCCGCGCACAGCTCATCGTCCGAAAAGTTTTCGCGGACGTAGTTCGCGGCGGCAATGCGCGCATCCACCATGTGCTCGATGTTCGCGTCATAGACTCGGTTCCAGTACAGGCCGTTCGCCACAGCAATGACAAACAGGAAGAGTCCCACCACCCAGCGGCGGAACGAGATGCGCGCCAGGCTGGAGAACCCCGCCGCGATCCCGATCCACAGAATGACGTAATTGACCGCGCCGTAGCGGCTGGCCGTCCCGGGGATGGGAAGCAGGAGCAGGTAAACCAAATTGTGCAGGACCACCCAGAAGAACAGGATCAGCATTTCGCGCTTGCGCGGGTCGTGCGCCCAATGTCTCCATTGCGGCCATTTGAAGAAATGCTTTCCCGCCAGATACATCAGCCAGATGATCATGGCCGCGGCGGGAAACGCCCAGATGGAAATGTCCACGCCAGGACTGCCCGCCACGCCAGCCATCCTGAACTTGGGAGGCGGGAGCGCCATACCGCCCAGGCCAAACTCGAGCAGGTAGGCGACCCACATGGCGGGATACAGCAGGTTGGAAATGCTCCCGAGGAATTTTGGCAGGTGATATTGCTCGAGGAGAAAATCGGTGGCAACAGCAGAGCCAAATTGCTTGGCAGACGCGCTGGTGGGCAGGAAATGTCCCGTGCGGAGTTTGAGGTAGCCGTACCAGGGCGCGGCAAGCAGGAGTCCGATCACGGCCGCGAGGAGGAAGGCGCGGCGCGGAATCCGATTGGCGAGCAGTTCGACCAGCCCGATGGCGGCGACGAGGAAGAGTCCCTCGGGACGCGTCAGCGTGAGAAGCGCGGCGAGGACAGCGAACCAGCCCCACCGTCCCGCGCGATGCGAGAGGAGAGTCAACACGCCGAGGGCCAGGAAGAGAGTCGTCTCCATCCCGTTCAGCGAGAACCAGAGCAGGTTCCCCGAAAGCGAGACGAGCAACGCGGCCGCGGCGGAGCGAAGCGGAGTCCAGAGAGGGCGCAAAAGCAGGTAGACGCCGATCCCCACCACGATGAGCGAGGCGACGCCCAGCACTTTTGCCGTCAGATGAACGGGGATGCCGAGCATGCGCCCCGCGGCGAGCAGAACGACCCACAGGATACTGGAGGTGGCGACGCCCTTTTCATCGGGGAAGCTGAAAAAGAGTTTGCCGTGCTCGGCGAGGTTTTCCGCGTAGACGAAATGGATGTAGGCATCGTCCATTGGGAATTCGCGCGGCGACGGATACAGATAGATGGAAGCGGCCGCGAGGATGAGCGCGGCGATGCATGCAGGGATGACCCAACGCGGCAGGTGGTGTGCGCGTGCGTCGAGGTCGCGTTCGAACTCGTCCCACTTTCCGATGAGATTTTCCGCCATGATATGCCTTTGTCTGTGAAAATTCGTGGAGGGTCTGTGATGGTACAATCCCGTACGAAGTATAGCACGCATGACCAACTCAGCAGGAATCCAAAAGTTACGCTTTTGGATGGCGCGGTGGAAAACGCAATTCCGAAGTGGAAATTCGGGACCAAACTTTGAAGACGGAGTCTTATGGACATATCACTTGCACTCGGCGGCGGCGGAGCAAAAGGCAATGCCCATGTTGGCATCATCCGTCGGCTGGAAAAGGAAGGCTTTCGGATCCGCGCAGTGGCGGGGACCAGTTTCGGGGGAATCGTCGCGGCGTTGTACGCTTCGGGGAAAACTCCCGACCAGATCGAGGCGCTCTTCGCGGGTGTGGACCAGGCGCGTCTCTACGGACACGCGACGGGCGACGGGCCTTCCCTGCTCGGACTGGCGGGCGCTTCGAAACTTTTCAACGAGGTGTTCGGCGCAACCACCTTCAACGATCTCCCCCTCCCCTGCGCGTTGACCGGCGTGGACTTGAAGTCGGCCCGCGAGGTGATCCTGACCGAGGGTTCGGTGCGGGACGCCCTGCTGGCGACCATCGCTCTGCCTGGAATTTTCCCGCCGCGCCGAATCCAGGATTGGGAACTCATCGATGGCGGCACGCTCGACCCTGTCCCCGTCTCGGTGGCGCGGATGCTCGCGCCGAATCTGCCCGTCGTTGCGGTGGTGCTGACCACTCCTGTTGGCGCGCCCACCCAAACGTTCGAAGTGAGCATTCCTTACCTGCCTGGCGTCATCATGCGGCGGATCACACGTCTGCGCCCCGCGCAGGCCCTCGATATTTTCATGCAGGCAATCGACATCGGCAACCGCCAAATGACCGAACTCCGCCTGGAAAAAGACGATCCTGAGATCATCATCCGCCCCGCGGTGACGCACATCCAACTGCTGGACAAGGTGGACGTGCACGAGGTGGCAAAACTCGGCGAGGCCGCAGTGGACGAGGTCCTGCCCGAACTGCGCCGCGTCACGGCCTGGCCTGCGCGGCTGGCAAGGTCATTTGTGAAGAGGGGATTGGAAAATGGTAAATGATAAGTACCGCAAGATTCATCTTGCGATGAGCGACAACACAAATGCGTCGGTACTGCACGCGGTGGGATGGATCATGCCGTACCTCACCGTCGGGGTGGGATTGTACGTTTTCAACAACGCCTGGGTCGCCGTTCTCGGCTATCACGCGGGGATCATCCTGCTGGTGACGCTGGCACGCGCCTGGCCGAAATGGACAGAATTCCGTCCGCAGGCGCCGCTGTGGAAAACCATTCTCTTCAGTCTGACGGGTTTGAGCGCGGGCGCGTCACTGTATTTTTTGTGGCCGTTCATCCACGTTTCGCCGCGGCTATTCGGCGCACTGGCGGACTGGGGATTGAACCCGTCCAGTTGGCCGCTGTTCATTGCATACGGAGCACTCGTCAACCCGTGGCTGGAGGAGGCGTTCTGGCGCGGCTGGCTGGGAAGTGCGAACCGCCATCCCATCCTGCACGACGCGGTCTTCGCGGGATTCCATCTTGTGGTCCTCGCACCGTTCTTTCCGCTCTTCTGGTCGATTATGGCGTTCCTCGTCCTGACTTTTTCTGGCTGGCTGTGGAGACAGGTGAACCGCGCGGAGCAGTCCATGCTGGCATCCACGCTCTTCCACATGGCCGCGGACGTAAGTATTTTGCTGGTGATTTGGTCTACGATATGAAACGTAGAGGCGAAGTTTTATGTCCGCCAGGGCAGACACACAGGTCTGCCCTACGTTCGAGGTAACGATAAATTGGAGCAACCATGAAACGTGATTTACGCGAATACGCCAAACAAACCGACCGCCGTCTTGTCATCGGCGCTTTACTGATCCTGTTCCTCGTCGGTGGCGGACTGATTTGGTGGTTTTACGGCACAGGCGCGGCGGGACTGGGCGTCACATGCCTGATGGCTGGGCTGGCGCCCGTCGTTCTCATCGTGGCCGTCTTTTACGCAGCGGAGTGGATCATCAAACATGCAGGCCGTAAGTAATACCACGCTCGAAATTTTCGACGACTGGACTTTGCGCGTGCGGACTCCCGCGCGGACGCCCGCACGCCTGCTTCTCATGCTCCACGGCTGGACGGGCGACGAGAACTCGATGTGGGTCTTCGCTCGCAACTTCCCGACCGACAGCCTGCTCCTCGCCCCGCGCGCTCCACACCCCGCGCCGCAGGGAGGCTTCTCCTGGCGTCCGCATCGCGAGGGGACGCATGGCCGTCCCAGCCTCGATGATCTGCGCGAATCCGCCGAGGCACTGATCCGCCTCGTGGACGCGTACGCGGCCAAGGCTTGCGCTGAGCCGAGTCAAAGCGTCAGTGTCGACGCGAGCCAATTCGACGTGATGGGATTCAGTCAGGGCGCGGCGTTGTCCAACGTGCTGACGTGTCTGTATCCGCATCGAATCCGCAAGGCAGGTATCCTGGCGGGCTTCATGCCTTCGGGCATGGAGGAGATCGTGGCGCAAAAACCGCTGGCGGGGAAGACGATCTTCGTCGCGCACGGCACACAGGACAACATGGTGCCGATCGACCGCGCCCGCGCCTCGATGACATTGCTCGAACAGGCGGGCGCGCACGTCACGTATTGCGAAGCGGAGGTCGGTCACAAGGTCAGCGCGGATTGTCTGCGCGGTTTGGAATCCTTCTTTGGACACGGATGAACGCGGACGGACGCGGATGTTTTTTCTCCGCGTCTTCCGCGTGCCATTAGGAATTTCTCACCCACCCGTTGACGCTCCCCCTCTTTGCGATTATCCTTGCAAAATCTTTTTCATCCCTTTCATCTGTGGTTGCTCCGATGACTAAACTTTCCCGACGCGATTTTCTCAAACTCTCTGGCCTTGGCTTGGGCGCGCTGGCGCTTCGTCCGTTCGACAAATTGAACCTGCCGCAATTCCCCACGGCGGAGCGGCTGGGACGCATCCTGTTCGCGACCGACGTGTTTTCGCAGCCCAACATCAACGCACCCGTGGTTGGAAGGTTATACGAAGACACCGTTGTGGAATGGAATCGGGAGACCGTCGCCACCGTCCGCAATCCCAACACGTTCAACCAGCGATGGGTGGAAACGCCGCAGGGATATGTTTTTTCGCCCAACATCCAACCCGTCCGCAACCTGCCCAACACGCCGCTGGATGCCATCCCCGCGGGCGAAGCTGGCTTCTGGGCCGAAGTGACCGTGCCATACGTGGATCTGCTCATCGCCAATCCGCCCGTCCGCGCGCCGTGGGCGCAGACGTTTAAATCGGACCGTGGCGTGGACCCGCGTCTCTACTACGGGCAGGTGGTGTGGATCGACCAGATCAAGAACGAGAACGGCGTCATCTACTACCGCTTCAACGAGGACTTTGGACATGGCTACGGCTACGGAGACATGTTCTGGGTGGAGGCGGCCGCGCTTAAACTCATCACCGAGGAGGAGGTCGCGCCCATCAGCCCGAATGTGGATCCCGCCCTGAAGCGCATTTCGGTCAACGTCAACACCCAGACGTTCTCCTGCTTCGAAGGCGGTACCGAGGTCTTCTTCTGCCGCGTCTCGACGGGCCTGCTCAAGGCGCAAATCGGCGATGACAAGTACGAGACCCCGCTCGGTGACATGTACGCGTGGCGGAAAATGCCGTCCATTGCGATGGGCGCCAACGCCCAAGGCGACGCGGCTGGCTACGACACTCCCGCCGTCCCGTGGACGACCTTCATCGCCACAGGCGGCGTCGCCATCCACGGTGCGTTCTGGCACAACGCCTTCGGCACACCTCGCTCGCATGGCTGTCTCAATCTGCTCCCGCAGGATGCAAAATGGGTCTGGCGCTGGACAACCCCGCACGTTTCCATCAAACAATCTGAAGTGCAACTCACCTGGCCAGAAGTCGGCACAAAGGTCACAACCACTTACAGGCAGTATTCTTAATCGTTACAAGGAATCCGAAAGTTCTACTTTCGGAAAATCCCTGAAGTAGAACTTCAGGATTCCAAACTCACTCAAGGACTCTCATGGACATCTCCAACATTACCGTCGGTCTCGCCTTCCTCGCGGGCCTCGCTTCTTTCCTCTCCCCGTGCGTTTTCTCGCTCGTCCCCGCCTATATCGGTTACCTCGGCGGACGCGCCGCAGGCGGCGAAGGCGGAGAGAATAGCCGCTGGGTCACCTTCTCGCACGGACTGGCCTTCGTGCTCGGCTTCAGCGTCGTCTTCGTCGTGCTCGGACTCGCCGTCGCCGCGGCGGGAGCGTTCCTCTACGACCTGCGCTTCTGGCTGGCGAAGATCGGCGGCGTGGTCGTCATCATCTTCGGCCTGCACATGATCGGCGTCTTCCGCATCCCCTTCCTCGAATACGACGTGCGCGTCCATTCCCTGCCCGACCCGAAGTGGGGATACCTTTCCTCCGCGCTGATGGGCGTCTTCTTCTCCGCGGGATGGTCGCCGTGCGTCGGTCCCGTGCTCGGCGCGATCCTCACCCTCGCCCTCAACGGTGGTGACCTGGCTCTCGGTGCGAAACTGCTGACCTCCTACTCCGCAGGACTCGCCATCCCGTTCCTCGTGGCCGCGCTGGGGATCGGCTGGGTGTCCAACATCCTCCGCAAACACAGCAAGGTCATGCGTTACGTGGAAATTGGCATGGGCGTCCTCCTCATTCTCGTCGGCGTCATGCTCCTGTTCGGCACGTTCGAACTGCTTGCCCGCTATGGCCTGTGGGTGGATTTCGGTCTGTAAATGCTGACGGTTACCCTCTATACCCGCAAAGGCTGTGGCCTCTGTGAAGAAGTCAAAGCCGAACTGGCCTCACTTCAGGATGAACTTCCCCACCGTCTCGCGGAAGTGGACATCGAGTCCGATCCCGCGCTCCTGAAGAGATACCTGACCGCCATCCCCGTCCTCGAGATCGGTCCGTACACCCTCCACGCGCCCATCACAAAAGAGCAACTGCGCATGACCCTCGGCGCGGCCAGCGACCGCCGCGGCCAGTTGGAAAAGATCGGCGGCTCGGCCTACGAAACACGCGTCCGCCGCGGACAGGAGATCACCACCTCCGACCGCATCTCGAATTGGATCTCGCAACACTACCTGCTCCTGCTCAATCTCTTCATGGCCCTGTACGTGGGCCTGCCCTTCCTCGCCCCCACCTTGATGAAAGCAGGCGTCGAAGTTCCCGCCCGCGTCATTTACACCATGTATAGCCCGCTTTGCCACCAATTCGGATTCCGCTCCTTCTTTTTATACGGAGAGCAATACGTCTATCCGCTGGAGGATGCAGGGTTGACAGACATCAAATCGTTCGACGAGATCACAGGCCTGAAAGACCTCAGCAATCCGTCCAGCGTTGACCGCTTGCAGGCGCGCCAATTTGTCGGCGACGAACACACGGGCTACAAAGTGGCACTCTGCGAACGCGACATTGCCATTTATGGCGGACTCCTGCTCTTCGGCCTCATCTTCGGGCTGACCAAACGCCGCATCCCGCCCCTCCATTGGGCGCTCTGGCTCTTCATCGGACTCGGCCCCATCGGCCTCGACGGCTTCTCGCAACTCTTCAGCCAGTTCGAACTGCCATGGCTGAGTCAGATCCTCGTCTACCGCGAATCCACGCCCTTCCTGCGCGTCCTCACGGGTCTGCTCTTCGGCATCAGCACCGCCTGGTTCGCCTATCCCTACATCGAAGAATCGATGGCCGAAACCCGCCAGTTCTTCATCAAAAAATTCGCTGTCGCGAAATAATGGTGTGGTGCGGAATGGTATTCCGCAACGCGACAGTTCAGCGGGATGTCATCCCGCTTCACATATCATGCCCTTCCACCACAAAAACGGACTCCGCTACTTCACCTTCGACAACCTCGCGGGACTCGCCCACGCCATCTTCACGCGTCAGGGTGGAGTCAGCCCCGCGCCGTGGGATTCGCTCAACGTCGGCGGAAGCGTGGGCGATGACATCGTCCACGTACGCGAGAACCGCATCCGATCGTTCAACGCCCTCGGACGCG
This sequence comes from Chloroflexota bacterium, assembly GCA_049324715.1. GTDB lineage: Bacteria > Chloroflexota > Anaerolineae > Anaerolineales > Villigracilaceae > Denitrolinea. The sequence goes on along the minus strand of JBMOMR010000014.1, from coordinate 73,306 downwards.
ACCCCGCCTCTATCCATGACGTCTGGCTGGTCCACGGCACGGACGTGATTCACGCGGACGCGCCTCGCGACCTGACCCTCAAGCCGACCCAGGCCGACATCATCACCACCGACAACCCACGCGTCACCCTCTTCATGCGTTACGCAGACTGTGTGCCGCTCCTCTTCCACGACCCCAAAAAGGGAGTGGTCGCGCTCGCCCACGCGGGCTGGCTGGGGACGATCCGCAACGTGGCGAAAGCGACTCTCGACGCCCTGCAGGCGCGTTACGGGACAGATCCGCGCGACGTGCGCGCCGCCGTCGGCCCGTCCATCGGCCCCGACCACTACGAAGTCGGCGCGGACGTGGCGGAGAAAGTCCGCGCCGCGTTCAACAGCCAGGCCGATTCCCTGCTCGAGCCGCGCGGCGAGAAATTCCATCTCGACCTGTGGCAGGCCAACCGCCTGCAACTCGAGGCCGAGGGCGTGGAAAACGTCGAAGTGGCCCAAGTCTGCACCGCATGCAATCTCGACGATTGGTTCTCGCACCGCGCCGAAAAAGGCAAGACGGGACGCTTCGGTGCGTTGATCGGGTTATGACCTACGTCATTGCGAGCGTTCGTCCCTGGCACTGCCCGCCACATCGTCCCGATGTCCTTCGGGAGGGCAAGTGTGCGAAGCAATCCTTTCCGCGATCAGGGGATTGCTTCGTCGGGAAAAGCCCCTCCTCGCAATGACGGACAAACGACGGTGATAGAATCAAACTATGTCCTCCCTCTCTGACTCCATCCGAGAACGATATCTACACACGCTCGAACGCATCTCTGCCGCGGAAACGCGTGCAGGACGCGCGGCTGGTTCCGCCAAATTGGTTGTTGTCACCAAGTCCCAGCCCGTAGAAACTGTCCGTGCCGCGCTGGAAGCGGGAGTGAAAATCCTCGGCGAGAATTATCCCGAAGAGGCGGTCGCGAAGATTCAAGCCATTGGCGCGACCGACGCGGAATGGCACATGATCGGACACGTCCAATCGCGCAAAGCGGATTTGATTCCCGCCAACTTTTCCCTGCTCCACTCGCTGGATTCTGTAAAATTGGCTACACGCCTAGACCGATTCGCGGCGCAGGCGGGACGCGTCCTGCCCGCATTGCTGGAATTCAACGTGGGCGAGGAGGAGAGCAAGTTCGGCTGGTCTGTCGCGGACGAATCGCGCTGGCCTGCAATCCTCCCTGAAATTGATATGGTGTTAAAATTGCAAAACGTGACGGTACGCGGTTTAATGACGATGCCGCCGCTGTTCGATGACCCCGAACGGACGCGGCCGTACTTTCAAAAATTGCGCCGCCTGCGCGACTTTCTGGCGCACAATTTCCCCGCCGCGTACTGGTCCGAACTCTCGATGGGCACCAGCGCGGACTTCGAAGCGGCCGTGGAGGAGGGCGCGACCCTCGTCAGAGTTGGAACCGCCATCGTGGGGCCGCGTCCGCCCAAAACATAGCCCTGAGCGAAGAGTCGAGTAGACGGTGTTCTCCCGTCGTACCGAGACCCAAAGCCGAGGGGTCAGGAATGAAGCGAGGTACTTTTGTTCATCATCTATCTGATCCAATTGATTGAGTTTTTAGGTTCACTTCTCGTCCTGTTGGTGATTCTCAATGTTGCGCTTTCCTACTTCATGGATCCGTACCATCCTGTGCGACGGACTCTCGAGCGGATCGTCGGCCCAATGCTGAACCCCATTCGGCGCGCCGTGCCGCTGATCGGCATGTTCGATATCAGCCCGATCATTTTGATCCTGTTGATCTCTGGATTGCAATTTGCGCTGATCCGACTTTTGTACATACTGAGGTAATATGCGAAAATATCGTCTCCATGATGGAAAGAAGGGCGCTGCCCTGGCTGTGCGCGTCACGCCGCGCGCCAGCCACAATGAGATCGTGGAAATTTTGAGCGACCACACGGTGAAGATCCATCTCACCGCGCCCGCGCACGAGGGCAAGGCCAACGAGGAGTTGATCAAATTCCTTGCGGATGTTCTGGGAGCGCCGAAATCGCACATTGACATTGTGGCGGGCGCGAACGGACGGGACAAGTTGATCTCGGTGCTGGACATGGACGCCGAGGAAGTGCACAGCCGAATCGTTGGGCACTTGAAATAAATTGTCTATTTGGTAGATATGATTACTTAAGAAATCTGCTACAGACACTCGCACCGCACTGCGTTCCCTGGCACCGCCCGCCAAGGCAGGTGTGGTGCAATGCAGGTGTTACACAGATTATCGCGGATTTTAATTTTTTGGCCGACTCTCTGCTTAGAGTCGGCCAAATCTGTGTAAATCTGTGACATCGTGCCCGAAGGGTAAATCTGTGGCTAAAGGTTAAATTTGGGGTGAGTCATGTCCATTTTTATTCGATGGGGCTGTAGAGCGTTCGATAGATGTTGTAATTCTCGTAGATGCCGCGAATGTAATTGCGCGTTTCTGCAGGGCGGACGATTTCCAGATAGAGATCGGGGTCGTTGCCCGTCAGTTCCTGCCAGGCGAGGGCGTTGCCAGGTCCCGCGTTGTACGCGGCCAGCGCACCGTACACATCCCCATTCAGGTAGATCCGATTGCTGGCAAGATAATACGTCCCCAGTTTCACGCTGACGATGGGACGGTCGAGCATGTCTGGATGGAAGGATAACGGCCAGCCCATGCGCGCCGCCATTTCTGCACCTGTATCTGGCAAAATTTGCAGTAACCCGCGCGCACTCGCGGTCGAATACGCAAATCCTTCGAAGAGACTCTCCTGCCGCACCACGCTGAACAGGAAGAGGGTGTCGAAACCGTTGAGTTGGGCGGCGGGTTCGATCAGTTCGCGGAAATACAATCCATAGCGGATGTGATTGAAATAATCGGCCACCTGCAACGAAGCGGAGTGCTCGTCATAGCCAGCCAGCGTCAACACCTGGCGAATGGCATAAATGCCAGAACGATACAGGCCGAGATCGATCAGATAGTTGGCGAGTCGGAATGTGTCCGCCGCGTCCGCACTGACGGCCAGGCGCAAGTCTTCGAATTCGGTGCGCGCCTCATCGTAAAGGCCCAGTTCCCAGAGTTCGGTGCCGCGGATGAAACGCGGGTCGGAGGCCAGCGCGCCAGGGCCACTCAGGTTCGTGTCCGAAGGCAGGCTGAAGGTGACGCGCATCCACGTCTCGGCGGCGACGCGTTCGGAGGCCAGGTCCACGTCGAGGTCCACAAGCGAGGCGGGCGCGAAGGGAATGCGCCCCAGCAGGAGGTCACGCGCGCGCACGCTGTAGTAGGTGGTCGCGTCCAGACTTTGGCCCTGAGTCCAGGCCTCTTTGGCCTTTGTCGCGTCCCCCAGTTTTTCGTGTGTCTTGCCGATCCACAAATAGGCGCGCGCCCGTCCGTCGGTTTCGGTGGCGAGGAGTAGACTGCGCTGAAAATCATCGAGGGCGCGGTTGAAATCGCCGACGCGGAAGAAGGTGATACCCGCCAGGAAGATGGCTTCCTGCGAGCGACTGTCACCAGGGAATTGATCGGCGATGGTCTCCCACAACACCGCGGCATCGTTGAGTTGATCGTCTCGTTCGAGGATGCGCGCCGCCGCCATGAGGTAATCAATGGTGAGCGGATTGGAACGGGCCACCGCCGCGAAATCGCGCAGGGTCTGTGCGGCCTGCGTGGGCTGGTCGAGGTAATACCATTGCGTGAACGCCAGCCCGGGGGTGATGGTGGGATAGTTCAGGTCACCATACCAGGCGATCGCCCACTTTGGATGCGTCGGATAATTGGCGATGAAATACGAAAACTCCGTGGCGCCTTCGCTGTACCGCCCCACTTGGACGAGGCTGAGAGCGCGGTAGTAATGCGCGGTACCGTCGGTATCGAGGCCGTTGGCGATGGCGCGGTCGAGGGCGACGATGCCCACTTCATATTGCCCCGCGAAGTAATCCACGACGCCGCGGTCGAGGTCGCTGACGGGCACACCCGCATCCACGAGTTCGACGAGGCTGAGATACGAGTAATACGAGACGGGATAATTTTCCACCGCGTGCAAAAAGCGCTCGTTCATCTTGTCGGTCTGGCCGATGAATTTGTAGGCCGAACCCGAAAGGTAATCCATCTGCGCTTTGATGAAATCGTTGCCCGTCTGCGCGATGGAATCATATTGCGCCAGCGCGCCCGCGTAATCGCCGAGGGCGGCGCGCGTCTGCCCGATCTTGATCTGTAATTCCTGACCCGACCCCAGACGCGGGACGACGGTCGCGGCATTGTAGGTGTTCAACGCCTCCGCGTACTTCCCCGCGCTGAAATACGCGTCCCCCTGACGTTCGAGCGTGTACGCGTCGAGGATGCCCGATCGCACCGACGCGTACGCGCCATATGCGGACGCGGCTTCGGAAAAGCGGTCCTCTCCGCTGTACGATTCGGCCAGCAGGAAATGCGCCTGTTTGCCGCGCAGGTGGTCGGGATGTTCGCGAATCAACTGGTTTAGGAGATCGATCGCGGCTTGCGAATTCCCCGCTTCGACTTCCGTGCGCGCCAACCCCCAGAGCGATTCGGCGCGCGTGTCCGCATCTGTGGATTGATCGAAGGCAAGGCGGTATTCCGCGCGGGCCGCGTCGTAATCGCCGTTGAAGAGGGCGCGGTCCCCGCTTTCGATGCGGACAGCGGGAATCGGCGTCGGCGAGGGCGTAAAAGTGGGGGTGACGGTCGGCGTGGAGGTGAGCGAGGGAGTGGCGGTCGGGCCGAGCGGGAGAGGCGGCAGGGTGGAACAGGCCGATATTGCCGCGACCAGCCCAAACGTCAGAAGGAGACGGGGGAATTTCATGGCGGACTTATAATGTTAAAGGGAGGGCATGTCAAGCCGCGAATCCTTTACATTCCCTTCCCTCCATGATAAACTCTCGCCCGCTTTAGATTTAACATGGCGCTCTCCGAAGAGGGCGTCTTTTTGTGCGGAGATTCGATGGATATCCTCATCACTGGTTCAGTTGCCTACGATTACCTGATGACCTTCCCTGGCTTGTTCAGGGAACAGATCCTGCCCGAACGACTGTCTTCGATCAGCCTTTCGTTCCTCGTCGATTCCATGTCCAAACAGCGCGGCGGCATCGCCCCGAACATCGCTTATACGATGGCCCTGCTCGGTCAACGTCCGCGCGTGATGGCCACCGTGGGCGAGGACTTTGGAGACTACCGCGCCTGGCTCGACTCGAAAGGCGTGGACACCTCCCTGATGGAAGTCGTCCCCGGGCTTTTCACCGCCTCGTTCTTCGCGACGACGGACCGGGATTCTGCCCAAATTGCCTCGTTCTACCCCGGAGCGATGGGAAAGGCCGCCAGCCAATCGTTGAAGGACCTGGACCACAAACCCGAGCTGGTTATCGTCTCGCCCAACGCGCCCGACGCCATGATGAAATTCCCTGCCGAGTGCCGTGAACTGGGGATAAAATACCTGTACGACCCCAGCCAGCAGGTGCTTCGTCTCGAAGGCGAGGAACTGGCCCGCGACATGGAAGGCGCGTATTTCCTGTTCTGCAATGATTACGAATTTGGACTTATCTCCAAGAAAACAGGCTGGGATCTGAAGCAGATACTTCAGCACGTCAAAGTGCTCGTGGTGACGCGCGGCAAGGATGGCGCCAACCTATACACCAACGGCGAAGAGATCTTCATCCCCACCGTCCCCGAGCGCGAGATCGTGGACCCCACGGGCGTGGGCGACGCGTTCCGCGGCGGTTTTCTCACGGGCTACAGCCACGGCTTCGATTGGAAGTTGTGCGGCGAGATCGGCTCGCTGGCGGCTGTCTACTGTCTCGAACAGCGCGGACCACAGGCACATGCCTACACCCGCGCAGAATTTGTCAAACGATTCCGCGAGCATTTCGATGATGGCGGAAAGTTGAATCAGTTGTTAGAGAGTTGATGATTGGAGAGTAGTTCTACTACTCTCTGCTCTCTATTCTCTACCCTCTCACTACCAAGGAGTACCCATGAGCAATTACGATATCAAAGACAGCACCCAGGCCGAGGGCGGCCGCCGTCGCATCGAATGGGCGGAGCGCGAAATGCCCGTCCTGCGCCAGATCCGCGAACGGTTCAAGAAAGAGAAGCCGCTCAAGGGCGTCCGCATGTCGGCCTGCCTGCACGTCACCACCGAGACGGCCAACCTGGCGCGCACGCTTCAGGAAGGCGGCGCGGACCTGGTCCTGACCGCTTCGAACCCCCTGTCCACGCAGGATGATGTCGCCGCCGCGCTGGTCAACATCTACGAGATCCCCACCTACGCCATCAAGGGCGAGGACAATGTCACTTACTACAAGCACATCGCGGCCGCGCTGGACCACAAGCCGCACATCACCATGGACGACGGCGCGGACCTCGTCTCCACCATCCACAAGGATCGCCGCGAACTGCTGACCGAGATCGTGGGCGGCACCGAGGAGACCACCACGGGCGTCATCCGTTTGCGCGCCATGGCCGCCGACAAGATGCTCAACTTCCCCGTCATCGCCGTGAACGACGCGCTGACCAAGCACCTGTTCGACAACCGCTATGGCACGGGTCAGTCCACCGTGGACGGAATCATCCGCGCCACCAACGTCCTGCTGGCTGGCAAGCGCTTCATCGTGGCTGGCTACGGCTGGTGCGGACGCGGTCTCGCATCCCGCGCACGCGGCATGGGCGCGCTGGTCATCGTGACCGAGATCGATCCGCTCAAGGCGCTCGAAGCGGTGATGGACGGCTACGAAGTCATGCCGATGGAACAGGCTTCCAAGATCGGCGACATTTTCTGCACCGTGACAGGCGACATCAACGTCCTCGATGAGCATCACTTCAAGGTCATGAAGGACGGCGCGATCGTGGCAAACAGCGGACACTTCAACGTCGAGATCAACATCCCCTCGCTGGCGAAGATGTCGAAGAGCGAGCCGAAACTCGTCCGCCCGTTCGTGGACCAGTACGAGACCAAAGACGGACGCAAGATCAACATCCTCGGCGAGGGACGCCTCATCAACCTCGCTTCCGCCGAAGGACATCCCGCTTCCGTGATGGACATGTCCTTTGCCAACCAGGCGCTGGCCGCGGAGTATATGGTGAAGAACGCGAAGAGACTCGAGAAGCGCGTTTACTCCGTTCCCGAAGAGATCGATGCCGAGATCGCCCGCTTGAAACTCAATGCCATGGGCATCAAGATCGACACACTCACCGAGGAACAGGTCAAGTACTTGAACTCGTGGCAGGAAGGCACGTAGACCGAAGCAGTAAGCAGAATGCAGAAAGCCTCGCGAGTTCAAATTCGCGAGGCTTTTTTCAACAGTACCAAAGGACGTGAACGGTTTGTTAAGAATTGGTGTATAATGCAGACATCAATGTTAAAGAAAGCCAGTGCCATTCGGCGGAAATTTCCATCCTTTTGAAATTATTCCATTCAATATGAAAGACGCCAAAATACTGTTAATCGAAGGAAGACACACGGAAGTCCCTTCTTTTGCACCCGACCTGCAGAAGAAGGGATTTGAAGTTGTGTTGGCACAAAGCGGCGGCGAAGCATCCAAACGTCTCGATAAAATTGCCCCCCACCTTGCCGTGGTCAATGCCGCCTCATTGCGAAGCAGCGGCGTGCGCATCTGCCAGTCACTGCGCGAAAAAGATTCCAAACTGCCCCTCATCCTTATCGTTGCCGCAGACATGGAAGTGGACAAGGAAGTGGCCGACGCCGTCCTGGCGCTGCCCTTCACCGCGCAGAAACTTGTCAACCGCATCAAGCCGCTTTTGCCGAGCGATGGAAAGAACGTCATTCATGTCGGTCCCATCCGCCTCGATGTGGAGAAGCGCCGCGTCAAATGCCTGAGCAAGAGCGCCAAGATCACCCCGCGCCTCATCAAACTTTTGCGCATCCTGCTCGACCATCACGGTGAAGTGGTCGAACGCGAATCACTTTTCAAACGAGTTTGGGATACCAATTACACGGGCGACACGCGCACCCTCGACGTGCACATTTCCTGGCTGCGCCGCGCCATCGAGATCGATCCCGACAATCCCCGCTTCCTCAAGACCATCCGCGGCGTGGGCTACCGCCTAGACGTTTAACTCCACCTCGAATTGCTGACCTTTGACCGTTACCAGTCGGACGCAAACCCTGCGCCCGGCTTTTATTTTTAACTCGCGCCGAATCTCCCCGCGTCGCGCGGGACGAACGGCCTGCTGCGCACTCAGAAAAGTCTTTCCATGCCAATCAGGATCCACCTCCCAATACTCTACGTCCGTGGGATTGGCGAGGATGACCGAATCATCTGTGACTTGCAGATCGAACGAACGCGGCGAGCCGCGGCGGATGGTGGACGACGCCGAACGCAGCGAAGGCGCGGCGGCCCGCTCCAGCGTGTACGCGGCATCGGTCCCAGCCAGCCGCTTTCGGGTGGTGTGAACCGCACGGAAGGTCTCGTCGGCGGCGAGGAAGTTGCGTCCCGTGCGCGCCGCGACGAGTGGCGTCGTCCCCGATCCGCAGAAAAAGTCCGCCACCAGATCGCCAGGGTTGGATGAGGCCAGGATGATGCGTTCGAGCAGGGATTCGGGCTTTTGCGTCGGGTATCCCGAACGTTCACTGTGCAGGCGCGCCACAACGGGAAAATACCACCAGTCTTCGGGGACTTTGCCACGCGCCAGATTGGGCACTTTGCCGAATCCCGCTTTGGGGGAGGCGGCAAACGTCTTCACGGTGGAGGGGTTATACGGTTCACGCACGGCATCGGCGTTGAAGGTGTATTTTGGGCCTTTGACGTAAGCGAGGATCGTATCGTGCTTGCGGTTGAAGGCCGTGCGGATCGGCGAGGGGCCGTGATATGTCCAGATGATCTCGTTGAGTATGGATTCGGGACCCAGCAACTCGTCGAGGAGGAGGCGGGCGTAGGAATCCGCGTGCCAGTCGAGATGCAGGTAGAGGGTCCCGTTGGGCGCGAGCAGACGGGTCATCAACGCGAGGCGGTCGTAGAGGAATTGCAGGTAGGCGTCGAGGTCCTCCCAATTGTCGTGATAACCATCGGCAAGTTTCCATTCTTCGGGTTTGCGCGAATCCTCGCCACGACCGATGCGGGTGTGGAATTTTCGATTGGTGAAAAACGGCGGATCGGCGTAGATGAGATCGACGCGCCCCTCGTACTCGGGCAGGAGCGCCGACATGATGGACATGTTATCGCCCAGGAAAAGTCGATTTTTGGGAAGAGGGGATGGGTAACCGCGTCCCTTTGGGAAGACAACCGCCTCGGTCATGAGGGAAGCGGGTGACGGGACAGGGGAACGTTTGCCAGGCCAGACGAGTTGAGGCATGGTTTAGTAGAAAATGCGGATGGGGGTGCCGTAATCGCGGACGTAGTATTCCGTGGCGTACTTGTCCGCTTTGAAGGGCGGCATTGCCCAGCGGAAGAGCCAGCGGGCTTCGGAGGAACGCATGTTGACACAACCATGGCTCATGGTCGTGCCAAAATTATCGTGCCAGTAGGTGCCATGGAAAGCATGGCCGTGCTCGGTGAAATACATCGTCCACGGGACGCCAGGCAATTCGTAGTCATCCACTTCGGCAAAAAGGTTGCCATCGCCCATGTGGACGGCGGGTTTCTTCTCGAAGACGCGGAAGTCGCCGATCGGCGTGATGGTGGAGATCTGCCCCGGCTTGCGGACGGAGGTCACTCCCGAGGCGATCTTCGCCTCGAAGACGGGTTTGTCGTACTCGAGAGCCGACAGCATTTGTGTGGTGAGATTGACCTCGATACGCTTCGCTTCGTACGGCAGGTCTGGGGAGATAGGACTCAGATCCTCGTGCGGGATGGGGCGCACATGCATCGAGGAGACGTGATAAACGCCCGAGGCGTCAAAGACGCGATACCAGGGGATTCCGTCGGGGCCTTCCCCGATCGCGTCGATCCAATGCACCGATTCGTAATACAGACGCAAATTGGGCTGCCAGCCGTACCGGTTGGTATGCTGATAAGCCTGCGTGAACGGGACGGTCACTTCCACCAATTGGCGCGTCCCCTCGGCGAGGGATGCGATCGGCTTGTTGTAAAGGATCTTCACTTTTTGCAGGTGTGCGCGGTGCATGTATCCGCCCCAGACGCGGTACCAGATGGGATTGGTTTTCGGCTCCCCGTTCAAACCTTTCACTTCCTCATAAACGTGGACGAGTTCGTCCCGATACCAGGTGCCGACGATCGCGCTCTCGTCGCTTGGTTCTCTGTAAACACTGACAGACGTGGTAGCCACGCGCACGAGAGAGCCATCGTCAAACCCCAGGGGGAATTTCACAGACGGGGCAAAGGCCAGCGTCCCCAGGGCCAGCCCACCGAGTTTCAGAAAATCGCGGCGAGAGAGTGTGCTCATGGGCAAAATTGTACCCGAAATCGTCCGAATTTAAAACCGCTCGGAAAAGACTCATCCAACTTTAAATAACGCAGCCACCCTCCGTAAAATGGAGGGTGGCCGATTTTCTTATTCGATTGTCAGATCAGGCTGTTTCGGTAACGGTGATCATATCCTTAAGAAGGATCTCAAGGGCCATACTATGACTGCAGCGTTGGTGAGTGATAAAGAATTCACAGTCACATTTGAACGCGCCATTGTCAAAACTGACGTTGTGGTCGTTGTTTGTGCCGTGGAAAGTTACATCGAATTTGTTGAAGCGAAAGCGCTGGCGGTCTTCCGCGTAGCGTTTTGCCTTGTCCAGTTTGCCGATCATTCCGTAGTCCATACTTTATCTCCTTTTAAGTTTTGAGATAACAAAAAGGCACGCGCGGACGCGTGCCTTTCAAAGTGCAGAAACCTCGAAAAAAGTCAGTGATCGCATGGCGGCTTACCTCATTGGCGAGTATAGCCAGTTTCAAGGTGCAAGTCAACCGTCAAAAGTCCCGTCTATCCGCATTGTATGGAGATTGCAGGGTAAACGTCAGTCGGCAGGAGAGGAAGCAGACAACGGCTCGTGGCCGTTGTAGGAAACGAGGAAAGGCCATTTCCATACGACCAGTCCCAGACCGACCATGCAGCCGATCCCGCCGCTGATGATGGCGAACGGGACGCCAAACGCCTGGGCGACCGCGCCCGCCTCGATCTCACCGAGTTGCGGGCCACCCTGGAAAAAGATCTGGTTCACGCTGGTCATTCGTCCGCGGATGTGATCAGGCGTCTGCAACTGACGGATCGTGTTGCGGATGATGGTGCTGAGACCGTCGGCCGCGCCGGTCAATGCGAGAGCGATCCATGCCAAGGCGAAGATGTGACTGACCCCAAACAGGATGGTCGCCAGCCCAAACACAACCACCGCACCGATGAAGAGCGGACCCTGCCTACGCAATTCGCGGACCTGTGAAACGATGAGCGCCATGGTCACTGCTCCCGCGGCCTGCGCGGCCGATAACAGACCATATTGCACTTCACCCACGTGCAGAATGTCCCTGGCAACGAACGGCATCAGCGTATTGGCCGAAGCGAAGAAAGTGGCGATGAAATCCAGGATCATTGTGGAGAGAATGATCGGCTTGCTGAGGATGAAGCGGATCCCTTCGGCAATGGAGGAGAGGCCGCCACCCGCAGTTTTTGTTTCGATTTTTTGCGGAACATCCCCGATGGCAGCCAGTGCAATGATGACCGCCAGGAACGAAACGGCGTTGATGTAATAGACGGCCTGCTGTCCCCACGCCGCGATGACGATACCACTAAGCGCCGGTCCCACCACAGAACCTGTCTGGAACGCGATGGAGGTCATGCTGAACGCGTTGGGCAGGTCTTTGGCGGGGACGAGGTTCGGCACGAGCGCCTGCCGCGCGGGACCGTCAAAAGCGATGGCGATCGCGTTCAGTCCCGTGATGAAGTAGATATGCCAGAGAGTGATGTGACCGAATTGGGTAAACAGTCCAAGCGACAGCGCGAGCAACGCCGCGGCAGATTGAGTGACGAAAATAATTTTGCGGCGATTCGCGAAATCGGCCAGCGCACCACCAATCAAAGAAAAGATGATGACGGGGAAAATACGTGCCAGCCCAATCCCGCCGAGAGCGATCGGTTGGTCGGTCAGGTCGCGGATGTGCCAAAATAAAGCCCAGATCTGCATCTGGGTTCCAGCGATCGAGATCAGGAGTCCCAACCAGAGGAGGAAAAAACGGCGATGTTTGAGGGCGGGAGGAATATGGAGTTTCAAGTGTCAGGTTCCAGGTTTCAGGTGTCAAGTGTCAGGTTTTCAACGTGGCACGTGCTACCTGGCGCTTGACACCGATCTATGTTCCCCAATCGCGCAAATACAGGAAGTCGTAGCCGATGGTGCGGTTGCTGATCTTGGCGATGATGGGCATCATGCGCTTGAATTGGAAGCGGCGGATGCGCGTCACGACTTTGTCCACGAAGGATTTGTCGAAGCCAGCCTCCACGCATTCTTCGGGCAGGTAGCGTTGGTCCACGAGCAGGTAGAGCAATTTGTCCACGTCTTCGTAGGTGAAGCCAAGTTCGCCCTCATCGGTTTGACCGGCCCAGAGGTCGGCGGACGGGGGCTTATCCACGATGGGCGCGGGGATGTTCATGGCGCGCGAGAGTTGGCGGACTTGCGTCTTGTAGAGGTCGCCGATGGGGTTGAGGGCGGAGGCCATGTCGCCCCAGAGGGTGGAGTAGCCGAGCAAGATCTCAGTCTTGTTGCTGGTACCGACGACGAGACCTTTGAAATCTTCGGAGCGGTCATAGAGCACGATCATGCGCGAGCGCGCCATGATGTTGCCCTTGCGCGTCTTCGACATGTCGGGGTCTTTGTTGATAAGCGGATCCACCATGTCGGTGATCTCGATCGTCTCGCTCTGGACTCCGAGTTGGTCAATGAGCAACTGGGCGTGATCGAGCGAGTCGCGGCTGGAGGCTTTATAGGGCATGCGGACGGCCAGCACGTTCTCCGCGCCGAGGGCTTCGGCGGCGAGGGCGCAGGAGAGGGCAGAGTCGATTCCGCCAGAGAGGCCGACGACGGCGCGCGTCCAGCCCGTGCGCTGAATCTCGGATCTGATGAAGCCCGTGAGGATTTGGCGGGCGAGGTCGGTGTTGATGGTGAGATCAGTCATTGTGACCCTTCCAGCCGCCCTCGCGGGAGGAGATGATGCGTCCGAGTTCGCGCAGGGCGAGACCTGTCCGCTCGTCGCGCAGGAGGGGCAGACGCGCTCGGGTGCGCCTCAGCAGGCCGAGGTCGAGGGAAGAGGCGACAAGGGCTTCGGTCTGGTAGGGGGCTTGAGTCACCAGTTCGCCGCGCGGGTCAAAGATCGTCGAGCCGCCCCAGAAATTGAGTCCGTCTTCGTAGCCGACGCGGTTGGAGTGTGCGACGAATGTCGTGAAGAGGCTGGCGTAGGATTTGTTGACGCGCTCCACCCAGCGGGCGGACTCGAGTTTTTCGTGGTCGTTGAGGCCGCGGCCAGGAGAGGCCGAGGAGAAGAGCAGGATGTCGGCGCCGTCGAGCCAGAGCAGGTACGGAGGCGAGGCATGCCAGAAGTCTTCGCAGATAAGCAGGCCGACGCGTCCGAATTTCGTGTCGAAGGCCTGGATCGAATCGCCCCAGGCGAAGAAGCGGCCTTCGTCGAAGAGGCCGTAGGTGGGCAGATAGACTTTGTGGTGGACGTGGAGCACGCGCCCGCCCGAAAGGTAGGCGGAGGCGATGTAGAAGCGGTGGCGCGAGTCCTCGTCCACGAATCCGACGACGAGGTCGAGGTCGTTGCTGGCTTTGAGCAGGTGCTTGAAGACGGGGTCATCGTCGGTGGGATGATGCGCGACGGTGGGAACAATGTCCTGCAAAACGTAACCCGTGAGGGAGAGTTCGGGGAAGACGAGCAGGTCGGCGTTTTGCGATTTGGCTTGTTTGATGAGGTCGAGGTGCTTCTCGAGGTTGGACTGTACGTCCCCCAAGTGTGTGGCGATCTGCGCGAGAGCGAGGTTGAGTTTCATCGGGCGAATCTTACCACTAAAAATTAGAGTGGAAAGGTGGGGAATACGGGACGCGGACAACGCAGATTACGCGGATGAACGCGGAGAAGAGCATAAAATAAACCATGATTAACTTTTCCCAAACGGGTGACATTCTGCAATTGCATTTCATGTCATACAACCTACAATAAAAAAGCCGATGAAAGGAATCCCAACAATGAAACGGCCCTTCACCCTCTGGCTTCTCATTTTCTTCCTTGTCTTCCTCGCCCTGGGTGGACTGTACGGCGGCGCCGCCATGTTGACCGACCCCTCGGGCGCTTCGCTTCAGATGACCGAAATCCTGCCCCTGCTCCCCGTACCTGACTACACCCTGCCTGGCCTTTTCCTGCTCTTCGTGATGGGACTTGCGCCTCTCTTCTTGACTTTTGGCCTGCTCGCCCGTCCCGAATGGAAGTGGGCAACCTCCCTCGCTCGCTGGAGTGGACATCACTGGTCGTGGACGGGCACCGTCGCGCTCGGCATCGTACTTGCCCTTTGGCTGGTTGTGGAAGGAGTGATGATTGGTTTCCTGTGGCCGATCCAATATGTGACGGCGGTCAATGGGATTTTGATTCTGCTATTGGCCCTGCTTCCTTCCGTGAGAAGATACTACGCCCAATAAACAATGCCCGACGGTCTGCTCAAAACCAAGTTGTTTCCCCCGCCGCCGCGTCCCAACCACGTGACGCGCAAACCGCTCCTGGATCGGTTGACCCAGGCACGGCAAAAAGGGATTCCCTGCGCGTTGGTCTCGGCTCCAGCGGGGTTTGGGAAGACAACCCTTGTCGCCGATTGCACCCGGGCCATCCAACAACCCTTTGCCTGGCTGGCGCTGGACGAAGGAGATAACGATCTCCTGCGCTTCTGGCGCTACGTGGATGCGGCCTTCGAAAGCGTGGACAGCCGCATCGGGGAAGGGTTGCGTCCCGCGCTACATGCCGCACAAGCGATCGACATTCAACACGTCATCACGGGGATCGTGAACGATATCGCCAGCCTCGAAAGAAAGTTTATCCTCGTGCTGGACGATTACCATGTGATCGAACTTCCCGCCATTCATGACAGCCTGAACTATCTGCTCGACCACCTGCCGCCGCAGTTGTGCGTGGTCATCATCACCCGCTCCGACCCGCCCCTGAACCTGGCGCGGCGCCGCGTGCGCGGCGACCTTACCGAAATCCGCGCGGCCGACCTGCGCTTCACTCTCGATGAAACAACCGCCTTCCTCAATCAGTCCATGCAGTTGAGCCTCACCGATGCCGACATCGCCTCGCTCAGCCAGCGCACCGAGGGCTGGATCGCGGGATTGCAAATGGCCGCGCTCTCCCTGCAGGACGAAACCGAGCCTCACCAATTTGTGGCCGCGTTCAGCGGAGGCGATCATTACGTTGCGGATTATCTTGTCGAGGAAGTTCTCCAGCGCCAGTTGGCGGAGGTGCAACGCTTCCTGTTGCAGACCTCCATCCTTGACCGCATGAACGCCTCGCTGTGCGACGCGGTGACAGGGCGGCAGGACAGCCGCGTCATGCTCAACACGCTGGAACGCGCCAACCTGTTCATCCTGCCGCTCGATAACCGCCGCGAATGGTTCCGCTACCACCACCTTTTTGCCGACCTGTTGCAGCAACGCCTGGCCGAAAATACATCACCGGAGGCGCTGGCCAACCTACATCAGGCCGCCGCCACCTGGCACGAAACCCAGGGCGATATCGCCTCTGCCGTGCAACACACGCGCGCCTTGCCCGATGACCATGCCATCCTTCACTTGCTGGAAAGAAGCGCCTCCCAGTTCTTCGTGACAGCACAGTTGCCGCAGTTCTGCGATTTCGCCAACCACATTCCGCCTGATGTGCGTAAAGAATCGCCCTTCCTTTGCATGGCGTTGGGATGGGCAGGGACAGCCTCCAACCGCCATGCAGAAGCCGCAGGCTGGCTGAACGATGTCGAGGCGAACTTCGGCCTGTCCGCAGAGGCCGCGCTCAACGATCCATCCCTCGACACCACGCGCCGCTCTGCTTTGCTGGAAGTGTTGGTTGTGCGCCTGCAATTCCCTTACAACCGTTCTCTTTCCGATCAACGCGCTCACATCCTCGCCATCCTCGATCAATTCAACGCCCTGCCGCCAGATCAGTTCTGCCTTTTCAATAATGTCGTCAATCTTCGCCCGGTGGTGGTTTTCAATCTTGCCATGAACTTCGAGGCTGCGGGCGAACTGGAACTTGCCTCACGCACTTTCGCCCAGGCGACCGAACTCTGCCTGAATCTAAAAATTAAGAACGCCCCTCTTTATTACCTCAACACATCTCACCTCGCCAACATCCAGATCTTGCAAGGTCATTTGCACGCCGCCAGACATACTTACCAGAAAGCACTTGGCAACACGGCGGATTTCGGCCAGCCGACAAATCCCTATGTTTCGCTGGCGCATGCGGGTTTGGGCGCGCTCGAATTCGAGTGGAACAACATCACCGCCGCGCGTCAGCATTTCAGCGACGGCATTCTGCTCGCCCGTCTGTGGAGTCAATGGGAAAGCCTGATTCCCCTGACCCTCGGCCAAGCCTGGATCAAACAACGCGCGGGCCACATTCAGGCCGCGGTGGACATCCTGAACGATTTGGAGACGCCCTCCATCCCAGGCACGGATATTCCTCTCCGAGCGTACGCCGCGCTTCTGGGCGGTTCAGACTCCGCCTCGGGCTGGCTTGCCAGTCACCCAGCCGAATCGACCGCCGATCCGAATCCGACAAACGAATTTCTCCTGTTGACGGTGGCGCACATGCTTGCACTCACGCATCAAAAGGATCATGCCATCGTGGTTCTTCGAAAACTCATCGAATTTGCGCAAAACAATGGATTAATTCATGTGGTTGTCCAATCCAAGACGGCATTGTCTGTCATTGCAAACCAGGTGGACACTTTGCTCGAAGCGCTGAGTCTCGCCGAGCCAGAGGGTTACATCTCCACCTTCGTAATGGAGGGCGAGCCGATGGCTGACCTGCTCCAGCACGCCCTGAAGCGTCCACAACTTGAGCCACGCCTCGCGGCGTACGCGCGCAGAATCCTTTCAGCGTTCGATAATGCCCGAAAGCCGAACCCGCCTGGGGCGTTGGTCGAACCGCTCTCCGAACGCGAGGTCGAAGTCTTGCGCCACATCGCGAACGGGCTGTCCAATTCTGAAATCGCTCAGCGATTATATCTCTCCCCCAACACGCTGAAAGCGCACACCCAAAACATTTTCCTGAAACTGGAAGTTCACAGCCGATTGCAGGCTGTGAACAAAGCCAGGGAGCTAGGGTTAATCGAGTGAAATCCCGTCGTGAAGGCGGGATTTTTTATTTGACAGGTTAATCCGTTCATTTAATACTTTTATCCGATACGTTAATCCCGCCAGGCGGCTATAAAAAGGGTGAAAGATGGTTCCATGCAAACGCTTCCCAGTCTCACCCAACCTGCAACCTACCGAGTCCGCATTAACGGGCGCGTCCGCAACGGCTGGTCGGACTTTCTCTCCGATCTGCAAGTAAAGTTCTTGCAGACAAACGGCTTTCCCGTCACCGAATTGACTGGAACCGTGCGCGACCAATCCGCGCTGTTCGGCCTCCTATGCCGCATCCGCGACCTGGGAGTGTCGTTGGTTTCCGTTGAATACATTCAATCATCAAAAGGAGAATAATATGAACGAACAACCTTTGAATAACCAACCACTTGACCGCCGCGAGGCCAGGCGCGCACGCCGCGCCCAATCAGGCGGCGGGTGGATCATCGGGATCATCCTGATCGTTTTGGGCGGACTCTTCCTTGCCCAGGATATGGGAACATACCGTTTCCCATTCAGCAATTGGTGGGCGCTTTTTATCCTGATTCCTGCCATCGGGGCGTTTGCAAGAGGGTGGCGCTATTACCAGGAATCTGGAAGCCGGTTATCCGCTAAGGCGAGTGGTGCTTTCCTGCTCGGAATCCTGTTGCTCCTTGTCACCCTTGGATTCCTGTTCAACATCGACTGGACATTCTTCGGTCCCGCCGTCATCATCCTGGCCGGGTTGGGAATCCTGTTCAACAGCTTGGTCTCCAATAAATAAGAGATAAGCCGGACCAGAAAACGAGGCAGTTCCATGCTTGAGAAGCAACAAGAGCGACCCGTGTTTTGGCTGCAAATTGCCACTGTCCTTTTGGGCATCACAGGACTGTTGGCCTATGCTGTCAGCAAGTTCACCTCCGGGAGACTCATCGTCATCATTACAGTTGTCGGCTTTTTAGGCTTCCTGATGATGATTGGCCTGCTTGCCTTCAGGCTGAAACACCCCTGGAAGATTCTCCGGTCGGTTGCAATATCTTTGCTGGCGGTAGTCATTTGCACCTACCTCCTGCTTTTCCTGTCGGTCATCTCGTTCCAAGATGCCATCGCCAACCATACCAGTTCCTTTTTCCAACCGAAAAGAATAACAACCGAGGCGGCACGCTCCCTAATCGCGCCAGATGTTACCGAAATATTAATCCCCATGCAGGATGGAATTATCCTGCATGGGTGGCTGGTGCGAAATTCAACAGAAGCCAGAACTCCGCTGGTCATCTATTTTGGAGGGAGCGGTTCGGAAGCATCGGAAATCGTCCATCTTGCCAGAAAACTCACCGGCTGGTCGGTAGCGCTGATCAATTATCGCGGCTTTGGGCTAAGCGAAGGAACTCCCACTCATGAAAAAGCGCTCACCGATGCCCTTGCCATTTATGATGTGCTAACAGCCCGAGATGACATCGATTCGAGGCGGGTCGTCTCCATGGGCTACAGTCTTGGGACTGGGGTCGCCGTTTATCTTTCCGAACAGCGACCCCTTGCTGGCACGATCCTGGTGTCCCCGTATGAGCAATGGACATTGATCGGGCTTAAACAATCGCCCATCTACGCGCCTCTGGAAGGCTTCTTGAAACCTTACTTCGACTCGCTCTCCCGCGCTCCCATGATCAAGCTGCCCATGTTTTGCCTGGTCGGCTCGGAGGATACATTTGTTCCGCCCGCATTGTCTCTCGAACTTGTAGAGGCGTGGGGTGGGGAGGCTCGCGTAATAACCTACCAGGGCGAGGATCATGGACTCCTTTTCCATGACAATAATAGTTGGAACGATATCCTGGGTTTCCTACAGTCTTTGGAGCAGAAGTAAATCTTTCAGTTGACCGCTGCCTTGTTTCCAGGGCTTTCTGGAAATCGAACGCTCCTGGCGAATTTCCATGCGGAAATACCAGGCAAGACACCGAAGGAGAATCGCAATGAAACAAGAAACACCAAAAATCAATCGCCGCTTTGATCTTGACTGGCTGCGGATCTTTGCCATTCTGGCCATCTTCATCTTTCACTCGGGTCGGTTTTTCGATCCCTTCGACTGGCACGTGAAGAATTCCATCACCCATCCCGAACTGGAAATTTGGACCATGTTCCTGGCAAATTGGGGAATGCCCTTGATCTTTGTCATCTCGGGGGCAAGCCTCTATTTCTCGCTTGCGAAAGTCGGCAAGTTTATCAGGGATAAGATTCTACGGTTGCTGGTTCCGCTGGTCGTCGGAGTATTTACTCACGTTGCATTGGCCGTCTACCTTGAAAGGTTGACACATCACCAATTCACCGGCCCGTTCTTTGCGTTCTACCCAAAATATTTTGATGGATTCTATGGAGATGGCGGCAATTTTGCATGGATGGGATTACATCTCTGGTATCTGTTGGTTCTGTTTGTTTTCAGTATCGTATTCTTACCGGTCTTTTATCTGCTTAAGGTGAAGGGAAAACGAATCTTGGAATGGGTGGGGAACTTCTTTTCCCTGCCCGGCATGTTCTACCTGCTTGCCGCGCCGATCGCATGGATCATGATCAAGGCGGATCCATTTTCAACCTTCGGGGAACGTAGTTGGGGAGGCTGGAACCTGCTCGGGTATGTTCCATTTTTCTTTTATGGCCTCCTGTTGATATCCCATACCGGCCTCCAGGAATCCATAAAACGCTGGCGCTGGATATCTCTGATACTGGCATTGGCCTGCACGCTTGGGCTCGCTTATCTAAACGATCAGTATGGCAATACCAATTATGGTTCCCCCGAATATGCCATTATCAATGGTCTTCTCAGTCTAAACGCCTGGCTATGGATCGTAACCATATTCGGTTTTGGCATGAAGCATTTGAACTTTCACAACAACCTCCTCCTGTATGCATCTGAAGCCGTCCTACCCTTCTACATCCTACACCAAACCATCCTGCTGAGCGTTGGTTATTACGTTACGCGCTGGGAGATTCCTGATATTGTCAAATTCATTGTCATTGCGCTGGGCTCTTTTGCGCTCACCATGGCAATCTATGAATTCCTGATCCGCCGCGCGAATATCCTGCGCGCACTATTCGGGATGAAGATAAAAACAAAGACACAGGGCGTCAACTCGAAAATCACAAGTCAGATCGGCTTGAAATCCTAGAACAGAAAGAAGGAAAAGATGACCACTTCAGCCGCGCAATATGTACAAACAGGCAACAACCATTCGCTGATCGCGCTTCGCCAGGTGCAAAAGGTATTCAAAAGCGAAGCCGGTAGTTTCCAGGCCCTGAAATCCATTGACCTGGAGATCGGCCGCGGCGAATTTGTGGGCATCATCGGACGGTCGGGGAGCGGGAAATCCACCCTGATCAACATGATCACCGGCATTGACCGTCCCACCTCCGGGGAAGTGCTGGTGGATGAGACGGCCGTCCACACCTTGAGCGAGAACCAGATGGCTCGCTGGCGTGGACGTAACCTGGGTATTGTCTTCCAGTTTTTCCAACTACTCCCCAATCTTTCGGTCATCGAGAATGTGATGATGCCGATGGATTTGTGCAACACCTATCCGCTCTGGGAACGCCGCAAGCGTGCCTTGAGACTGCTTGAAATGGTTGAGATGCAGGAACAGGCTGAAAAATTGCCCTCCGCGCTTTCGGGCGGACAGCAGCAGCGGGTGGCAATCGCACGCGCCTTGGCCAACAACCCATCTCTTATCATCGCAGATGAACCGACCGGCAACCTCGACTCAAAGACCGCCGATGTGATGTTCAAGCTGTTCGAGAACCTGGCCGCGGAAGGCAAGACGGTAGTGATGGTGACGCACGACAGTTCCCTGGCGCGCCGCGTCTCGCGCACCGTGCTGATCGTGGATGGCGAGGTGGTCAACGAATATGTGGCCCGCGCCCTGCCATACCTTCCGCCGCCGTTGCTGCTCGAAGCCACACACCGCGTCCAGGCCATGACCTTCCAACCGGGCGCCACGATCATCAAGGAAAACGAACCCGGACAAAATTTCTATATCATCAGCAAAGGGACGGCCGAAGTGGTGTTGAAACGCCCCAGCGGGGAGGATGTGGTCGCCGATCGCCTCCAGCCGGGACAATATTTCGGCGAGGTGTCCCTGCTCCATTCCAGCCGTACGATCGCCGCCGTACGGGCCGCACCTGAGGCGTCTGTCGAAGTTCTTGCTCTCGACGCTGAATCCTTCCAAAATCTAATCAACGCCTCGCCCGATTTCGAATCCGCTGTGCATTCTGTTGCCAATGAACGCATGGCACGGACACAGTCGGCGCAAGAGGGGGTGTGAGATGGTACGCTGGAGAAAAGTTTGGGCGGATCTGTGGAAGAACAAGACCCGCACCCTGCTGGCGGCGCTTTCAATTGCCGTCGGCGTATTCGCGGTGGGACTGATCGCCAGCACCTTCATCGTTGTCAAGCAGGATATGGCGCGCGACTACGAAGCCATCAATCCTCATACCGCCATGATTTTCTGTCAGGACTTCGATAAGGATCTACTCACCGGGTTGGCTTCCACGCCCGGCGTGACCGCAGTCGAGGCGCGCTATAACCTGTGGGTCAAGATCGTCGGGCCGGGCGACAGGCAATACAGAATCAACCTGAACAGCATCGGCCCGTTGGATCAAATCCGGGTGGATAAATTGGTTTTCCAGCAAGGCGAAACCGAGTTGGGGTACAAGGAAATCATCCTGGAACGGCAAGGCGCCGCCGGCTTGGGCGTCAAACCCGGCGACAGCGTGGACCTCATCACCAATGATGGGGTCGTCCGCACGCTAAAAGTGTCGGGCACCGTCCACGATGTAAACGCCAACCCGTTCTATTTCACCTCCTCCACAGCCGGCTTCGTCACGCCCAAAACGATGGAATGGCTGGGCGGTTCGAGTCAGTTCAATTTCGTCGCCATTTCCACTTCGGGTCCGCAGACCGACGCGGCTTACATCCGCACGATCGCCGAAGAGGTGGCAGTCAAGATCGAGCGCAGCGGGCATCTCGTCTACAACATCAACATCAACAACCCCGGTCAGCACCCGGGGCAATCCATCATCAACACTGTCCAGATGCTGATGGGCGCGCTGGGCGTGATGTCGGTCTTCCTGAGCGTGTTCCTCATCATCAATACCACCAACGCGTTGATGAGTCAGCAAATCCGTCAGATCGGAGTGCTCAAGGCAATTGGCGCCACCGCTTTCCAATTGATCAGCATGTACATGGCATTGGCGCTTGCGTTTGGATGTCTGGCCCTGCTGATTGCCGCGCCGCTGGCTGGATTGGCCGCTTCAGCCCTTTCCCGCTGGCTGATCGGCATGCTCAACGCCGACCCGTCGCCGTTTTCCCTGCCTATGGTTACGCTCTACATCCAAGCCGCGATCGCGCTCGGCGTGCCGGTCATCGCGGCGTTCTTCCCGGTGCTCGGCGGCGCGCGGCTGACGGTGCGTCAGGCCATCAACACATATGGACTCAGCCAGCGCGGCTCGCGCACCTTGTTTGACCGGTTGCTGGCGGCGCTGCCCTTTATCCCGCGCCCGTTGCTGCTCTCCCTGCGCAATACATTCAGCCGCAAAACGCGACTGGCCTTCACCTTGATCACGCTCGTGCTCGGCGGCGCGATCTTTATGGCCGTGCTCAGCGTGCGCGCTTCCATCGGCATGGAAGTGGACCGCACCTATGGATACTACCAAACGGACGTGAACGTGGAGTTTGCCGAACCGACCCGCATGTCACGCGCCCTCGACGCCGTTGCCGGAGTCCCCGGCGTGGAAGCGGTGGAAGGCTGGAACATCCTCAACGCCAACGTGATGCGACCCGACGGCGAGAACAGTGACCTGGTCTCCCTCTTCGCACCTCCCGCCAATACCAAACTGGTTCATCCCTACCTGGCTGAAGGACGCTGGCTGTGCCCGAGTGACACCAATGCCATTGTTGTTGACAACCATTTCATGAAGATCCGCCCAGATGTGAAGGTTGGCGATGAAATCTCCGTGCGCATCAACGGCAAGGAATATCCCTTCGTGGTGGTGGGAATATTCCGCCTGGCAAGCGATGTAGCCAGCCCATTCACTTTCGTCAACAATGAGTATCTTGTCGAAAAGATCGGCGGAACGAACAAAGTCACCAGCCTGCGGGTGGTGACATCACAGCACGATCCCGTCTTTCAGACTGGCGTCTACAAGGCGATGCAAACGCGCTTCGATGAGGAGCATCTCAAAGTCACGATGCAGACCGGGGCCGAAGCGATTGCCGCCGGCCGAAACCAGATTGACATCCTGATCTACCTGCTATTGATCATGGCCATGCTGATCGCCCTGGTGGGCGGCCTCGGTTTGACCGGCACGATGAGCATGAACGTGCTCGAACGCACCCGTGAGATTGGCGTACTGCGTTCGATCGGCGCGGAAAGCGGCGTGATTTCCCAGATGGTAGTGGTGGAAGGATTGCTGATCGGCTTGCTGAGTTGGGTGCTTGCCATCCCGCTCGCCATCCCGCTGACGCACCTGCTCGACTATGGACTTGGCTCGGCATTGATGACTCTGCCGCTAACCTACATCCTCTCCACAGATGGCATCCTGGCCTGGCTGGTGATCGTGCTCATTCTCTCGTCCATTGCCAGTCTGCTCCCAGCGCGCAGCGCCACCCGCCTGACCGTACGGGATGTGCTGGCGTATGAATAAAAGCCAAAAACAGGAGTTCAAGATAAAAACAAAAAAGAGACAGCCACATCATGGTGACTGTCTCTTTTGATTCGTGCGAGCAGTTAATTAACTCTGTTCCGCCTTCCCAAAGAGTCCCTTCTGATCGAACCACGGCTTGAGGATCAGGTACGCGCCGAGGACGATGAGCAGGAGCGCGCCACCGAGATCGAACTTGAAGATCATCTGGGCGAGACCGCCAACCAAGGCAAGGACACCAAGGAAGGTGGTGAAGCCGCTCATCTTGAGGCCGTTGAAATAGCGCGCCGCGTTCAGGCCGAGGAAGATCAGGCCGATGCCAACGTCCCAGGTTCCATTCGGCAGGTTGACATTCTTCAGCAGGAACTGGCCGCCAAGCATGATGAGAAAGAGTCCCCAGAAGGCGGTTTCGAGACGTTTGTTGAGGGCGGCCTTTTCGGGATCAATGACGGGGGTGGGTTTAGGGGTCTGTTCGGACATTTTATTCTCCTTTTTGGGTATACGAGGTTGGGGATGAAAAAGATGCCAATGACTTGCCTCTGAAAACAGCATAGCACATTACGGCAGAAAAATTTCAGGTGGTGGTCTACAAGTAAGTGATGTGGTGCGGAATGACATTCCGCATACTCGTGATTCAGCGGGATTCCATCCCGCTCCACAAAGCTTGTCACTTACATCAGACCACTACCAAATTTCACACCTTTTGCTCCCGTGTCGTAATGCCCTGCAAAATACCGTTGCGCATCAGAAGGAATTCAAGTAGGATACCCGTCAGCGTCATCGCCCGCCAAAGGAGAAACTGCCGTTGGAAGATTGTTCCGCCCCCCTGCCATCTCACGTCATCGAGGGACTTCGTCTCTTCAACGCGGGTCGGTACTTCGAGTGTCACGAGGAGTTGGAACTGGCCTGGCGCGAGGAGCAGGAGGAGATACGGTCTCTCTATCAGGGCATTTTGCAGGCGGCGGTTACCTACCTGCACATGCAACGCGGCAACTTCATGGGGGCGGTTAAAGTTTACAAGCGGTGCATCAAATATCTTGACGCCTGGCCTGGGACCTGCCGCGGGGTCAACGTGGAAAAACTCCGCACGGACCTGACTCGGGCAGTGCAATTCTGGCAGGAACTGGGGCCGACGAGGATCGACGAGATGGATTGGTCCCTGCTGAAGCCCGTGGAATTTCAAGAAAACCGATAGTTATTTTGCCAAAGGAGACTTCACAATGAAAAAATGGATCGTTCGTATTTTGGTTGCAATTATCGTGCTGATTTTTTTCGGAATGCTGGTCATGCCCAAGGCGCCGCAGACCGCGTACTATCAAAACGCACCGCGGCCGATGGTCATTGCCCACCAGGGCGGGGACGGGCTCTGGCCGAGCAACACGCTCTTCGCCTTCGAGCATGCCGCCGAACTCGGCGTGGACGTGCTCGAGATGGACATCCACATGACGAAGGATGGCGCGCTCGTCGTCAGCCACGACGAGACGATGGACCGACTCACAGACGGCACGGGACTCATCAAGGAAAAGACCCTCGCGGAGGTCCAGGGCTTTGACGCGGCGTACGATTGGAGTCCGCTGGACGATGGCGCGGAATATCCCTATCGCGGACAGGGTATCACCATCCCGACGCTGGAGTCGGTCTTCGAGCGTTTCCCCGAGTATCGGATGAACATCGAGATCAAACAGGCGGAGCCATCCATTGCCCAGCCGTTCTGTGACCTGATCCGCGCACACAACATGCAGGATAAAATTTTGGTCGCGTCGTTCAAGGATGAAGCGTTGGCCGAGTTCCGCGAGACCTGTCCCGAGGTGGCTACGTCTGGAAGCCGCGGACAGATCAAGCCGTTCATTTACATGCATCTGGCGTTTTTGGGTCGGCTCTACCCGCCGAATTTCTCCGCCGTGCAACTGCCCATCGAAGACAGCGGTATCACGTTGTTGACCAGTCGCTTCGTGAACGTCGCTCATGCGCGCGGCCTATGGGTGGACGCGTGGACGATTGACGACCCCGCCGAAATGCGGATGTTGATCGACATCGGCGTGGATGGGATCATCACGGATAGACCCGATCTGTTGATGGAAGTATTGGCGCGATAACCACAGAAAGCCTGTTTCTCATCTTCTGCACCACCACGTGATTGGTAGTTGATTTTCGGTTGGATTTCATGTACGATAAGTGTGCCAACCAAGTTCGGAGGAGTCATGTCCCCATCAAAAAAGACAACGCGCGGCAGGAAGTCACAGGTCGTCCACGGTGACCAGCAGACGATTGGCAACGTCTCCAATGGCGCCATTGCGGTGCAGGGACGCAACGCCAAAGTCACCGTGTACCAGGGCATTCAGGGTAGCGAACTCGCACCATTGTTCGACAAGGTCTACCAGGCCATCGCGGCACTGCCGAGTGCCAGCACGGATGAGAAGCAGGAACTGTCTGAAACCGCCAACCGCATCGAAGCAGAAGTGGCAAAGAATGGGGAAAATGCGAACCAAACCAGCCTGCAACGCTGGATGGATAACATCCAGAAAATGGCACCCGATATTGTGGATGTCATCCTGGCTTCGCTGGGAGGGCCGCTTTCGGCCGCGACAGCCGTCCTTAAGAAAATTGCCGAACGCGCCAAACAGACAGACAACGCCTGAGGAGGAGTCCCATGGCTGGGAAAAAAGAGACGCGCCGCGTTGCCGAGCAAAAGGTCAGGGTCGGCCGCGCCCGCTCCCCGTCCAGCGCGGACCGAAACGTGGTCAGGCGCGTCAGCCGCGGCGGGATCGCCATCCAGGGTGACTACAACGAAGTCCAGATCCAGCAGATCACCCAGGTCTTTCAAACGGCGCCGCCAAGCGTCGAAGAAGAGGGGGAACTGGAGCGGTTGAAGAAATTTGTCCCGCAGGCGCTGGCAAATCTCAAATCTGCCGTGTATGAAAAAAAACCGATCAGGGGAAATCCGTACCACCTGCTCGAAGCGCTCGATGTTTCGGAACAAAACCATCTGGCGGGACGAAGCGACATCATCCGTAGTTTGGCCCATCAACTGGAACGCAACCGTTTTGCGATTTTGGTCGGCGAGAACGGCATGGGCAAGACCAGCCTGTTGCGCGCTGGGTTGATCCCCGCGCTGGTCGAGGAAGGACACTGGCCCGTGTGGGTCGAAGCGGGAGGCGAACCGCTCGAAACCACGATCAAGAAGCGCGTGCTCGGTTCGTTCAACGACTTCCCCGCACTGGCGCGCCGCCCGTTGAAGGATGTACTGCGTCTCTCAGCCGCCTTCCTGCCAGTGGAAGGCCAGATCGTTCTGCTTCTGGATAATGTGGAGGATTTTTTCCAGCAGTCGGCCTCTGCCCAGCAAACATTTGCGGACCTGTGGAGGGAGTGCATTCACGAGGCGGGACTGCGAGTGCGCTGGCTGTTCAGCACCGTGGACGTGAAACACTACTTCAACCGTTTTCAGAGCGGCGAGATCAATCCCTTCGCCAACCTGGTCGCTCTTTCTCCGCTCGAGCGGGACGCGGCCAAAGAAGCCATTCTCGCCCCCGCGCGTTCCGCGGAAATCCACGTTGACGATGACCTCCTGACCGCCCTGCTCGACGACCTGGGGAACGAGGCCGACCCGACGCGCCTGCAAACCGTCTGCCACACGCTGGCGGGAGGGAACGCCTCGCTGCGGACCCGAATGGATTTGCCAACCTACAAGTCGCTCGGCCGCGCCGATGGAATCATGCAGAACCATCTCAACCACAAGATCCTCGAGTTGGATGCCAAAGACCGCGACCCTGCGTGGCAAACTCTATCTCTGCTCGAGAGCGCGGATAAACCACTTGACGCAGAACACATCACAAAACAATTGGCGGCGTACGGCTATCGGAACGTCCAAACCGATTCGCTCCTCAAGACGATGCGCCTTAAACTATTGGTCAAATTCGAAGCGGACGGCTATCGGCTCGCCAGCGACAGTCTGCGGCCGCGCATCCGCGAGTGGAGGGACCACGAGTCCGTGCCGCGACAGATCGAAAAGGAGACCGTGCGCCAGTGGGGAAAGATCCGTGATTCGGCCGTGCGCGGACTCATCAGCGGCGCGGTCGGCTTCGCCCTGTTACGCTGGATCTTCGGCATCCCAAACCAGCGGTTGGATTACATCATTTTCAACACCCTGTTATATGCCACCATCGGCGGTCTGATCGGATTGCTGCTGATATTCTCGATTGACGTAGCCATTGCCACGTCGAAGGCGCGCCCGTCGTTGCGATACGTCATCGGCGGGCTGGGCGGCGCGCTGACGTTCGGATTCGGGCTGGCGGTCTTTGTCTATTGGGTCATCCCCAGCGAGTCGCAAATCCTAAATTCCATATTGGGCGGCCTGCAAGGAATGGTGTGGGGACTGGTGACGGGACTGGGAATCGCATGGGGTATGAGCAGTCCGCGGCCTGCATGGTTGGTCATTCTCATTATTGCGCTCGCAGGCGGATTGGTGCTGGCGCTCTCTGACTTGTTCCTCAACGTTTTTTCACTCACTAATCCGCTCCAGGACTTGCTCGGAGGATTGATCTTTCCCCTCTTCGTTGGCCTCGGCGCCCGCCTGGGACGCCCGGCAGGAGCAGTGCAATGAAAGTCTTACAACCCTTTCTCACCTTGTTCACCGTCCTGTTTTTGGCGGCATCCTGTTGCAATGGATGCACGACCGATGACAATAATGATGATAACGGCGGAGGCGGAACCACTACGGAAGAACCCATCGGCGACATTGAATGCATCCACACCCGAGTGGAGGCGGGGCGCGTGAATATCGAAGAAGTGACCGCCTGGCGAAAATTCTACAACAATGAAAATGTGCGCGTGGCAAACAACGGAAAAGGCAAAATCAATTTCAACGACGGCTCGACGATCACGCTGTACAACAACACCGTCACAGACCAGGTCACCGCAAAATTCAACCCCGCCGAAATCGGCCTCTATCTGTCCAATCAGGGATTCGAGGGGTACGTCCCCCAGGGCAGTTCCTTCACCGTGGACATGCCGAACGGTTCGAGCGTCAGGATACTCGGAACGCAGTTCTTTGTCGTCTACGACCCCGACACGAGTTACAGCATTGTCGGCAACTTCGATGGGACAGTCCGTTTCACGCCGCCCGGCGGCTCGGAGCAGAGTCTGCCTCCCCACACCATGGTAGATATGGCCCCGGATGGCGGCATCAACATCCTTGAACTTCCCTATGGACCCGCCAACTTCGAGGAGGCAGCCGACCGTTTCGGCTCCCCCGTGGAAGGGATGCGTTCTTTGCGTGACAAATTTAGCCAGCCACAGCCGGGGGAGATTCCAACCGAGGCACCGGCCGCCACCGAGCCGCCAGCCCCACCAGTCGCCACAGAACCGCCGCCCAAACCGATCACCACAGTATTTCGCCACCTCGTTGTCAAGGAGGGCGACTCGTACCGGTCCGAT
The DNA here is from genome assembly GCA_049324715.1 of Chloroflexota bacterium. Classification (GTDB taxonomy): domain Bacteria; phylum Chloroflexota; class Anaerolineae; order Anaerolineales; family Villigracilaceae; genus Denitrolinea. Next base: position 43,934 of record JBMOMR010000014.1, on the reverse strand, counting down.
CTTGCCGAAAGCTGGGAAACGGACCCCGACGGATATATGATCGTATTCCACCTGCGCCCGGGGGTGTATCTCCCGAATGGCGATCCTTTCACCAGTTCCACCGTCGAGGAACGGTTGATGGCAGATTGGCAGTACGCCCGTGACGGCAATGTGAAGTTCGAGAGGATCGACGATTACACCATCCACTTTTACCTTAGCGGCCCCGACGTGTATTACGTGCTGGATCAAATGTCCATTTTCGAGTTTGAGGTGCAGTTGGGATAGGAGAGAATCCGCCCAAATCCAGTGATGGATTCGCTGAGGAGCCAATCACCAACGGCCTCGCGGACATTTTGTCCCGAGGCCGTTGGTCATCATACCCCTACCCGTCCTCCCCCAAATGCGACAAGGGGTCTACTGTTCGCAAACAGCCATATTAATGTCGCATTTGGGGGAGGTGCCGAAGGCGGAGGGGGCTCTTCGTCCCGAGGCCGTTGGTCTGTGGTCAGCGGATGTGTAAGCGGATGACACAACTCGTATCCGCTAATCCGCTTCCTATCCGCTGGTCATCTTTTCGGCCTCGTGGACATTTTATCCTGAGGCCGTTTTTCATTTAAGGTTTTATATTTTCGGTCTTGAACGCTGCAATAATAGCATCTGCCAGCTGATTACTTATCGAGCCGTCCAAATCCACTCCGCAAACTCTGCCGCATTGTGGGCATATAACGGAAGGGATTGTAATTTGCATTTTGAAAGGATCAAAATTATGATATTGGAGTTCGTATTCAATCTGCTTTGGTTCTCGAATTTCAGGGGATAATTCCCCGTCACAAGAGGGGCAGTATACTTTTTTCTTGAACGCCCCACGTCTTTCGGCCATCATTTTCTTCTCAGAATAAATTTGCTCGATCAGCCACGTGCCAAAATCTGGATCGGGAAATCGCTTTTTAGACTCATTCACCTTTTGAAAAGTAGCATTGAGAAAGGTAACCGACGCGTCGCCATCAGTCCCTGTCATCATGGGAATAACTACATAGTTCCGATTTTTCCTTGCAGACTGTTTTTTCGGAGAGCTATGGATAGATTTTTTAGTTTTCTGAGGTCTTCCTGGCCAATTCAAATATGCTGAAACACCGCAAGCAACAAAATAAAGCGTTACGGCAATGTTGCCTGCCCACACAGATAATTGAGTAGTATTCACTGATGGCTTTAAAGCGATATAAAGTGAAAAAGTAGTGGAAATGACCAATAGCATAACAATTGAAATCTTCTTTATCATAGGAGTCCAAGACCTGATTGCAACCGCCCTTATCCACATTGGTATTGATATGACAGTAGTTAACGAAAGAATCAACAAAAATCTTTGCCAAGCGAAGATGATTACATAAATAACCGCAGCAATGAACAGAAATAGGAAAGTAAAAATCAGAATTCTAAGTATCCATTTTTTCATAATCCAAACCTCTTTTTCTGTTTCCCGAACACGCACAATCAACGCAGAAGCGCCCGCCCCCCTCGGGCGCTTCTGATACTTCACCACTTTTACTTCTTCTTGCTCTTCACCTTCACCGCCTTCTTGACAGCAGGTTTTTTCGTCGCAACCTTCTTCTTGGGAGCGGATTTCTTCTCCACCTTCGCAGGGCGGTGCTTGATCGCCACGTGCGCCGCGGCGAGACGTGCGATCGGCACGCGGAACGGCGAGCAGGAGACGTAGTTGTTGCCGATGAGGTGGCACCACTCAATGGAGTCGGGGTCGCCGCCGTGCTCACCGCAGATGCCCACTTCGAGATTCGGGCGGGTCTTGCGGCCTTCGTCCACGGCCCACTTCATCAGCATCCCCACGCCATCGCGGTCGAGAGTCTGGAAGGGGTTCTTCGGCAGGATGCCCTGTTCCACGTAGGTGACGAGGAAGTTGCGCTCGGCGTCATCGCGCGAGTAGCCGAAGGTCATCTGCGTCAGGTCGTTGGTGCCGAACGAGAAGAACTGCGCCAGTTTGGCGATTTCCGCGGCAGTGACGGCCGCGCGCGGGATCTCGATCATCGTCCCGAACTTATACGAGAACTTGACCTTCTTCTCGCCCATCACGGCCGCGGCGATGCGCTCGAGGCGCGGCTGGATCCATTCCAGTTCCTTCACTGTGCCCGTCAAGGGAATCATCACTTCGGGATGGACTTTGATGCCGCGCAGCGTGCAGTCCGCCGCGGCTTCGAAGATGGCGCGCACCTGCATCTCCACGATCTCAGGCATGGCGATGCTCAAACGGACGCCGCGCAAGCCCATCATCGGGTTCGATTCGTGCATCGACTTGATGGAGGTCAGTAGTTTCTCTTTGGCGGGCAACCCCTCGGTCACGCCGCGGACGCGCATCTCGATCACTTCTTCGAGCAGTTTCTCTTCGTCGGGCATGAACTCGTGCAGGGGCGGGTCGATCAGGCGGATGATGACGGGGTAGCCGTCCATCGCCTCGAACAGGCCATCGAAATCGGAGCGCTGGCTGGGAAGTAGTTTATCGAGCGCGGCGGTGCGGTTTTCGCTGGTCTCGGCCAGGATCATATCCTGAACGATGGGGAGACGCTCGGGTTCGAAGAACATGTGCTCGGTTCGGCACAGACCGATGCCCACCGCTCCGTACGAACGGGCGCGGCGCGCGTCCTTCGGATAATCCGCATTCGCCCAAACTTGCAGGCGGGAAATTTTATCGGCCCAGCCAAGCAGGGTCAGCAGGTCGGTCTGTTCTTCGATGGAGGGGGTAAACGTGGGGATTTTCCCAGCGTAGATCTGTCCCGTGGCTCCATCCACCGACATCCATTCGCCTTCCTTGATGAGATTCTCACCAACGGTCAACTGACGCAGGGTCATGTCAATCTTGATGGCAGACGCGCCCACCACAGCAGGGATGCCAAACTGACGGGCCACGACCGCCGCATGGGAGGACGCTCCGCCTTCGCTGGTGAGGATGCCCTTCGAGGCGATCATCCCATGGACGTCATCGGGCTTGGTGAACGGACGCACCATGATGACATCCTGCTTTTCTTCCTTCGCCATCTTCTCAGCGGTATCGGCATCGAAATAGATCTGGCCGACGGCCGCGCCCGGCGACGCGTTCACGCCCTTGGCCAGCGCCACGGATTTCTTCAGGGCCTGATCGTCGAATTGCGGATGGAGCAGGGTATCCACGTCGGCAGGAGTGATGCGGCGCACCGCTTCCTCTTTGGTGATCAAACCTTCGTTCGCCATCGCCACCGCAATCGAGATGGCGGCCTTGGCAGTGCGCTTGGCATTGCGGGTTTGGAGCATCCACAACTTGCCGCGCTCGATGGTGAATTCCACATCCTGCATATCCTTGTAATGCTTCTCGAGGCGCGACGTGATCTTCATAAACTCGTTGTAGGCCTTGGGCATTTCATTGTAAAGTTCCGCGATGGGATTGGCGTTGCGGATGCCCGCCACCACGTCTTCGCCCTGCGCGTTGAGCAGGTACTCACCCATCATCGTCTTCTCGCCCGTGGACGGGTTGCGCGTGAACGCCACGCCCGTGCCCGAATCGAAGCCCATGTTGCCGAACACCATCGTCACAATGTTGACGGCGGTGCCGAGTGTGTCGGGGATGTTGGTGGCCTTGCGGTAGTCAATGGCGCGCTTGCCCATCCACGATTCAAAGACGGCCTTGGTCGCCAGTTCGAGTTGTTTGTTCACGTCCTGCGGGAAATCTTCGCCGATGGCCTTCTTATAAACTTCCTTGAAAATGCCGACGAGGGCTTTCCAATCCCCTGCAGTCATTTCGGTGTCGAGTTTGTAGCCGCGTTCTTCCTTGTACTGTGCCATCGGATGCTCGAACACCTCGTCATCGAGACCGAAGACGGTGGTGCCAAACATCTCGACCAGGCGGCGGTACGAGTCCCACGCGAAGCGGGGATTATCCGTCAGTTTCGAGAGGCCTTCCACCACGTCATCGTTCAGGCCGATGTTCAGGATGGTGTTCATCATGCCAGGCATGGAAAACTTCGCGCCCGAGCGGCAGGAAACCAGCAGAGGATTCGACGGGTCGCCAAACTTCTTGCCCGTCTTCTTCTCCACTTTCTTCATCGCATCCAGCATCTGCTTCCACTGGCCCGACGGGAACTTGCCCGCCTTGCGGAACTCGTTACAGGCTTCGGTGGTCACCGTGAAGCCCGGCGGGACGGGAACGCCCGCCCGCGTCATGTCAAAGAGACCAGCGCCTTTACCGCCCAGGAGAGAGCGCACTGCCTCCCACGAGCCGCCCACAGCCTTTTCCGCCGCGGCAACTTCGTCAAAAAGATAAACCCATTTTTTCATTTTATGCCTCCGAACAAGGGGTTCGTTTGTGAAAATAGCAATTCGAGCGATAGTTTACCACAGCCAAACATTTCGCTAATCATCCGTCTTTAATGAATTGTAACCTTCCCGTCCATACAAATATCACAGGCATTCTGTAAGCCAGTTGCAAAGTAAATTCGGTGATTTATCAAGCATAATAGCGGCATGAAAGTTCTCTCCATTGATGACGATGTTGCCATGACCGAACTGACCGCCATGCTTCTTCGAACGCATGGGTTCGAGGTGCTCACCTCCAACAGCGCGCTTGAGGCAATTCAAATCGTCCGCGACAAACAACCACATGCAGTCATTCTCGACCTGATGATGCCAGATATGGATGGCCGCCAGATCTGCCGTTCCATCCGCGAATTCAGCAACGTCCCGATCATTATCCTCTCCGCGCTCAATGACCCCGATACCGTCGCCTCCGCGCTGGACAGTGGAGCGGACGACTACCTCGTGAAGCCCGTCCCCTCTGACGTGCTGGCCGCGCATCTCAACCGCCTCATCAAACGAACGGGACGGTTGACGATGAACCCTGCAAAACTCGCCAACACGTGGATCCCCGCGGCCACATCCATGCCCACAACGCCGATCAAAGGTGCATAAAAAAACTGACCGCCGATCGGCGGTCAGTTTTTTTATGGCGGCAAGATTTTATTTCGCCCAACCGATCAACGAGTCTGCAACTTGTTGCGGGGACTCCATCATCGGCATGTGACCCACGCCCGACAATTCCACCATCCGCGCCCGCGGGACTTTGACCTGGATCTCGCGCGCCCGCTCGAGCGGGATCAACCCGTCCGCTTCCCCGTGGATGAGCAACACGGGGAAGGAGTTGTCTTCCAGCGCGGACATGGTATCCGAGCGTTCGGCCATCGCTTGGAGTGAACCGATGTAGCCAGCAGGTTTCTGCTTCCGCATCAGATCGTGGACAAATTTCTGCACGCGGACATCCGCGGTAAGTTTGGTCGTCATGCCTGCCACCGTTTCGCCAATTCCATCCTCCTTGATCTGGCGGGCCTGGGCATACCTCCCTGCCTTGCGCTCGGACGGATCCGCCGCGGCCTGGGAGGAGACGAGTGCCAGTCCGCGCACGCGCTGGGAATACGCGTCCGCGAAAGCCAGCGTGACGTATCCGCCCATCGAATGTCCCGCGAGGAAGGCGGATTCCAGTCCGAGATGATCGAGCAGGGCGGCGAGGTCGGACGCGAGGTCGGTCATCGTATAAGCCTCATCCACCGCGTCGCTTTGACCGAACCCGCGCACATCGGGGAGGATCAGGTCAAAGTCATCTTTCAGCAGAGGGATCACCTCATCCCATATCGAATGGTCGAACGGAAAGCCGTGAATCAACACCAGCGGCGCACCGCGTCCAATGCGTTCGAAGGCCAGCGAAACTTTACCGTTATTAAATTTCATCATCTCTTCACCTGTCTACTTGTGTACTTGTTTACCTATTTCCAATTCACTGCGACCTTCAACTTACTGCCGAGTTTCGAGTAATAATGGACAAATCCATTGTCGCGGCCGAACTCGTAAACGCGGCGGGTGATGTCCACGTCGGCCTTGCAGTATTCGGCCACCTTGTCCAATTCGCCGTTTCGGAACCATGCCACGCTTTGCAGGCCGTCGGCGGTTTTCGTCGCGCCGAGACAGGCCTTGGCGAGCGAGTCCAGACTGAGACGGAATCCGAGCACGCGAAAAATATCCGCCAGCATGTCGGTGGTGCGGAAGGCGCGGAAATTTTCGGCGGGCGCGTAGGGCTTGAGGACTTCGTAATCGAAATTGACGATGTTGAAACCGATGACGCGGTCCGCGGCTTTGAGTTCCGCCACCAGCGCGGCGGCGTCCTTTTCCCAGTAAACGGCAAAATCATTCCGCACAGTGGACCATGTCACACCGCACGCCAGTTTCAGCGCGCCCATGTTTCGCTGCCCGCCGACTTCATCAAATGTCTTTTGCGTTTCGAGATCAAAGTAAACGATATTCATTTCAACTCACTTTTACGTTTTACGTTTTATTTTTGACGCTTTCTTCCAGCCACTTCCTACCAAACTCCAACGCCTCTTCCCGCGTGGACACCTTCCCCGTGGCCTGTCCCTCGCGGATGGCTTCGAGCAACTCTCCCACGCGCGGGCCAGGAGCGAGATTCAGTTCGCGCATCACTTCGTTGCCGTCAATCAGTTTCGGCGGCGCGACTACTTCTTCGGGACGTTCCCAGTAATTTTCGAGGAAGGTGCGGCAGACATCCAGCGCGGCTGTCCACGTCTCCTGCTTGAGATTGTTGCCGTGCGTGGCGCGCAGATCCGCCAGCGCGAGCAGGATGAGGTCCAGCCCTGCTTCGCCGCTATCGCGGAAGAAGCGGTAGATGGCGCGACGCGACGGATCCTTGCCTTCGCCGTCCTTGCGGCTGGTGTGGAAGTGGATGCGCATATGGTTCTTGATGATCGCCGTCATGCGCGCAATTTCATCGTTGCTCAACGAAAGCGCTCGGGCGCGCTCGGCAGCCATCTCCGCGCCGCGCTCATCGTGCCCCCAAAAACGGATGCGGCCATTTTCATCTTTCGTGATGCAATGCGGTTTGGCCACGTCGTGATACAACGCGGTGAAAAATAAAAGTCCACGCACAGAGCGATCGGCGTTGAGCAATTTTGAGAAGTGCTCCACGTACTGCTCGCGGTAACGTCCGAGACGCAGAACGAGCAGGCCCGTGAACAGGTCGCCTGTCTGTTCGGCCTGGTAGCCAGGCGCGAGCGCGGCGAGAATTTCATCCAATGCAGAAAGGACTTGCAGGGTGTGCTCCCACACATCGTGGATGTGCGGTTCGGGCTGCGCGACTCCCTTCATCGCTTCGAGTTCGGGCAAGACGTGATGCAGGACTCCCAACATCTCCAATGCGCGGACGGAGGCCGAGGCCTGACTGCCTTCGAGGATGCGGAACAACTCGTCTCGGACGCGTTCGCTCGAAACCTGACCGAGGAGCGGCGCGGCGGACTTCATCATTTTCCGCGTCGACGGTTCGATCTGGAACCCGAGCGCGGCCGCGAGACGGATCCCCCGAAGAACTCGGATGGGGTCGTCGCTCATGGACGTGTCCGAGCAGGCGCGCAGTTTCCTGGCGCGCAGGTCTGCCGCGCCAGAGAGCGGGTCGAGCAGGGACATTGTCCGCAAGTCCACGGCCATGGCATTGACGGTGAAATCTCGGTTGTGGAGGTCTTCTTCGAGGGAGGCGCCGCGGTAGGTGGCGATGTCTATTTTCTCGCGCGAGCCGTCGGGTTCGGTCACGATGACGCGGCCTGTGTCGCGTTCCTCGTCGAGGGGAAAGACGTCCGCGCCGAGGGCATTGGCGACGCGTCGGGCGAGTTTGATCCCATCGGAGGCCGCGACCAGGTCGAGGTCCAGAGAGAGGCGGCCCAGCATGGCGTCCCGCACCGCGCCGCCGACGAGGTAAATTTCCACGTCGGGCAGCGCCGCGCGGATTTTGTCCAGAAGAGGGGAAAACGTGAAGGGGGTGGTCGGAGGCATGTAAACGATCTCGGGCGATTCCTTCGGACGGCTGGCCTGCGCCGCGTGGCGGGCCTGATCGGGTGTGCCGCCTTGGGCGACGATCTGTCCGCGCACGCGGGCGATCCAGCGGCCAGCATAATTTTGATTCGAGGCTCCGCCCTGATCCGTCATTGTGATTACTCGGGTTTGTATTTGTTTAGGTCAACAACGCCGATGAACGGCAGGTTGCGATAGTACTCGTCAATGTCGAGGCCATAGCCGAAGACGAATTTGTTGGGGATGACAAAACCGCAATAATGGACGGGGACGACGGCTTCGCGGCGTTCGGCTTTGTCGAGCAGCGCGCAGACCTTGAGGCTGGCGGGCTGGCGCGTCTCGAGCAGTTCGAGCACCGAGGCGATGGTGTGACCGCTGTCGATGATGTCTTCCACGAGCAGGACGTGCTTGTCGTGGATGTTGGTCATCAGGTCCATCGTCACGCGGACATTGCCCGTGCTTTCGCGCGCGCCCGCGCCGTAGGACGAGATCGCCATGAAATCGAGCGCGTGTGGGACGGTGATGTGGCGCATCAAATCCACGAGGAAGGGCACGCCGCCGCGCAGGATGCAGATGAGAAGGAGATTGCCATTGGTATCCGCATAGTCGCGGCTGATCTCCGCGCCAAGTTCACGCACGCGGTTTTGGAGGGTGATGGGGTCAATGAGGGTTTCGGAAATGAAGTCTTGGTAGTTTTGCATGAGGTTAGTTTGGTAGTTGGGTAGTTTTATAGTTTGGATAGTTTAGTCTGTTTTTTCTGAAGACTGGTCAGAGCCAGCGTAGAGTTTCAAAAAGCTGCAGGTTTCACAGCGAAAAGCAGTAATGTAGTACTTTTTCTTTTTACGAGTAATCAAAATACCAAGCCAATTTTTTTCCGCTACCCCTTCCATCCAATAAGATGCACCAAAAGGCGTACCAGCATCTCCCGTATCAACAATAATGCCTTTTTCCATCTTGCCGCCACACTCACTACAGACAAGATTTCGGGTCATAACAAGCTCCTCCTACACTACGCATTCACACAATATTTCATCAAAAGAGCGAAAACTACGTAACTACGAAACCATCCAACTACCAAACTACCGCGGCACCTCATGGTGACGCCGACAGCGCGCCTCATACATCTCCGACGCGCCGACGATGACGACGGGATCATCATAGCGTGCGGGTTTGCCGTTGACCAGTCTCTGTGTGCGCGAAGCCTCGTCGCCGCAGACCATGCAGATGGCGTGGAGTTTGTCCACGCGCTCGGCAAGAGACATGAGCGCGGGCATCGGTCCGAACGGCTCGCCGCGGAAGTCCTGGTCGAGTCCTGCCACAAGGACGCGGATGCCCTTGTCCGCGAGTTCGCGCGCGATAGACACCACTTCCTCGTCCATGAACTGCGCTTCGTCAATCCCGACGACGGTCGTGTCCGCATCCAGTTTGGTGCGGATGTCCGCGGCCTTCTCGACGGGGATCGCGGCGAAGTCCGCACCCGCGTGGGAGGTCACTTTTTCGACGGCGTAGCGCACGTCAATGGCGGGTTTGAAGACTTGCACTTTTTGTTTCGCAATTTTCGCGCGCACAATACGGCGGATCAACTCGTCCGTCTTGCCGCTGAACATCGAACCGCAGATCACTTCCACCGAGCCGTGGGTATGGCGCATTGAGTCTCCTCTGGACGCCTCACCCCTTCCCCTCTCCCGATTTCGGGAGAGGGGTGCCGTAGGCGGGGTGAGAGTAAATTCAAACGGGCAGACGCTTATCGCATCTGCCCGTAAGTTTACACGAGATTACCAAGTCCGCAAGCCCTTCGACAGGCTCAGGACATGACTCAGGCTTCTTCCGTCGCTGCCGCACTTTCAGCAAGTTCAAAGCCCAATGCCTTGAGTTTCTTCTTGGCATCCACCAACGATTTGCGGCCAAAGCCTTCGATCGCCAGAACAGCCTCTTCGCCCTCGGCCAATTTCGCCATGAACTGCGGCACGTTCTTGATCCCGACCTTGATCAACGCGTTGGTGGCGCGGTCGCTCAATTCCAACTCAGAGATGGGACGCTCCAACTTCGCGGCATCGCGCGCCTTCTTCGCTTCCACGTGAGTCTGCGCGGCTTTCACCTTCTTATAGAAGCGATCCACCTGACCTTCGATGTCGAGCAGGCGGGCCTGTTCACCCGTAAAGAACGGATGGCAGTTCGAGCAGATGTCCACACGCAGTTCTTTCCGCGTGGAGCCCGTCGTCCAGGTCGCGCCGCACGAAGCGCACGTCACCTTGGCGTCGGTATAGTAAGTGGGATGGATTTTCTCTTTCATGTTATTCCGCCGCCTGCGGGACGATGTTCACGCGCTTGCGTCCCTGCACAATATCGTACATCACCACGCCGTCCGCGGTGGCAAACAGGGTGTCATCCTTGCCCACCATCACGTTCAAGCCCGGCTTGATGCGCGTCCCGCGCTGGCGGACCAGGATATTGCCCGAAAGCACGAATTGGCCCGCGTAGCGCTTCACACCCAAACGCTGGGAATTGCTGTCTCGTCCGTTGCGGCTCGAACCGCCGCCTTTTTTATGTGCCATTGCTACCTCACTTATTTCTTCTTCGCCGCAGGCTTCTTCTCGGCGGGTTTCTTGGCGGCGCGTCCACCCACCAATTTTTCCTGCAATTTCTCGAAACCCTTCCAATCGCCCTTGGCCGCCAGTTTCGCTTGTTCGATCCAGCCTTCGGGATTCATCATCTTCAGGCCAGCCTCGGTCATGATCTTCTGGACATCTTCCACGCCGGACTCAGCCAACTGCGCGAACGTGACGATGCCCGCGGTCTTCAACGCGTCCGCGACTTTCGGACCGATGCCCTCGATTTTGACGAGGTCATCCGCTTCTGTCTGGACTTCGGCCGTGCGCGTCTCAACGGGCTTTTTCTCCGCCTTGGCCTTCTTCTTCGTCTCGCCCGCCTTGCCGATGGACTCGATCATCAGACGGGTGTACTCCGCGCGTTGTCCGCGATGGACGCGGATTCGTTTCTTCGGGCTGTAGCGGAAGGCCAGCACCTTTTCGCCGCGGAAATTTTCCACCACGGAGGCCAGCGCCTCGATCCCGTTCACGAACGGAGTCCCAATCGAGAACTGGTCGCCATCTGCCACAAGCAGAACATGCTCCAGTTTCACTTCATCGCCAGGGTTAACTGGCAGGCGATCCACAGCGATGGTCTCGCCTTCGACGGCTTTATATTGCTTGCCGCCACTTTCCACAATTGCGTATTTCATCTTTTCTCCACGGATTCACTTCGCCTTCGTCTCTGCGGGTGGACCTGCATCCTGCGCCGAGCGAAGGGGAAGCCGGTATCACGGTTCCGCCCCGGCGAATCCTACTGCCAGGGCAGAAGCGGACGGATTATACTGGCAGGCGGGGGGAAATGTCAACGGCAAAATGGGTCTCGCCGACAAAAAACCCGACCTTGACAGATCGGGTTTTAGCGGAGAGGGAGGGATTCGAACCCTCGGTGGACACGAGGCCCACAACGGTTTTCGAGACCGTCCCATTCAACCACTCTGGCACCTCTCCAAAACGGTAGCGCAAATTGGCAATTTGCGCTACAAGCGGGCAGATTATACCTGAAAATTATCGGCTGTCATGGGGTGGAATGACACTCCGCCCTACAACTCCGTACTGCTATGTATCTCGGGGTATTCCACTTGACGTACGCCAACGTCCCGCAATTTGTTGCGTAGGATCAAAGCGGACCGTTCCTCGCCGTGGACAAGGAAGACCTTTCGATTCTTCCCGTTCCCTGCCAGCGCGTATTGCATCAACAGATCCTGTCCCGCGTGGCCCGAGAGTCCACCGATCGTGGACACTTCCGCCCGAACATCATAGACTTCGCCGAAAATCCTCACCTGCTTCTGCCGTTCCGCGAGTCGGCGCCCGAGAGTATCAGGCGCCTGCCACGAGACGATGCAAATGGTGTTTTTCGGGTCTTCGATGTTGTTCTTCAAATGGTGCAGGATGCGTCCGGTCTCGGCCATGCCTGAAGCGGAGATGATAACCATCGGCTCATGGCGTTCGTTGAGCGCTTTCGATTCGTCCACGGAACGGATATAGGTCAGCCGCTCGAAGTCCAGCGCGGGATGACGGTTCTCGCGCACGAATTGACGCGTCTCCTCGTCGAACGTGTCGGAGAAGCGTTTGAATATATCAGAGGCATTCACCGCCAGCGGGCTGTCCACATAGACGGGCATCATCTTGACGCCGTCCTCATGCATCATCATGTTCAGCCAATAGACCAGTTCCTGCGTGCGCCCCACCGCGAAAGCAGGGATGATGATCTTGCCGCCGCGCTCCTGCGTCCGCTTGACCACCTCGCGGAATTCCTCGTACGCCAGTTGAGGTCCGCGATGAGGCTTGTCGCCGTAGGTGGATTCCATCAGCAGGAAATCCGTCTCCTCGGGCAGGACCGGGTCACGCAACAACGGAAGTTGAAAACGCCCGATATCGCCTGAGAACCAAAAGCGTACCTTGCGCCCTTTCTCTTCCAGTTCCAGCGAGATCGCCGCCGAACCGAGGATGTGCCCCGCCTCCACAAAGCGCGCTTTCACGCCCGGGGTGGGTTCGAACGTCTCGTCATAATCCTTTGCCACGAAGTATTCCGACACCTGCTCCGCATCTTTTTGGGTGTAAAGCGGTTCGATCAGAGCCTCGCCGCGCGCCCGTCGTTTTTTGTTAAGGTACTCCGCGTCCGATTCCTGGATGTGTCCCGCGTCGCGCAGCATCACATCGGTCAGATCCGCGGCGGGTTTGGTCAGGTAGATCGGCCCGTTGAATCCCTGCTTCACCAGGTTCGGCAGGTTGCCGCAGTGGTCGATGTGCGAATGCGAAAGGATCATCGCATCCACCGAGCGCGGGTCATATTTAAAATTTCGATTGCGCGCAAAAGCCTCGGCGCGTTTGCCCTGGTACAGGCCGCATTCCAGTAAAAGCCGCGTACCGTTGATCTCGATCAAGTGTTGCGAGCCCGTTACCGTTTGGGCCGCGCCGTGAAAGGTAATTCTCATTTCAGTCTCCTAAAACTTTAAGAATCTGCTCACCGTATTGTTCCAGCCGCGTGGGCGAACTGGCCAGTATAGACTTCATCTCGCTGCCGCCGCGTTCGGCCAGCGTAAACAGGAACGGCCGCGGCAGGACAATATCCGACTCGACGCCGATCTGCGCGGCGACTTTTTTCCGCCACTCCTTGAGCGCATCCAACCGACGAAGGACCGCCTCATCCGTACGATGCGCAGGCTTCCGTTTCACGAGCGGAGCGTCCGCCCCCCTCCCCACCGCCGCGAGGATCTCCGCGCCCCAACGCCCCAACTGCTTGTCGCTCAACCCTAAATTTGCCAGCTCTTTTTTCGTCTTCGGGACGGAGCGCGCGATGGCAAGCAACTTGTCGTCTGTGATGACTTTGAACGGCGGACGATCCAGTTTTGCCGCGATATGCTCGCGTGCATTGGACAGTTCGCGCAGGATGGTCAATTCGCGTAAATTCAGGTCGCGGCGGCCGGCAAAACGCTCCCACGGTTCGGATGATCGTTCCGATGATTCGCCGTTCATATAACAGGCGCGGCGGAAATCTTCATACGCCAGGGACCAGCGTCCCTTCGCTTCGAGCTCCGTATGGAGCAGGTCGCGCAGCGGGATGAGATAATGCGTATCGAAACGGGCATACTCCAGCAGGTCACGCGGAAGCGGCCGCGTCCCCCAGTCCGCTTTTTGGAAGCGCTTGTTCACCTGCACGCCAAAGAATCGTTCGAGTGCGGCATCCAGTCCCACTTTTTCGTAACCGAGGATCCGTTCGGCCTGCATGGTGTCAAAGATGCTGGCGAACGTGAATCCAAAATCGCGGTGCAGGCAGATGAGATCATATTCCGCGGCATGGAAAATTTTCTCGATGTGGGGATTTGCAAAAATCGGCGCGAGGGATTCAAGATTGGGCAGTGCGAATGGGTCAAGGAGGTAATCGGCGTTCGGCGTGGAAAATTGAATCAGGCAGACCTGCTCGCGATACGCGTGCAGGGAATTGGACTCGGTATCCACCGCGATGCGCGGTTGCGACAGGTCTGTAACGAGAGATTCAAGCGCGGAACTTGTGTCCACCCAAACGGGCGGGGAAAAACGGTCGGACATGCACGCGATTATAACCCTCTTATCTTTTCCATCACCATCGCGTCGGCGCGGTCTTTGTAATAGTGGTACCACATGTCCACGCGCTGGTAACCTGTCTGCTCGTAGAGTCGGATGGCGGAGACGTTGTCGGTGCGGACGCAGAGGCGCACGCGCGGCGTTATCAGTTTGGATTCACACGCCTCGAGCAGGGCGCGCCCGATCCCCTGCTGACGGAATTGTGGCAGGACGGCGATGGTGGCGATCCACGAAAGTCCCTTCGATGCACGCTGGTCTCCCGCGATGAATCCGACCATGTGACCGTCCACAACGGCTTTGAGGCGGACAACTTCGGGGAAGGTCAGCACCGCCATCAGGTCGAGGAGGGGCCAGCGATCCGCGTCGAAACTGGCACGCTCAATTTGTTGGAGCGGGCCGAGGTCGAGGAGGGAAGCGGGAAGGATGTCCATGGAGGCAGAAGACAGAAAGCAGAAGGCAGAAAGTAGAAAGCAGAAGGCGGAAGTCGGAAAGATAAAAGAGACCTCCCAAACGGGAGGCCTCTATTTTACACGCGTTACGCACTGCGTACTACTTTCCCTTCACAAAGTTCTCGACCATGCTGGTAAATTCCATCGGGAAGATGTACTTGGTGGACGCACCGTTGCCCAGCGACTTGAGCGTCTCGAAATATTGGAGCGTCATCGTCTTCTGGTCGATCAACTTGGCCGCGCCGAAGATGTTGTTGAGGGCGTCCGCGTAACCTTGCGCGCGCAGAGCCTGCGCCTGGCGCTCGCCTTCGGCGCGCAGAATATTGGACTGTTTCTCGCCTTCGGCCGTCAGAATGGCGGCTTGCTTTGTGCCTTCCGCGCGGTTGATGGCCGCGGCCTGATCGCCCATGGACTCGGTCACGAGAGCGCGGCGGACGCGTTCGGCCGACATCTGGCGGTTCATTGCTTCCTGGACCTCGCGAGGAGGAATAATTTCGCGGATTTCCACGTTGGTCACTTTCACACCCCAGCGTTCGGTCACTTCATCGAGGCGGGTGCGGAGCATGGTGTTGATGTGTTCGCGTTCGGACAGCACATCGTCGAGCGGAATACCACCGATGACCGCGCGCAGGGTGGTGGTCGCCATGCCTTGTGCGGCCACTTCAAAATTACCCACTTGCAGCACAGACTCAGAGGGATCGAGCACTTTGTAGTACCACAGGAAGTCGATCGAGATGGGGGCGTTGTCTTTCGTGATGGAGGTCTGATGCGGGATTTCGCGCACCTGCTCGCGCAAGTCCACTTTCACGGCGCGGTCAATGACGGGGATGAGCAGGATCAGGCCTGGGCCACGCGTGCCCACGCATCGTCCAAGGCGGAAGACGACCAACCGCTGGTACTCAGGCACAATTCGGATGGCGTTCGTCAGGAAGACGAATCCACCCACGCCAACGAGCAGGATGGCGCACAATACGTAGATGAAACTATCCATGATATTCTCCTTTTAGATTGAATGGCTATTTCTTGGGTGAATCGGCTTCCACATCGAGAATGAAACCGTCCCTTGCTATGACTTTGACTTGCTTTCCCGCTGGAATGGGAGTCTTGCTGCGCGCGCTCCACAACTCGCCTGCCACCTGCACGGAACCCTCCTCCAGGATGCGCGTCTTGGCTTCGCCCACCTGTCCCACCAGCGCGGACAGGTCGTGCGTCGGCGGCGTCATGATGGCCTGGATGGATTTGCGGACAGCCAACCACACGAAGGCCGCATACATCAACGACGCAGTCAGGGCCAAAATGGGGTTCACTCCGGGAATCCACCACTCCTCGCCGAGGAAGAGATAGGCAGAGCCGATCACCAATCCCAGGATCGAGAGTGCGAGATACGCCTCCCGTCCTTTTTTGCGAATGGAATAGATGAAAGGTACGATGCTCAAGATGAGCAGGATCAGCGCCCACAGGTTGAATTCAAGTTGGGTGACAGCGTAACCCGCCAGCAGGAGGCAAAAGAACGCGCCAATTTCCAATCCCCCCGTCCCCGGCGTGACGAGCGCCAGCAAGCCAAGCAAAGTCCCCAGCAGCAGGAGCAGATACGCGAGATTCGGATCAAGCAAAATGTTCATGGCATCTCCTCTTACATCGACATTATACAACCAATTGTTTTTGTGCCCTGATCCACGCAGATCGATTTTATGCGATTCTTACGCTGGCAAATAGACAAACCATCGCCTGTGAGTACACCAAGCGCATAGGAAACTCGCAATGGGAAGGCTGTATAATGGGCAAGATTTGCCCTCTCCCGATATTGACACGTTCCCCATTTTCCGCCTGCGCGTCTGCGGAAAATGAGGGAGGAATAGGGAGGGGTTCCACAGGAGCATCCATTGAACTTCCAAAACATCTGCGTCATCGGCCTCGGCTACATCGGCCTGCCCACCGCGTCCACGTTTGCCGCGCACGGGGTAAACGTCCTCGGTGTGGACATCAACGAATCGATCCTCTCCACGCTTCGCAACGGCGACATCCATATCCACGAGCCTGGCTTGCGCGAAGAATTCCAGTCCGCGCTCAAGACGGGACGGTTGACGTTCGCGTCCCAGCCCGCGCCCGCCGACGCGTTCATCATCGCCGTGCCAACTCCCTTTTACGAGGGCGAACTCGGCGAAGCGAACGGCGTCCAATTCAAAAAAGCGGACATGCGCGCCGTGACGTCCGCGGCCGAATCCATCGTCCCTGTTTTGCAGAAAGGGAATCTCGTCGTGCTCGAGTCGACGTCTCCGCCGCGAACGACGGTGGACCTCGTCCGCCCCATCCTCGAGCGTTCTGGACTGGTGGCCGGGCGCGACTTTCATCTGGCGTATTCTCCCGAACGTGTTTTGCCCGGGCAAATTCTCCGCGAATTGATCGAGAACGCGCGCGTCATCGGCGGCGTGACTCCCGAATCCGCACAGGCGGGACGCGACCTGTACGCGACTTTCGTGAAGGGACAGATCATCCAAACCGACGCGACCACCGCGGAAATGGTCAAGTTGATGGAAAACACCTACCGCGACGTGAACATCGCCATCGCCAACGAGTTCGCCCGTCTTGCCGAGCGTTTCGGCGTGGATGTGTGGGAGGCCATCTCCATCGCCAGCCTGCACCCGCGCGTCAAGATCCTCTCCCCGGGCCCGGGCGTCGGCGGACATTGCATCAGCGTGGACCCGTGGTTCTTCGTCGAGTCCGCGCCCGACATTACACCGCTCATCTATCACGCGCGCATCGTCAATGACGGACAGCCGCATCAGGTGGTGGAACTCGTCAAAAAAACAGCGGGCGCGCTCAAGGGTAGAAAGATCGCCGCGCTCGGTCTCGCGTACAAACCAGACGTGGACGACCTGCGCGAGAGTCCCGCCGCGGAAGTCGTCCATTTGCTTCAAAAAGAAGGCGCGCTCGTGAAGGCCTTCGAACCGTTCAAGCCCGAGGGGCTTCCCAACATGGATTGTGTTCCCACGCTCGAAGCCGCGGTGAAAGGCGCGGACGTGATCGTCCTGCTCGTCAACCACACCGAATTCCGCGCGCTGACTCCCGATGCGCTTCGTCCGCTCACTTCGGCAAACGTTTTGGTGGACACTGTCAACGCTTGGTCGGGACGCGACTGGGGAAAAGTAGGATTCGCCTATCATCGGTTGGGAGTGAGGAAGTAAACACGTACACAGGTAAACAGGTTTGAACGTGTGTACGTGACTATTTGTGTACAATACCAGACTATGAAAAAAATTATACGTACCATCCTTCCTTTACTCTTCCTCCTCACCGCCTGCGGACAACCCGCGCCGATGCCGACATCCACGCCGATGCCGCCCACCCTCACCCCTGCTCCGACCTTTACCGCCACCGCGACTCTCCCACCGACGCTCACTCCCACCGCCACGCAGAATCCCGATCCTGCCACGTGGACAAAAGAGGAAGTGCGCGCCAATCACGAAAAAGAGAGACTGGCCTACCTCGAAGAGCAAGGCCCCGCCAAATCCATCCCCGCACTGGAATATCACGGCGACAATTATCGGATTCCCTTTGGCGCGGCTGTGGTGGAATTGGCCCCCGAAGGATTCGAATCGCAGATGGCCTGGTTTCGTGCCAACCACGTCCACGCGGTGACGGGCGAAGAATTACGCGACTGGCTGAACGGCACCCTGGACCTCCCCGCCCGCTCCGTGATCTTGACCTTCGACCTGGGCAACAACGGTGTGAACAGCGTCCCGCGTATGCTGGAAGTTTTTCGCAAGTACCAGATGTTTGGGCTGTTCACCATCACCCACTACGGCATGGACGCGGGCACATCCATCCTTTGCCCCGATGACCGCTGTTGGGACGCCTACCGCGTCGCGCACAATTCAGGCTACGTCACCATCGGCACACACACCATTTCCCATGCGGATTTTTCGTTGATGACCAGGGAAGATGGCCTGGCCGAATTGACCGAATCGAAACGCATCATCGAGGAAAAGATCGGCAACGGCTGTGAAGTTTTCCTGCTCACCTGGCCGCTGGAGGCTGTCCCAACCTGGGCGAAGGATCTCAAAACCATCGGCATTGACATCGCCTTTGGCGGCAACACCTACCCCATCCTGCAAAACGCGGCCTGGCAGGACAAACCCGAAGACTGGTACAAACTGCCGCGCATCCTGCCGCCCAACAGCGACGGCATCTCTGGCCGCCCTGCTGGAAAAACGCTCGAAGAGATCATGAAGATGTACACTGCTTCGTGGGAGTGAACTCCCACGTACACAAGTAGACAAGTGCACACGTAAACACGTTCTTGTGTACTTGTTTACCTGTATACTTACGCCATGCCCCTCCGCATCCTCTCCGTATTCGGCACCCGACCCGAAGCCGTGAAAATGGCTCCCGTGGTCAAGCAACTGGCGCAGACACCAGATGTCGAATCGCGCGTCTGTGTCACCGCGCAGCACCGCCAAATGCTCGATCAGGTGTTGGACTTGTTCGACATCCAACCCGATTACGACCTCGACCTGATGCGCGATGACCAATCCCTCGCGGACCTAAGCGCGTCCATCTTGACCCATCTGGATCCTGTTTTGACGGATTTCCAACCCGACTGGATCCTCGCGCAGGGAGACACAACCACCGTCGCCATCACCTCCCTGCTGGCGTACTACCGCCGCGTCCGCTTCGGACACGTGGAGGCGGGACTCCGCACCCGCGACAAGTGGCAGCCCTTCCCCGAGGAGATCAACCGCCGCGTGGCAGGTGTCATCGCGGACCTGCATTTTGCCCCCACCGATTGGGCGCGCCAGAACCTCCTCCACGAAGGGATTGACGACGCGATCATCAAAGTGACGGGGAATCCTGTCATCGACGCGTTGAACGTGGTCAAGCAACAGCCTGAACCGCCCGAAGTCACAGAACTTCTCCACCGCCTACACCTGGCTCCCGTCACTGCGAGGAACGAAGCAGTCTCCTCCTCGACACGGGGATTGCTTCGTCGGGAAAATCGCCCTCCTCGCAATGACGGAAAAAACCTTGTTCTAGTTACCGCCCACCGCCGCGAAAATTTTGGACAGCCGCTCGCAGACATCTGCGAAGCACTCAAACAACTGGCAGCGCGCGGCGACGTGGAGATTGTCTATCCCGTCCACCTGAACCCGAACGTGCAGGAACCCGCCCATCGTTTGCTGGATGGCGTGCCGCATATCACCCTCCTGCCCCCGCTGGATTACCTGCCCCTCGTCCACTTGATGAAGCGCGCCCGCCTCATCCTGACCGATTCGGGCGGTATCCAGGAGGAGGCGCCCGCCTTTGGCGTCCCCGCGCTCGTGCTGCGCGAGGTGACCGAGCGGCCCGAGGGAGTGGCCGCGGGGGTGCTGAAACTCGTCGGGACGGCAACCCCGCGCATCGTCGAGGAAGCGAACCGCCTGCTGGACGACGCGTCCGCTCACGCAGAAATGGCCCGGGCGTCGAATCCGTATGGAGATGGTCAGGCCGCGGAGCGTATTGTGGAGTCACTTGTCCAATTTTCTCGTTAGTGCTTTGTAATGTAGACAAAGGGGCAATTTGGGTATAATGCAAATGTGAAACGCGTTTTCCCGGTCTTGACGGTTTTAATTCTCTTTCTGATGGTTGGGACACCTGTACTGGCTCAATCTTCGGGAGGAGAATATTTTAAAGAGACGGGACACTATGTGAGCGGGGAATTTTTGGCCTATTATCGAAGCGTGCCCAACGCCACCACCCTGTTTGGCTATCCAATTACGGAAGCCTTTCCAAAGAATGGGCGGACGATCCAATACTTCCAACGCGCCCGTTTTGAACTGTACCCCGAACTGCCCGCCGGCCAGCGCGTGCGACTCTCTCCGATCGGCAAGGCACTCTATAAACCGGGCGAACAACTCAATCTCTTCAATCCCTTTGCCTGCCGTTATTTCCCCCAGACGGGTTATTCGGTCTGCTATGCCTTCCTCGATTTCTTCAAGGCCAATGGCGGCGTGGAGCGGTTTGGACAGCCGATCTCCCCGTTCGAATACCGCAACGACCTGATCGTGCAGTATTTTGAAAACGCCCGTCTCGAGTGGAAGCCCTGGCTGCCCGAGGGACAGCGCGTCAGCGTGGCCGATCTGGGCAGGCCGTACTTCGACGACCAAAAGGAAGACCCAAACCTCCTCAACCCGGTGAAACCCGGCGATGAAAGCGGGACGCTCATCCAATTGCATGTGTCTGCCTTCGTCTGGAAAGCCGTTACGCTTGCCAGCGACCAGCAACTGGTTTACGTCATCGTCCAGGATCAGAACCTGCAACCGGTCTCGGGCGCGCAGGGCACGGCCACCATCCGCTGGGCCGATGGAAACGTCAGCGCGCTCAGTTTCCCCACCAATAGCAGTGGCGTGGGAATTGTGCCATTGAGTTTCATCAACCAGCCCTACGGAAAAATGGTGAACATCGAAATCTACGTTACCAAAGACGGGCTGGACGCCACAACCACCACCTCGTTCCGCATCTGGTACTAGGACAAAAAAATCGGGTTTCTTGCAGAAACCCGATTTTTATAACGTGAACACCGGGCCGTCTTCGCAGGCCAGAAAACTCCCCTTTGAAATTTCAACCGAGCAAACACCGCACTTCGCCAGTCCGCCGCAGGGCATGGGTGTGACGATCAGCACCTGCGCCTCACGCGGGACTTTGAGCGCGCGGCTGTTTCCGACGCGTTCGCGCCAGCCTTCGCGCGTCACGGCCAGCGCGAGATAATCTGCCCAGTGACAGATCTCCTCCAGCGCGGCCATTGGACGGATCTCCACGTCGTTGGGCAGGTCTTCGGGCGGCTCGTTGCAGACGAGGGAGATGGCCGCGTCCTGTTTCAATGCGAGGGGGATCAGTCCGAGCAGGTACGCGGGAGAGACGTCCCACACGGCGAGCGCCACCCGACGCGCGGCCGCGGGAAGTGCGAATCCGCGTCCGAGCGGGCCGCGCAGATGGACGGACGTGCCTGGAGTCCACGCGGCGGGCAGGGGCGAGGCGGCGAGGAATCCGTCCGCGAGGGGAGAGGCCGAGAAAACCGCGACCGCCAGAGGGTCGTTGGAAGCGGGGTTGTAGGCGAGGAGGTATTGCCCGGGCGCGGGGATGAGAGTCGGCGGGCAGGAAATCCGCGCGGCGGCGCGGCGTTCATCCAAAAACCGTTCGGTGATTCTTCCTTCGGGCATGGCCGCATGTTAACATGGTTATGATGGAGGGGCAAGCGGTAACGGGTATAATGAGCGTACAATTTTTACCAGAAATTCGGAGGATGATATGAACATTGCATCGGTATTTCAAGGTCTTGCCACATTTGCCTGGTTGATCTTCTTTGGGGCATTGGCAATGGTGGTGGTGCGTGCATCACGTAAGCAGGCGACTGGAGGTATTACCACAGCGGTACTTATCTTATTGGTTTTTGCCCTTGTGATGACCACCCTGGGAGCGGGACTGGTTTTCATCGAACCCTATGAGACGGGCGTGGTGGTGACCATTCTTTCGGACACCGGTATGAGACCCGAGCCGCTGAGTTCGGGCCTGCACTGGATCGTGCCGTTTGTTGAACGGGTGGAACGTTATCCGATCTCGATCCAAACTTTTACGATGGCGCGCACGGAATCGGAAGGTGAAACGCTGGGCGAACTCACCGTGGAAGCCCGCACCTCGGACGGTCAGCGCATCTGGGTGGATTCCTCCGTCATCTATCAGATCGAGCCGTCTGTAGTTACCACCATCCACAAAGAGTGGCAACATCGCTATCAGGATGACTTGATCCTGCCACAGGCGCGCGGCATCATTCGCGACGCGGTGTCACAGTATCGCGTGGAAGAGGTGCTCAGTTCCAAGCGCTTTGATATGGCAACCCAGATCACCACAGAGTTGGAAAAAGTGATGCTGGAGAACGGCCTGACGCTGATTGACTTCGTCTTGCGCGACATCACCTTCACCGACGAGTATGCAAACTCCATCGAGCAGAAGCAGATCGCCGAACAGCAAGCCCTGCAGGCCAAGTTTGTGGTCGAACAGAAGAAACAGGAAGCCGAACAGGCCCGCCAGGTGGCCCAGGGCCAGGCCGATGCGGCAGTGATCGCGGCCAAGGGCGCGGCGGAAGCGCGCATCATCCAGGCAGAGGCAGAAGCCAAGGCCAACGAGTTGCTCGCCGCATCGCTGGCAGGTCACCCGGAACTCCTGACCTGGCTGTACATCAACAAACTGGCCGATAATATTCAGGTAATGTTGCTTCCCTACGACTCGCCGTTCCTCTTCCCGTTGCCAGAAGTCACCACACCATAGGTGGTCAAGATAAGTCCCTAAAGATCTTCGCAGACCTTTAGGGACTTTCGGAGAACCATGAATCCACAGCATCCATCTGGAAAACAAATCCGCCTGACGAGTCTCTCCTCTTGCGCGGGCTGAGCGTCCAAACTAAATGCGGAAACGCTGGTGCAGGTTCTGCGCCCCATGCAAGGACTCTTCAAATCCGCGGACTATCCCGACCTGTTGGTGGGCCTCGACGGGCCTGACGACGCGGCGGTCTGGCGGCTGGATGAGACGCGGGCCATCGTGGTGACCACGGATTTCTTCACCCCCGTGGTGGACGAGGCCTACGACTTCGGTTCCATCGCGGCGGCCAACAGCCTTTCGGATGTGTATGCCATGGGCGGCAAGCCCTTCCTCGCGCTCAATGTGGCGGCCATGCCCGATCACCTGCCCGTCGAGGTCACGTCCGAGATTCTGCGCGGGGGCGCGGAAAAAACGCTTGAGGCGGGAGTGGTCATCGCAGGCGGACACACCGTCAACGACAAGGAGCCGAAGTACGGCCTCGTGGTGATCGGATTCGTGGACCCGCGTCAGATGCTGACGAAGGGCGGCCTCCATCCAGACGACGCGCTGGTGCTGACGAAGCCATTGGGCTTCGGGGTGGTGACCACCGCCCTGAAACGGGAACGCGCCGAAGGTCCAGATGTGACCGAGGTGGTAGGGTGGATGTCGCGGTTGAACAAGTCCGCCTCCGAATTGGCAGTCGAATTCGGCCTGCGCGGCGGGACGGACGTCACCGGCTTCAGCCTGCTCGGCCACGGACTGGAAATGGCCGAGGCGTCGGGCGTGTCGCTCGAACTGGAGTACGACAAAATCCCGTTAGTGAGTTGTGCGCGAAAATACGCCGAGATGGGCGCGTTCGCGGGCGGCGCGTTCGACAACCGTTCGTACTACCGTTCGCGCGTCACCTTCAAAAAAGAGTTGGACGAGCCCGCCGAGATGCTGCTCTTCGACCCGCAGACAAGCGGTGGGTTGTTGCTGGGCGTGCCGCAGGAAAAACTGTCCGCGTTCCTGAAACGCGCGGATGAGGTCGATCAGCCTGTCTGGGTGATTGGCACGGCCAAAAACGGAAAAGGAATTGAATTAGTTTGAAAGAGATCGTAGAATCATCATTAGAATTTAGAATCTGGCTGATGGGCAACCTGGTCCATCAGGAAGGCGTACGATGAGTTCCTGGAATGAAATATTGATCATCGCGCTGCTGATATTGGTCAATGGTGTATTGTCCATGTCCGAAGCGGCGTTGATGGCATCCCGAAAAGCACGCTTGCAACAACAGGCCAATGAGGGAGATCAAGCCTCGCAAGTTGCGCTTGACCTATCGAAAAAACCAAACTCTTTCCTGATCACCATTCAAATTGGGATCACGCTCATTTCCGTGCTTGCGGGCGCATTCGGCGGCGCGACACTGGCGGAATTCCTTGCCGTTGAGATCGCCAAAGTCCCAGTATTGGAACCCTATAGCGCATCTCTGGCGCTGGGGTTGGTCGTCCTTGTGATCACCATCATGACAATCTGGCTGGGAGAACTGGTTCCAAAACGTCTTGGCCTGCACAGCCCCGAAAAGATCGCCCGCATCGTAGCCGGGCCAATGTTGTTTACATCCAAATTGTTCTCACCGTTGATCAAGGTCATTGGCTGGTCCACTGACCTCGTTTTGCGTTTACTTAGCATCAACGTCTCCGAGGAACAGCCCGTCACCGAGGAGGAACTGCAGGTTCTGCTCGATCAGGGCACGCAGGCGGGCGTGTTCGAAGAATCGGAACAGGATATGATAGAGGGCGTCTTCAGCATCGGCGATCAGCGCGTCTACTCGCTGATGACGCCGCGCACCGAGATCGTCTGGCTGGATATCAGCGACTCGCTGGAGGCTATTCGCCAGAAGATCGCGTCGAGTCCATATTCGCGCTTCCCCGTCCGCGATGACTCGCTGGACAATATCGTTGGGGTCGTCCGCGCCCGCGACCTGTTGCTCACCAATCTGGCGGGCGAAAAAATCAACCTGAAGAATAATCTGCATCCCGCCATCTACATCCCCGAGTCCGCGCTGGCCTCGCAGGCGCTGGAGATGTTCAAAGGCGGCAAAGCTGAATTGATGCTCGTGGTGGACGAATTCGGCGCGGTGCAGGGACTCATCACCCTCAACGACATCCTGTCCGAGATCGTGGAAGGCATCGGCACGGACGAACCAGTGGCCACACAACGACAGGACGGTTCCTGGCTGTTGGACGGCATGTTATCCGTGGACGATTTCAAGGAAATCTTCAACCTGCGCGACCTGCCCGAAGAGGAGGACTACGAGACGCTCGGCGGATTCGTCATGTTCTCGCTGGGACGCATCCCGCAGACTACGGACAAATTCGAATGGAGCGGCCTGCAATTCGAAGTGATGGATATGGACGCCCGCCGCGTGGACAAGGTGCTGGTCACCACGCTGGTGAAACCCGCCCCGAAGGACGAAAAAGAGGCCAAATAGTCGGTCCCCGATGGCGCTGGCAGAAGGCTGTACGCCTTAAAACCGCCTAATTTTTCGATGGTATAATCCCGCCCGATGAGTCCAGAAACCGATAGCAAAAAAACCAAGATTTGCCCAACCTGCGGCACGCGTCTGAGCGATAATGCCACGCGTTGTCTGGTTTGTGGCACCGAACTGACGGTCAAGGCCGCGGCGCCAGCCAAAAAGGCCGAGAAAACTCCTCTGCAGGCTGGTCGCATGCCAGAGATCACCCTCAGTCTGCCCGCCGCGTTGGGCGCGTTGGTGGTTATCCTGCTCATTGGCGCGACCGTCGTCTATTTCGCGTTGAGGACGGGAATCACCGGCACTACCATCGTGGACCCAACCGCCGTCCCCACTGCGACCAACACCGCCACAGTCACGCCGACCGCGACGGAATTATTCACATTCACGCCCTCGCCAACGCTGACGCCTCTGCCCCCCATTGATTACACCGTCCGAGAGGGAGATACCTGTGGCGGTATCGCGTTCACCTTTGGCGTTTCCACCACCAGCATCATCGTGCTGAACAACCTCGATGCCAATTGCACCATGTTGCGCATCGGACAGGTGATCAAAGTCCCCTATCCGACTCCCACCCCGCCTCCGCCGCCTACTAGCACACTGGAGCCAGACGCGGCCACCAAGGCGGCCTGCCCTAGCGCCAGTTACATCGTGCAAGCCAACGACACCCTGTCCAGCATCGCGGCCAATTACAACGTCTCGATGGCGGACATCCGCGTATTCAACAACCTGCCCACCGACAATGTCCTTCTCGGGCAGACGCTTCTCATCCCACTCTGTAACCGCGCGCCTGACCCCAATCAGCCGACTCCCACCCCGACTCCTCCGCCTCCCTACCCCGCCCCGAACCTGCTCCTGCCCATTGACGGCGCGGCCTTCACCCTCGCGCATGACATCGTCACCCTGCAGTGGGCCTCCCTGGGTGTGCTCCGCGATGGCGAGGCCTACCAGATCATCATCGAAGATGTCACCGCGGATCAGGGACGCCGCATCGTGGATTACGTGACCGATACCAGTTTCGTGATCCCTACCGACTTCCGCCCGAACGACAGTGTGGCGCACGTCATGCGCTGGTGGGTGATCCCCGTCCGCCAGACAGGCACCGACGAGCAGGGCGATCCCATCTGGACGCCGGCCGGCGCGGCCAGCGAAAAACGGGTCTTCACTTGGATCGGCGTAGTAGCACCATCCACTCCATCCCCTTAGAAACACAAAAATCCCGCCAAAAGCGGGATTTTTTATTGCCACCTCTTGACAACTTGGGGAAACTGCATATAATAATCGAAGATATTCAATTCTCTGAATAATTCAAATAATCCTATTGAGAGCGAAACATGCCCTTCAATCTTAAACTCGAAAAAACAACCACCCTCACCGTTGCCCTGGAACCCGCACGCAACGTGCTGGCAAGCATGCTCATGCTGGCAAAAGACGAAGAATTGTCCGGCGTCACCAACTGGATTCAGGAAACCCGCAACAAAATGTCGGCGGAGGAAAAATTCCTGCACAAACTGGTGGTGATCGGCTTTTACCATGTCATCGCTGTGGACGAGAGTTGGAACTCGTTTACCGACTACCTCACCCACCTCTCCAAAATGGATCCGCTTGCGATGCGCGTCAAAATGCTGGATGCCTACGCCAACATGAACGTCAAACACCAGGAAGGCGATCAGCCCCTCCCCGCCGCAGACTGGGATGTCATCCTGGCCTCCGCAGAAAGTTATGTTGATTTTCTCATCGCCCGCTTCGGCGAAGAATACGTGGACAAAGAGATCGAGACCCGCGCCTACGAGTACGTGATCGACCCGCCTGCCATGAAGTCGCTGATCGTGGATTACCTCCAGAAGGCGTGGGAGGAATGGTTCCGCCCCGAATGGGAACGCGTGCAGGGTCTGCTCGTGGAATCGGTGCAGGCCTTCCAGAACACCGATTTCGCCCGCATGGACCGTCTCGAAGCCGCCCGCTTCATCACCGGTCAGGACCTGGCCGAGGAGACATGGCGGCCCGCGCTGGAGAAAGCCGATCGGATCGTCTTCATCCCGTGCGCGCACATCGGTCCGTACGTGAGCCGTCTGCCCGACATGAATTCGCTGATCGTGATCTTCGGAGCGCGCACCCCCGACAACGCCGCCACCCGCATCCCTGACCTGGACCGCGCCGACATCATCGCCCGCCTCTCCGCGCTCGCCGATGAGACCCGTCTGCGCATCCTGGAAATGATCCGTGATAACGAGGAAATGCGCGCACAGGAGATCATCGAAGCGACAAGACTCAGCCAGCCCAGTGTGTCGCGTTATCTCGGTCAACTGACCGCCACTGGATATTTACAGGAGCGAAGGATCAATGGAGCCAAAGCCTACTCCCTCAACCGCGGCCGCATCACCAAAACGCTGAAAGCCGTATCTGTTTTCCTGCTCGGACAGTAGCAGGCCCCGTCAAAGGAGAATCGAATGACTAACATTAGTCCCATCTACCAGGAATTCCTCGTCAGACTGCAGCAACGGAATCTCGAAGCAGAGATCCGCCTCCACCGTCTGCAGAACGAAGTGTCTCCAGTCCACGCCCAGGGTGGCTGGATCGCCCATCGCATTGCCCATTTCGCCGAGTGGATGATTGTCACCGGCGAATCCCTCCGCCGTCGCTACAACCATTCCGCCATGCATAACTACAACCCGCGGACTGGAGCGCTGGCCCGCTAATCTTGTGGAGAAAGAATGAATAAAATCATTAGAAACTGGAATTCGACCTACAAAGAATTCCCACGCACCTTCTGGATCGTTGTCACCACAACCTTTATTGACCGTCTCGGTGGCTCGATGCTCTTCCCCTTCTTCGCGTTCTACATCACCAAACGGTTTGACGTTGGTTTGAGCGAAGTGGGCGTGCTCTTCCTCATCTTTTCGATCACGGGTTTCATCGGGAGTTTTGCGGGCGGCGCATTGACCGACCGCTTCGGCCGCCGCAAGATGATCATCTTCAGCCTGGTCGCCTCGTCGCTCAGCACCGCCGCGATGGGATTAGCGAACACGCTGGAGGGATTCTTCCTGATCGGCTTCATCTCGGGTCTGTTCACCGATGTCGGCGGACCTGCCCAACAGGCCATCGTCGCGGACGTGCTCCCCGAGGAGAAACGCGCCCAGGGCTTCGGCATCATCCGCGTGACCTTCAACCTGGCCGTTGTCTTCGGGCCGATCATCGGCGGACTGGTGGCGGCGCGTTCCTACCTGGCGCTGTTCCTCATCGACGCGGTCATCAGCATCATCTCGGCCATCATCGTGTACCTGACCGTCCCCGAGACCAAGCCCGCGCCGCACGAGCACGAAGTCCCCGAAACGTTCGGGCAGACCCTGCTCGGCTATGGAAAAGTCCTGCGCGATGGCGTCTTCATGATGTTCATTTTCGCGAGCATGTTGTCCGCCTTTGTGTACATGAACATGAACGTCACCCTCGGCGTCTTCCTGCGCGACAACTACGGCATCCCTGAGGACGGCTACGCTTACATCCTCAGCATCAATGCCGCTATGGTGGTGCTCTTCCAGTTCTGGATCACGCGGCGCATCGAAAAACGTCCGCCCATGCTGATGATGGCGCTCGGCACCCTGTTCTACGCCGTCGGCTTCGCCATGTATGGCTTTGTCAGCACCTACGTGATGTTCATCTTCGCAATGGTCGTCATCACCATTGGCGAGATGCTGGTCTCCCCCGTTGCCCAGGCGCTGGTCGCCAGTTTCGCGCCCGAACAAATGCGCGGACGGTACAACGCCATCTTCGGCAACCTGGCCTGGGGCGTGCCCTTCGCGATCGGTCCCTGGCTGGCTGGCCTGATCGTGGACAACGTGAACCCGAACTGGCTCTGGTACGCCTGCGGCATCGTCGGGACGCTTTCTGTGATCGGCTATCTCATCCTGCACCGCGTCCATCATCCCGTCGCAGAGACAGAGGCCGCGCCCGCCGAAATTCCGACCCCTGCTTAGTTCTCTCCTCGCGAACGCCCCTGTTTCATTCGAGACAGGGGCGTTTCGATTCGGGTAGAATCATCACAAAGGAAACCAATATGGATATTCGAGCCTACAACCAAAAAGCATGGGACGCCGAAGTGAACGGCGGCAACCCGTGGACAGTTCCCGTCAGCGCGGACGTGATCGCTTCCGCGCGACGGGGAGACTGGTCTGTGTTACTGACGGAGAGTCGCCCCGTGCCGCGCGACTGGTTCCCGCCCATGCAGGGACTAGACCTGCTCGCCCTCGCCTGTGGCGGCGGACAGCAGTCCCCCATCTTTGCCGCGGCGGGCGCCTACGTCACCGTGCTGGACAATTCGCCGCGCCAACTGGATCGGGATCGCGAAGTGGCCGAACGCGAGGGCCTGAAGTTGACTCTCGTCCACGGCGACATGCGCGACCTTTCCGTGTTCGCGGATGAGTCGTTCGATTTCATTTTCCATCCCGTCTCGAACCTGTTCATCCACGAGATCCGTCCCGTCTGGCGAGAAGCCTTCCGCGTCCTCCGTCACGGCGGGACGATGCTGGCAGGCTTCATGAATCCCGCGGTCTACATCTTCGATCTCGACAAGGCCGATGCAGGTGTGCTGGAGGTGGCACACAAACTTCCCTACGCCGACTCGGAGAATCCCGACATCGCGCAAAAGTTGATGGAGAAAAGCCTTCCGCTGGAACACAGCCATTCGCTCAGCGACCAGCTCGGAGGTCAGATGGAGGCGGGGTTCCATCTCATCGGTCTATACGAAGACCATCACAAGGATTTCATCATCGGGGATTGGATGCCCACCTACATCGCGACACGCGCCTTGAAACCTGACCGTGTCCGTTGACAGCGCGGTTAATTGGACTATACTTATCCACATTCGTCGGCCTTTAGTGGTGAAAGGAGAGTCCCATGGAAAGGTATTTGATCGAATCGCCGCACAGCGTGGAGGATTGCGACCGCGCCATTGACGAACTGCACGCGGCTGGCTACCTGCACAACTTCGAGTGGGGATGCAAGGACAGCGACCACACAGCCTACGCGATTGTGGAGGCGGTGAACCATGAGCATGCCAGGCAGATCGTCCCGTGGTTTCTGCGGGAGAAGGCGCGCATCGTGAAATTGGTCAAATTCGAGGTGGCCGATCCCGAACACGACCCATATCGAAACAAAAAGCAATGAAAATGCTCTGTTGCAGTCACTTGCTTTTATCGTCATTGCGAGACGCCGAAGGCGTCGAAGCAATCTCATCATAGGCTAAGAGACTGCTTCGTTGCGCTCGCAGTGACGGATCACGATGTGTTTGCAACCGAGCATTATGAAAAAATCTCCCGAAGCGTTTGCTTCGGGAGATCATTATTTCAAGGCTATTCTGTGTATTGCGGCAATTTTGGCAGGGATTGCAGATACAGGTAGATCGCCTTCAGTTCATCGTCCGTCATGAAGCGGTAATCCTTCCACGGCATTCGATCGGGATTCAGTTCGCGCCCGCTGGGGGTTGTCCCGGTCCGCATGGTATTGATGAACTGCTCTTCGGTCCAG
Organism: Chloroflexota bacterium; assembly: GCA_049324715.1. Lineage (GTDB taxonomy): Bacteria > Chloroflexota > Anaerolineae > Anaerolineales > Villigracilaceae > Denitrolinea. The sequence continues at coordinate 13,098 of JBMOMR010000014.1, read as the reverse complement.
AAGGACACCTCACCGCCTGTGGTCAGGTTTGGAGAAATCAATTTGATCGTTGGGTCGGGAAACGGTCCGCCGTTCAACTGCGCCCCGTGACAGATGCGGCAGTCATTCGTGTTGACCATGTACTCGCCATACTCCACGGCGACACCGCGCGCTGGCCCGCTGACGTGCACATCATGACTCACCGACTCGACTGGCAATTGAGGCAGCACGCCCACCACCAGCATGATTTTTGCCAGGGGCGTAAAGTTGTGCCCATTCGTTTGACGATCCACGGGCGGGACGGATTTAACGTAGGCGATGATCGCTCCCAAATCCTCGTCGCTCAAATACGCGGTGGAGACAACCGCAGGCATGAAGAGCGGTTTCCCTTTGGGATCAATGCCATGACGGATGGCGCGCACGTAATCTTCATCCGACGCGGCCTCGCGTCCAAACCCGCCCTCACCGCTGGTGAGGTTGGCCGAGTCGATGGTTCCAAGCGGGCCCGCGCTGAACCAGTTTTCGATTCCGCTCAGGTCCGCGCCGTGGCAACCCTGGCACAGCGTCTCCGCGCGGTGACGTCCGTATTCGATGCTGGCTTCGTCAGTGGGGATGGTGATATTGGAGGGCGGAAAATCATAGGTCCGAGTGAGGCGAGAGTTGCCGATAAAGTATAAGACCGCCGCCGAGAGCAAAATCAATCCGAGCAGTGACCCCAGCACGATCCCGATCCATTTCAAAATTTTCTTCATACCAGTAAACTCCTTTCGCTAACAATAAAGGTGAGACGACGGCGGAAAGTTTACCACTTTTATCCGATTTAACCCCATTACTTCCTACCTATAACGCCAGGCTAAATTTCCATCGAAGATCTGTCCCGCAAGTTACCGTTTCTTTTGCGCCTCTTGCAACCCGAATTTTTATAAAACACCTACTAAAAGAATAGAAGTTTCCATTGCCTGTGTATAATTGTCCTCGTGCAGGCATTCTAAAAATTCCGCTATAAAAAGGATCATACCAACCATGAAAACATTGAAGAATTGGCTCACCAGCAAAAAAGGCTCATGGCTCATCGTCGGCGTCATACTCGTTCTTGTGGTGATCTTTGCCCTCACGTTCAGAGGCGGGGAGTATCTGAATCTGGTGGGGTCGGCGGGGGCAAGTTGCGATGAAACCCCTCTTGCACAAAATCCAAACCTGGGCATGATCCAGGCAGCATGGGGTATCAACGTCCGCATCGGGCCGGGACAAAATTACGACTATGTCAATCCCAGCAAAATGGGACTTCCCAAATGCGCGATCTTTGAACTGCTGGGACGCAACGCCGATTCCACCTGGCTATTGGTGACCAGTGAAAAAGAGAACCTGACTGGTTGGATCGCGACCGGTCAAACCTGGGATGGCATACCGTGGGAAATGATCAACATGGACATCAACGCCCTGCCGGTGTCAAACACAATTTTAGGTTCGCAGAATGCTTCGGGCGGACAATCGGGCACGAACAAAGGCATCGTTGTCTCCATCGAGAAAAACCTGGCAAGCGTATCCGTTTCGGGCCTGCCAGCCAACGATCCGTTTTACGTCACTCTGGCGCCAAGCGGAATTTCGCAAAAGGGCATCCTGTTCTACAATGGCTATGCGGACGCCAATGGCAAGGCTTATTTTCAGAGTTCGATGCCGCTCAAATGGTCCGATGGCAGCAAAGTAGAATCAGGGACGTTGGTCATGATGGCTTTTGCGACCAAAACTGGAGAACAGGTCGGTTACGTCTCGTTGCAGTACTATCGCTAACGCACCTCCCCGCATAGTCCCCATATCTCAAATTGTAAGAAAACTCCCGAAGCCTTTTGGACTTCGGGAGTTCCATTTTTATTGAGCGGACTGCTTCGCCTTCGCGACCGCGTCTTCCAACATTTTGGTGGTCACTGATTTCGGACGCTCGATCGGCTGTCCCAGCGCGCGCGCCCACACGTAGTTGGCCGTCACGCCGAGGGCGCGGCCAACGCCGAACAGGACGGTGTAGAAATCGAACTCGCGCACGCCGTAGTAATACTGAAGCGTGCCAGAGATGGCATCCACATTCGGCGCGGGATTCTTGGCCTTGCCCTGTTCTTTCAGAACCGCGGGCACCACATCGAAGACCATGTCCGCAAGACGGACAAGTTCATCCTCGGGGAAGTGCTTCTTGGCAAATTCCATCTGCGCTGTGAAGCGTGGATCGGGCACGCGCAGGACGGCATGTCCGTAGCCAGGGATGACCTTGCCGCCGTTGAGCGTATCCCACGCGAACTTGTACAGGTCATCGCGCGAGGGGACGCCGCCGAACTCATCCTTCACGTCGATCAGCCAGCCGAGGCATTCCTGGTTGGCGAGTCCGTGCAGGGGTCCCGCGAGACCGCTCAACCCCGCCGAGAAAGCGAAGTAGATGTCCGAGAGCGAGGAACCCACCAGATGCGTCGCGTGAGCCGAGACGTTGCCCGACTCGTGGTCAGAGTGCAGGATGAAGTACAGTCGGGAAAGTTCGGCATAGCCCTTCTTGTCCGAGACTTTCATCATGCGGGCGAAGTTCGCGCCGTAATCCAATTTGGCGTTGTACTTCGGCTTGGATTTTTCGCCGAAATATTTCATGCGGTAAATGAACGCCGCGATGAGGGGAAGTTTGGCCGTCAGATCCATGCTGTCTTCGAGCGCGGATTCCCAATAGACGTCCTTCTTCATGCCTTCGTGATATTTTTTCGTGAATTGCGAATCGTGCGCCATCACCATGACCGCCTGCGAGAGCATGATCATCGGATGGATCTCTTTCGGCATCGACTTGAGCATTTTGAAAACGTAATCGGGAATTTCCGCGCGCTTCGCCCACTCGGCTTCCACTTCCAGCGCCTGTTCCTTGGTGGGGACTTCACCGACCATCAACAGGTAATACAGACCGCCGACGAGCGGCATTTTCGTGCCGCGCGCCTTGGGGAGCGCCTTCAACACCTCCGGGATGGACATGCCGCGAAAACGGATACCCTCCGCGGGGTCCACGAATGAGACGTCGGTCAGCAGGGACTTGATGTCGCGCATCCCGCCCACGATCTGTCCAACCGTCACCTGATCCACCACCACATCGGCGTGATCCTTCGCCAAAACTTTAATCCGCTCGCGCCAGGCAGGAAGTTGCGCGGCGATTTTTTCATGCAAAATCATCTTCAGCTCCTTGAAAAGTAAATTCGCAATTCTGTCGAAAGTCACAAGTCGAAGGTCGCGTGACTTTCGACCTTCGACTTGTGACGGCAATTAAAGCGTGACCAACTTCTTCAACGCCTCATGCGTCTCTTTCACCGAGGCGGCGGACTTTTCAAACATGGTCTTCTCGTCGGCATCGAATTTGTACTCGATGATTCGTTCCATGCCGCCCGCGCCGAGCATGACGGGCACGCCGAAGAACATGTCGTTCAGGCCGTATTCGCCTTCCATGTATGCCGCGCACGGGACGATCAGTTTCTTGTCCTTGAGGATCGCTTCCGCCATCTGCGCCACCGCAACAGACGGAGCGTAATAGGCCGAGCCCGTCTTCAGCAGGTTGACGATCTCGCCGCCGCCCTTGCGCGTGCGGTTGACGATGGCTTCCAACTTTTCCGCGGGAATATAATCGCGCAGGGGAATGCCCGCGATGTTCGAGTGACGCGTCAGCGGGACCATTTCATCGCCGTGGCCGCCGAGCACGTAGCACTGGATATTTTCCACGCTCACGCCCGTCTCCAACGCCACGAAGGCGCGCATACGCGCCGAATCCAAAATCCCCGCCTGCCCAATGACGCGATTGCGCGGCAGGCCCGTCTTCTTCAACGTCAGATACGCCATCGTATCGAGCGGGTTGGTCAGCACAATGAAAAACGCGTTGGGCGAATACTTCAGCGTTTCCGTCGCGGCCGTGCCAACGATCCCCGCGTTGATCGTCAACAGGTCATCGCGGCTCATGCCAGGCTTGCGCGCCACACCCGCCGTGATGATGACGATATCCGAATCCTTGGTATCGGCGTAATCGTTCGTGCCGAGAATCGAAGAATCCTTGCCAATGATCGGCATGGCTTCCAGCAGGTCCAGCCCCTTGCCCTGCGGCATTCCCTCCACCACGTCTACCAATACAACGTCAGCCAGCTCGCGTTCCGCCAGCCAGTGCGCGGCCGTCGAGCCAGTCATCCCCGCGCCGATGATCGAGATTTTCTTCATCGTTCCTCCAATTTGAATTGATGCTGGATTTTAGTCCAGACATGAACACACGAAAAGATTTATTTGTCACCAATTTTTATGACAAAAGGAGACTTTTCCGAGTCGATCGGGAAAAATCTCCTTTGCTTCATTCTTGACCTTTAGCCGGCTTCCGCTTCGAGGAACCTCGTCGCCTGAATAGCCGCCGCGGCCCCCATCCCAGCCGAGGTGATCACCTGTCGGAAATGCGGATCGGCCGCCTCCCCCGCCGCGTACACGCCCGCCACGCTGGTCTGCATCAGCATATCCGCTTCAATGTAGCCGTGCGAATCCATCTTCAACTGGCCTTCGAAGAGTTGTGTGTTCGGAGTGTGCCCGATGAAGATGAAAATGCCATCCGCCGCAAACGTGGATTCTTCGCCCGTCTGCACGTTCTTCAACTGCACCGATTCCATCTTGGAAGAGCCGCGAATCTCGGTCACCACTGTATTCCAGATGAATTGGATCTTCGGGTTTTCCCTGGCGCGCTTCTGCAGGATCGGTCCCGCGCGCAGTTCCTCGCGGCGGTGGACGATGGTCACGGACGAAGCGTAGCGCGTCAGGAAGATGGCCTCCTCCAGCGCGCTGTCCCCGCCACCGACGACGACCACCTTCTTGTCCTTGAAGAACGCGCCATCGCAGGTCGCACAATACGAGACACCACGTCCGAGCAGGGTATCCTCGCCAGGGACGTTTAGATGAATCGGGCTGGCCCCCGTCGTGACGATGAGCGAATCCGCCAGATATTCCCCCGCATCCGTCGTGATCTTGAACGGCCGCGCCGACAGGTCCACCTTGTTGGCCGTGTCGAATTCGACGCGCGTCCCGAAATGTTCGGCCTGCTTCTGGAACAGATCGCCCAGTTCCGCGCCGCCGACCCCGTTCGGAAAGCCGGGATAGTTCTCGATGGTATAGGTCAGCGCGGCTTGCCCGCCCAACTGCGTGCCAGTCAAAAGCACAGGCGCGAGTTCCGCGCGTGCCGCGTACAAGGCCGCGGCAAAGCCCGCCGGGCCTGAACCAAGGATCAACATTTTTACTTGATTTGAATTGGTAGACATTGATTTTCCTGCCGTCTTGTGATTTTCTTCATTTTGTAGACGACCCATCCCCAGGGCTTATTACCAACAAAATCAGCGAATATCGTCGGCGCGATACAGTCCACCTGCCATTGTGGTCGGATCGTACGGCCGCACCTGATTGCGGTCGGATTTGGCCCAATACAAGGCCTTGTCTGCGGCGGTCAGCAACTGAATGGGATTCTTCGCCTGCTCAGGAAATGAAGCGACGCCCATCGAGAGGGTCGTCTTGAACCTGGCATCGCCAAAGGTGAATTCCATCATCGAAAAGGCCGCCCGCCACTCCTCGGCACGCGCCACGGCCACCTCCTTCGTGGCGCCCGGCATGACCACCACCATTTCGTCCCCGCCATAACGACAGGCGATATCGCTGATTCGGGTGTTCTCCAACAACATCGTCCCCAGCGTCTGCAGGACGGCATCTCCCGCCTGGTGGCCGTATTGATCGTTGATGGACTTGAAGAGGTCCACATCCATCATGACCACGCTGATGGACTGCGGGACGCGTTCGCCGCGCGAGATCTCCCGCTCGAGCGTCTCCTCCATGTAACGGCGGTTGAACAGACGTGTCAAACTGTCGCGAATGGCTTCCTCGCGCAATTGGTCATGCAGGTTTTCGATCTCGGTCAGTTTTCCCTGCAGGCGGACATTGAGATTACGCAACTCCGACTCGGCATGTTTCCTTTGGGTTATGTCCTCCTGCATTGCCACGTAGTGAGTCACTTTGTCGGTTTCGTCCAACACTGGGGCGATCATCTCGTGGACCCAATACATCTGCCCATTCTGTTTGCGGTTGAGAATCTCGCCCTGCCAGACCTGCCCCGCCTTGACGGTTTCCCACAGGTTGGCATAAAGATCGTCTTCCGTTTCGCCTGACTTGAAGACTTGCGGAGTCTTGCCGCGCAGTTCCTCCAGTCGATAACCGGTCAATTGGACCAGTTGAGGGTTCACGTATTCGATGCGTCCGTTTGGATCGGTGATCACGATGGCGGTCGGATTCTGTTCCACCGCGTGGAAGAAGATCCGCAGTTTCTCCTCGGTCTGTTTCTGCGCGCTGATATCGCGCCAGGTTACCAGTTTCCCCACCATGTGTCCCTGTCGATCCTTCAAGGTGGTGACCCGCAGATCGAGCGTGGAAAAAGGCAAACGGTCCAGTTTGACTTCTGCGCGGCCATCCACGTCCGCGAAGTTGGGATACACGTGCCGCCAGCGGGAAAACACATCCCCCAGCGGCTTTCCGATCGGAGTATCCACCCCGAGGTCCGCGAGTTCGAGCGCCTTCGGGTTGATATCCACCACGCGCCAGTTGGTATCCACCACCAGGATGGCATCATCCATATTCTCCACCAGCACGTCGCGGCTGACGGGGATCAAGTCCATCATGCGGTAACCGAAGATGCCATAAGCAAAGAGCAACCCTGTGCCCGTAAATGCCACAGGCGTCAGATCGAGCCTGCCAACAGGATGCTGCCCGAAGAACATCAAGAAATTGACCAGCCACGGCAGGAGCGCCCCGATCAGCAGGATGCGCGTCTGCCGCTGATAGAACTGTGAAGAGCGGACATGTGTCCGCACGAGCAGAATACTGGCAAACATGAGCAGTCCGTACAGATACACCAGATTAATGTAGAACCACGGACCGCCGTTATAAATGGAGCCTCTCCCCGTCAACGGGTAATCGCCGAAAAACAGATGATGCCAGGGATCCGTCCACATCAAAAAAATGGTCAGCACGGGGATGACCATCAGCAGGATATAGGTCCTGTCCGTCAGCCAGGTATATCGATCAATAAAATAAAGCACCGAAACAAAAAAGGCAACGGGCGCACTGACGGCGCCCACGTAAGTCATCTTCAACCAGAAGACCGCCGTCGCCTCGGAAGGGATCATCCACGAAATGGCATATGTCAGCGACCAAAATGCCAGCGACAGCATCAACATGAACAAGGCCGGCGCGACCGGCGCGGCTCGCCGCCGTTGCCAGGCGAGATAGGCTACCAAAATGGCAACCGCGCTCGAAACCGTCAACCAGACCGCGTGTGAAAAGTTCATTCCACTGCCTTGTCCGTGATCGCCAGCGCACGATCAAGGACTTCCACCCCTTCTTTCAATTGTTCTTCGCTGATCACCAGCGGCGGGATGATCAAAACAGTGTGCCAGTGCGTGTACAGGAACAGACCGTGTTCGACGCAGAACTTCCGCAGTGCCGTCATCTCAGGCGACGATCCGTTCCACGGGGCCATCGGCTCCCTGGTCTTTCGATTCTTGACCACTTCGACGATCCCGAACAACCCGATCGAGCGGACATCACCGACGGAGGGATGCGCCTCGCCGAGGTCGGACAACATCCGCTTCAACACCGGACCCATGGCGGCCGCGTGCTCGACGAGTTTATCCTCCCTCATCACGTGGATATTCGCCACCGCCGCCGCCAACGAGACGGGATGCGAGGTATACGTCAGCCCCGACTCGAACACCTGCTCATCGAAGGCCGCCGCCACCTCGGGCTTCATCGCCACCGCCCCCAGCGGCGCATACGCGGACGTGAGTCCCTTGGCCATGGTCATGATGTCGGGGACCACGTTCCAGTGTTCGATGGCAAACCATTTGCCTGTGCGGCCGAACCCGCTCATCACCTCGTCCGCGATCATGACGATCCCGTACTTGTCGCACAACGCGCGGACGCCCTGCATGTACCCCTCAGGCGGAATGATGATGCCGTTCGTCCCGGTGACAGACTCCATCAGGATGGCGGCAATCGTCTCTGGCCCCTCGTAGCGGATGATCTCCTCGAGGTGGTTGAGATAATCGCGGGTGAACTCCTCCTCGGAAATGTCGGGATTCGTCCGATGGAAGGTGGAGCGGTAACGGTACGGGTCAAGGAAGTGCACCACGCCGGGCATAGTGCCAGGTTCCCACATGTGGCGGCGCGGATCGCCCGTGGCGGCCATGGCCCCCATCGTCGCGCCGTGATAGGAACGGTAACGCGTCAGGATCTTGAAGCGTTTGGTGTAGCCGCGCGCCAGTTTGATGGCGTTCTCGTTGGCGTCCGCCCCGCCGAGGGTGAAAAGGATCTTCGAGAGTTTCCCGCCCGGGGTCACCTCCGCGACCGCCTTGCTCGCCAACGCGCGGATTTTTGTGGTCATGCCCGGCGCGGCGTAGGGAAGCGCGGCGGCCTGTTCCTGCATGGCCTTGATGACGCGCTCGTCGCCGTGCCCGATGTTGACGCACATCGTCATCGAATTGAAATCGAGATAACGCTTGTCGTTCACATCCCAAAAGTAGACTCCCTTGGCGCGTTGGACCGCGATGGGATTCACCTTGGCCTGTGCCGACCAGGTATAGAAGATATGTTCTTTGGAAAGGGATAGGATTTCGTCATTGGGAAGGTCAAACATGGTGGTGTCCTGAATTGGATTGACCGAATCGTATCATAATTTTGTTCAGATTTAATATAGGCTTGAAATATCCCGTAAAATAAGGGGATGAATTCATCGCTTCCTTATCGCAAATGGGTCGTGGTTGGCACGACCAGTTCGGGAAAATCCACGCTCGCATGGCGGATGTCCGAACGGCTGGGGCTGGATTTCGTCGAGTTGGACGCCATCCACTGGCAGGCGAACTGGACGCCGATCCCGCTCGAGGAGTTCCGCACACGCGTCGAAACGGCGACCCGCTCACAGTCATGGGTGGTGGCGGGGAATTATCACGTGGTCCGCGACCTGATCTGGCCGCGCGCCGAGGCGGTCGTCTGGCTGGACTATCCGTTCCCCATCGTCTTCTGGCGCCTGCTGACGCGCAGTCTCCGCCGCGGCTGGACCCAGGAGGAATTGTGGAACGGCAACCGCGAAAAGTTCTGGTGGCACTTGAAACTCTGGTCAGAGGAATCGCTGTTCCACTGGCTGTTCAAAACCTACTGGCGGCGCAAACGGGAGACCCCCCTCCTGCTGGCGCTTCCCGAGCACGCGCATCTGCACCTCGTCCATCTCCGCTCGCCGCGCGAGGCTGATGAGTGGCTTGCAAGCCTGTAATGGTTCATAACAAAAACGTAAACGCGCAAGGCGCGATTCCGTGCTAGGATTGCATCGTACACACAACCGATAAAGGCAAACCCGGCGAAAGCCGGCGACGCAAAGCCATGGGTCTAACTCCTCTCGAGGATATGACTGCCAGGCCGCCGAAGTTGACCAGAGGATTCTCCTCCGGCGGTCTGGATTAATTTCCAGACCGCTTTTCGGTTGTGCCAGTTCCTTACCATCCGTTCGTACGATAAAGGCAAACCCGGTGAAAGCCGGTGACGCAAAGCCAACGGGTCTAACTCTCTGCACAGAGACATGATTGCCAGGCCACCGAAACAACGCCGCTTCCACGCGCGTCCCCGCTTTTTGCGATTCACGCGCCGGGGTGCCTTTATCAAAGGAGAAATCCAATGGCACCCCGATCTTATACCCGCTCCACCCGCATTTTCATAACCCTGTTTGTGATCCTCGTGCTGGTTTTTCGCCCCATACCGGCACAGGCGCTCTCACAACCTGCCCTGCCCGACCTGGCGACCTTCATCCTTTCTGTGCAGGATGGTCAGGCAGGCGTAGTGCGCGGCGTGTACGTCGATTCTGTGCTCGCTTATCCCGTGATCCAGCAACCGAGTTACAACGCGGCCTACGTCTCCAACACCGACGGCGTCGTCACCGAGTTCGGCATGACCCGTCAGACCGGCAACATGGGACTGCTGGCGCACAACACGCTGGCAGGCCGCTCATTTTCCAATTTGAAACCAGGTCAGTATGTGGTCGTCGTTTACGGCGATGGCAAGACCGAGACCTTCATCGTCACGCAGATCCTGCGCTACGCCGCGCTATCCCCCTTCAGCACCACCAGCGACTTCAAAAACCTGGACACCAACATCACCATCTCTGCCACGCAACTCTTCAACAACGTCTACACGGGATCGCGCCACGTGACCTTCCAGACCTGCATCGAATACAACGGGAACGACAGTTGGGGACGACTGTTCGTAATCGCCGTCCCAGTGAAATAGAATGACGGGGAATCAGAACGGGATGGATACGAGGGCGTCCATCCCGTTCTTCGCGTCGCGCGGACCTTACGCGGGCTACCGTTCCCCGCGCCGAATCCTCCCGATGAGATACGCCACCCCCAACGCGGACAGAATGGCAAGGAAAGCCGTCCACTCGAACGAAAATTGCAGGTGAAAGAACATCCCAAAGAGGGACGAGGCCAGCCCGATCCCCGTCACGATGGCGAGGCGGATGAGGTGACGCCGCGCCATCCCGGGCACTTCATCCTCCGGGGCGGCCTCCCGCACACGGTTCAGAAAATCGGACAAGTCCCAAGTCACGAGCGCGCCGACCGCGCCCGCCAGCATCCACAGCGCGGAAAGTCCGACCCACAGGCCATATCCCGCCGCGGCCACAAAGACCAGGAAGCCAGGCGCGGCGGTCCAGCGCCAGCGGCGAATTTCCCCCACCAACCAAAAGGCACCTAGGCCGAGAATCCAATACGCAGACGCGGCGTGCCCATCTGCAAAATAGCCGCGCGCCAGCGATCCCGTCCCGACGACCAAAGCAACATATTGCACGAACTTCATACCGATACACTCCCTGCGATCTGCGTGTGATGCGGAAGCCGCGACAACGAATGCCGCACAGCCAGGTCGAACGGTTGCGTCACATCCCAATCGAGCGTTTGGATGCCCGCGCGGCGCAACTGCTTGAGCAACAGGTCGCGTTCGATGCGGAGGATACGCGCCGCCTGCTGGACCTCCGCCCGTGGGACGAGGTGCGCCGCCTCGAACAGGACGGGGTTGGGGCTGACCACCATCACCTGATAGCCACGCGCCCGCAAATGGACGAGCACGCCCAGGTCATCCGCGGCCAGCGGACTGACCACCACGATCTGCGAATTGACCGGGAACAGCCGCGTAGGCAGGTGACCGAGGTCGGCGAAAACGTCACTATCGCCGGGGCGCGCTCCCGCCAGCGCGTGCAAAATCTTCTCGCGTTGGAGTTTACCGTAGGCGGGCAGTGTCCAGTGCAAATATTTTCCATAGACCAGCAACCCGACGCGGTTGCCCTGTGTGATGAAAGCATCCGTGAGGGCGGCCGCGGCAAGGACGGAATGATCAAAGATGGACAGTCCGCCGCCGAAGAGGTTGGTGCGGTTGCGGCCATCGAGCACGAGACCCACGTCCGCCACGCGTTCTTGCTCGAATTCGTTGGAATACAATCCATCAGCCTGGCGCGCACTGACGTGCCAGTTGATGCGCCGCGGCGAATCGCCGGGCTGGTAATCGCGCACGCCGAAAAAGTCCACGCCGGGGCCGCCGACGCGCGCGGGGATCGTCCCCGCGTAGACGCGCGTCCGCCGCGGGCGGATAGGGACGCGTTTCAGGCGCAGGACGGGCGGCAGGACGAGGAGTTGCCCGGGCGGCGCGAACGCGTCCGTATGCTGGACCAACCCCAAATCGTCGCGTGATTCGACGCGGACGGCGGGGAAAACGTAATAGCCGCGCGATCCCGTCACAGTGTAGGTCCACGTGCGCGATTCGCCGCGGGACAGAGCCACCAGATGACGGTTCGAGCCTTCGAGAACGGTCAGGCCCGCGGGCAGGATGTCCTCCACACGAATTTCATCGAGCGAAGCGCCGCGGTTGGTGAGGGTGAGCGTCACGGTGATGGGTTGATCGGGCGAGGCGCGTTCGGCGGAGAGGTGACGTTGCACGTCGAGTTCCACGTTTTGCGGGACGCGCAGGAGGCCGAAGAGCAGATAGATGATGATGGGAAGCGACAGCGCGAGGAGTTCGCCGCGCAAAGTGGCGAGGCCGAGAACGAGGAGGACCGCGGTGAGCAGGCTGAGGAGAAGGGAGCGAGACATACTGTTGAACAAATTAGCGATTTGTTCTACGCGACAGGGACAGGCGTTTTGCGCAAGGCTTCGGCGATGACTTCACCCGTCACCGCGCTGGACATCCAGTATTCGGGTTGCAGGATGATGCGATGGCTGAGGACGGCGGTGGCGTAGTGCTTCACATCGTCGGGGATGATGTAATCGCGACCAGAGAGCGCGGCGTGGGCGCGCGCCACTTTCAGGAAGGACAGCGAGCCGCGCGGACTGGAGCCGACGGCCGCGCGTCGGTCGGCGCGCGTGGCGTGGACGAGCGCGGCGATGTACGCCTCCAGATCCACGTTCACGTGGACGGTCTCGACGGCTCCGCGCATGGCAAGCAATTTTTCCGCGTCGGCCATTTTGTGGAGTTGCACCTCGTCCTGTTTGCGTTCGCGGCGGCGATGCAGGATTTCGCGTTCCTCCTCCAGTGAGGGATAGCCCACCGTCAGTTTGAGCATGAAACGGTCGAGTTGCGCCTCGGGCAGGGGGAACGTCCCCTCGTATTCGATCGGGTTCTGCGTGGCCAGCACGAGGAACGGCTCGGGCAGGGGCAGGGTCTCGCCTTCGAGAGTCACCTGTCCCTCCTGCATGGCTTCGAGCAGGGCCGATTGCGTCTTGGGCGAGGCGCGGTTGATCTCGTCCGCGAGCAAAATGTTGGTGAAGATCGGCCCCTTGCGCAGTTCGAATTTGTTTTTCGTGCGGTCGAAAATGTAGCCGCCCGTAATGTCACCGGGCAAAAGGTCGGGCGTGAACTGGATGCGCTTGAAATCCAGCCCGAGCACGGCCGCGAAACTGCGCGCCACGAGCGTCTTGCCGAGGCCGGGGAAATCCTCCAGCAACACGTGTCCGCCTGCCAGCGCGGCAGACATCACCATCTCGAGCAGGGCGCGCTTGCCCACCA
>JBMOMR010000013.1:0-21978 GCA_049324715.1 Chloroflexota bacterium | reverse complement strand
GTCTTCGCTCAAAAGTGCCACATCAAATTCCAATTCGAGCGGCGCCAATTGAAGACCCAATTCCATTGCTTCTGCAAGAAATACATGAAGATACGGTGAAATTGGCAAAAGAAAATAATTTTGAGATAATTGAAGAAAACGGCAAAACGATTTATCGCAGAAAAAAGAAGTAGTCTCCATAACTGAAAGCGACCTACCAATAAACAACTGCGCCAACCCCAAAGGTGTGCTTCGCGAACACAAACCCTTGGGGAGCAAAAGAAATTTGGGAAAAATGTATCTCGTATCCGATAAAAAAGACTCATTACTTATGCACTTTGGAGCAATAGATGAGACAAAGTCGGGTAGATATTTACCTGTTAGAGTAATGGCAAGTATTAACGGATATTCTCATGAGGAAGATTATTGGGTCACCGAAAAAGATTTCCGCCGTTTTGTCATTAGCATGAAACAACTAAATGCAGAACTAATTGGTCATTCAACCCTCGAGGCAGCAAACTCAGAAAATGACTTTTCTTTTAGCATTCACGGTGATCAAAAGTACCGAGGTTATTTGCTAATTAGAACGGTCTTTCGCTCAAAAATCATCGATTCATACAATCCAACTACAAGCAGTCTCTTTGATGGAGGTTTTTATTCGGAACCAGCGAATCTTTCTATCTGGCTTGATGAATTAATAGATATCCTTGATAAACCTTTGTAAGTTTTACAAAAGCAGTCCACCAATAAACAGCAGTGATACGTATAGAATTACAGTTATGAATGCCCCGATTGTTTTGCGGCATTTGCCGTATCCTTAAGTTTGGAGATTGAAGTATGAAGAGAATAAGCCCTGAGAACCTGGGAGAGAAATGGGTGCTGCATATTGTAAAATCTATGTCAGAAGATAGATGGAGCATCAAATCCTTTTCTCCATTGTATATTGCTGCTGCCATTATTTTGGGAGTAGTGTTAATAGTGTCAATTTCGATCAAGGACTTCTTCACAATGGCTTCGGCAATAGCCTCCTTGTTAGTTATCCTTATCCATTTTGAACGATGGCATTTCACTCGTATTATCAAGCGACAACAAGAGCAAATCGATAGTCTTGAAAAAGAGTTAAATACTATCAAACTTGGTAAATAACTTTGGCGAGCTAAACAGCAATCTCATGAGTAAATTACCTGTGATTTTTGTCTAAAAAAGTGGCTCCGCAAGGAGCCATTTTCTCTCCCATCTCATCATCATCCTCTATTAATCTCGTCTGTTATAATCACCCGCCGAAAGGGAACCTATGCTCAAAGGATTTGTCAAATTATTCGGCGGAGACACCCACAAGCGGACAATGGAGTCCCTCTTCCCGCTCGTGGATGAGATCAACGCCCTCGAACCCCAATTCGAAAAACTGACCGACGAAGAACTGCGCGCCAAAACGGATGAGTTCCGTCAGCGGCTGGAAAGCGGCGAATCGCTGGACGATCTACTCAACGAGGCGTTTGCCGTCGTCCGCGAGGCCGCCAAGCGCACCATCCGCCAGCGTCCCTACGACGTGCAACTCATCGGCGGGATCGTCCTGCACCGCGGCCAGATCGCCGAGATGCGCACAGGCGAAGGCAAAACCCTCGTCGCCACGCTTCCCATTTACCTGAATGCCCTGACGGGGAAGGGAATCCACCTCGTCACGGTCAACGATTACCTCGCCCGCCGCGATGCGCGCTGGATGGGACAGATCTATCATTTCCTGGGCCTCTCGGTCGGCATCCTGCAAATGGCCGCCGTCACCGAGAACGGGAAAAAAGCCTTCCTGTACGACCCCACACGCGAATCCCCACACGAAGACCAGCATCACCTCCGCATGGTGGACCGCGCCGAAGCCTACGCCGCCGATGTCACCTACGGCACCAACTCCGAGTTCGGCTTCGACTACCTGCGCGACAACATGACCATGCGCCTCGAAGACCGCGTCCAACGCGGCCACAACTACGCCATCGTGGACGAAGTGGACAACGTGCTCGTTGACGAGGCCCGCACGCCGCTCATCATCTCTGGTCCCGCCTCGGGCGACCTCGAGTGGTACACCAAGATGGCGCAGGTGGTAAAGGCGCTCAAACCCGAAGATTATGAAGTCAACGAAAAGGATCGGTCCACTGCGCTGACGGAGATCGGCATCGCCCACGTGGAGCAGATCCTCGGATTTCCGCTTCAAGACCCCGAACGGCCGGAGGACGTGACCCCCGATCAGGCGCGTCTCCTCGGCTACCTCGAACAGGCCCTGCGCGCCCAGCATCTCTTCCGCCGCAACCGCGAATACCTCGTGCAGGGCGGCAAAGTCGTCATCGTGGACGAGAACACCGGCCGCATGATGCCTGGCCGCCGCTGGAGCGACGGTTTGCACCAGGCCGTGGAAGCCAAGGAAGGCGTCCGCATCGAGCCTGAAAGCGTCACGTACGCCACCATCACCCTGCAAAACTACTTCCGCATGTACGAAAAACTGGCAGGCATGACCGGCACCGCCCTGACCGAAGCGGAAGAGTTCCACAAGATCTACAAACTCGAAGTCACCCCCATCATCACCAACCTCGAATACCAGGCCTCGCGTCCCGATTCCCCGCTGGTGGAAGTGAAAGACAAGGACGAGGCTGGCTACCCCGTCATTTACTTCGCAGACAACAACGATTCTGAAAAGAAGCCGCATTACTGGCGCAGGAAAGACTTCCCCGATGTCATCTACCGCACCGCCGAGGCCAAACAACGCTCGGTCGTGACCGAGATCGTCCGCCACCACGTGATGGGACGTCCCCTGCTTATCGGCACCACCTCTGTCGCGAATTCAGAATCCCTGTCCTCGCGCCTGCGCGCCGATTCGATCCGTCGCCTGTTGCAGGTGTTGCTGATCCGCAAGATCTGGTTCGAGCAGAACAAACGCACCGAAGACGGGATGCGCATCCCCGAACTGGAACCGCTCAACGTCCCGCTCGAAACGCTCGACCCGTCCGCGCTCCGTCAGTTCGCCAAACCGCTCGGGCTGACCACCATCAATCTCGAAGACGCGGAGAACATGCCGCGCCTGCTGGAGATCCTGTCTCTGCGCGAGAGCGACATTCCCCGCTTGAAAAACGTCTTTTCGGGCGGAGTCCCTCACCAGGTCCTGAACGCCCGAAAGCACACCGAAGAGAGTCAGATCATCGCGGGCGCGGGCGCGTTCGGTGCGGTCACCATCGCCACATCCATGGCGGGCCGCGGCGTCGACATCAAACTCGGCGGCGAGATCGATGAAACCGACGTCACGTTTGCCAAGGATTTCCTTCGCAACGCGGGCGTCGAGAATCCCTACGGCATGTCCAACCCCGAAGTGCTCGAAGCGCTCGTCACGCATCTCATGCGCGGCGAAAATCCCGATTTCAGCGCAAACGGGGATCGCATCGAATACTTCGCCAGGGCGCGCACCGCTCTCGTGGAAAAATACGGACGCGCGGGCGCGGATAATTGGTCGCAACTCCCCAACATTTTATACGCCAACCTTGGCCTCGGACTGAAAGCCTCCGAATCTCTGGCCGCGTTCTGGAAACACACCGAACAGGAACTGATCGTGCGCGCGCTGGGCGGCCTGGCCGTGCTGGCCACCGAACGCCACGAAGCGCGCCGCATCGACAACCAGTTGCGCGGCCGCGCCGCCCGCCAGGGTGACCCGGGTTCTTCGCGCTTCTACCTCTCGATGGAAGACGACCTCATGCGCATCCAGGGCGGCCAGCAGGTGAGCAACATGATGGAGCGCATGCGGGTGGACGACGCCTTCCCGCTCGAAGCGCGCGTCGTCAGCAACCTCATCGAGCAATCGCAGCACCGCGTCGAGGGCGCCAACTTCGACATGCGCAAGCACCTGCTCGAATATGACGACGTGCTCAACCAACAACGCACGCAGATCTACGGCCAGCGCGACCGCATCTTCGTCAAAGAGGATTTGCGCGAAGACGTGCAGGAAATGCTCGGGGCTGAGATCCGTGAGCGCGTGAAGGACGCCTTCGAAGATGAGGAGAACTTCTGGCGGCTCCCCGCCTGGCTCGAACAGGTGCAACCGTCACTGCCACTCGGCGAGAGGGAACTGTTCCCATCGTTCCCGATCAAAATGATCCTGGACGAATTCGCCTCGGGCGCGGACCCCAAAACGGCCGCCGTCCAATTGGCCGACCGCACGCTGACGATCGCCCACACCTACCTGCAATCCGCCATCGAGACGGCCATCGAGCGCGCCAAAGAATCGCTCGAAAACCAGACCAAAGACCGCAAAGAAATGCTCGACGAGTTCTTCACTGGCCTGCGCGATGCCGAGGAGAAACCCAAGCCACAACAGGCCCTGGAAGAACTGCAAACCGTCGTGCGCCTGCCCATCAAATTGGATAACAGCCAACTGCGCGCCCTCGTCAACGACCCCAAATCGGTGGAGGAGGAGATCCGCGAGATGGTCACCAGTCAACTGACGGACCTGGCGGTGATGCGTCTCGTCGGCGGAGTGGAAAACCGCCTGGGCGAATCGCTGGGATTCTCGAAGGACGACCTGGCTGAGATGAACTGGGACGACCTGACCGACGAAGTGGCCTTGCGCAGTCATACAGCACTGACGCGTCAACGCGAACGGTTCGTGGGCGCCGAGGGCATCCTTGCGCGCGATGCCAACTTCCTGCTCCAGCGCGAAGACCTCGCAAGCGATTCGAGCAAGGCGCGTTTCCTGCTCGGGCTCTCGCAGGGACAGCGCAACATCTTCGACCAGCGCACGCATCGGCAGGTGAAACAGGTCTACCAGCGCTTCAGTTACAGTTTCCTCGCGGCGGAATTGATGCAGAAAATATCCGCGGAGGACCTGATTGAGCGAATCCTTGCCCACCTTGAGGATGCCGAGGACGCGTTGACCCTCGCCTGGGGACGCGATGAACTCGTCCGACGCGGCGAGCCCGCCGATGGTCAGGAAGAAGCGGCGCGGGAGTTGGGTCTCCGTCTGCTCAATGAGGCGCATCGTCGCCTGCTCCTGTCTGCCATCACCGAGTTGTGGGTGGATTATCTGACGCGGGTGGAGGCCTTAAGAGTTTCGATCGGCCTCGAAGCCTATGCACAGCGCGATCCGCTGGTACAATACAAATCCCGCGCGTCCGAAATGTACCAGGGCCTGCTGGAAGATATCCGCGGCACGGTAATCGGACGGTTGTTCGCGATCCAGCGCCGCCCCAATTTGGAAATTCGGGACGAAGCCGCCATGGACTCGGACGAGGCGGAACCCGCCGCACAGGCACAATCCAGCGGAAAGAAGAAGCGCAAACGACATTAACCCGACGGACAGATTGGCTGTGAAATTATCACACACCGAAACCGACATTTTCCGCGTCTACCCCAAGGTGGAGTTACACCGTCATCTCGAAGGCACCCTGCGCCTCGAGACGATGCTGGAGGTGGCGCGGGCGCATAGCATCACCGTGCCTGCCAGCCTGAGCGGACTGGTGCAGGTGCAGGACGGCGATCCGCAGACGTTCCAGAATTTTCTGGCCAAGTTCAACACCCTGCGTTTGTTCTATCGCTCACCCGAAGTGATCCATCGCATCACACGCGAGGCCGTGGAGGACGCGGCCGTGGACAATGTGCGTTATCTCGAAATGCGTTTCACGCCCGTGGCTCTTTCGCGCGCGGAGCGGTTTCCGTTACACGATGTGATGAGTTGGGTGGTGACCAGCGCCCGCGACGCGGCAAAAAAGCACAAAATGAAGGTGGGGCTGATCGTCTCGGTCAACCGGCACGAGAGTCCCGAACTGGCCGAGCAGGTGGCCTGGCTGGCGGCCGAGCACATCAAGGACGGCATCGTCGGCATGGACCTGGCGGGCAACGAGGCCGAGTTCCCTGCCCATCCGTTCGCGGGCATTCTCAAAGAAGCGCGGCAGGCGGGATTGCAGATCACCGTCCACGCAGGGGAATGGGCGGGCGCGAAGAACGTCCGCGAGGCCATCGAAGAGTTGGGCGCGTCCCGCATCGGTCACGGTGTGCGCGTCCTCGAAGACAAGTACACCACCATGCTGGCGAAGGAACGCGGCACGGTATTTGAAGTGTGCGTCACCAGCAACATGCAATCGGGCGTGATCCCCAAGGGACAGAAACACCCGCTCCCCAAGATGATGGAAGCGGGACTGAACGTCACCGTCAACACGGACGACCCGTCTGTTTCGCGCATCACGCTCAGCCACGAGTACCGCGTCATCTGCACAGAGTTGGGCATCCCCGTGGACGTTCTGAAGGGACGCGTTGTGGCCGCGGCGCAGGCCTCGTTCCTGCCTGAAAAAGATAAGAACGACCTGGTCAAGAGCGTCAAGAAAGAGTTGAAGTTGTAATTCGGTACACGGATGACACGGATTTGACGGATTCTCACGGATTTTTTTGTTTTATAGAATCCGTGTACAAAGAATTATCACCACGAGAACCCGAAGGGTAGCAAAGGCGCTCCTTTGTACTTTTCGTGATTTTGTGGTGACAACCCGCCCTCACCCCTGCACCCCTCTCCCAAAATTGGGAGAGGGGACGGGGGTGAGGGCAACCACACCAAAGGAGTCAACCATGAACGATCTATTTAAATCCCGCGACGTATTGAAAGTGGGAAACAAGGAATACGTCATCTTCCGCCTCGACGCACTGGAAAAGGCAGGTTTAACGAAGCTCGGCAAACTGCCGTATTCGATCCGCGTCGTGCTCGAAGCCGCCATCCGTCAGTGCAATGATCGCGAAATTACCCAAGACGATGTAAAAAACATTGCGTCATGGAAACCGCAAGGCACACGCCCAGGGATTCCCTTCCTCCCTGCCCGCGTCGTGATGCAGGACTTCACAGGCGTGCCCGCCGTCGTTGATCTCGCGGCCATGCGCGCGGCCGTTGCCCGTCTCGGCGGCGACCCGACGAAGATCAACCCGCTCGTGCCCGTGGACCTCGTCATTGACCATTCGGTGCAGGTGGATTTCTTCGCCACCGCCGACGCGCTCAACCGCAATACGGAAGTCGAATTCCAACGCAATCGCGAACGCTATGAATTTCTCAAATGGGGGCAGAAGGCCTTCCGCAACTTTCGCGTCGTCCCGCCGATGACGGGGATCGTGCACCAGGTCAACCTTGAAAATCTGGCGCAGGTGGTGATGACCAAGCAGACTTCCGAAGTCTCGGAGACTTCGGAAGTCTACGCCTTCCCCGACACCCTCGTCGGCACCGACTCACACACCACCATGATCAACGGCCTCGGCGTGGTCGGCTGGGGCGTGGGCGGCATCGAAGCCGAAGCCGTGATGCTCGGCCAACCCATGGACATGCTCCTGCCCGACGTGATCGGGTTCAAGCTCACGGGCAAGTTGAAGGAAGGCGTCACCGCCACCGACCTCGTGCTCACCGTCACGCAGATGCTGCGCAAAAAAGGCGTGGTGGATAAGTTCGTGGAATTCTTCGGCGCGGGCCTCGACTCGATGTCCCTCACCGACCGCGCCACCATCGCGAACATGGCACCCGAATACGGCGCCACCATCGGCTACTTCCCCGTCGACGCGGAGACGCTCCGCTACATGCGACTGACGGGACGCTCCGACGAAACCATCGCCCTGACCGAAGCCTACATGCGCGCGCAGGGACTCTTCCGCGACGCTTCTTCGCCCGAACCTGAATTCACCGACACGCTCGAACTGGACCTCGGGGCGGTCGTCCCCTCCCTCGCGGGACCCAAACGCCCGCAGGATCGCGTCGCCCTGACCGATATGAAGGATACCTTCCGAAAAGCGCTTACCGCCCCCGTGAAGGAACGCGGCTACGAACTCTCTGGCGACGCGTTGACCCGCGAAGCCACGTTTGGAACCAACGGCGGCACGCAAAAATTGAGGCACGGCGCGGTCGTGATCGCGGCCATCACGTCCTGCACGAACACGTCCAACCCGTCTGTGCTGATCGCGGCAGGACTGGTCGCGAAGAAAGCCGTTGAAAAGGGACTTAACGTCAGACCTTACGTCAAGACCTCGCTCGCGCCCGGTTCACTGGTCGTGACCGAGTATCTCAAGAAGGCGGGCTTGATCGAGCCGCTGTCGAAACTTGGATTCAACGTCATTGCCTACGGATGCACCACCTGCATCGGCAACTCGGGGCCGCTCCCTGGCGAGGTGGCCAAGGCCGTTACCGGGTCCGATATAGTCGCGGCGGCGGTCATCTCGGGCAACCGCAACTTCGAGGGGCGCGTCCATCCGCTCGTCAAGGCGAACTTCCTCGCCTCCCCGCCGCTGGTCGTCGCGTACGCGCTCGCAGGGACGGTGGACATTGACCTCGTCAACGAACCGCTCGGCGCTGGCGCGGATGGCGCGGCCGTTTACCTGAAGGATCTGTGGCCCTCGCAAAAAGAGATCAGCGACGCGATCGAGGCCAATGTCAAGGCCGAGATGTTCAAGGAAAAATATGCCGACGTATTCAGCGGCTCGCAGATGTGGAAAGATATCAAGGTGAAGGAAGGCGACTTGTTCGAGTGGAACGACGACTCGACCTACATCCATCACCCGCCCTACTTCCAATCGCTGACTTTGGATGTCCCCTCGATCCAACCGATCAACGGAGCGCGCGTCCTCGGTCTCTTTGGCGATTCGATCACCACCGACCACATCTCCCCCGCGGGCAACATCGCCGCCGACTCTCCCGCTGGAAAATTTTTGCAGGAACGCGGCGTCCAGCCCAAGGACTTTAATCAATATGGCACGCGCCGCGGCAATGACCTGGTGATGGCGCGCGGCACGTTCGCGAACATCCGCTTGAAGAACATCATGGTCGCACCGAAGGAAGGCAACTGGACAAAAGCGTTTAACGTTGAACGTTCAACGATAAACGCTCAGGAAATGCCGATCTACGATGCCGCCATGCTTTACCAACAGGCAGGCGTACCCACCATCATTCTCGCGGGCAAGGAATACGGGACAGGCTCCAGTCGTGACTGGGCGGCCAAGGGTCCGATGTTGCAGGGCGTGAAAGCGGTCATCGCGGAATCGTTCGAGCGCATCCACCGCTCCAATTTGGTGGGCATGGGAATCCTGCCCCTGCGTTTCGCCGAAGGGCAGAACGCCGAATCCCTCGGCCTGGATGGAAGTGAAACGTTCGACATCGAAGGCTTGAGCGACAAGGTTCAGCCCAAAGCGGAGTTGACCGTCAAGGCAAAGAAGTCGGACGGGAAGGTCATCGAGTTCAAGGCCACCGCGTTGTTGAATACCGATGTGGAAGTGAATTACTACCGCAACGGAGGTATTCTCCACACGGTGCTGAGGAATTTGGTGAAGTAACTGGTAAGTGGTTCGTGACTCAAAAGGGACTCGTCGTGAAAGGCGAGTCCCTTTTTGTTATTTACACCAATCCCTGTTTCCTGGCGATATCCGCCGCTTGCGTGCGGTTCTCGGCTTGAAGTTTGGCGAGGATGTTCGAAACGTGGTTTTTCACTGTCCCCTCGGTGATGAACAATTTCTCCGCGATCTCTTTGTTGGACGCGCCCTGCGCCAGCAAGACCAGCGCTTCACGTTCGCGTTCGGAGAGGGATTCGATGGCGGACGCCGAGGGACGGATCATCTCGCGCAAGGCGCGCGAGGCGATCTCAGGCTGGATGAACGCCTCTCCCTCATGCACGCGGCGGATGGTCTGGATCAATTGATCGGCGGGCGTGTCTTTGAGCAAATAGCCCATCGCCCCTGCCCGCACGCCCTGATAAACGTAATCGTCACGGTCAAAGGTGGTCAGGATGACGACCTTCGCTCCGCTCCACTCACGGCACAATTTCGCGGTCGCTTCCACGCCGTTGAGGACGGGCATTTGCACATCCATCAGGATCACGTCAGGGCGCAGTTCGAGCGCGAGTTGCACGCCGCGTTCGCCGTCGCCTGCTTCGCCAATGACGCGCAGTCCAGGCTCAAGGTCGAGGATCGTTTTCAGACCCTGCCGCATGAGGGTCTGGTCTTCGACGAGCAGGAGTTTAATGAGATCAGGCATGGGCGAAGAAAAAAGTTCCTAAAGCAGAGGCAGGCTCACGTCGAGGCGTGACCCGCCGTTGTTCGCGAGAGTCAGAGAACCGCCGAGGCCCTCCACCCGTTCACGGATGCCGCGCAGGCCGAAGTGTCCGCTTTGATTTTCCGCGTCGGGCGGAAATCCGCGCCCATCGTCGTGAATGGTCAACGAGACGGAGCGCGCTTCGACCCTGAGTTGCAGATCCACTTTGCGCGCGGCGGCATGGCGTTCGATATTGGTGAAGGACTCCTGCGTCACACGCCACAGCGCCTCCGCTTGGGCGCGCGAGAGCCCGTCGACACGTTCATCCACCTCGGCGTGAATTTCCAGCCGCGCCCGCTGGCCGACATCTTTGCACAGGGTTTGCAGGGCGTCTCGCAAGGTTCGCTCGCCCAACCCAGGCGTGCGCAAACCCGCCAGGGAACGGCGCAGGTCATCCATGCTGGCGCGGGTAAGCCCTTTTAGTTCATCGATCTGATGCGAGGCTTTTTCGGGATCGACTTTATACAAACGCTGGATCGCTTCCAACTGCACCGACACTGCCACCAAAGCATGACCCAGACTATCGTGCAGATCGCGCGCCAGACGTTCCCGCTCGCGCAAGACGGCAAGTTCCTCATCGCGTTGACGGGACGCTTCCAACTCCCTTTGGGCGGACTCCAGTTTCTGAATCAATTCCGCCCGCTGACTGCTGGTGCGGCCAATGCCATAAATGAACAGGTACAACGTGTTGCCCCCCACCCATTGAAAGAAAAAGCCAACCGCCGCGCCGATGTTGATCTCTGCAACCCGCCAATCGGAAATGATGAGCGCCACAAAGAACGTGACCAGCGCCGTGCCAGGGATCACGGCCTGCGGTGGAAGCAGGCCAAACATCTGACCAAAGTATGTGAACCCCAGCCACCACGTAAGCGGATTCACCCAGCACGAAACGAGCCATAGCGTAACCCCGCCGACGAAATACACGACCAGCCGTCCACGCGGCATCGGCCAGCCGCCGCGGGCAATGGCAAAGAAGTACAACGCTCCCTGTGCGAGAGAAAGCCCCGCGGAACCATATTCACGCCATGTCAGCCCATCAGGGTTGCCTGCGATCGGAACAATGGCGGCGAAGCCAAAGATGACCAGCGAGACAATGTCCCAAAACCTGCCATACATTTGCATGTAGCGGGCAGGCATGGGCAGTTGACTATTTTTGAGATCGGAGGGATTGATCTGGGTCACGAGGGTAGTGTACTCCGTAATAATTCGGATGAGTAGGGGCGGGTTTCCCCGCCCCTGTCAAATTCCGTTAAGCCTTCGGCTCCCAGCGGAACAACCGCGAGGAGATCAAGGTTGCGACGACGCCGTAAACGACAAGCAATGCAAAGTACGTTACCCACTGCGGGTTGAGGATGGACTCCAGCATGGCGGATCGCACCAGTTGCACGACAGGGTAGGCTGGCAGGTATGGGATGACATTCCGCAAACCTTCGGGCAACATATCGAGCGGGAAGATCATGTCGCTGATGAACATCAACAGGAAGTACACGGTCATGCCCACGGCGGTGGCAGTCCCTGCCTTGGGGGCAACGCCGCTGATGATCCCGCCCAGCGACATGAAGGTCAACAAGCCCAGGACGATCATCGGGTAGGTAAGCGCCATGCTCTGGACACTGACAGGCACATCGTACAACACGGCTCCAACCACGATGATGAGCGTGCTTTGCAACGTCCCAACAATGATATTGACCAGCAAATACGAAACGATCAACTGCCAGGCGGGCAGGGTCGTGGCCTGCAATCGGCGCAAAATGCTTTTCTCGCGCATTTCCAGCATCATGGTGGAACTGCCAACCAGGCCGAAGCTCAAGGCATTGAGTACGATCACGCCAGGGGTCATGTAAGCCATGTACTGGCTCATCACCACACCGTAGATCAACATCAACAAGACGGGGAAGGCAAAGTTCCAGAATAACACCGCCCCGTTCCGCAGTTGGATGAGGGCGAGCGATTTCGTGAGAATGAGAAAACGTTTCATGCGATTTGTCCTTTCAAAACCTGTTTCTGATAATAAAAGCGCACATCAACCAATTTCGGCCAGTTCGCGACCCGTCAACTTGAGGAAGACATCTTCGAGATTGGGCTGGCGCAAGGTCACATCGCGGATCGAGCGACCCGAACTCGCCGCCAGTTCCTGCAAGGCGGCCATCGTCGCTTCGGGCTTGGTGGTGGACACTTCAAGATGCTGGCCTGAATAACGGGCGCTGGTCACGTGGGGCAGTCCGCGCACCTTTTCGAGCGGCAGTTCCACCGTCGCCTTCAACATCGCGCTCAAGTCCACATCGGCGATCAACGCGCTGGGCGTGTCACATGCCACGACCTGACCGTGGTCGATGATGGCGATGCGTCCGCATAACGCTTCGGCTTCCTCCATCGCATGGGTGGTCAACACGATCGTGCGGCCTTCGTCGTGCAAGCGGCGGATCTCATCCCAGACCGCGCGGCGGGCATGCGGATCGAGCGCCGAGGTCGGCTCGTCGAGCAAGACGATCTGCGGGTCATTGGCAATCGAAACGGCGAGGGCGAGACGCTGTTGCTGTCCGCCAGAGAGACGACGCGCCAGTACGTTGCGTTTTTCGAGCAGGCCGAAGCGCTCCAATAAATTGTCGATCTGCGCCCGCGTCAGGAAAACTTCGTACAGGGCGGCGTAGACTTCCACCAACTCGGCGACGGTCAGGTCATCGAGCAGGGCGGTCTTCTGCAACTGGATGCCCAGTTGTTTTTTCGCCGCCATCGGATCGGCTTGCACGTTGACGCCGCCCACGCGGACATCTCCGTTCTTTGGCGCGTGCAATCCCTCCACGCAGGCCAAGAGCGTGGACTTGCCCGCGCCGTTCGGGCCGAGCAGGCCGAAAATTTCGCCCTTCTGCACGCTCAGGTTAACATCCTTGAGCGCGGTCAGCGTTCCATACGTTGCCGTTAAATCGTGAATATCAATCATTAAATCTTTAGACATGTTGAACTCCTTTGTTGCACCTATCTTACGGCAACGGACCTGGAACTCCCAGTCTCGCAGGTGGGATTACGAATATGCCAAAAGACATATTCCCCAATAGCCCGATTGGGCGTAAACGAAAAGAGACCCGCCTTACGACGAGTCTCTTTTAGAGATAACCTACGGCCTTATCCCCCGCCAGGGGTGATCGAACCAATAGCGAGGAACAGGAAGATCCACACATCCTGTAAAAAGTGGATAAACCAGGCCCACCACAAGCCGCGCGTCTCGAGCATGGACTTGCCGAGCAACCAGCCCATGAAACCCGCCATGACCACGCCGATGATGCCGTAGGGGACGCCGTAATAATGTCCGATCCCAAAATAGGCGGCCATCAACCACAAGGCTTGCTGCTTGCCAACTGTCCCTTCCAGCACGGACAGGAACGAGGCTTTCCAGGCGACTTCTTCATAAAGGGCGTTCGAGGCTGCGGCGATCAGCACCACGGGCAGATAGGGCAGGACGCGCACAAGCATATCCAGCCGCGGAGTGCCTGAAACCACGAGGAATGTCAGTGTGCCGAGACTGATGATGACCGAAAACAGGCGTCCGAGACTGCCCCAACGCTCTCCTGCCTTAATTCCAAGCAATTTGACCGGTTCCGCGGGTGCGTTCGTATCGCCCTTGACCAGAAAGAAGGCGCTGGCTCGTTTTCGCAAAATGAACAAGGTCGCGATAACAACGAGCATCACGATCAAGTGCAATGACTGTTCCGCGGGCATCCAGACATTGAACGATGGATGCTGCGACCAGGTCCGGTAGAACGGCAGTTTATCCACTTTGGTATAAACAATGCCCTGCACCACTGCAAAGACGATGAACAGGATGAAAAATGGCCGCAGGGGACGAACGGCGCTCCAGAGGAACGTCAGCACCAGGCCTGCCAGTAACACCACTATCGATATGGTATACCGAAGTTGTTCTGTGACGGTCAAATGAAGAACCTCTTGCAGGAAAACCAATGGGAGCAGGGATGCCAACAGGAGAAATACCCAGGCCATGACGACCAGCGGTTTGCGAGTGGATAATTCTGCAGACATACGTTCTCCTTAAAAAGATTGATCGCTTTAGACAAAGAAAAAGCGAGACCAATTGTCATCGGTCTCGCTTTCAATATTATTCTATCCTTGCACCTCGTACGTTATTTCAAAAGCGCAGAACTCGCCATCACGAACAAGGCTTGCGGAATGAAACTCAGAACTACCGTCGCGAGCGCAGAGAGTCCCCAGGTGAAATCGAGCCAGAACTCGCGCGTGACGGTGGGTTCGCCCTCGTGCATGTACATCGTCACGACGACGCGCAGGTAGTAGTATGCGGAGATGAGGGATGTCACTACACCGATGACGGCCAGCCAGACAAAACCACCACTGAGCACCGCGCGGAAGAGATAGAACTTTCCGACGAGGCCGAGGGTGGGCGGGAAGCCGATCAGCGAGAGCATGAAAACGGTCATCGCGGCGGCGAGGACGGGATGCTTCTTCGCCAGTCCTGCGTAATCGCTGATGGCGAGGCCGCGTCCCTCGGTTTTTTCCATGGCGATGACCACGCCCCACGCGCCGAAGTTGGTGACCGCGTAAGCGACGAGGTAGAACAAGCCCGCGGCAATCGAAACGGGAGCAACATCTGGATTCCCATACGGGACGAAAGCCATCAGGATGTAGCCCGCGTGTGCGATGCTGGAGTAGGCCAACATGCGCTTGATGTCGCTCTGCGAGATGGCAAGCAGGTTGCCGCCGATCATCGTGAGCGCAGAGAGACCCCAGAGAATATCGGTCATGTCCACGGCGAGGGCGGGGAAAGCCGTCAAGAAGACACGGAGCAACGCGGCGAAGCCCGCGATCTTTGCGCCCGCGGCCATGAATCCAGTGACGGAAGTCGGCGCACCCTGATATACGTCAGGCGTCCACATGTGGAAGGGAACGGCCGCGACCTTGAAGCCGAATCCAACGAGGATGAGGGCCGCGCCAATGGTCAGGAGCAGGCTCGAGGTCCCGCTTGAGGCGGAAGCGAGGATTCCCGCCAGGCTGGTCGTCCCCGTCGCGCCGAAGACCAGCGCGATCCCGTAGACGACGAATCCCGTCGAAAAGGCTCCGAGCAGGAAGTACTTCAATCCCGATTCTTCGGAGGCGGCTTGAGTCCGATTGAAGGCCGCGAGCACGTAAAGCGGGATGGAGAGTAATTCGAGGGCGAGGAAGACGACGATGAGGTCGGCGGCCTGCACCATGAGCATCATGCCTGTGACGCTGAAGAGGAGCAGGGTGTAATATTCGCCGCGCTCAATGCCCATGCGTTTGACGTAGCCGAAGGCCAGCGCCACGCCGAGCAAGCCGCAGATGAGTTGCAGGGCGTTGAGGAAGGTCGCGAAGCCGTCGCGCACGACCATGCCGCTGAAGGCTGTGCTGGCAGGCCTGCCTAGTTGGGCGAGGGTCACACCAAGGGTGACGGCCAGGCCCGCGGCGGCCAACGCGGCGGTGAGCCACTTCTGCGTTTTAGGGATGAAGAGATCCACCAGCAGGAGCACACACGCCCATACGATGAGGATGGTCAGCGGGAGGATGGTTTGAAAATCAATTGGTTGGGGCATAGATTGCTCCGAACCCTCCCCCCGTCCCCTCGCCCGAAATCGGGAGAGGGGTGCAGGGGTGAGGGCAGAATTAGTGCATCGCCATCGCGGCGGCTTGCAAGGCGGCAACCATCTTGTCCACGGCGGGGGCCATGAGGTTGAAGAATGGCGCGGGGTAGAGGCCGATCCAGAAGATGAAGATGAGCAGGGGAACAACGGTGACGATCTCGCGCCAGTTCAGATCGCGGAGGGCGTGGCCGTGCTTCTTGACCTCGTCCACGATCTCGCCTTGCGGACCGAGGAACATGCGTTGGAACATGAACAGGATGTAGATGGCGGCCATGATGACGCCGAGGGCGGAAAGTCCCGCCCACAGGTAACCACCCATCGAGGCGAACGCGCCACCTGGTTCCCCCGCTCCCCACGCGCCGAGCAGGATGGTGAACTCGCCGACGAAACCGTTGAGTCCAGGCAGGCCCATCGAGGACAGCGCCACGATGAGCATGATCGAGCCGAAGACGGGCGTGATCTTCCACAACCCGCCGTAGACTTTAATTTCGCGGGTGTGCGTCTGCTCGTAGATCATGCCAACGAGGAGGAACAACGCTCCCGTGCTGAGACCGTGGTTGATCATTTGCAGGATTCCGCCCGAAATGCCCTGCGCGTTCAGGGCGAACATGCCAAGCATGACAAATCCAAGGTGGGAGACGGACGAATACGCGACCAATTTCTTGACGTCCGATTGCGCGTACGAGACCGCCGCGCCGTAAATGATGCCGATGGTGGCGAGCAACGCGATCCACGGAGCGGCCGCGATGGTCGCGTTCGGGAAGAGCGGAATGTTGAAGCGCAGGAAGCCGTACGTTCCCATCTTTAGCAGGACGCCCGCCAGGATGACAGAACCCGCGGTCGGCGCTTCCACATGGGCGTCGGGCAACCACGAGTGGAGCGGCCACATCGGGACCTTGATGGCGAACGCGGCGGCGAAGGCCACGAACAGCATCATCTGCGTCTTCGGGTCGATCAGGCCGCTGGCGTACATGCCAGAGAGGTTAGCCGCCAGGTCGGGCACGGAGAAGGTCCCTGCTTTGATACCAACGAACAGGATCGCCAACAGCATCAGAATGGAACCCGCCATCGTGTATAGGAAGAACTTGATGGCCGCGTAGATGCGGCGCGGTCCGCCCCAGATGCCAATGAGGAAATACATCGGGACAAGAGTGAATTCCCAGAAAATGTAGAACAGGAAGAGGTCCTGCGCCAGGAACACGCCCAACATGCCCACTTCGAGAAGCGTGAAGAAGATCATGAAGTCCTTCACGCGCTCCTCCACCGCCGTCCACGTGGAGAGGATGGAGATCGGCGTCAGGAAGGTCGTCAGCAGGACGAGCAGGATGGAGAGTCCGTCCACGCCCATGTGATATTGGATGTTCCAGCCAGCGACGGTGATCCAATCGTATTTGGCAACCAGTTGCAGGTCGGGGTTGGCGGAGCGGAACATCGTCAACACCCAGATCGAAATGCCGAAGGTCACCAATGACGTGACGAGCGCCGTCCAGCGCAGCAGGTTCTTCCTATCGCTCGGCAGGAGCAACAGGACGAGCACACCCACCAGCGGGAAGAAGGTCATCAGGGTCAGGGGTTCAGAGAAAAAATTCATGTTCGGACCTCTTTACTTGAGGAGTAAATAACCAAGGATGAGCACGACGCCCAGCATAATGGACAGCGCGTACGAGCGCACGAATCCGTTCTGGACCTTGCGCGTGGTCGCGGACAACCATTGCGTTACCTTGCCCCAGCCGTCAAAGAAGGCATTGATGCCTTTTTGGTCGGCTATGTCATTGAGGGCAATAGTCGAAAGCCAGTTATACGTCCCCGCGATGACTTTATCGTGAACGAAGTCGTGCCAGAATTTCCAGTCGATCACGTCCGCCAGGAAGCGGGAGATGTCCACGTAGCGGTCAACGAAGACAGCCCAGTAGCCCTCGTCCACGAACCATTTGTTTTCCATGCCCGTGAAGAGCAGGCCGAGCGGACGTTTGAGCGGGTCGGGCTGACCTTTCGTGAGCGGTTTGCGTCCGTAGATGAACCACGAAATGACAATGGCGATCACTGCGAGAAGGGTGGAGATTCCCGCCACCTGCATATTGAGCGGCAGGGCTTCCACTTCATGCAAAGTATGTTCGAGCCAGTGACCGAGATTGTGAAAACCCTCGAACGGCAGGTTGAGTCCGCCGCCGAGGAGGGAGAGCGCGGCGAGAACCATCAACGGCGCGGTGATGATGAGCGGACTCTCCTGCGCGTGCGCCGCGGCGTCGTGACGCGGCTTGCCGAAGAAGACCATCCAGATCTGGCGTCCCATGTAGAAGGCGGTGAAGAAGGCCGCGATGGTGAGCAGAATATAAACGGTCGGATAGTGCAGGCTGGCGTCGAGCAGAATTTCATCCTTCGACCAGAAACCCGCGAACGGGAAGATGCCCGCCAGTGCGAGAGTCCCGATCATGTAGAGCCAGAACGTGACAGGCATGGTCTTGCGGAGTCCGCCCATGTTACGCATGTCGCCTGGGTCGAAGACCTCCTCGTGATGGTCGCCATGTCCGCCGTGATGGGCGAGGTGATGGTGGCCGCGCTCCAATCCGAGGATGACCGAGCCCGCCGAGAGGAAGAGAAGCGCTTTGAAGAAGGCGTGCGTCGCGAGGTGGAACATCCCCGCCACGAACGCGCCCATGCCCACCGCCGCGACCATGAATCCAAGTTGGGAAATGGTCGAGTAGGCCAGCACTTTCTTGATGTCATATTGACCGACGGCAATCGTCGCGGCGAAGAGCGCGGTGACCGCGCCTGTCATCGCCACAATATATTGCGCCTGCGGGACCAGTACATAGAGTTCGGATGAACGTGTGACGAGGTACACGCCAGCCGTGACCATCGTCGCGGCATGGATGAGGGCCGAGACGGGCGTCGGGCCAGCCATCGCGTCGGGCAGCCAGACATAGAGGGGAATCTGCGCCGATTTGCCCGCCACGCCGATCAACATGAAGAGCGTGATGGCGACGATGACCCACGGTTCGTTGTGAGCAATTTCCTCTGCGGCTGCAAATACACTGTCGAATTGGAAGGAGCCGAGTTTCCAGAACATGATGAAGCCCGCGATGAGGAAGCCGAAGTCACCGATGCGGTTGGTGATGAAGGCCTTCTTCGCCGCGTTCGAGTTCGCCCACGAGGGACGCGCCAGCGTGTCCATGTCGTACCAGAAGCCGATCAGAAGGAAGGAACAAAGTCCCACCCCCTCCCAGCCGACAAAGAGCATCATGTACGAGTCGCCGCCGACCAGGATCATCATGGCGATGATGAAGAGGTTGAAGAAGACGAAGAAGCGCTGATACCGCCCGAGGTCCGATTTGAAGCGGACGTCCTCGTGCATGTAGCCGATGGCGTAGATGTGGATGAGCGTCCCCACGCCCGAGACGACCAGCATCATCGTGGTCGAGAGCGTGTCGACGCGGAAGGTCCAGTCGAGTTGCAGGTCGCCGATGTGCATCCACTCGGCCAATGTCCAGCGTACGACCTCGCCATGATTAAGAGAGAGCGAGTAAGCCAGCAACACGCTGACGACAAATGCCGCGCCCGAGGCCGCGCTGGCGACCCAGCCGATGGCCTTTTCGCCCCAGGGCTGTTTCATGAACCAGCCGCCGAAGATGAGGTTGGTCAACAGCCCAAGGAGGGGAAAGAACACGATCCACGGGGCGAGGAAGAAAAATCCGCTTGAAGTTGTTTCGCTGAAAAGCATGTTCCTATCCCTTCAAGTTGTTCATCTCGTCCACGTTGATGCTGTGGCGGGACTTGAAAATCTGCACGATCAGCGCGAGACCGACCGCCACCTCCGCTGCCGCGACCGCGATGACGAAGAAGGCGAAGATCTGCCCGCTGAAACTCTGGATGGCGCTGGAAAAAGCCACCAGCGCGAGGTTGGCCGAATTCAGCATCAATTCGATGGACATGAAGATGATCAGCGGGTTGCGGCGCACTAGCACTCCCATGGCACCGATGGTGAATAATATGGCGGAGAGCACGATATAAAAATTGACGGGGACCATTATTTCTGCCCTCCCTTTTCCTGCTTGGTCAGAACGATGGCACCGACCATGGCGACCAGCAACAGGATGGAAGTGATCTCAAATGGAAGCAGATATTCATTGAACAGAATCATACCCATCTGACGGAGGGAATCCACGCTGTTGACTGCCGCTTCAGGCTGGAGGATGTTCCCCGCAGGCACGCCGCGGAAGGCCAGCAGATAAACGGTCTCTGCAACGAGGATGAACGCCAGTCCGCCCGCCACCCATTTTTGCGCGGGGATGACGTTACCGGGCGCAAGTTGTTCCGCTCCCAGCAGCATGATGACGAACAGGAACAGCACCATGATGGCGCCCGCGTAGACGGTGATCTGCGCCATGGCAATAAACGGTGCGCCGAGCAGGAGATAGAAGACCGCCACCGTGGCGAAGTTCAGCACGAGGAATAGCGCCGAATAGACCGCGTTGCGGCTCAACAACATGCCCAGCGCGGTCGCGATGGCGACGAGGGCAAGGATGATGAAAAGGATCAAGTCAATGTTCATGGACTAGTCCTGTGGGTCTTTCATTTCGGGAACCGACCGTGTGAACACACCAGGCTCCACGGTGCGCGGGGTGGTCATATCGGAGGAGGGGACGGTTTCCAACAGCATCTCTTTGGTGTAAATAGCGTCGCGTCGGCTGGTGAAGCTCAGTTCGTAATTATCGCCGAGCACGATCGCTTCGGTGGGACAGGCATCTTCGCAGAAGCCGCAATAGATGCAACGCAGCATGTTGATCTCATACGTGGAGGCGTACCGCTCCCCCGGCGAGAAGCGTTCCTCGTCGGTGTTCTCGGAGGCTTCCACGAAGATCGCGTCCGCGGGACAGGCCGCCGCGCAGAGCGAACAGCCGATGCACTTCTCCAGTCCGTTCTCGTAGCGCTTCAAGACGTGACGTCCGCGGTAGCGCGGTCGCACCTGGCGTTTCTCCTCGGGATAGGAGACGGTCACGACCGGGTTGAAGAACGTCTGCTTGAAGGTTATCCACAGGCCGCGGCCGAGTTCGAGCATGGGTTCAAGCACGCGCATAGGCTTTTCTCCTCAGATCGCGGTAGATCACCACCACCGCAATCAATCCAACCACTAAGGACAGGACAGGCACGATCCACATCCACAGCAAATTGTACGTCTCGGCCAGCAAAATGCCCACCGCCGTGATGAAGACCACCGCCAGCGACACAGGCACGAGAATCTTCCAGCCGAACGACATCAGGCGGTCATAGCGGATGCGCGGCCACGACGCCCGCACCCAGATCATGATGCCCAGCAGGATGAAGACCTTGGCAAAAAGATAGAACGGACCGAGGAACGCGGGGTGAATGGTCCAACTTCCAATATGCCAGATGGCATCCACGCTCAGGAAGGTATCCTTCAAGAACCAGAACTCGCGATACCCGCCCAGGAACAGCGTCGCGCCGATCATCGAGACCACGATCATCTTTTGGTACTCGGCCATGAAGAACAACGCGAATTTCATGCCCGAATACTCAGTGTGATAACCCGCCGTCAATTCCTGCTCGGCCTCGGGCATGTCGAACGGATGACGGTTTACCTCGGCCAGCGTCGCAATGAAGAAGAGCAGGTAGCCGACGGGTTGAATAACGCCGAACCACATCCCCTTCTGCGCCTCCACAATATCCACCAGGCTCATCGAGTTGCCCATCAAAATGGCTGTCACGAACATCAGGCCGAGCGTCAACTCGTACGAGATCATCTGTGCCGAGGAGCGCAGTCCGCCCATCATGGCGTATTTATTGTTGCTCGCCCAACCCGCCATCACAATGCCATACACGGCAATCGAAGCAATGGACATCAGGTAGATGACGCCGACGTTGATGTCCGCCAAATACAAATTGATCGTCCGCTCCCCCAACTGGAACGACGTCCCCCACGGGATGACCGCCGCGATCACAATGGACGGAACCATCGTCACAACGGGCGCGAAGAAGAACACCAGTTTATAAACCTTCGAAGGCGTCAACTCCTCCTTGAAGATCAACTTCACCGCGTCCGCCATCCACTGCATCAATCCGTACGGTCCCGCTCGGTTGGGGCCGATGCGCACCTGGATGCGCGCCAGGAAGCGGCGTTCGTAATACGTCAGGTATCCGAAGCCGATCAACAGGGCGAAGATCAAGATCAACGCCTTGATCGCCCATTCCCAAAACAGTGCCCACGTCATAGTTATTTCACCTTTTTGGCAGACTGGAGCGAGACGACGACCGGCTCGCGCACCGTCAGGCCGAAAC
>JBMOMR010000012.1:0-22120 GCA_049324715.1 Chloroflexota bacterium | reverse complement strand
ACGTCTACCTTGCCGACATCATCGCCCAATACGGCACGTGGACCTATGCCATTCTGTTCTTCGTCATCTTCATGGAGACGGGCTTTGTCGTCACGCCCTTCCTGCCAGGCGATTCCCTGCTCTTCGCCGCGGGAACGTTCGCCGCGCTCGATAGCGGACTCAATGTCTGGGTTCTGCTGATTCTGCTCATGGCCGCGGCGATTCTCGGTGATACCGCCAATTACTGGATCGGTCACTACCTCGGCGACCGCGCCTACAACATCAAGTGGATCAAACGGGAATACCTCGACAAGACCCACGCCTTCTTCGAGAAACACGGCGGCAAGACCATCTTCCTCGCCCGCTTCGTTCCCATCGTCCGCACCTTCGCACCCTTCGTCGCTGGCATCGGACGCATGTCCTACGGATTCTTCTTCCGCTGGAACATCATTGGGGGAATCACGTGGGTGGTCATCTTCACACTGGCGGGTTATTTCTTTGGCAACATTCCCTTTGTGAAGCACAACTTTGAATTCGTCATCGTTGCCATTATCCTGATTTCTGTTGTCCCCATCGGTGTCGAGTGGCTGAAGGCCCGCCGCGAGAAAAAGACAGCCGTGTAGGACAATTTGCCAAATTGTCCCGAACAAATCAGCGATTTGTTCTACAACCCGCCCTCCACCGAGAGCGGGATTTTTCTTTTACGGAACTCTTTTCACCTTTATTACGTTCAATCATCAGCCTTCAATTAGCAACTTGACACCGCCCCTGACAGGGTGCATACTACAAACAAAGGTGTACCATGAAAAAATTCATCTCTGTCCTTCTCCTCGCATCTTTCATCCTGACCTCCTGTGGGCAAATCACGCCCACGCTCCAGCCTCCGCCCGTGGTTCCCACCGTCAGCCAGACGCCGCGGCTGGTGGGACAAGTCCCTGCGGTGGGCGAACGATTGCTCCTCGATTCTCCCTTCGATCTCATCTTTGACCGTGAAATGGATTCCGCCTCGACGGAATCCGCTTTCGCGTTTGTCGACTCAAGCGGCAACGAGTTCGCGGGGACATTTTCCTGGCCCGATGCGCGTACCCTCCGCTTCCAACCTGACCTTCCACTGGTCGCGGGCGTGACGTATACCGCCTCCGTTTCAACCTCCGCCAAAAGCAGGGACGGCGTCGCGCTGGCCGAGGAAATCCGCGCCGAGTTTGCGACCGTCGAATCGCTCACCGTCGGACAGGTCTTCCCCGAGCCCGATACCACCGAAGTGGCGTTGGATTCCACCATCACGGTCATCTTCAACCGTCCCATCGTGCCTGTGACGATCGCCGAGGAGCAGAAGGACCTGCCCCAGCCGTTGACGATCCAGCCCGAAGTTGCGGGGACGGGACAGTGGGTCTCCTCGTCGGTGTATGTGTTTCAGCCAGAGAAAGGCCTCAGCAGCGGAACCCCGTACTTGGTCAGTGTGGACGCGGGACTCGCCGACACGCTGGGGATGCCGCTCGGCGAGTCGTACGTCTGGAAGTTCACCACGCGCGCGCCGTTCATCTCCTATTTCTCTCTTTTAAATGGCGAGAACAATCCGCCGATGGATATTGAGAACGTCCTACTCGATCAGGCATTTGTCATCAATTTCCTCCAGCCGATGGACAAGGCATCCACCGAGGCCGCGGTGACGTTGACCGACCGCGAAACGGACAAGCCGTTCCCCGTGAAGTTCAAATGGGACAACGACAACACCGAACTCCGCATTTCGCCCGAAGGCTATTATCGCCTGTCCGCGTATTATCAACTGGAGATCGCGAAGACCGCGCTGGCCGACGATGGCAGTCCGCTGGCAGATGGGTTGACGTTCCGATTCTCCACGCTGTCTCTGCCGCGCATCGATAGCGTGACGCCTGTGCCGAATTCCACGCAGGAATATTACGATGCGTGGGTGACGATCCATTTCAGTTCGCCAATGGATTTCGACACGCTGAAGAACCGCGTCCAGATCACGCCCGCGCCCAAAGAGGAAGCGCGCTTCTATTACAACGAATACGATTGGTCGCTGAATGTCATCGGGTTGGAGCCCTCCACCGACTACATTGTCCGCGTCCTGCCTGGCATGGCGGATATTTATGGAAATGTCATCAATACAGGTTATTCGTGGGAATTCACCACAGGTGAGAAATACCCGTCCGCATATCTTGCCATTCCACAGTCGCTGATCTACCGCGTCGGCGGCGACCAGAGTTTCTTCTTCGAATACACCAATCTCGATTCGGCGGAAATATCCCTCTATTCGATCACGCCCGATGAATATATCCGCTTCCAGCGCGGGGACATCCAATCCGAGAGTTTCGCTCCGAAAGGACAGGCCATCCGCACCTGGAAACCCGACTTGGATGTGCCGTTGAACGACTCGCAGATCGCGGATTACGCGTTGCAGGATGCCGCGGGGAAGGCGCTCGCGCCTGGCTATTATTTCATTGGCGTGAAGGCCGAGCCGTTTGAATCGAACACCAACTTCCTGCAAGGAGCGGCGGTCA
This sequence comes from Chloroflexota bacterium, assembly GCA_049324715.1. Taxonomy (GTDB): domain Bacteria; phylum Chloroflexota; class Anaerolineae; order Anaerolineales; family Villigracilaceae; genus Denitrolinea. The sequence continues at coordinate 19,616 of JBMOMR010000012.1, read as the reverse complement.
TCGTTGCCACCGACAACATCACGTTCAAGGCCACGGAGAGCGAATCGCTCGTCTGGTTGACGGACCTCGAGACAGGCGCACCTGTCAATAACGTGAAAGTGGTCTTCTACGACATGGACGGCAAGCAACTGGGCACAGCCACCACGAACAGAGACGGCCTCGCTTACGCCGAAGACCTGGCCTCACCCTATTACGTGCGCACCGATAGCAAGGATCGCCTCGCGTTCGCCGCCCAGTATTGGGGCAGCGGCGTCTCTGCGGGCGACTTCGGCATCAACCAGGATTACTGGTCATCGCCGAACCAACCCTTCGCGTTTGTCTATACCGAGCGGCCGATCTACCGTCCGAACCAGGATGTGTTCATCAAGGGCATCGTCCGCCAGAACGACGATTTGCATTACAGCCTGCCGAAGCAGGATTCGGTCTGGGTGACGATCGGCTTCGAAGGCGAGACCCTCTTTGAGCAGGAAGTGTCTCTCAACAAGATGGGCACCTTCGCCATTGACTACAAACTCGGCGAGGAAGTCTCGCTCGGCACGTACGATGTCACTGTGCGATTCGAAAAGGCGGACGAGACATCATTTGCCTACCATTCCTTCCGCGTGGCCGAATATCGCAAGCCCGAATTCGAAGTGAAGGCGACGCCCAGCGTGACGGACGTCCTGGCGGGCGATCCGTACGCCCTCGCAGTGGACGCGACCTACTACTCTGGCGGATTTGTCGGCGGCGCGGACGCGGACTGGTTCCTTTCCGCTTCCTCCTCGACCTTTACGCCTGCTCCTGAATTCTCGAACTTCTCCTTCTCTGACTTTGACTTCGACAAGCCCGAATCCTTCGCGCCGACCGCCACTCTCGACGAGGGCAAGGATAAACTCGACGCGAACGGGCATCTCGAAATTTCACAGACCGCCACCCTTGGCAAACACACCAACGGAAGCGAAGTCCGCTTCTCGGCCAACGTGACGGACGTTTCGGGGAATCTCGTCAGCGGGAGCGCGAGTCTCCATGTGCATCCCAGCCTCATCTACGCGGGGATCCGCTCGCAGAGTTACGTCGGCGTGGAAAATCTCCCGTCCACGTTCGAACTCGTCGTGCTGGATTGGGAGTCGAGTCCCATTGCGAACCAAAAATTGACGGTGGACATCGTCCGCCGCGAGTGGTACAGCGTCCAGGAGAAGGACGCGCAGGGCACCCTCCGCTGGGTGACGACCGTCAAGGACGTCCCCGTGGAAACGGGACTGGAAGTGACCACCGACAAGGACGGCCGCGCCCAGGTCTCATTCACGCCGAAGCAGGGCGGAGTCTACAAGGCCGTCGTCCACGTGGAGGATGAAAAGGGCAACCAGCAGAAGTCGTCGCAGTTCATCTGGGTGGCGGGCAAGGAATACATCCCGTGGCAGCAGACGAACGACCGCTCCTTCCAACTCGTGAAGGACAAGGATTTCTACTCGGTCGGCGACACCGCCAAACTGCTCATCGCTCAACCGTTCGAAGGCGAGCATTACGCGCTGGTCACATACGAGCGCGGTCATATCTACAAACAGGAAGTCATCAAACTCAATGGCAATTCGACCATCTACGAATTGCCGATCACCAAAGACATGGCTCCCGTCGCGTACGTCTCGGTCGTCGTCATCAAAGGCGTGGACGAGACATCTGGCCCCGATTTCAAGGTGGGCATGGCGCGGCTGGACGTGGACTTGAAGCAACAGGAATTGAGCGTGTCCATCGAAGCGGACAAAGAGTCCGCGGGGCCGCGCGACAAAGTGACGTACACCGTCACCGTGAAGGACTACGCGGGCAAACCCGTGCAGGCCGAAGTCTCGCTGGCGCTGGTGGATAAAGCCGTGCTCGCGCTCGCGCCGACCAACACGCCGCCCATCCTTTCGGCGTTCTATCCCGAACGCTGGCTGGGAGTCCAGACCGCGCTGGGCATCGTTTTGAGCGCGGACGATTTCAACGAAAAGTATCGCGAAGCGGCCGCCCTTGGCGAAGGCGCGGGAAGCGGCGGCGGAAAAGGCGACGGCGATTTCGGCGTGATGACCATCCGCCAGGATTTCCGCGACACCGCGTACTACGAAGCGCAGGTCGAAACCGACCGAAACGGACAGGCGAAAGTCACCGTCATGTTGCCCGAAAATCTGACCACGTGGCAGATGAAGGCGCGCGCGATCACCAAGGATTCCCTCGTCGGCGAGGAGATCCACGAGATCGTCAGCAGTAAACCGCTGCTTGTCAACGTGCAGGCGCCGCGCTTCTTCATCGTTGAGGATACCGCGCGGGTGGGCGCGAGCGTGCACAACAACACGAAGGAACCGCTCACCGTCAAGGTCAAACTGGAAGCGGATGGAGTGGAGATCCAATCCGATGCCGCGCAGGCCGTCGAAGTCGGCGCGGGTCAGCAGAAGTATGTTACGTGGGACGTGAAGGTGGATAGCGGCGCGACGCGCGTCGATCTCACCGTCAGCGCGGAGGGCGGCAAATATTCGGACGCGGCCAAACCCGCCGTCGGCACGTTGGACGCGCAAGGCATCCCCGTGTACACCTTCCACGTCGAAGAGACCGTCGGAACGTCGGGCGTGTTGCGAGACGCGAACTCCGTCACCGAAGCGGTCGCGATGCCCAAGTCCATCCCGTACAAATCCGCGACCGTCAACGTGGAACTCTCGCCCTCGCTCGCGGCCTCGATGGTGGACGGCTTGAACGCGCTCGACGATTTCGAATATCTGTGCATGGAGCAGACCGTCTCGCGCATCCTGCCGAACCTGGCGGCCTTGCGTGCGCTCGAACTCGCGGGCCAGCCCTCCGAAGAATTGCGCGCCAAACTCGACAAGCAGGTGAACGTCGCGCTCCAGCGCATTTACGCCAAACAACTTTATGATGGCGGCTGGAATTGGTGGGATGGACAGGAAAGCGACCCACAGACCACTGCCTACGTTTTGCTCGGCCTCGTGGAAGCGAAGGCCACGGGTTACGATATCGATTCGGATGTGACAGGCAGCGCCATCAGTTATCTGCTCGAACACATGCCGAGCCTCGACCGCAACGACGCGCAGTGGCAATACAACCGTCAGGCCTTCATCGTCTATGTGCTCACCCGCGCGGGCGAACTGCCGTACACCCCCGCGAACTTCCTCTACGAAAACCGTTCGCATCTCGGCAACTACGGCAAGGCCTATCTTGCGCAGGCGTTCTTCAAGGATGACCCGAAGAGCACACGCGTCAAAACGTTGATGTCCGACCTGACCTCCGCGGCCGTGCTCTCTGCCTCGGGCGCGCACTGGGAAGAGACCGAGACGGACTATTGGAACTGGAACACGGACCTCCGCTCGACGGCCATCGTGCTCGACGCGTTCGTTCGGATCAACCCCGAGGCGGCCCACACGACTGACGCCGTCCGCTGGCTGATGGCGCACCGCCGCTCCGACGGCTGGGGCTCCACCCAGGAAACCGCGTGGACCCTGCTCGCCCTCACCGACTGGCTGACCTACTCGAAGGAATTTGAATCGAGTTATTCCTACGCGGTCGGCGTCAACGGCGACTCGCTCGCACAGGGACAGGTCGGTGCCGAGAACCTGACCACGACCGTCAATGTGGAGATCACGAACGAACAACTCTCTGAGCAGGTGAATTACCTCGTCATCGCGCGCGGCGCAGGGACGGGCAACCTGTACTACACCACCTACCTCAACGCCGAATTGCCCGTGAAGGAAGTCAAGTCGTTGGACCGCGGCATCATCGTCTCGCGGCAATACTTCACTCTGGATGACCCCAAGAATCCCATCACCGAGATTCCGCGCGGGGAACTTGTCCGCGTGCGCGTCACCATCGTCGCGCCCGCCGCGCTGCACTACGTCGTCGTCAACGACCCGCTCCCCGCTGGTCTCGAGGCCGTGGACTCGTCCCTGCTGACGGATGTCCAGATCCCGTACAAGTACAGCGTGTTGGACTTTGCACGCAAAGGATGGGGCTGGTGGTACTTTACCCACGCCGAACTCCGCGACGAGAAGGTCGTCCTCTCCGCCGATTACCTGCCCGCTGGAACGTACGTCTTCACCTACCTCGCCCGTGCGGGCACGGCTGGGACGTTCAACGTCATCCCGACCACGGCGTACGAGTTCTACTTCCCTGATGTGTATGGGAGAGGAGACGGAACGGTGTTCGTGGTGAAACCGTAGTGGTCAGCGGATGGGGGAACGGATAAACGGATTGAAAACGGACTCCGAGAAGTCGATTCTCGGAGTCCGTTTTTTAAACCGTGATCGATTGTCTTTCCTTGCCATGCTATAATTTCCATTATGAGCGCGTTGTATTCCGACACCCATCCTAAAATGGAAGCCTTGCAGGTTGAATTATGGAGGCGGGCGAGTCCCACACGGAAAATGCAAATGGTCGCCCAACTGAACGCATCTGTTCGTTTGCTGGCAATGGCTGGGTTGCGCTCGCGATTTCCAAACGCAAGCGAATCGGAATTGATCCGCAGGTTTGCGGATCTACTGCTTGGGGAAGAGTTGGCGCGAAAAGTGTATGGGGATTTAAACCATGCAAAATGAACCCGTTGAAGTCACGCTCAAAGTAACGGACGCTCTTGAAAAACTTGGCATTCCATATCTGATCGGCGGATCGCTTGCCAGCACGTTATATGGAATGGTACGCACCACACAAGACTCCGATATTGTCGCTGAAATGCGGCTCGAGCATCTCCAGGCTTTCGTTTCATTTCTGCAGGTTGAATTTTATGTAGACGACGAGATGATCTCCGAAGCCATCAAACATAATTCAAGTTTCAATATCATCCATCGCGAAACCATGTTCAAGGTAGACGTGTTCATTCCACGTCAGCGTCCGTTTTTAGAATCACAACTTTCCCGCGCACGAAAGCAGACATTTATTTTTGAAACGGAAGTGAGCGCCAGGTTTGCCAGTCCTGAAGACACGATACTCTCCAAACTCGAATGGTATCGCATGGGCGGCGAAGTTTCGGATCGTCAATGGCGCGATATTCTTGGCGTGCTGAAAACACAAGCAGGGGAATTGGAGTTGGGTTATTTGCGGAAATGGGCGGGGGAACTCAAAGTCTCGGATTTGCTGGAACGCGCGCTGAAAGAAGCGGAATAGTTATTTGCTAATTGGTGACCGTCACCACGATCACTTCGCTGGTGACGGTTTCGCCGTTAACCGTCACGCCTGTTACCCAAAAGCGATGCTCGCCCGCGGATAATTGCCACCAAGCCTGATATGACGACTCGCTCAACGTGGCGAGTGGCGTGCCGTCCACCCAAATCGTGACTTCGGTGATTCCCGCGCCGACGACGGCTTCAATGAGCAGTTTCTGCGCGGACGCGTCGAAGGCGGGATCGAACCGGTAGGTGGAATTTGGCCGCGGGGAGATGAGCGCGATCTGCGGCTGTGCGGGCGCTTCGCTGGAATGGGGAATGTCCGCCAGCAGGGGGAGTCCCTGCGAGCGCGCCCAGGGATGCGCGGTGATGGGCAGGTCGAGGACGATTTTGGTTTGGATGCGGTCGGCGGGAGTGGACGTATCGGCGAGAGAGCCTGTCAATGCGTCAATCGTCACTTCCTGGAAGATGTTGTCGGACCGAGTGGGTTCTGTCCCTGCGATGAACCATTCCGTGCGGGTGTGGTCGCAGAACTCGGTGGGAAGCAGGCCAGAGAGCGCGCAGACTTCCGTTTGGACGAGTCCATCAGGACGAGCGAACTCACGCTTGGGCTTTCCTTCCAACGCTTTTCGAATCACTTCGTGCCAGATGGGCGCGGCGCCTGTGAGACCCGTCACATCTTTCATGGCTTTGTAGTCGCTGTTGCCGACCCAGACGCCGACGACGAGGTCTGGCGTGTAGCCAATCGTCCAGTTGTCGTGGAAGTTGGTGGTGGTGCCCGTCTTCACCGCGGCAGGACGGTCAATTTTCAGGGTGGAGTTGTGTCCGAAGCCGAGGGCGCGGGCGTTGTCGTCAGAGAGGATGTCACTGAGGAGCCAGACCACGCGCGGGTCCAGGATTTGACGCGAGGGAGTGGGAGTCGGCTCGAGGAGCAGAGTCCCGTCCGTGTCACGGATGTCGAGGATGATGGGATGGTCGGTCGCGATGCCTTCATCCGCGAGAACCGCATAGGCGGAAGTCAACTCGAGCAGGGACATTTGTCCGCCGCCGAGGGCGAGCGAGAGATCGTACTCGTTGGGATCGCCGAGGGTGGTGATGCCCAGTTGCTCCGCAAAGTGGATCGTGTTCGCGATGCCCACGTGATCGAGCGTTAGGACGGCGGGGATGTTGAGCGATGAGGCGAGCGCCTGCCGCACGGGGACGAGGCCGTGTTCGAGCCCATCGTAATTTTTCGGCGTGTATGACTCGCTCGCGTGCGTGGGGAAAGTGGTGGTCACGTCGAGCATGGGCGTCGCGGCCGTCCAGGGATTTGTGCCGCGCGGATCGAGTGCCTGCGCGTACAAAAACGGCTTGAAGGCCGAGCCTGGCTGGCGCGGCGAGATGACCATGTTGATCGAACCCGCGATGGACTCGTCGAAATAATCGGCACTGCCGACGAGCGCAAGTAGTTCGCCTGTGTGCGGATCGACCACGACCGCCGCGGCATTATTGACGTTTTGTTCGGGCGCGCGTTCGCGAGATTCCCGCAGTTGACGCGTGATGGCTTCCTCCGCGATCTGCTGGATGTTCCAATCCAGCGTGGTGCGTATGACGAGACTTTGTGCCGCAAGATTGATCTTGCCGCTTTTTTCCAGTGCGTCGATCTGCGATTTGACCATCCACACGAAATGCGGCGCACGGATGGGGTAGGGCGTTTCGGTGTAGTGGAGGATCGTCTCTTCGGCGAGGGCGCGCTCCTCGGCGGTGATGAAGCCGTCCTTTTCCATCAGACCCAGCACCACGAGTTGACGTTCACGCGCGGCTTCGGGATTTGTGAACGGGTTATACCCGCCTGGCGATTGCGGCAACCCCGCGAGCAGAGCGCATTCGGGGAGAGTCAGTTCGGATGCGGGTTTGCCAAAAAATGTCTGGGACGCGGCTTCGATTCCGTATGCAAGGCCGCCGTAATTGGTCTGATTCAGATACAGCGCCAGGATCTCATCTTTGGAGAGTTGACGCGTCATCTGCCACGCGAGCACGATCTCGCGTACTTTACGTCGCGGGGAGCGCGTGCCGAGTTCATCGGTGAGAAGGATGTTGCGCGCCACTTGTTGTGTGATGGTGCTTCCGCCTGCCAGTGTTTCGCCGCCCTGCAAATTGATCCACAGTGCGCGCAGGATGCCCTCCACATCCACGCCTGGGTTGGAGTAGAAATTCCTGTCTTCGACGGCGATGGTCGCGTCCTTCATACACTGTGGAATGGACTCGAACGCAAGCGTGGCGTGACGTCCGCCCTCGGAGGGGATGATCTCGTAGAGCAGAACCCCGTTTCGGTCCGTGATGCGGATCGAGGGCTGGATGAGGCGCGAGGAGAGCGAGGCCACGCGGGGGAGGTCGTGGAAGAAATAAAGCCAGATCGAGACGATGCTGACAAGAAAGACAAAAAGAAAAATAATGCGTTTGGATTTCATGGATTGTGAACCATTGACTTAGTAGATCTCGGTTGCGTCTTGTGGAAGTTCTTTCACGTGGCGCAGGTGCGCGCTGACGCGCTCGTCGTCTCCCTGCGGATACTCGAATCCGAATCTGACCGCCACTTCCCGAGCGATGCGGCGAAAGAGACTTCCCATCACGAACAGGGATTCCCAAATGTGTTCGAAATCCGCGTCTGCGTAGGTTTGCTCGATTTCTGTCATCGTGGCGGGATCGAACACATCTTTGAAGTTCTTCCCATGTTTTCCAGGGGATTTTTTGAAGTCCGTCTTGATACCGAAATACCAGACAAGCATTTTTATTAATTGCTCGCGCACGGCATCATCGAGCAGGGATTTGGCATAGATCAATTCGCCGCGCCAGAGACCCTTTGCCACATATGGGCTGACCCACCAAAACTCGTTGCAACAATCCTGGAAGGCTTTGTTGGAGGGATGCTTCGGGAGATAGTCCTGTTCGCTGGATGGCGGCAGGTTTGCGAGCAGACCGTCTTTATCCAAAAGCACGACGGTCAGACTATCGCCCGTTGGACGGTCCCATTGCGAAGGTGGATAAAAACTCAGGTCGATGCGGTTGCCGTCCATGAATTGCATCAGGTAGGAGTAATGACTGTCGCCGTTTGCCAGTGGGCGGTTCATATCCTCTGGCAACTGAACGATCATCGGATCGCCGAAGAAACGGACGATGGCCGAGTTGCGGAGGTAGGGATGAACGTCGCGCACGAGGCAGGCAACGTCGAAATCCTGGAACGCGTCCCGCCTGGAATTGGGGTTGGCGCGTGAACCGTTCAACACAACGGCGCGGATGTTTTCATCGCGGTCGGTGAATTCATGGATGAGTCGGTAGATTTCCTCTTCACTGCGCATGGACGCTCCTTCGTTTGCCGACATTGTAACACCTTGAATTTCCCGTCCGTAAATCTTGACTCCTCCCGCCCAGCGTGTATAATGTCCCTACCGACCGTTCGGTAGGGAGCATCCATGACTCGTGACGATATTCTCGACGCCGCCGCCCAGGTGATCCGCAAGAAGGGATTTCACGCCGCTTCGATGGCCGATATTGCAGAGACAGTCAAACTGCAAAAGGCCAGTCTCTATCACCACGTTTCGAGCAAGCAGGAAATTTTGCTGGCGCTGTTGGATCGTGCCATTGAGATGCTCGTTGAAGAGATTGCGCCGATTTCCGCCCGCTCCGCTCCTGCGGATGAAAAACTGCGCGAGATGACCCGCACCTACCTGCGCTTGCTGGCCGAGAACGCCGACCTTGCATCTGTGCTTCTTTTCGAACATCGCTCACTTGAACCCAAGCAACACGCCCGCCATATCCCGAACCGTGACAAGTTCGAGGCTCTATGGCGGGACGTCATTTCCGAGGGCGTCGCGGCGGACGTGTTCCACTGCTCCGATCCCGCGCTGACCGTCCGTGGTCTGCTCGGCATCCTCAATTGGACCCTGACCTGGTACCGTCCGAAAGGCGACCTCTCCATCGAACAGATCGCCGATCAATATGTGGATTTGCTTTACCACGGTTTGTTGGCTTCGGAATGAACAAGAATCGGATAATCCTTTTAAACATAAAGGACACTAAGGCCACGAAGGAAAACCCAAGAAATTAAGAAACTTTCCCCCTTTGTGAACTTTGTGTTTAGGCTTTTTTGCCGATGACCCAGACTCCCTCCCTCCAATCCTTCACCACCTCGCGCGGGGCGCGGGTGTTTGCGATTCCCGTGGAGGCTTTCCCGAATTTCTATGCCTACGCCTATCTCGTGCAGGCGGGAGATTTTCTCGCGCTGATCGACGCGGGCTCGGGAAGTGAGCGCAGTCACGAAACCTTGCAAGCAGGATTCGAACAGGCGGGCGCAGTGCTCGGTCATCCCGTCACCTTTGCCGACCTGACGCACATCCTCATCACACACGGACACATCGACCATTTCGGCGGCATCGTCAAATTGCGCGATGTGACGAACGCCCGCATCGGCATCCACGAGCTGGATTACCAGACGGTGGCGCATCACGAGGAACGGTTGGCGGTCGTCCAGCCGCGGCTCGAAGCCTTCATGACGCAATGGGGTGTTAGCGATGAGGCGTGCACAGACCTTCTCCGCATGTATCGCTTCACCAAATCGGTCTACCATTCCGTCCCTGTGGATTTCACCTACGAAGCCGCGGACATGCGCGTCGGTCCGTTCGAGATGCTCCACGTGCCCGGTCATTGCCCTGGGCATGTCGTCATCCGATTGGACGATGTCATCTTCTGCGGGGACCTCATCGTCGAGGGCGTGACGCCGCATCAATCCCCCGAGGAGTTGACCCCGTTCATGGGAGTCAATCATTATCTCGAGTCGCTGTCCCTGTTTGAACGCTGGTCGGAGGGCGCGGCCCTCGTCCTGTCGGGACATGACGCGCCGATCCCCGACTTGCGGACGCGCATCGCCGAGATCCGCTCCAATCTGTCGCGTCGCCTGCGTCAGACCTTGGATGGATTTTCCCAGCCGAACACGGTCGCCAATGTGTGCAAACTGCTCTATGGCGAGATCGGCGGCTACAACTCCCTGCTCGTCCTCGAAAAGACGGGCGCGTACGTTGAATATCTCTACCAGCGCGGCTGGCTGGAGATCTCCAATTTAGGCGAACTCGAAGACACTCCTGTCATTCGATATCGTTGTTCCAACTCCGTTCCCGAAACGGAACTATTACCAAAGGAGAGGGCTTATGTACTCGTTTGAACCCAATGAAGAGCAAAAAATGTTGATCGACGCAGTTGGCAAGTACGCGGTCAACGACCTGCGCCCCGCGGCGCGGGAAGCGGAGGAGGGCAGGTTCCTGCCTCCGAAACTGGTCGCCAAGGGGTGGGAACTTGGCGTCCTGCAAGCCTCCATCCCCGAGGCCTATGGCGGATTTGGGGACCGCTCCGCCGTGACGGGCGCGCTGGCGGGTGAGGAACTGGCCTTCGGCGATCTGGCGGGTGCGATCGCGGTCGGGACCCCGAACCTGTTCGCGCTTCCGATTCTGCTCGGCGGCACCGAGGAGCAGAAGCAGGAATACCTGCCGAAGATCATCGAAGGCAACTGGGCACCCTACACCGCCGCCTTGATCGAGTTCGCGTTCGACTTCGACCCGAACGCGCTCAAGACGACCGCCACGCTCGCGGGTGACGAATACGTCCTCAGCGGCGAGAAGGCCTACGTCCCGTTCGCGAAAGAGGCGCAGGCCATGATCGTCTACGCCGCGCTGGAGGGCGTCACGCAGGGCTTCATCGTCAGCAAAGGCGCGGCAGGCCTCTCGGTCAGTGATGAAGCAGAGAAGATGCTCGGACTGAACGCGTTGCCGACGTACCGCGTCAAACTGGACGGGGTGAAGGTCCCGAAGGCGAATCGGATCGGCGGCGATGCGGGGCTGGACTTTGAGCGGGTTTTGGCTTCGATGCGCGTTGCCAACGCCGCGGCCGCCGTCGGTGTGGCGAGGGCCGCGTTCGATTATGCGCGCGATTACGCCAAGGAGCGCGAAGCCTTCGGCGTGAAGATCGCCCAGAAGCAGGCCATCGCGTTTATGCTGGCCGAAATGCGGACAGAGATCGAAGCCATGCGCCTTCTCACCTGGGAAGCCGCCTGGAAAGTGGACACTGGCAAGGACGACGCGAACGTGGAAGCCTATCTCGCCTCCACAGGCGCGGCGGATATGGCGATGATGGTCACGGACCGCGCGGTGCAGATTTTGGGTGGTCACGGCTACATCCGCGAGCATCCCGTCGAGATGTGGATGCGCGAGGGTCGCGGATTCGCCATGTTTACGGGATTTACGATGGTATAGGAGGCCGACATGACAATCGAATTTGAAGCACCCAAACCAATAGTCCAAACACAATACCTGTTGAAGACCGTCGCTGAGGAGATGATGCGCTCGAAGTCGCGCTACTTCGACGATCACGAGCACGAGATTCCGTGGGACTACATCGAGTTCATGCACACGGCCATGAAGGCCATGGGCGCAGGCTCGCTGGCCCCGAAGGAAAAATCCAATGGCGACGAGAGCAAGGAGAAGCGTCCGCCGATCGGCTATCAAACTCTGGCAGCACAAATGGAGATGCTCTCTTGGGGTGATGCGGGCATGTATCTGATCACGCCTGGTGGCGGATTGGGCGCGGCGGCGGTACAGGCCGCGGGTACGCCCGAACAACGCGCAAAATTCCTGGCGCGCTTCATGGAGGAAAAACCCACCATGGGTGCGATGTGCATGACCGAGGCGGGTGCGGGTTCGGACACTTCCCAAATTCGAACGCGCGCCGTGCTGGATGAGAAGACCAACGAATGGATTCTCAATGGCGAGAAGATCTTCGTCACCTCGGGCGACAAGGCTTTCAACCAATACGAGAAACTCGGCAAGGGTTTCATCGTGGTATGGGCCTCCATTGACCCGTCCGCAGGCCGCGCAGGGATGCGTTCCTTCGTGGTCGAGTCGGGGACGCCTGGAGTCAAAGTCACGAAACTGGAGCACAAACTCGGCATCCGCGTCAGTGACACGGCCTCCATCTCGCTGGTGGACGCGCGCGTCCCGTTCGACCACATCCTCGGCAGTCCCACCGTCGAGAAGACGACCACGGGCTTCAAGGGCGCGATGGCGACCTTCGATGCGACGCGTCCGCTTGTGGCCGCGGCAGGAATCGGCGTCGCGCGTGCGGCGTTGGAATTCCTGAAGGAGAAACTCGCCGAGAACGGCGTCCAGATCCGCTATGGCGTGCCGCGTCAGAAGTTGACCAACATCGAGCGCGAAGTCATTGACTGCGAGATCATGCTCAAGAGCGCGTGGTTGATGGTATTGAAAGCGGTCTGGATGGCGGACAATAAGAAATCCAACGCGCTCGAGTCCTCGATGAGCAAGGTGAAGGCTGGCGACGTGGGCACGAAGATCACGCAGAAGGCCGTGGAGATTTTGGGTCCGCTTGGCTACAGCCGCGAGTTCCTGCTCGAGAAATGGTTCCGCGACGCGAAGATCACGGACATTTACGAGGGGACGGGGCAAATCAATCGTCTCGTAGTGGCGCGGCAGATTCTTGGATACAGTGGAGCCGAACTGAGGTAAACAGGTACACAAGTACACAGGTACACATGTGCGCGCAAGGCCTGTTTACGTGTGTACGTGTTTACCTGTGTACCCAATGGAGGAACCCATGAACTATCAAATAAACAAAGCAGTTGTGATTGGCGCTGGGACGATGGGCGCGGCGATCGCGGCGCATTTGGCGAACACGGGTGTGCGTGTGACCCTGCTCGATATCGTCCCAAAGGACGCGCCGGAGGGGAACAAGGCGGCGCGCAACAAGATCGTCAACGAGTTGTGGGATCGCTGCTTGAAAGCGAAACCCGCCAACTTGATGGACGCCAGCCTGAAGACGCTGGTCTCGCTCGGCAACCTGGAAGATGACTTCGGTTGCGTAGCCGAAGCAGACTGGGTGATCGAGGTCATCGTTGAGAACTTGAAGATCAAGCAAGACCTGATGGCGCGCATTGACGAAGTCCGCAAGCCGACTTGTATCGTCAGCACCAACACGTCGGGTATTCCCGTCAAAGATATTGCAGACGGCCGTTCGAAGAGTTTCAAGCAACACTTCCTTGGCACGCACTTCTTCAATCCGCCGCGCTACTTGAAACTGCTGGAGATCATCCCGACCGCGGACACATCGAAGGAAGTGACCGAGTTCATCTCGTGGTTCGGTGAAGTGCGTTTGGGCAAGGGCATTGTGCTTTGCAAAGACACGCCCAATTTCATTGGCAACCGCGTGGCGTTCGGCACGGGCGCGTTCGGCATGGATTACATGATGGCGAACGGCTACACCGTGGACGAAGTGGATATGATCACAGGCCCACTGATCGGCAACCCGCGTACTGCCACCTTCCGCCTGATCGACCTGGTCGGTGTGGATGTGTGGGAGCACGTGGGCAAAAACCTCGCCCCGCTGGTCCAGCACGACAAACTGGCCGTGAAATATCTGCAAGCCGAAGCGCCGAACAAACTCATCCACACCATGGTGGAACGCGGCTGGCTGGGTAACAAAACAAAAGTTGGCTTCTACAAGGAAGTCCGCAATGCAGAAGGCAAGAAGGAATTCTGGTCGCTCGACCTGCAAACGATGGAGCACGTCGCGCCAGGCAAGCCGCGCTTTGACTCGGTCAAGGCGGCGAAAGACCTCGAGGGTTTGGGTGACCGCCTCAAGGTCATGCTCGAAGCGGACGACAAAGCCGCGAAACTCGTCCAGGCGCTGACGCTCCAGTCGTTCCAGTACGCCTCGTCCATCATCCCCGAAGTGGCGGATACGGCTAAACCGATTGACGATGCCATGCGCTGGGGCTTCATGCACGAAGCGGGTCCCTTCGAAACATGGGACATGCTCGGCGTGCGCGACACGGTCAAGAAGATGAAGGCCGCGGGCTATCCAGCCGCGAAGTGGGTAGACGCGATGTTGAAGGCTGGCTGTGAGTCGTTCTATCAATATAAGAACGGCGAGAAGGTCGGCGTGTATGACGTGTCGAAGGAAAAGTACGTCAAGATCAAGCGACCCGCAGGCGTGATTGCGTTGAAGGATTTCCGCGGCACGAAGAAACTGATCGTATCGAACGCGGGCGCGTCGATGTTCGACATCGGCGACGGCGTGGCGCTGGTGGAATTCCACACCAAGATGAACGCGCTCGACGAGGATATTTCGAAGATCGTCAGCGAAGCGCTCGAACGCGTGGAAGAAGATTTCGACGGACTCGTGATCGGCAACGAAGCGGACAACTTCAGCGCGGGCGCGAACCTGTTCATGGTGGTGGTCGCGGCGCAACAGGGCATGTGGGACACGCTCGAAAAAGCCGTGCGCGGCCTGCAAGACATGAACATGCGTATGCGCTACTTCCCGAAGCCTGTGGTGGTCGCTCCTGCGGGAATGGCATTGGGCGGCGGCTGTGAGATCACCATGCACGCCTCGCGCGTGGTCGCCGCGTCCGAGACCTACATCGGACTCGTGGAACTCGGCGCGGGCGTCATCCCTGCGGGCGCGGGGACGAAGGAGATCATGCGCCGCGTGATCAATCCCGCTATGAAGACCGACAACGCCGAGGCCTTCCCGTTCATTCAGCGGGCGTTCCTGCAGATCGGTCAGGCCAAAGTCGCGACCTCGGCGGAGGAAGCCCGCTCGATGGGCATTCTCACCCCGTCCGACCGAATCGTGATGAACCGCGAACTTCTGCTCACTGAAGCCAAGCGCGAAGTATTGGCAATGACCGCGGCGGGATATCATCCGCCCGCGCCCGAGTTGATCTACGCCCCTGGCCGAGACATGTTCGGTGCGATGAAGATCGGCGCATGGTCGTTCGCCGAAGGCAAATACATCACCGAGTACGATTATCACATCGCGCAGAAACTCGCCTACGTGATGGCGGGCGGCATGTTGAGCAAACCCGCGTGGGTCAGCGAGCAGTACATCCTGGATCTGGAGCGTGAAGCGTTCTTGTCTCTCTGTGGAGAAGAAAGAACCCAAGCCAGGATGTGGTCGCTGTTGCAGACGGGAAAGCCGTTGAGGAATTAGGAATTGCGAATTAGGAATTAGGAGATAGGCATGGCTTATGACAAAGAGTTGCCGCTGGATGAGTGGGTGAAGACTTTACCTGCTTCACTGATAAACGACCCGCTTTGGAAGTCGGCATACTATCGTTTGACCATGTATCTCTACGACTTGATGTGGTTGGACGCCGAAAAGATCAACAAGGATTTTCGTGGACGCGAGATCGTCCATCAACTTGTGCGGTCTTCAGGCAGTGTTTGCGCCAATATGGAAGAGGCGTATCGGCGCGGTATTGGAACACCAGATTTTGTTCGTATCATGCGAATCTCGCTAGGCGAGCTTGGAGAGACGCAAGGCTGGTATTTCCGTGCCCGTCATATCCTTGGTTCCGAACTTTTGGATAAACGGATCGCCGTGATCCAGCAGGCCATTGCGCTGACCGTCACCGTGATTGACCAAAACCGCAGAAAGCGTAATTCCTAATCCCCAATTTCCTAATTCCTACTAGAGATGAAAAGGAGTATTCCTATGAAAGACGCTGTTATCGTTTCCGTAGTTCGCACCCCCGTCGGGAAGGCCAAGAAAGGTGGACTCGCCACGGTTCGTCCCGACGATATGGCGGCGACAACCATCAACGCGTTGCTCGACCGCACGCCTGGACTCGATCCCGCGGAAGTGGAAGACCTCGTGGTGGGTTGCGCCTTCCCCGAAGGGGAGCAGGGCATGAACATGGCGCGCATGATCGGTCTACGCTCGAAACTGCCGCAGTCCGTCCCCGCCGAGACCATCAACCGCTATTGCTCGTCGGGCATTCAATCCATCGCGCACGTCGCTCATCGCATTATGACGGGCGAGATCGAAGTGGGCATTGGCGGCGGCGTGGAGTCGATGTCGATGGTGCCGATGATGGGCTATAAGTTTTCGCCCAATCCGCACTTCGCGCAAGACCTGCCGCACTACTACACCAACATGGGACTCACCGCGGAGAACGTCTCGGTCAAATACGGGATCAGCCGCGAAGACCAGGACGCCTTCGCCATGCAGTCCAACCTCAAGGCAGCCAAGGCCGTCGAGAGCGGACTCTTCGACCCCGAATTGATCCCCATCGATGTGGAACTGACCGAGTACGTGGACGGCAAGACCGTCACCAGGAAATTCACGGTCAAGCGCGACGAAGGTCCGCGCGGCGACACGACCCTAGCGGGCCTCGCCAAACTGAAACCCGCCTTCAAAGAGGGCGGCACCGTCACCGCGGGCAACTCCTCGCAGATGTCCGACGGCGCGGCGATGGCGATGGTCATGTCCGCGGACAAGGCCGTGCAGTTGGGACTCAAACCGCTGGTGCGCTTCGTCACCTTTGCGGCGGGAGGCGTCCCGCCCGAATTGATGGGCATCGGTCCCATCGCGGCCATCCCGAAGGCGCTCAAGCAGGCTGGATTCAAGAAGGAAGACATCGACCTGTTCGAGTTGAATGAAGCCTTCGCAGCCCAGTCGTTGGCGGTCATCCGCACCCTCGAGCTGGATGATACAAGAATCAACGTCAATGGCGGCGCGATCGCCCTCGGCCACCCGCTTGGATGCACAGGCACGAAACTGACCACCCAACTCATCTATGAAATGGCGCGGCGCAAGTCCAAGTATGGCATGGTCACCATGTGCATTGGCGGCGGCATGGGCGGCGCGGCGATCTACGAGAATTTGCAATAAAATGTAGGGGCGGGGTCTCCCTGCCCTGAGACGAGAGAATCCCGCCTTGGGGCGAGAGGACCTCGCCCCTACGTTCGATAAAAATATACCAAGGAGAAATCAAAATGGCTCTAACCATAGCAGACCTCATGTCCAAAATGCCTGGCGCGTTCATGCCCGAAAAAGCCCCCGGCCTCGATGCCGCCATCCAGTTCAAGTTCACGGGCGCCGAAGCGGGCGACTGGTACGCCGAAGTCAAAGACGGCAAGTGCGTCACCGCACAGGGCGTCCATCCCTCCCCGAAGATGACCCTCACCGCCGACTCGGCCGACTACGTCAAGATCTTCACGGGCGAACTCGACGGCATGGCCGCCTTCATGCAGGGCAAGATCAAACTGGCAGGCGACCTGAACCTGGCGATGAAGTTGACCCAGATGTTCAAGATTCGGTAGGTAAATACGTACACAGGTACACAAGTACACAGGTAAACAGAAAACAGGTACACAGGTCTTACACTGACGTGTGTACCTGTTTCTACTTGTGTACTCATCCACGGGGGTTTTGTTTTTCAGGAATTGCCGTTAAAATGCGGCCATTCTATTTCAAGGAGCAATCCAAGTGGAACTTAACTTTGACTGGATTACCAGCATCGAATCGTGGATCGCATTAATCACGCTTGTGGCGCTCGAACTCGTCCTCGGTGTGGACAACGTGATTTTCATCTCCATTCTCTCTGGTAAACTTCCGCCCAAGGACCAACCGCGCGCCCGCACGACGGGCATTGCCCTGGCGGTCATCACGCGTATTTTGTTGCTGCTGTCGCTATCATGGATCATTCGCCTTGACGATCCAATCATTCATGACATACCTCTTTTCAATGCTGACATCTCTGGCCGCGACCTGGTTCTGCTGGCTGGCGGCATCTTCCTGCTTTGGAAAAGCACCCACGAGATTCACGACAAACTCGAAGGCGAGCAGGGACACGCCTCCGCCAAGGTGGTGGCTTCCTTTGCGGGCGTCATCGTGCAGATTATGCTGTTGGACATCGTCTTCTCGCTCGACTCGGTCATCACCGCGGTTGGTATGGCCAATGAGATCATGATCATGATCATTGCCGTGGTTGTGGCGGCGGGCGTGATGATCTTCACGGCGGGACCGCTCGCCAGTTTTGTCGAGAAGCATCCCACCATCAAGATGCTGGCGCTGGCTTTCCTCCTGCTGATCGGCTTTACCCTCGTGGTGGAGGGACTGCACCAGCACATTCCGAAGGGCTACATCTACTTCGCGATGGCTTTCTCGGTGTTGGTGGAATTGCTCAACCTGCGCGTGCGTGCCAAGAGCGCACCCGTCAATTTGCGCGAAGCCTAC
Source organism: Chloroflexota bacterium (assembly GCA_049324715.1). GTDB lineage: Bacteria > Chloroflexota > Anaerolineae > Anaerolineales > Villigracilaceae > Denitrolinea. The sequence continues at coordinate 1,434 of JBMOMR010000012.1, read as the reverse complement.
GCGCCAGACAAGAAACTGGAATTGCAACCCGTCCCTGTGACGGTGGACGCGCCCGTCTCCGTCGCGAAGACAGCGCCCAAAATGGTCCGCGCATCAAAGAAAACCCAGAAGCCTGCTCCAAAATTGAAGACCAAATCCGCTGTAAAAGCAAAGAAAAAATGATTCGCTTGGATGGATTGCTTCCATGAGCCAGCCTGACTTCCCCGTCATCTTCTCCATCACGGAAGAAGAACTCGACCTCGACGCCCTGCTCGACGCGATCACGCTTCCCTCCACGGGGGCGGCGGCGATATTTACGGGCATGGTCCGCGGCGTGACGAGTCGCGGCGACGCGCATGAGACCGTCTATCTCGAGTATGAAGCCTACAAGCCGATGGCCGAAGCCAAGATGAAACAGGTGGCGGACGAGATCCGCGTCAAATGGCCGACCGTCGAGGGGATCGCCATCGTCCAGCGCATCGGACGTCTCGTCCCGCGCACGCCGACGGTGCTGATCGCCTGTACCGCCGCGCATCGCGACACGGGAGTCTTCGACGCGGCTCGGTACGGGATCGACCGTCTGAAAGAGATCGTCCCCGTCTGGAAGAAGGAAGTCGGTCCCAACGGCGAAGAATGGATCGAGGGCGATTACATCCCGAAGGCGGGGGAGTGACCATTCATGACAAACGGATTTCCGCCATTTCTGCTCGAAACCGAACGGTTGTGGATCCGCCAATTCCGCGACGAAGACCTTGAAGCATTTCTCGCTTATAGAAACGACCCAAGCGTGGCGCGTTGGCAGGGCTGGGACGTTCCCTATCCACGCGAAAAGGCGGTGGAATTCGTCGAGGAGATGAAGAACAGGAATCCCGAGGAAGCGGGCGGTTGGTTGCAGGCCGCCATCGTCGTCAAGGAAACGGGCGAGTTCATCGGTGATTGCGCTTTTTACATCAAGAAGGATGAGACCCGCACGGCGCACCTCGGCTGTACCATCATGCAAAAATACTGGCGAAACGGTTACGCCGTCGAAGCCACGCGGCGATTGATGGCTTATCTCTTCAATGACCTGCATCTTCGCCGCCTCATCGCCGACACCGACGTGGAGAACACAGGCTCGTGGAAGACGCTCGAAAAACTCGGCTTTCGCCGCGAGGCGCACTTTGTGGAGAACATCTTCTTCAAGGGCCATTACGCCAGCGAATATCACTACGCCATGCTCGATCGCGAGTGGCAGATGCTTAAATCGGCGTGACTCACCGCCGAGATGAGGGTTATAAGTTACACTAAGACAGCCAGATGGCTGTCTTTTTTTAGTCTTTGGAGGCATCATGGAAAAAATCGTCATCACAGGCATGGGGACAGTCAACCCGCTGGGTTTATCGGTGGCCGAAGCGTGGCAGGCGGCGGTCAATGGCGTTTCGGGCGTGGGACCGATCACTCAGTTTGACACAAGCG
>JBMOMR010000011.1:0-118823 GCA_049324715.1 Chloroflexota bacterium | reverse complement strand
GGCCTTGCCCATGAACCCGGATACTTTTGTGATCGCCGCGGTCAATGTCGTCTTGCCGTGGTCGATGTGTCCCATCGTCCCTACGTTCAGATGCGGCTTGTTCCGCTCAAATTTCTGCTTCGCCATGATGAATCTCCTTTTGCAAAAAGAAAGACAAAATTACTTGATGATCTCTTTCGCCACGGCCTCAGAGACCGGGGCATAGTGATCGAATTCCATTGAAAAGACACCGCGTCCCTGCGTCCCCGAGCGCAGAACGGTCGCGTACCCAAACATCTCGCCCAGCGGCACCATGGACTTGACAGCCTGCGCGTTACCAGGGCGGATTTCCATACCTTGGATCATGCCGCGGCGACTGTTCAACTGGCCGATTACATCGCCGAGATATTCCTCGGGAATGACAACTTCCACTTTCATAATCGGCTCGAGCAGGACGGGCCCGCCCTTCTGAACGCCTTCTTTGAAAGCCATCGAAGCGGCCATCTTGAAGGCCATTTCGTTCGAGTCCACTTCATGGAAGGAGCCGTCGAATAGTGTGACTTTCAAGTCCACCACGGGATATCCCGCGATGACGCCGCTTTCCGATGTTTCCTTCACACCCTTTTCAATGGCGGGAATGAACTCTTTTGGAATGGAACCGCCGACAATCTTGTTCTCAAATATGATGCCGCTGCCGCGTTCGCCTGGCTCCATCATGAAGACCACGTGACCGTACTGGCCGCGTCCACCGGACTGCTTGGCGTATTTCATCTCGGCCTTGGCAACCTTGCGTGTGATGGATTCGCGATACGCCACGCGCGGGTTGCCGATATTGGCCTGCACGCGGAACTCGCGCAACATGCGATCCACCAGAACGTCGAGGTGGAGTTCGCCCATGCCGGAGATGATGGTCTGCCCGGTCGTTTCGTCGGAGCGAACGCGGAACGTCGGATCTTCCTCGGACAGTTTCTTGAGCGCCTCGCCCATCTTCTCCTGGTCGGAACTGGACTTCGGTTCGATCGCGACCGAGATGACGGGTTCGGGGAAGGAAATGCTCTCGAGCACAACTTTTTTGTTCTCGCAGAGCGTATCGCCGGTAAATGTCTCTTTGAAACCGAGCGCCGCGGCAATGTCGCCCGCGCGGACTTCGGTGATGTCCTCGCGTCGGTCCGCGTACATGCGAATGAGGCGTCCGATTCGCTCGCGCTTGCCCTTGATGGAATTCGTCACCATGGAACCCTGGCTTAAGGTCCCGGAGTAGACACGGAAATAGGCCAGTCGTCCCACGTATGGGTCGGTGACGATCTTGAAGACCAGTGCGCTCAACGGCGCGTTATCCTCGGCGGGCAGTTCGATCACTTCATCAGGATGATCAGGATCGGTGCCGCGTACCGGCGGGATATCCGCAGGCGAGGGCAGAAAATCAATAACAGCGTCCAGCAGAACCTGAACGCCCTTGTTGCGCATGGCGGAGCCGCAAAAAACGGGAGTGGTGTGATTGGCTAGTACAGCCTTACGAAGCGCGGCTTTCAATTCTTCCACAGTAAATTCGCCGCCTTCGAGGTATTTAACCGTCAGGTCATCATCCAACTCTGCGATCTTTTCGATCATATGATGACGTGCTTCATCAGCCTGAGCCTGCATATCCGCGGGGATGTCGGTGATTTTGATCTCCCGCCCCATGTCATCTTCCCAATACATGGCCTTCATTTCAAGAAGATCGATCGCACCCTTAAAGGTCGCTTCAAAACCGATCGGGATCTGCATCGGAATCGGATTGGCGCCAAGACGATCCTTGATGGTCTGGATGGTGCGCTCGTAGGAGGCGCCAACGCGGTCCATCTTGTTGACGAAACAGATGCGCGGCACGCTATAACGGTCTGCCTGCCGCCAGACGGTCTCGGACTGAGGCTCCACGCCCTGCACCGCGTCGAAGAGAACGACGCCGCCGTCCAGGACGCGAAGCGAGCGTTGCACTTCCGCCGTAAAGTCGATGTGTCCTGGCGTATCGATCAGGTTGATCTGATAGTCTTTCCACTCCGCGGAAACAGCCGCAGAAACGATGGTAATACCACGCTCGCGTTCCTGTTCCATCCAGTCGGTGACGGTCGTGCCGTCATCCACCGAACCGATGCGGTGGGTCTTGCCGGTGTAAAACAGGATACGTTCCGTCGTGGTTGTTTTACCAGCGTCAATATGAGCAATGATACCGATATTTCGGTATCGTTCCAGCGGATACTCACGAGCCATGATACGAACTACCTAACCTCAAATTTCATTTGAAATTAAACACGATAATGAGAGAACGCGCGGTTGGCCTCAGCCATCTTGTGAGTCTCGTCGCGCTTGCGAATTGCGTTGCCAGTTTCATTGGACGCATCGATCAACTCACCCGCCAGTTTTTCGGGGAAGGATTTGCCCGAGCGCTCGCGCGCCGAATCGAGGATCCAGCGGATGGCAAGCGTGACACGGCGGTCGGCCGCGACTTCCATCGGGACCTGATAGGTGGCGCCACCCACGCGTCGCGGGCGGACTTCCATGGAGGGGCCGACATTCTTCAAGGCATTATCGAATACCTCGATGGGGCTCTTCTGCGTCTTTTCTTGGACCATATCGAGGGTCTGATAGACGAGACGAGTCGCGAGGCTCTTCTTGCCGCGTTGCATAATATGAAGAATCATCGTCTGTAGATTGACATTGTTATAGCGCAGGTCAGGCTGGACGATGCGCTGTTCTGGGGATCCACGTCGCATGTTTACTCTTCCTTATATTTATTTCGGGCGCTTCGCGCCGTACTTGGAGCGTCCCTGCTTGCGATTGGCAACACCGGTGGTATCCAGCGATCCGCGCACGATGTGATAACGCACACCGGGGAGATCTTTCACGCGGCCGCCGCGGACGAGCACCACGGAGTGCTCCTGCAACTGATGGCCTTCACCCGGAATGTACGCGGTGACCTCGATGCCGTTGGTCAGACGCACGCGGGCGATCTTGCGAAGCGCGGAATTCGGCTTCTTGGGCGTCATCGTGCGGACGACGGTGCACACGCCGCGTTTCTGCGGCGCGCCGGTGGCCTGTCGCACACGACGCTGTTTGTTGGAATTCAGCGTGTACTGCAAAGCAGGGGCCTTGCTCTTAACTTTTTTGGTCTTGCGACCTTTGCGAACCATTTGATTGATAGTAGGCACTTTGCCTCCGAGCAAAATCGTGATTGTCTTTTTCCAGAAAATGAGGCCATCACAACTAGCCTGATGGCCTCACTAATTTAGATGCCATGCACAGACGGGCGAAAAGCCGCCTTATTATTGGCAACGGCGGGTTATTCTATCATGCGCTTAAGTGCCCGTCAAGAACGAGTTTTCTTCGGAGCGAGATTTTCTCCGAGTCCAAGCAGGCCGGTGTCCATGCGCGGCGGATGAGTCTTCTCTTCATCCTTGCCAAACTTCACCATGTCGCCGCCTTCGCCCACTGCTTCCACCGCGAGACCGAGGCTTTGCAGTTCCTTGACCAGCACGCGGAACGAAGCGGGAATGCTTGGCTCTTCGATCGGCTCGCCTTTGACGATGGCTTCATACGTATTGACGCGTCCCTGCACATCGTCCGACTTGACCGTGAGCATTTCCTGCAACGTGTAAGCCGCGCCGTATGCCTCCAGCGCCCACACTTCCATTTCGCCGAAGCGCTGTCCGCCGAATTGTGCCTTACCACCGAGCGGTTGCTGGGTGACAAGACTGTATGGGCCGGTGGAACGGGCGTGAACTTTATCCTCAACGAGGTGATGCAACTTTAGAATCGTCATCACGCCAACCGTCACAGGCTGATCGTAAGGAATACCCGTCTTCCCATCACGCAGAAGTTGTTTACCAAGGATCGGCATCGGGATGCTTTTCTCGCGCATCACTTCCTGCGCGGCATCAATGACCTTTTCGTCCGAGACTTTCCTGGTGACACCAAGTGCTTCCATCCACAAACGCAGGCACGTTCGGATGGTGTATTCGTCGCGCTCAGGATGGCGGCGATGGACATTCTCTTCATCCACACCAAAAATCTGGTCTGGATCATATCCCTTATCGCGCAGCCACTCGCGCGCCGCAGACAGACGGGCGTAATCCATCTCGATCAGACGGCGGGCTTTGTAACCGCGACCACCCAGCCAATCTTCCAGGTAGAGATTGCGAACCTCATCATCATCCTGAATGGATTCCGCATCATATTCCTGCTCTTTGAGCCAGGCCCAGGCCGCTGTTGCGGACTCTGTCCACGATTCGTCCACGATCCAGGCGCGAGCGAGTTCGGCCTCGATCTCCGATTCGGACGCGCCGTCGAAGACGGGCGTCACCGCGCGATAGCCTAATCGCTTCGCGGCCCACCCGAGGTGGACTTCCAGCACCTGACCGATGTTCATACGTCCAGGCACGCCCAACGGATTCAAGATGATGTCGACGGGTGTACCATTTTCGAGGAAGGGCATATCCTCAACGGGGACAACTTTGGAGACCACGCCCTTATTGCCATGGCGGCCTGCCATCTTGTCACCCGCGGTGATCTTGCGACGCTGAGCCACAGAGACGCGCACCATCATATCCACGCCCGCGGAAAGATCGGAGTTCTCCTCGCGCGTAAAGACCTTCACATCCACGACTTTGCCGCGCTCGCCATGAGGCATGCGCAGGGATGTGTCCTTCACATCGCGTGATTTTTCGCCGAAGATCGCCCGCAGGAGTCGCTCTTCGGGGGTCAATTCCTTTTCGCCCTTCGGAGTGATCTTGCCAACAAGGATATCGTTCGGCCCGACTTCTGCGCCGATGCGGATGATGCCGTTCTCGTCGAGGTCCTTGATCGCGTCCTCGCCGACATTCGGGATGTCGCGCGTGATCTCTTCGGGACCCAGTTTCGTGTCGCGCGCTTCGACTTCGTATTTCTCGATATGGATCGAGGTGAAGCGGTCTTCCTGCACGAGACGCTCCGAGATCAGGATGGCATCTTCAAAGTTGCCACCCTCCCAGGAGATGAACGCCACCACCACGTTCTGGCCGAGGGCGAGTTCGCCGCTTTCCGTCGAGGAGGAATCGGCAATGATGTCCCCTCGCTTGATCAGTTGTCCCTTCACAACCGCGGGACGCTGGTCAATGCAGGTGGACTGGTTGGAGCGTTGATATTTCCGCAATTGATAGGTGCGGGTGCTCTTCTTCTCTTTAACAGTGATCGTGCTTCCCGTAACGGAAATCACTTCGCCGTTCTCGACGGCCACGATCACCTGACCCGAGTCCAGGGCGGCGTTGTATTCCATTCCTGTGGATACCATCGGGATCTCGGGACGCACCAAAGGAACCGCCTGCGCCATCATGTTCGAACCCATCAGGGCGCGGTTGGCGTCATCGTGCTCGAGGAAGGGGATCAATGCCGCGCTGATACCAACGACCTGATGCGGTGCAACATCCATGTAATCCACCGATTCGGGGTGCTGGAAAACGAACCCGGAGTGATAGCGGCAGGAGATGCGTTCACGGACAAATTCGTGCTCGTCCGTCAAAGGCGCATTGGCCTGGGCGATGACGTACTTATCTTCGGCATCCGCAGACAGATAATCCACCTGGTCCGAAATGAAAGGGATGACGGGAATCTCCTTGCCCACTTTCGCAAGGGACTTCAGCATTTTCGCCGTGATGCGCTCGCCATCTTTGACGACCACATTTCCCTTCGCATCCACCACATCCCCGCGGGGTGCGCGTCCCTCCAATTTTTCATCATCGCACTGCATCGCCTTGACGACCTTGCGATAGGGCGTCTCGATGAAGCCATATTCGTTCACGCGCGAGAAGGAGGCGAGACGGCCGATCAGACCGATGTTCGGACCTTCAGGCGTTTCGATCGGGCAGATGCGTCCGTAGTGGGAGTGATGGACGTCGCGGACATCAAAGCCCGCGCGCTCGCGTCGCAAACCGCCCGGACCGAGGGCCGAAAGCGTGCGCTTGTGACGGAGTTCCGCCAGCGGGTTGGTCTGGTCCATGAACTGGCTCAACTGGCTGGAGCCGAAGAATTCGCGCAACGCCGCCACAACGGGACGGATGTTGACCAACGTAACAGGCGACAACTGCTCCTGGTCGCGGATGGACATGCGTTCTTTAATGACGCGTTCCATACGGCGCAGGCCGATGCGCAATTTATTCTGGATCAACTCGCCCACCGTCTTGACACGGCGGTTGCCGAGGTGGTCAATGTCATCCGGGCGCTCGATTCCATTATTAATGAGGATCATGCGGCGAATCAGGCGGATCACGTCATTCTTCGTGACGGTGCGATGCGGGATGGGGATCGAGAGATCCAGTTTCTGGTTCAGTTTGTAGCGGCCAACGCGTTCAAGGTCGTAATGGCGCTGATCGAAGAGTTGTTCTTCAAGGAATGCCTTGGCGTTTTCCAACGTGGCAGGATCACCCGGGCGCATCTTTTTGAAGAACTCGATCAGGGCGGCTTCGGCAATGGTCTTGCCACCGCTCAAATCCCACTCAGGCTCCTGATTAAAGGTGGACGCGATGAACATGCGCTCGGGGTTGTTGTCTATATCCTGGAACAGGGCGATGATCTCTTCGTCCGAACCCGTCTTGAGAGGGGAATCGGACGAGCCGTCGGCCACCGCCGAAAGAGCGCGCAGGAAGACCGTAATGGGCACGGTGCGCTTACGGTTGAATTTAAGGATGACGTAATCGGACTTGCGCGTTTCGAACTCCATCCACGCGCCGCGGTCGGGAATGAGTTTCGCCATCGCCAGCGGACGACCCGTGGCGCGGTCCGTGGGCGCTTCGAAATAGACGCCCGGGGAGCGGATCAACTGCGACACGACGACGCGTTCCGTCCCGTTGATGATGAACGTCCCCTTGTCGGTCATCTCGGGAAAATCGCCGAGGAAGATGTCCTGCTTGATCGGCTCGGGGACATCGGGACCCGCCAGCAGCACAGAGACATAGAGCGGGCTGGCATATGTCAAGTCGCGTTCGACACATTCCTCAATGGAGTGTTTCGGATCGCCGAACCAATATTTCAGTCCCCATTGCTTGGATTCAGGGCCGCGGCTGGGGAAGAAGAGTTTCATTCCCTTGTTATAGGATTCGATGGGGGAAATTTCGTGGAAGAGATCCCCCAGCCCTTCCTTTTTGAGGCGTTCAAAAGAATCGAGTTGTACTTCAATTAGATTGGGAAGACCGAGATTAACTGAGATGCGCGCGTAATTTTTCTGGACCAAAGAAGATGCCATTCGTCTCTCCTGACCTTCGACTGACGGCTTAAAAAGATTCAACCTGTCCTAGGCATTAGGACAGCGACAGAACATTATATAGGAAGGATGGGGAATTGGTCAAGCGATTTTCCGCCCAATTTTCAAGCCACGTTGCCACAGATTTTTCTGGGAATTTACCAAAAAGCACCATCAAGGACGTTTTTATTGTATCATGGATGCAACTTTCACGCGTTCGGAACTCGCATCGTTAAAAAGGGTTTTCAACCGTGAATCCAATACCAGGCTCGGAGGCATTTCATGACAACGGCAACCACCAACCCGCAAGTCAATGATCGCAGGGAAATTTTCGGATGGGCCATGTACGACTGGGCCAACTCAGCCTTTAGCACCACGGTCGGGACCGTGTTCCTCGCTCCCTACGTCGCCGCGTTGGCGCGTGCCGCGGCTGAAAAAGCAGGCACGGATACCATTCCGTTTTTTGGAATCCCCGTCGCCCCCGACTCGTTTTTGCCATATTGCATCTCTTTCTCGGTTGGGATGCAAGTCCTCTTCCTCCCCATCCTCGGCGCGATCGCGGACTACTCGCATCGCCGCAAACAGATGATGCAACTCTTCGCCACCATCGGCGCAATTTGCACGATCCTGCTCTTCATGGTGACGGGTGACTTGTGGTGGCTGGGCGGCGTGCTCTTCATCCTTGCCAACCTGACCTTCGGCGCGGCGCTTGTTTTCTACAATGCCTACCTGCCCGATATCGCCAGCGAAGACCAACGCGACCGCGTTTCATCCTATGGCTGGGCAATGGGATATTTGGGCGGCGGCCTTTTGCTTGTTCTCAACCTTGTGCTCTATATGTTTAGCGACAGCTTTGGCATTCCGAGCGATCTGGCTGTTCGCATCAACCTCGCCTCGGCGGGCGTATGGTGGCTGGGATTCTCATTCATCACGTGGGGACGTATCAAACCGCGTCATGCTGTCCACGTTTTGCCGCAGGGTGAGAATTACGTCAGCGCCGGGTTCAAGCAACTATTTCAGACCCTTCGCGAGATCAAGCACTTCCCCGAGACGCTCAAATATCTGCTGGCGTACTTCCTCTATAACGACGGCATCCAGACAGTGATCGCGGTCGCGTCCACGTTCGCGGCCGCCCCTCTCATCCAGGGCGGACTCGAGCAGGGCCAAACGACCCTCACCGTGGTTATCCTCATGATCCAATTCATGGCATTCGGCGGCGCGTTGCTTTGGGGACGGCTTGCCAGCAAAATCGGTGCGAAGCAATCCATCATCGTCAGCCTCGTCATCTGGCTGGGAGTTGTCATCTTCGCGTATGGCGGACTCAAAGGTTCCGCAACGGCAGTGACGATCCAGTTCTTCATCCTTGGTGCGTTCATCGCGCTGGTCATGGGCGGCTCGCAGGCCATCAGCCGCAGTCTCTTCGCCCAGATGATCCCCGCGGGCAAGGAAGCGGAGTTTTATTCCTTCTACGAAGTCTCCGAGCGCGGCACATCATGGACAGGTCCACTGGTGTTCGGCCTCGCCAACCAGATCTTCGGGAACCTGCGCTACGGCATCCTCTCGCTCATCTTCTATTTCATTGCAGGCTTGATCGTTCTCCCGATGGTCAATGTAAAGAAAGCAATGGAGGATGTAAAGAAACACGACGCCGCGAAAAACAACGGCTGAGAAACACAGACCGAGGCTCATCACCTCGGTCTTTTTTATCGTGGTACTCCGAAATGCAAATGACTACAATTTCGGCAGCACGATCGAATTCTGATTCTGGTACTTGCCCTTCTTATCCGCATAAGAGACTTCACAAACCTCGTCCGCTTCGAAGAACAATACCTGGGCGATGCCCTCGTTGGCGTAGATCTTCGCGGGGAGCGGAGTGGTGTTCGAGATCTCGAGCGTGACATACCCGCGCCATTCTGGCTCGAATGGCGTCACATTGACAATGAGTCCGCAACGCGCGTACGTGGACTTGCCGAGACAGACCGTCAGCACATTGCGCGGGATGCGGAAGTATTCCACTGTGCGCGCCAGCGCGAACGAATTGGGCGGGATGATGCAGACTTCTCCCTTGAACTCAAACATGGATTTCGGGTCGAAATTCTTCGGGTCCACGATGGCCGAGTGGACGTTCGTGAAGATCATGAACTCGTCAGCCACGCGGATATCGTATCCGTACGACGACACGCCGTATGAGATGACGTGGTCGCGCACCTGACTCTCCACGAACGGCTCGATCATTTTATGTTCCAGCGCCATCTTGCGAATCCAGTGGTCGGGTTTGAGACCCATGCTGCCTCCGTTTTATTGCACAACGATTATGGTCTGCGTAAATTTACCCGATTGTACTTCAACCCATCGTTCATAGATCGTTCCGTTGAACAACAGTGCGATGCGATAGCGTCCCGCCTTTAAACCCAGCGCGGCGTTTTCGTTCCTGACCAATGACGCGTCTTCATAGGTCTTGATGAAATACGTTGCATCCGCCGATTGAATCGTAAAATCCGCGTTCTGAAATTTCCCCTGCGCGTTGACTACCGAGATCGCCAGCACCCCTTCGTCCATGCGCGGCGTCAGCCACAGTTCAGGGTTGAGCGAGGAGAAATAATCCTCCACATCCCCGCGGCGCACCTCGAAGTGCAGGTGACTGCCATTCGCGCTACCCGTCAATCCCACCTCGCCGATCTTTTCGCCCGCGCTCACCGTCTGTCCAATGCTGACATCAATCTTCGACAGATGCGCGTATAGTGTGAAGAGACCATCGGCGTGACGGAGGACGATGAGGTTGCCATAGAAATTCGGCCACGGACTGTACACCGCCTTTTTATCTGGACCTGCGAAGACCACCTCCCCATCCCCCGCGGCGTGGACGGGAGTTCCCGTCGCGTTGACGAACTCCACCCCATGATGCGGATCGCGCGTTCCCGCGGCGGTGGAGGCGAACCGATACGTCTCCTCCACGGAATCATTGTCAGGCGCAAAGATGGGACGCGCAAAAACAAAATGCCCGTCGGTGATGCAAAAATCCGCCACGAGCGGATCGCACGGAACGGGCGTTCCCGTCGGGGAAGATGCGACAGTGGCGGGAATGTCCGTCACGAGCGGCTCGGCGGTCGCGGTCCACGTCTCTGTTGCCGTAGGAATCGTCATCGGCGCTTGCGTGCACGAAGTAAGCAGAAAAAGCAGGAGGAGAAAGTACCGCTTCATAATTCTTTTTGGTTTTCTTCGCGACCTTTGCGGTCTTCGCGGTAAATTCCTAAATCCCGCCGCGTTCCTTCATCACCTTGCGGATCTCTTTTTCGAGTTTATCGGCCTTCTTCTCCAACTCGGCCAACTCTGTCAACATTTTCTCGCCCGCGGACTTGTCCTCCAGCGAGTGGATGTTGATGCGCACGTTGTAGCCCGCCGCGGTCAGCGAGGCACGCGCCATGGCAAATCCCGAAGCCGAGTCGCTGATGGCGTTGATGTTGCCGTTACGCGCGCACTTCAGCGCGAGTTCCATCACCTTGACAGCCATCTCCGAAACGTGGAGAGGGATGTGCGCGGCATTGAGCGTGGCATTGACGATCGCGGCGTCACGCGTCTGCTTTTGCTCCTCGGTCTCCTTCGGCAGTTTGAACGTCGCCATTAACACTTCGAACGACGCGGCATCATCGCCCACGGCCTGGCCGAGTTCCTTGCGCAAACTTTCGGACATCACACGGATGGCTTGCATCTCGGCTTCCACTTCGGCATATTTCTTTTTGCCGATGGTTAAGCCCGCCACCATCGCCGTCAGCGCCGCGCCCATGGCGCCCGCGAACGCTCCAGCAGAGCCTCCGCCCGGGGTCGGAGTGGGCGCGGCCAGTTCCTCCGTGAACGAGGACGGGCGTCCATTCGGCGCGGACGGGTTGCTCTGCGCGGAAAAGAGTCGCGATTCGAGAATCTGCGATTTGTCGAATCCGTCCAGTTGCGTGTACCAGATGGCCGCGTCCACCAACGCCTCTTGCGGGATCAATCCCACCAGTTCGCTGTGATGGATGCCGACGCCGTACCGTTGCGCCTCGCGGCGGACGAACTCCACCACGCGGCCGATGGGCGTCTCGTGGAAGTTGGTGAGATTCATCGAGACCTGTGCGCGGCCGTCTACGAGAAAGCCACTGCCCTTCACGTAGCGCAGTCCGCCCGAGGAGTGACGGATGGCTTTCGCGATCTTCTTGGCAATATCATGATCGTCGGTGGTGAGATAGACGTTGAACGCCACCAGCGGATTGCGCGCCCCGATGACGGTCGCGCCCGCCTTGCCGATCTTGTGCGGACCGAAGTCGGGATCGCGTTCCGATTTGACGCCGACCTCTTCCTTGAGCGCTTCGTACTGACCGCGACGGATGTTTTCGAGATTCGTCCGCTCGGGACGCGTGGCCGCCGCTTCATACAAATAGACGGGGATCTGCAACTCGCTCCCCACGCGCTCACCGAGACGTTTCGCGATGGCGATGCAATCATCCATCGACGCGCCACTGAGAGGCACAAAGGGAACCACGTCCGTGGCGCCCATGCGTGGATGCTCGCCTGTGTGCTGGTCGAGATCAATGAGTTCCGCCGCCTTTTGGATGGCGCGGAAGGCGGCCTCTTCCACGCCCACGGACGTGCCAGCAAACGTCAGCACCGTGCGGTTGTGGTCGAGATCAGACGAACGGTCGAGGAGTTTCACGTCCGCGACCGATTGGATGGCGGCCACGATCTGGTCAACGACCTCAGGTCGCCGCGCTTCGGAAAAGTTGGGGATGCATTCGATGAGTTGGGTAGTCATGGGGTCTCTGAGTCTGATGGTCGGATAGTTTGGGGATGAATTTACAATTTTGAATTTACGATTAATGCGTTATGGAAACTATTATAAAGGATGAATAGATGATGATTAAAAAAACCTGACATATCTCATCGCGAAACATCCAAACTCAGGACACGGAAAACACCGATTTCAGGGACGGATACGGAAAAATCAAAAAAATCTGTGAAAATCCGTTGAATCCGTGAAATCTGTGTACAAAAAGGTTTTGACGTTTTGGTGTTTCTACTCTAAATACACCTTTCGAAAATGCTCCACACCCTGCCCCGTCAACCCCAGCGCGTTACGGAGATAGCCATCAAACGAGCCGTGTTCGCGCTCCATCGCGTCGAAGGCGGCTTGCAGATACGCGGGTTGGATTTCCATGAAGCCGCGCACCACGTCCGCATATAGTGCGCCATTGAGCAGGCGCATGCGGAGCAGTTCCCAAGTGCGCGAGGGCAGGTAATATTGGTTGGTGAGCAGGTAATCTTCGAGGATCGTTTTCATCGGCACATCGAGAATCCGCAGAAGCAGGGCCGCGGCGAAACCCGTCCGATCTTTGCCCGCGGCGCAGTGGAACAGGACGGGGTTGCCACGCGCGGCATGGACTTCGTGCAGGAAACGCCGAACTTCGGACGTGAAGCGCGTGGCAAGTTCCACGTTCGTCTGGGTAAGATACCGAGCGGGGTCCGCGTTTTCGATGCTCTTCAAAAACTCATCGTGTTCTTCATACCAGATGGACGTGCTGGCATCGTTGATCGGGATGTGCACGACTCGGATCGAACCCGCCGCGGGCAGGTGATCAGGCTGTTCGGACTGTTCCCGCTCCGTGCGGAAGTCAATGACGCGGTCCAGCCCGAGGGCAGAGAGACGCGTCAGGTCGGCGTCCGTCAAATTGTGCAGATTGTCCGAACGATAGAGCATCCCCCAGCGTACAGTGCGTCCATCGAGAGTCTGATATCCGCCGAGGTCACGGAAATTTTTCGCACCCGAAAAATGTATGCGGCGGATAGCATTGGTTTTTCTTGGTTGCGTAAACTCCCGCCCAATGGAAATTTCATCGTACATTCAAAGGTCTCCTTGACAGGTTAAAATCACAAGCATGCCCACTGAGGGCATCAAGTCGGTTGGATCATTTTGTGGTTGGGCTTCGAAGGGACTACTCGTGCGGCTTCAGTGGTGATTACCCACCCAATCTTCTAAATGACAGGCGGCAAGTATACTATCACTCGCTAAAACAGGTGAACCATGCCCGAACTCATTGACCTCTCCCAGGAAATCTACGCGGGGATGCCCGTCTTTTCGGGACTCCCCGACGTGAACATCACCGTCCACGCGACGCACGAAGAGTGGGACGGAATTCCCGTGGACGGAGTCCCCTCCCCCGCGGTGAACCGCATCGAGATGGGCGAGCACACGGGCACACACGTGGACGCGCTCAATCACATGGGACGCGAGTTCCGCGGTCAATCCATCGAGACGATGCCGCTCACGATGTTCTACACCGAGGGGATCTGTCTCGACTTGTCACACAAGGGACTCCGCGAACTGATCGAAGTGGACGATTTGGAACGCGCCCTCGCCGCGTCGAATCTGGACGTTCGAGCGGGTGACGCCGTCCTGATCCACACCGATCACTTCCGCCGCGCCTTCGGGACCGAGAACTGGGATCGCGGCCCAGGCCTGAGCGTGGACGCGGCCCGCTGGCTCGGTCAGAAACGAATCGCCGCGTTCGGTGTCGAGACGATGTCACCTGGAGTCCGCCACGTTTCCAACAAGGATGTCCACCGCATCTGCGGTGAAATGGGATTCACACATTACGAAAACATGGTCAACCTGCATCTGCTCATCGGCCGCGGACGATTCCGCTTCATCGGCCTGCCGCTGAAGATCCGCGGCGGGACGGGGTCCCCCGTCCGTGCGGTGGCGGTGTTCGAATAGGCGACGCGATATAATCTCCCAAAAAGGAGGCCCAGCCATGACCGCGTCGAGGGAATTCTTCCGAATCAGTACGCCGCATTTAACGCTCCGCCAGGAGCCGACGGTTCTATCCAAAATACTGGAAACGCTATCGAGGGGGGACGTCATTGATAAATATGATCTCAACGAAAAAGGCGATTGGGTCAAGACAAAAGTCAATGATAAAGAAGGCTGGCTGTATCGTCGCTGCATGAAGCAGACCGAACCTCCCTGGCTGACCGTGGCACGCAACGAACTCGGGGTGCAGGAATATCCTGGCGCGGCCAACAACCCGCGCGTGGTGGAATATCT
Source organism: Chloroflexota bacterium (assembly GCA_049324715.1). Taxonomy (GTDB): domain Bacteria; phylum Chloroflexota; class Anaerolineae; order Anaerolineales; family Villigracilaceae; genus Denitrolinea. The sequence continues at coordinate 104,520 of JBMOMR010000011.1, read as the reverse complement.
CCATGCCACCACCAACATCAGCGAAGCCCTGCGCTCCAAAGACGAGACGCCGTGGTGCTCGGCCTTCGTCAACTGGTGCGTGGATCAGGTTGGCCTCCCGGGCACAAAGTCCGCGCTGGCGCGCTCGTGGCAGGGATGGGGCGAACGGATCACCGAACCTTACGTCGGGTGCATCGTCGTCTTCCAGCGGGAAGTCGTCTTCGGCCATGTCGCGTTCTACCTCGGTGAGACAGAGACGCATATCAAGGTGCTGGGCGGCAACCAGCAGAATCCGCAGACGGGGATCTTCGAAGTCAGCGAAAAATCCTACCCGAAGGCCGATTTTCTGGAATACCGCGCGCCCAAACAAAAATAACACGGACAAATTTTTCGCATGGACATCCCCGACCGCATCATCACCCTGACTGAACTCCGACGCAACTCGGGCGAACGCTATTCCCGTAAGTGGATCGCCTACAAAGGCCTCGTCTATGACGTGACCGATTGCCCCAAGTGGCGCGGCGACCTGCACGAGAATCTCCACTTCCCCGCCCAGGACCTGACCAGCGAACTGCCCGACGCGCCTCATAAAGAAGAAGTGTTTCTGCACGATTGCGTGAAGGTGGTTGGGAGGCTGGCGGAATAAGTCGAAGGTCGAAAGTCAAAAGTCACGCGACCTTCGACTTTCGACTTTTGACTCAGGCGGAAACCGATTAGAATCCACACCATGTCCGAGGCTGAAGCAACCGAAACCGAGAAGACAAAGCGCCCGTCCTTCGTCGCGCTGTGCGGACGCGTCTTCCACGCCGACTCCGATTACTTTCCGCGAGCCGAGTATCACGGCCGCACCATCTATTTTTGCACAGAAGTCTGTCTCGGCGCGTATCTTGCCGATCCCGAACGTTTCGTCGCCGCGCACAAAAAGAGTTATAAGAAAGATGGCAAATAGACCTTGTACGCGGATATTTTTAAAGAAAATCCGTGTAAATCCGCGTCGTCCGTGAAATCCGTGTATCGCTCTTACAGGTGAATTATGCTTGAACCACGCAAACCCATTCAATACTTTCAGATCGACTCCACCGAAAGCAAACCCATCGACGCCAGCGTCATCGTCGAGACGCCCGTCTCGCTCACCGTCAACGGCGAGGCCTGGGTCTCGTTCATGTGCACACCCGTCCTGCTCGAAGCGATGGCGGTCGGCTTCCTCTTCAATGAAGGCGTGATTGATTCCATGGAAGAGGTCAGTGATGTTAGACTATGCGAACACGGCGACAACGTGGACATCTGGCTGACGCACGCCGCGGAGAAACCCTCCAAGTGGACGCGCACCTCGGGCTGTTCGGGCGGGATGACCGCCGTCGATTCCATCGCGGACCCGCGTCCGGTCACGGCCCCGAACGGGTTTACCCTCCCCCCCAGTCAGATCGGCCACCTCGTCGGGATGTTGTTCGAGGCGCAGGATCTCTACCGCGAGACGGGCGGAGTCCACACCTCCGCGTTGACCGACGGCGAGCGCATCCTGCTCTCTGCCGAAGACATCGGCCGCCACAACACCCTCGACAAGATCGCGGGCATGTGCCTGATGCAAAACGTCTTGCCGAGCCGCCGCATCCTGATGACGACGGGACGCATCAGTTCCGAGATGCTCCAAAAAGCCGCGCGGCTGGGCGCGAGCATCCTGATCTCGCGGACTTCGCCCTCGTCCCTTTCGATAGAACTGGCCGAGAAGTGGGGCATCACGCTGATCGGCTACGCCAAGCGGAATCGGTTCAATTTGTACGCGCACCCTGAGCGAATCAAACAGATGCTCGACTCGAACGAGCCAGCACGACGATAATTACAACAATTACCATAGGAGCGATGCATGGTCGTCAAAGAGAATGGAAACCAATTGATCCTCATCCCAGACGCGTTCGAAGCAATTTTCACCCGTCTCGTTATCGTCGCCCCTTTTTCCCTGGTAGCCATATGGATCGTCTTTGCAACAGCCAGTAGGAGCATTGTGGAGGCGTTAGCTGCCATTGTTGCGATCGTCATCGTCGGATGGTTCATTCTTTTAGTATTATCGGATGAATGCGCTTATTACACGGTATTTGACAAAGATACGCAGAAGATCACATTCACCCTGCGTTATTCCGTTTATCTCTGGTTTCCTCGCACCAGGAAATTACATTTCGAGAAACTTGCGGCATTGGTATTGCATAACAAGGATAATAATGAAGACAGAAAGTTAACCTTGTCGCTTCGGCTCAGAAGCGGGACGGAGATTCCCTTTGCGGGAACTGCAACTGTCAAGTGCGCCGAGCAGGTCAGCAAGTTTCTGCGCATTCCATTGAAAATAAACGTGGAGGGCGAGACCATCACCCACATGCCGTGGGTCAGCGATAAAGAAAGCGCCCTGTTCCCCACTCCCTGCGCCAAATGCGGCGCCCCCCTGCCGCACATCGAACCAGGCATGTACAACGTGAAATGCAGTCACTGCGGCATGACAATGGTGGTCACCTGGAGCGAAGGAAAAATTTCGTACAAGGCTCTTAAAGAAGTTCCTGGGTGATCAATCCCTTCGCCAACCCTGCCGAATGTCCCATACCAAACAGGATTAAAATCAGTATATTGGATGAAGAAAAGGACTAACGTAGAACTCCGCCACAGGGGATAATAGAAGAAACCTTTATCGGTGCACAAAATCAGCATCTATTGCGTCATTGCGAGCGAAGCGAAGCAATCTCCAGTATGACGGGGGGATTGCTTCGGGCGAGCACGCCCTCGTAATGACGACAAGGTAACGAGGTACCATGACCAACAAAAAGATCAAATACCAACCCATCCAGCCTGAAGTGCTGGAACTGGCCGCCGAGCACGGGAACAATCCCGAAGCCGTCCTGGAGGTATTGAACGACATCCAGGCGGAGCACGGCGGTCTTTCGCGCCAGGCCATCACCGACACCGCCCGCGTGCTCGGCATCCCTGCCCATCAAGCCTACGGCATGGCCACCTTCTATTCCATGCTCTCGCTCGAAGAACGCAAGAAGGTTTTGCGCGTCTGCGATGGGCCTGTCTGCTGGCTGAAAAAGGCCAGTAAACAGTCATCAGTAAACAGTGATCAGTCACTAGTCGCGGAGTGGCGGGAAAGCATGGGAGATGACTTCACCGTCGAGCGGACATCCTGTCTGGGACTCTGCGACCGCGCGCCCGCCGTCCTCGTCGAAGACGAGCAGGCTGGACCTGTGACCGCGTCCGACTCGAAGAAGGTTTGCGAAGGCTGGCGCGGGGTTCCGACCGACTACTCGAAGCCGCGCCCGCGCGAGGTCCGCGTGATGACCGCCCTGATCGGCAAGATCGATCCCGATTCGATCGACGACGCGCTGGCGAATGGAGTCTATGACGGACTCAAAAAAGCGCTTCAATCCGAACCGATCGCGGTACTCTCCGAAGTGGAGACGTCTGGTCTGCAGGGACGCGGCGGCGCGGGCTTTCCCGTGGGACGCAAGTGGCGCTTCGTTGCCAGCGAAAAGCGGACGCCGCGCTACATGGTCTGCAACGCGGACGAGAGCGAGCCGCTCATCTTCAAAGACCGTGTGCTGATCGACACGAACCCGCATCAACTGCTGGAGGGAATCACGATTGGCGGCTACGCCTGCGGCGCGTCGGACGCGTGGATCTACATCCGCGGCGAATACGAACATCAGGCGCGGCGGCTGGAGAACGCGATCAAACAGGCCGAGGAGAAAAACCTGCTCGGCGAAAATATTCAGGGAAGCGGATTCTCCTTCCGCATCCACGTGCACCGCGGCGCGGGCGCGTACATTTGCGGAGAGGAAACCGCGTTGCTCGAATCGCTCGAAGGCAAACGCGGCGAACCGCGTCTGCGTCCGCCCTACCCGCCCACCAGCGGATTCCGCGGCCAGCCGACGACGGTCAACAACGTGGAGTCGTTCTGCGCGGTGCCGCACATCATCAAAAACGGTGCGGAATGGTGGCGTAATCTCACCGACGACCCGACGCCTGGCACGAAAGTTTATATGATCCTTGGCCACGTGAAAAACCCTGGCCTGTTCGAAGCGCCGTTCGGCCTGACCCTGCGACAGATCATCGAAGACTACGGCGGCGGGATGCTGCCTGGCTCGCACTTCAACTTTGCGCTGTGCGGCGGCGCGGCGGGGACCATCGTCCCACCCGCGTTGATGGACTCGCACATTGACTATAGTTCGGGTCCGCTCAAGGGCGTGACGCGCGATATCAAAGCGATGGAGAAGCGCTGGACACAGGTCATCTCGATGGGCGCAGGCTCGTTCCTGATCTGCGACCAGAACGTCTCGCCCATCGCGTTTCTGCGCGAACTGCTCCACTTCTTCGCGGCGGAAAGTTGCGGAAAATGCACGCCCTGCCGCGTCGGGACGTGGCGCTCGCTCGAGATCCTCAACCGCATGGCGTCGGGAGAGGGACGCGTGGGCGACACCGACGAATTGAAGACGCTCGCCGCGTTGATGCAGGACTCGTCCTTCTGCGGGTTGGGACAATCCGTCGCCATCCCAATGAAATCGGCGCTGACCCATTTCGAAGCGGAGTTTGCAAAAGCCGAGATGAAATGAACGCCCTCGAGTTCACTGGCCAGGGTCTGATCGCCGCCTACAACAACGGCAGACGCGATTTCACTGGGATCAAATGCCGCGCTGCGCACTTGCAACACGCGCACCTGCACGAGATCATCCTGGTCAGGGCAGACTTGAGAGGAACGGATCTGGGCGGCGCCTGGCTCTACGGAGCAGATTTTCAAGGAGCAGTGCTGGATCATGCCCATCTGGGCATTGCCCATGACAAATTGACCGATCCAAACCTGGATGAGATGGACCTGGCATTGGATTGTGTCTGTCTTGAAAAAGCCAACCTGCGGGACGCGTCGCTCGTGGAAGCGGAGCTCTTCAATGCCGACCTGCGAGACGCCGACCTGACGAACGCGAACCTGTCACATGCGATTCTGATCGAAGCCTATCTGGTCGGCGCGACCCTCGAGCACGCCAACCTGACAGGCGCGAATCTGACATCCGCCTCCGTCCGCAAGGAAGACCTGGAACAGGCCGATCTCACCAATGCAATTTTGGATGATTTGAAATACTACGAGTAACGAGGTGAACATGACCGTGAACATCACCATAGACGGAAATAAATTCGAAGTGCAGAACGGACAGACCGTCCTGCAAGTGGCGCGCGCGCATGGGTTTGATATCCCCACCCTGTGCTACCACAAAGACCTGTCTCCCACTGGCAACTGCCGCATGTGCGTGGTGGAAGTGAAGGGTGGACGCTTCCTGCAGGCCGCCTGCGTCACTCCCGTTTGGGAGGGCATGGAGATCCAGACCCACAGCGACAAAGTGATGAAGGACCGCAAACTGACTCTCGAACTCATGCTGGCGAATCATCCGCAGGACTGCATCACCTGCGACGTGAGCGGCGAATGCGAGTTACAGGATCTGGCCTACGAGTACAAGGCATCCGCTCCGAGTTGGGGAACGAAGGGGACGCGCTATCCCGTGGACAGCGACCCGAATCCCTTCATCCGCGTGGACATGAACCGCTGTATCCTGTGCCGTCGCTGTGTGGAAGCCTGCGGCGAGATCCAGGTGCGGAACGTCTGGGGCGTGGCCAAGCGCGGCTTTGACGAGGTCATCGTGGCGGGCGCGGACACGGCCATGCTCGAAGCGCGATGCGAATCGTGCGGTCAATGCGTGGCGTACTGCCCGACGGGCGCGCTATCGAACAAGATGAACTACGGGATGGCACGCGCGCATCAGGTCAAGAAAGTGACGACGACCTGCTCCTATTGCGGCGTCGGATGTCAGTTCGATCTATTGGTGAAAAATAACAAGGTGATCGGCGTCCAGTCCAATCCAAACTCACCCGTCAACGGGATGGCGTTGTGCGTAAAGGGACGCTACGGCTACGATTACATCCATCATCCCGATAGGCTTTTGAAACCAAAAGTCCGCCGCTATTTACTCGACGGTGGACAGAAGACGGTGGACGGTAAACGGTCCACGGTCAACGGTCAGTGGGATTGGGTCGAGACCGATTGGGACACCGCCCTCGACATCACCGCCAAAAAACTGATGGAAGCGCGCGACAACCACGGTGCGGATACCATTGGCGTGCTCACTTCGGCCAAATGTACGAACGAAGAAAACTACCTGATGAACAAATTTGCGCGGCAGGTCTTGGGGACGAACAACATAGACCACTGCGCCCGTCTCTGACACTCCAGCACGGTGGCCGGTCTGGCCACTTCCTTCGGTTCGGGCGCGATGTCCAATAGCATGGACGATGTCGCCAGTCAAGCCAAAGCGTTTTTCATTATCGGTTCGAACACCACCGAACAGCATCCCGTCTTCGGGACGATGTTGCGGCGCGCCGTCAAATTCCGCGGCACGAAACTGGTGGTGGCCGACCCGCGTCGCATCGATATCACCGAGTTCGCCACGCTCCATCTGCGCCACAAACCTGGCAGTGACATTGCCCTCGTCAACGGGCTGATGTACATCATCCTCGAAAAAGGCTGGGAAGACAAAGCCTTCATCGAGGAGCGCTGTGAGAACTTCGACGAATTTAAAGCCACAGTCATGAACTACCCGCCCGCCAAAGTCAGCGAGATCACGGGCGTTCCCGTCGAACAACTCTACGAAGCCGCGCAGATCATGGCTGAGAACAAACCCACCGCCGTCATGTGGGCGATGGGCATCACCCAGCACATTTCGGGCGTCCACAACGTCATCGATCTCGCCAACCTGCAAATGTTGCTCGGCAACATGGGCAAGGCGGGCGGCGGCGTCAACCCATTGCGCGGACAGAACAACGTGCAAGGTGCGTGTGATATGGGCGGCCTGCCGAATGTCTATCCCGCGTATCAGCCCGTCACCAGCGAGGAAGCGCAGGCGAAATTCCAAAAAGCGTGGGGCGCGGCCAGCAATCTCAAGGTCGGTGCGGTCGTCACCGAGATGATGCCTGGCATCCTCGAAGGCCGCACGCACGCGCTCTACATCCTCGGCGAAGACCCCGTCATGTCCGACCCCGATACGCGTCACATCCGACAGGCGCTCGAGGCGCTGGACTTCCTCGTCTTGCAGGAGATCTTCCCCTCCGAGACATCTGCCTATGCGGACGTCCTGCTCCCAGGCGTTTCCTTCGCCGAAAAGACAGGGACGTTCACCAATACCGAACGCCGCGTCCAGATGGTGCGACAGGCGATTCCCTCGCTCGGGGACGCGCGTCAGGATTGGTGGATCACGTCCGAGATCGCGAAGAGAGTAATCAGTGTTCAGTCATCAGTCATCAGTGACCAGTCGCGAAAGATTGATATGGACGCGCCGTGGGCGAAGTGGGATTACAAGGATACGTCCGCCATCATGGACGAGATCAACGCGGTGACGCCGTCCTACGCGGGCATCACGCACGCCCGTCTCGAAAACGGCGAGCGCCTGCAATGGCCCTGCCCCACGAAGGAACATCCTGGCACGCCGATCCTGCACACCAAGGCCTTCTCGCGCGGTAAGGGCAAGTTCATGCCCATTGACCACATCCCGCCCGCCGAGGAGCCGACCGAGGATTATCCGTTCGTGCTCAGCACGGGACGCGTGCTCTATCACTGGCACGGCGGCCAGATGACGCGCCGCGCCGCGGGGCTGATGGCGGTCTACAGCGAGGCACTGGTGGAGTTGAACCCCGAAGACGCCGCGAGACTCGGCCTGAACGGCAAGAAGCGCGTCCGCGTCACCTCCCGCCGCGGACACATCGAAGCCGAGGCCTGGGTCACCGACCGCGTCCCGCCTGGGATGGTGTACGCCAACTTCCACTTCCCCGAGGCCTCCGCCAACGAGCTGACCATCGCCGCGCTCGACCCGATCTCGAAGATTCCCGAGTACAAGGTCGCGGCGGTGAAGGTTGAGTTAGTTTGATAGTTACGTAGTTGGATAGTTACGTAGTTCGATGATTGAACTACGTAACTATGAAACGACAGAACGAGGTAACCAAAATGGACATTCGCAAAGTTTTGGAATACGCCCTCCAGCGAGAGTACGAAGGCAAGCGCTTCTTCGAGCAGAACGCGGCGAGACTGCAAAATGCCGCGGCGGTGGGAGCGTTCAAAGCCATCGCCGAGGAGGAACAGCGTCACATCGAGTTCATCCAGGCGCAATTGGACGCGCTCGCGGGCGGATCGTCCGCCGCGCCCGAACTGCCGTCCGCGGGATTCTTCGCCGACCGCGCCGATAGCGAATCCATCGCGGACACCGTCGCCGAATCCATGGTGGCGGACCTGCCCGTCCTGCGGATGGCGTATCTCATCGAGCGCGATTTCGCCGAGTTCTACGCGCAAGCCGCGTCCAAAGCGGAGGGCGATGCGAAGAAAGTCCTCGATATGCTCGCCCACTGGGAATCTGGTCATGAGCGGCTGTTCAAGCACATGCACGATAAGGCCTTCGAGAATTATTCAGGAATGCCGTGGGGAGGGTAATTCAAGGATGAAGGATTAAGGCTGAACGCTGAATGCTGAAGGATAAAACGAGTGATGAGAAAAATCGTCACTCGTTTTTATTTGATACAATCCAGATAGAAAGGAGTTTTCCAATGGTCAAACTCACCCCAATGGCACAGGAAGATTTCGAAGCGTATTGTGAGCGTAGCATCCGCGAGTATGCCGCGGAACACGTGAAGACTGGAAATTGGAAAGAGTCAGAATCGCTGGAGAAAGCGCGCGCGGAATTCAACAAACTCCTGCCCAACGGCCTGCAGAGCAAGGATGAGTTCATCTATTCCATCATGGACGAGTCCACGGGGAGGAAGATGGGCATCCTGTGGGTGGAAGTCAAAATGGACGAGACGCCCCGCCGCGCCTTCGGCTACGATTTTTGGATCGCGGAGGAATTCCGCGGCAAGGGATTCGGCAAGCAGGCACTGATGGCATTGGATGAAATCCTGAAATCGAAAGACGTTGAGTTCATGGGACTGCACGTTTTCGGTCACAATACCAATGCTTTTGAGTTATACAAGAAGATGGGATTCGAGATCACGAATGTGCAAATGAAAAAGTATTACAAGAAGAAATGAAAGAAGAACTCCGAGGCGACTGCTTCGGAGTTCTTTATAATGGCAGAAGCGGAACTGATCACTGAACACTGCTCACTGATTACTGTCTTTGGTACAATCCCCTCATGCATCCAACCCGCCTTCTGCCTTCTGCCTTCCGCGTTCTGCTTATCGTATTTCTCCTCTCCGCGTGCGGAACCGCCACCGAGTCTCCCACTCCCACCGCAGTAGCCTACAACCCGTTCGTGCCGCTTGACGGAAACACCACGGTCAACGTCCCTCCGCCCGCGAACGAGACCCTCCTCCCTGGTCAGCCCACACCCACCGAGATGCCGTTCATCGTCCCGACCGCGATCCCGCTCGACCAGTTGCTCCCCACCGCACGTCCCGCGGGCATGCCCATCTACACGCCCACACCCGACGCGCTACGCGTCCTGCCCACCCAACGCACCGACGCGGACCAGTACGTGGTCCAGCCTGGGGACACGCTTGGCAGTATCGCCCAATCGTACGGAGTCGGCCTCGAGGCGCTGATGCAGGCCAACGGTCTGATCGACGCGAACGTGCTCGAAGTCGGCCAGACGCTCGTCATCCCCGTCCCTGAAGCGGGCGCGGTCGGCTCGTCGTTCAAGGTCATCCCCGATTCCGAGTTGGTGTACGGTCCCGCCAGCGCGCTGTTTGACGTCGAACAATTCATCAACGAGCGCAACGGATACCTCGCTTCGTTCGGGCAGGAAGTGAACGGCGAGTATTTGTCCGCCGCGCAGATCATCGAAATGGTGGCGCAAAATTACTCGGTCAATCCGCGGCTCCTGCTCGCGCTGATCGAACATCGCAGTGGATGGGTGGACAGCGCCACACCGTTCCAGACCGACTACGCCCTCAGCATCGCCGACCCCAGCCGCCTCGGCCTGTACCTGCAACTGACCTACGCCGCCAACGAACTCAACCGCGGCTACTACCTGTGGCGCGCCAACGCCGTTTCCAGTTGGGTGCTGACGGACGGCACAGTCGTCCCCATCGACGCGGGCATCAATGCGGGGACAGCGGGCGTGCAAAACCTATTTTCCAAACTGGACGACCGCGTCACATGGACGACGGACGTGGATGTCTTCGGCCTCTACCAAACCTACTTCTTCCTCTTCGGTTCTCCCTTTGACCTTGCAGTGGATCCCGTCATCCCCGACTGGCTCCACCAGCCGCGCATGGCCCTGCCCTTCGAGCGCGGCGTGACGTGGGTCTACACGGGCGGACCGCACGGCGCCTGGGCCGATGGCTCCGCCTGGGCCGCGCTCGACTTCGCTCCCGTCGCGGACGTGCATGGCTGTTTCCAGACCGACTACTGGGTCACCGCGCTGACGGATGGAGTCATCATCCGCACAGGGGATGGCCAGGTGGTGCAGGACATTGACGGCGACGGCTACGAACAAACGGGCTGGGTCATCCTGTACATGCACGTCGAGACGCGTGACCGCGTGGAACCAGGCACGCGCGTCAAAGGCGGCGACCGCATCGGACATCCCTCCTGCGAGGGCGGCGCGTCCAATGCCACGCATTTACACGTGGCGCGCAAATACAACGGCGAGTGGATCAACGCCGACGGCCACATCCCCTTCGTGCTGGACGGCTGGACCGCCTCCAGCGCGGGCGTGGAATACGATGGTTACCTGACGCGCGGCGAGGCCAAACTCGAAGCGTTGGAGGGGATCAGCGAATTGAATATGATCGCTAGGTAGGGCGGAATGGAATATGATAGCAAGGTAAGGCGGGATTCCATCCCGCTCCACAAGTGTATAATTCCGCCAGCATGAAACGTCTCATCACCCTCCTCGTCGCCTTCGCGTTGACATTGTCCGCCTGCGCCACAGAAAACTCGTTGTGGGGAGTTCAGTCCACACCGACGGCGCGCATCCCTACCTTCACACTTCCCGCGTCGCCCACCGCCTCGCCACGTCCGACCGACACCTTCGTCCCGACCGCGACGATGACGCTCACCGCGACCATCCCCGCGCCGACGCAGACGCTCGTGCAGGTCTCCATGCCCGATCCGCAAGACCCGCCGATCTTGTATTACGCCCAAAACGGGGACAGTCTCGACTCGATCGCGCGCCGCTTCAACGTGGGCAAAGACGAAATCACCTCGCCGAAGGACGTCCCGCAGGAGGGGCTGATCGAAGAAGGCACCCTGCTCATCGTCCCAGATCGAATCGAGGCGGAGAAAACACCGAACGACAAGACCATCCCCGATTCGGAAGTCATTTTTTCCGCCTCCGCCAGCGATTTCGACGTCGCGGCGTACATCCTCGAAGCGGGCGGATTCCTCAGCACGTACAAGCAATGGGTCACCACCTCGGGGACGACCAGCGGCACCAACGTGTTGAAAAAACTGGCACGCGATAATTCAGCCAACCCGCGTCTCCTGCTCGCGCTTCTCGAATACGAAAGCGGCTGGGTGTTCGGACAGCCCACCGACATGTTCCGCGAAAAATACCCGATGGGATTCCAAATTCAGGATGATGACCAGGGTCTGTTCAAACAATTGCAATGGGCCATCAACCAGTTGTTCACGGGATATTACGGCTGGCGCAGCGGCACGCTGACGGAACTGACTTTCCCCGATGGCGAGACCATCCGCCTCAACCCCGAACTGAACGCGGGGACGGTGGCGATCCAGTATTTTTTTTCCCGACAACGCAACCGCGCGGACTGGGAGCGCGTCCTCGATCCCGATTCGGACTCCAGCTTCGTCGCTTATTACAATGAAATGTTCGGCGATCCCTGGGTGCGCGCCTCAACAGTGGAACCGCTCTTCGCGCCTGGCATGACCCAACCCGAAATGACCCTGCCGTTCGACCCGAACGTGCAATGGAATTACACCAGCGGCCCGCACGGCGCCTGGGACCGCGAAGGTCCACTCGCGGCAATAGACTTCGCGCCGCCCTCCGATCACAAAGGCTGTGACGTTTCCTCCCTCTGGGTGACAGCCGCGGCGGCGGGCATCATCGTCCGCGCAAGCGATGGCGTGGTCGTGATCGACCTCGACAGCGACGGCAACGAGCAGACTGGCTGGACGCTTCTCTACCTCCACATTGCGGAGGATGAACGCGTCTCCGCGGGGACCTGGGTGAGGGTCAACGACCGAATCGGGCACGCCTCCTGCGAAGGCGGGATCTCCACAGGCCGCCACGTCCACTTCGCGAGAAAGTACAACGGCGAATGGATCCTGCCCGATGGCGCGTTGCCGTTCGTGCTCGGCGGGTGGACGATCCACTTTGGGGCCAAACCGTATCAAGGCACGATGACGCGCGGCGCACGCACGGTCACGGCAGACCCATACGGGCAGGCCTGGTCGGTCATCATACGCGAGCCGAATGAGTAAAACAGTTCTTTCCTTCGCCCTCCTTTTCATCATCATCCTCACCGCCTGCGCTCCCTCCGCCCCCGTCGAAATCGTGATGGCCGCGGGCGAATCCCCGTCCACGCCGCAGGTAGTTATCACCCCCCTGCCAACGCGTCCCAACTACAAACCCGGGGAACTGGTGGATTACACCGCCCAAAGCGGCGACACCCTGCCCGCCCTCGCGGTGCGCTTCAACACCACCGTGCAGGAGATCCGCACCGCCAACCCGATCATTCCTCCCGACGCGACCACCATGCCGCCCGGCCTGCCGATGAAGATCCCCATCTACTACCGCGCGTTGTGGGGCAGTCCCTACCAGATCGTCCCCGACCACGCCTTTGTGAACGGTCCCACCGCCATCGGGTTCAACAGTGCGGCCTTCATCACATCCCAGCCTGGCTGGCTGAGAAACTATCGCGAGTACGCCGGTGACACGTGGCGCACGGGCGCGGGCATCGTGGATTACGTCGCCACCAATTTCAGCATCAACCCGCGGCTGTTGCTGGCGCTCCTTGAATACCAATCGGGGGCACTCTCCAATCCCAACATGCCCGATTCTTCCTATGTGCTCGGCTATCGCAGATGGGACCATGACAGCGTCTACCTGCAACTCGTCTGGGCGGCCAACACGCTCAACAACGGTTACTACGGTTGGCGCACCGGCCACCTGACCGACTTTGACCTGATCGACAGAACCGAATACCGTCCCGACCCGTGGCAGGACGCGTCCTCGGTTGGATTGCAATACTACTTTTCACAGACCATGGGTGGGGACGAGTTCGCCGCCGCGGTCGGACCGAACGGGCTGGCGCGCGTCTATCGTGAACTTTTCGGCGACCCCTGGCTGGATTCGTTCGTGCTCATCCCCGGCAGTCTCCGTCAACCCGAACTGCCCCTGCCCTTTCAGCAAGGACAGGCCTGGACGTATACCGGCGGTCCGCACACCGGCTGGGGGACGGGCGAACCGTTCGCGGGCATCGACTTTGCGCCGCCCTCCCAAAGTTCAGGCTGTTTCGCCGCCGACAGCGAATCCTACGCCATTGCCGTGGCAGACGGGATGGTCGTCCGCTCGGAACTCGGCATCGTCGTTCTCGATCTAGATGGCGACGGGAACGAGCGCACGGGCTGGACGATCTTGTACCTCCATCTCGGCACCGAGGGACGCGCTCCGCTTGGCCTGCAAGTGAAACGCGGCGACCCCGTGGGCTGGCCCTCCTGCGAGGGCGGGCGCACCACCGGCACGCACATCCACATCGCGCGCAAATACAACGGCGAATGGATTCCCGCGGATGGCCCGCTCGCGTTCAATTTGGATGGATGGATCGCACACAACGGTTCGGAGCCTTACCTCGGCACCCTCACCAAAGGCGGACTGATCGTCACTGCCTGCGACTGCTCCGATATTTACAGCCTCATCCGCAGGTAACCAAAATTAAAAAATGGACGGTCACTTTGAAGTGATCGTCCATTTCATGCTTCACAGGTGCGCAGCTCTTTATTCCGCTACGTACGTCCCTTCAGCAACCTGTCGCCGCGCGCCGTTCCCCTCGTCTTCAAAAATGACATACCGCTGGGTGATGGGGAATACCTGACTCAGCATGGCATGCACGGGACAATATTTCTGGATGGACAGTTCGATGGCCCGCAAGACGGCCGCCTCGTCCAGCGCGTGACCTGTCACTTCGTAGACGAGTTCCGCGCGGGTATAGACTTTGGGATAATCCTCCGCCCGCTCCGCATGGACTTTGACCTCGAAGTTGGTCACATCCTGTTTCTTCTTTTCCATGATCGAGATGACATCCATGGCAGTGCATCCTGCCATGGTCATGGCGACCACCTCCATCGGTCCCGGGCCGAGGCGTTCCGCGTCGGAACCAGAATCCAGCACGATGGTCTTACCCGAATCGGCAATCGCTTCAAAGGCCAGTTTTCCCTTCCAGATTACTTTTGCATCCATTTGATTCTCTCCTTATTCCTCGATGATTGGAACAACATATTCTTCCAGCATGGCGCGGCTGATGGCGCCTATCCACTGCAGGCGAACCTGTCCCTGGCGATCGATCACGTAGGTGGAGGGCAGGTTCATGGTCCCGAAAGCAGATTCGGTCAGATAGGTGGGGTCCGCCCAAATCGGAAAGGTCAATCCCGTGCGGGTGACGTAATCCTTCACCACCGAGAGTTCCTCGCCATCGTTGACCCCGACGAGAACAAATCCGTTGGCGGCGTAATCGCGGTAAAAATCGTTCAGCGTGGGCAACTCCTCCACGCAGGGCGGACACCAGGTGGCCCACAAGTTGACGAGAATCACCTGCCCGCGATAATCCGCGAGAGAACGCGGGTTGCCATCCAGATCGCTCAGGGCCAGTTCGGGCGCGGGGTAATTTGCCGCGGCGGGGACGACCGAGGATGAGTCGGTGCGTTCGGCTTGCGCCTGCCGCAGGGTGAGCAAGGTCATGGCGGCCACGCCGAGCGCGATCAGGCCGACGCCGATCACGATCAAACCGAGGGTGCGTTGAAACGGGGTTTGCTGCTTCATCTGTTTTGATTTCCTTCAAACAATGCTGACGGGAGTATAACCCGCTATCATACCTTTTTCATAAAGATATGGGACAAATGTCCGTGCATTGAGGAAATTTGCCACTGTATCGTAATTTACAGTTCCATTAATATGAGGAAGATGCTGGAAGATCTGCGCACCATCCCGCCTTTTGACGACCTCAGCGAAGATATCCTTCGGCTGGTGGAGCCTCTGTTCGAACGGTTCGTCTGCCCTGCCGGGGCGGTCATTTTCGAACAGGGTGAGCCAGCGATGTACCTCTACCTGCTTCTGAGCGGGGCTGTGACCATTCGATACAAACCGTACGATGGGCCGCCCATCAACCTGACACAGGTTGCCGTCGGAGGCGTCTTCGGCTGGTCGGCGGTGGTTGGCAACCCTTCCTACACGTCTGGGACGGTGGCGAAGGAGGATGTGGAGACGATCCGCATCCGCGGCTCGAAACTGCGCGGACTGGTGGTCCATCATCCCGCGGCGGGGCGCGTCATTCTGGACAAACTGGCGGGGAAAGTCTCGAACCGCTGGAAGGACGCCAACCGACAGGTACGCGATATTTTGGAGGAAGCCATTTCTGCCGAAAAGGAGAAAGGAACAAAAGTCATGGCAACACCAAGAGACCCTGCGAAGGAAATTCAGCTCAAGGCGTTGATCGAACAGGTCAGCGCGTACATCGAACAATTCCACGGCGGATCGGTGGAATTCGTTTCCCTGGACGGAAACCGCCTCTCGGTCCGATTGGGAGGCGCCTGCCTGGGATGTCCCCTGCTCCCGTCCACACTGCATGGCTGGGTGGCGGGCACGGTCCACCAATTCTTCCCCGAAATCGAAGTGGTATCAGCAGAGTAACACGTTCATACACAGAATCATAATGACCCCTGTCTGTTGACAGGGGTCATCGGTTTATTGCACGATCAAGCGCGGCGGAAGTAGCGATAGAGCAGGAATACTCCCGCCCCGATGAGCACTGCCGCCATGATGTAATTGGCAATATCTCCCACGGCCAGCAGAACCACCAGGCCCAACGCTCCCAGCGCCGCGGCGGGATACCAGGCCCAACGCATACCGGCTAACAAGGCCACCAACGCAAAGGTGACGGCCAACCCAAAGAAGAAGAACGCGCCGGTCTCGATGCCGCCGACAAACTCCGGCAGGAATGAGACAATAGCCAGAGTGGTCAGCGTGCCCGCAGGGATGATCGCCCACCAGCGCTCGCGCATCGCGGTGACGAACACCAGCCAGAACGCGAGGCTGATCGAGCCGAGGAAGAGGGCGCCGCCATATTTCTCCAGCGGATCGGGCAGGAGGATGAGCACGCCCAGGCCCGCCAGCGTCAGTCCGGGGATCACGGCCCACCACGAGCCAGTGATGAACGCGAACAGGAACAAGGCTCCCGCGGCCAGAAAAACGCCGCCCCAGAAAACATCGCCGACGTTATCCAGGATGCCCATGTTTTGAAGGATAAACAAGCCGCCTACCAGGATCAGGATCAGGCCAATCACAAAGGAGGGTTCAATTCGTTTCATTTTGTCTCCAACGCATTACAGAACGCTTACCTTGCCCACACCCGCTTCGATTGTCAGGTCGACTCGGTTCGGGGAGGTGGAATAATCGGGCGACTCGTACCCACCGTCCCTGCGCGGGAAGCGGGTCGTGTCCACGCTGATATCCGCCAGTCCCGATTTCGAACGGATGCGCGCCGCCAGTCCCTGTGGGATGCGCAATTTCAATTCGGCGGCTCCCATCTGAACTTCGGTCACGATCACGCCCTCGGCAGGCAGGGTCACATCCGTGGAGCTGGCGCCCGTCTGCACGCGCAATCGATTCACGCGCAGACCGCTGAGATCCACAGTGGACTGATTTGCACCCGTCTCCAATTCGAGGGAAAGCGGGATTTCGTTCGACAACCGCAGGTCCCAATCGAGGCCGCGCGAATTCCATACGAACGGGACGAAGACCACATCGCCGCTCACACGGACCTCGAGGCGGTCTCCCGCCAAACGAGAGCGGACATCCACGTTATCGGAACACTCGCCTTCGAGCGCCTTGCCCATCGACGCGCCCGGGCGGATGCTCAACTGCCCCGCGCCGTGATTGACCTTGATGGACATTTCGCGCGCGCCCTGCAAATCCACGGACACGTGTTTTTCCTTGGCGGCAGTTCCGCGAAGGAACGCACCTGCGATGATCCACACTCCAACGCCGATCAGGACGATCGGCCAGAAATATTGGATGCCACCGACCAGGTATAGCACGCCCGCCAGGATGAGCACAAAGCCCCAAAACAGACTTCCGTTACGCATTGCCTTCATCCTTCTTTGAAAAGTTCTTCAACAGGCTGCGGACGAGGAGCCACAGCCCAAAACCGATCAACAGGATGGCCGGGCCGTAATTTCCCAGCAGGTTCAAGCCGCCGAAGAAGGAGGCGAAAATGAGGAACATCACCGCGCTGAAAAGTAAGGCGTTGAAACCGCTTCTCAGATTTTGGCGGGGATGATCTCCCAGCAACCCTGCGATGATCGAGCCAACCCCCACGAAGCCGGGAATCAACGTCCACAGGTAGGACCAGGCCTGCCCACTGGCATAGGTCTCGATGTAATAGAAGATACCGCCGATGCCCGCCACAATGGCGGCAGGGACGGCCATGCCAGGGTTGCCCGTGAGCAACCCGATCAATAGGATCAGCGCGCCGATCCACATCAGGGTGAACGGCCACTGGAAATACTGGTCGGCAAAATCCGAGAGGGAGGGGACGGTCTTTTCGGCAAAGAACCAGACGCCCACTAAAATGAGGATGATGCCCAAAACCAGTTGGGAACGACCTTGTCTACTCATTGCAATCTCCTTATGAATCAGTCTTTTTTTAGTGTAAAACAAATCCTGCAAAAAAGCAAAACCTGATTCATTTACGAGGGATAAGCGTCAGAGTTTCACGGATCCTTGCGCGAACGCCCGTGGAGGAACGCCAGCCCGATCAAAGCAAACGGGATGACGGCCGCGCCGCCGCAATTCAACCCGCGGCGACGGGGTTCCTCCTCGGCTGGCCCGGCTGGAGGGACAGGCTGGGTGGCTTCAGGCTCCACCACCGCGGCCGACCCAGCACCGAGCAGGGAAATATCGTCCACGCGCAACGAGCCGACGTTGGGCGCGTCTGGCAGGGTTGTCATCCCAAAAGCCATGCCGACCACCGCGTTCGACCTGGCAAACGGCGCGCCGGCATTCTCCTCCCACGGAGCGCGGTGGAAATCGTCCCAGCGCAATTCCATCCGCACCCAGCCCGCCGCGCTATCGGCAGGCGCCTCGATGGTGAAAAGATAGGTCTCGCGATTGTCCGCGGCCCCCGCATACAGGTCGATGTCGAAAAGCACACCCGCCTGTTCCGCCGTGAAGTAAAACACAAGGCCGTCACTCGCGCTCCAATCCTGCGGACTGTCGTACATGAAGGCACACGTTCCCCAACTGTTGGCGACAATGTCGAAATCGATTCGGAGGGAGCTCCCCGCGCGTCCCGAACCCGCTTCCGCCGTGCAGGTCATTGTGCTGGATGTGGACTCGTCGCGGAACGCCTCCCAGCCCGTCGCGCCCGACTCAAAATCTGCGATCACCGAGGAGGCGGGGGCGCTTCCCGCAGGGACCTCGGGCGGGGTCGCGGCTTCGGGAGCGGGACCCGCCCCGGGTCCGGGTTGAGGCGCAGAGGCCGTCT
This sequence comes from Chloroflexota bacterium, assembly GCA_049324715.1. GTDB lineage: Bacteria > Chloroflexota > Anaerolineae > Anaerolineales > Villigracilaceae > Denitrolinea. Next base: position 85,809 of record JBMOMR010000011.1, on the reverse strand, counting down.
CGAGGAAGCGCGCGTAGAAATAGTTCAGCATCGGGACGAATTCCTCGGTCGCCTTCTGGCTTCCGCGCTCGTTCGGGTGATCGTCACCCGAGGGGTAGTCCAACGTGTTGCTCCTCGTGCTGACGTGTTCGATCTGCCCGTTGACGACGCGGTGGTGTGCGTTCTTGTCGGTGAGCACGTTGTAAAAATCGAAGACGGCCACGTTGTTGAGCGCGTAATTGTTTTCGCGCAGCCAATCGTTGACCAGCCAATCGTTGAACGCGCGCGCATTTTCAGCATAGGTGGAATCGGACAGCGGCGGCGCGGTGATGACGATGAAAAGTTTGTCTGGACGGGTGGCAAAATATTGCAGGATGGTGTTGTACACGTACTTCGCACCCGAAACGGTGAGTTCCTCATACGTGCCGGGCGGGTCGTTCGGATTTCCCTCCAGCGCGGAATTGGGGAAGCACGATTTGAACATGATGATCGTGTTCTCTCCGCCCGGGTCCGCGAGGGAGCGTGTGTACGAGGAGTGTTGCCCCGTCTCGTTGAAGAGCACGCCCATGTAGGCGGGTGTTATGTCACTGGCAAACCACTCGACCCAATTGGGGATGTCGGTGCGGTCGCCGATGGCTTCGGGACCCCAGCCGTAGTTCGTGTCGCTGACAAAATAGTTGTTTTCGCCGAGCGTGCGCCCGAGATTGCCATAGCCATCGGTGAGCCAGTTCTCGCCCGTGGAATGGTGGATGAAGATGAGTTTGACAACCTGGTCGGGCGGGTCGGTCGTCACGGCCTGCGACGCGGGTTGGGGAACCCACGCCGCGGCAGTCAGAGTGAGAAGGACCAGAAAAGCGGTGGTCGATCTCAGAATGCGGGATAAGGGATTTCGGTTCATGTCTCTCTCCTCAAGAAAAAGGAATGCGGTCAATCCGCCTGAATTCGCCAGACGTGGATGATGGGTTTATCCTCGTCCACGAGCGGTTCCATGACGTACAACAAGCCGCGCTCACGATCAAACGCGGTCGAGGCGACATGCGCTTTTTGCCGGGCTTCGGTGACGTTGAACAAACGGTTGTCGATCCGCAGAACAGCATATGGCTGTGGCTCCCATGAGGGAAGATTTCCACGCGCCACCGCCCCCAATTGGGACGGGTCATAAAAAAGGATCTGGCTTTCAAAACTTTCGCTCCACCAGCCGCGTTCGGGGCACTCAGGTGGATAGGGCGGATCATCGGGCCACACCGTGCCGTCCTTACAGCCGTACCAGGTATTTCCAATTCCTTTTGTGCCAATGAAAATAACAGCCGATTTACTTCCCGCCGTCAACCATTCCGCGTCCATCCACTCGTCCGCGTGGCTGTACCCATCCATGGCAGGCGCGCCGACCGTGTAGACATTTCCATACAACAACAAGGGAGTTGCGGGAAGCGTGGCATCTGAGGCGGGCGGATTGCCGCTTTCCCACGGCGCGATGGCAAACAAGGAGGGTCCCAGCGCGCCCTGTCCCCCATCACGGAAACGGCCGGTGGCAAGATATTTTCCCGGGGCGTAAATATCCGCCCAGGAAGACGGAATCGCCAAAAGATAATCGCCCGTGACATAATTCCAATAGGTGCCGATGCGCCATGCACCAGCGGTCTGCGGGGTGGATAAAGTGAGATTGCTCCAGCCATGAGTCGGTAACGTCTCTTCTTCCCCCATGTGTTGTGCCCACGAAAAATACAATTTGCCGCTCGTTTGCGCCCCCTGCGTCGGCAGGTATTCCAGGCCAACGCGAGGAATTTCCAGGTAATCGAATAATCCCGCGCGGATGTCGCGAAAACTTTGAAGGGTCGCGGCCGTTTCAAGGTCCGCGAGGTTGCGGGAAATGATGGGCGGGGGAATGTTCACTTCGGAGACATAGGTATTCCAGTTGTGCCCGGTCCCAAACAGCGAACCGGGGAAACCGTCCGCGTCGCCGGAGGGATCGCCTTGCGGGTAATACGTCAACGCCTCGCCGCTCCACATCCAACCGAATTCGGACTCATCATCGGGCAGGCGAAACGCACCGAGGTATTCGAAATCTGACGGTTGGAGCAGGAGGTCTCCGCCAGAGGGCTCGTAATACGTGATCCACAAGACGGGTTTATAGGCAGAATTACCCGAAAGGAAATTGCGATAATCCGCGCCGTTGTCATTATTGTCATCGGTGGAAAACCGCAGGCGCACCTGGCTCAACCCGACCAGGTTGAAGGCACCAAAATTGGCACTGGGGACCACCGCGTTGTACCACAACATTACGTTGGTCTTGTTGAACGTGGCCACAGAAGATTGTGTCGCCGCTGCCCGAAAATCGGCAAGTTCCAGTGCGGCATTTCCGTTGAACTCCCCCTTGCGGACATCCATCCGCAAAGCACCGTGCGTGTTGAACGGGTCGGTGCCGACCAGACTACTGCGACGAATCTTCAACGTGACCGACAGGAGCACGGCATTATCCGGGATGGCAGCCGTATTGAACGACAGGATGGCGCGATACTGTCTATCCTGTGCGTCATCACCCAGGCGGAATGTGGACGCGGCGGAGTTCATCGTGCCTCCCACATTGCTGGTCTCGGATGATTCCAACACCCAGCCGTCCAGCGTTCGATTGGTCAGAACAGCCACATTCCGTGCGCCGGCCTTCCAGCGGCGGTAATAGACATTGAGAAGCGGGATAAACTCCGTGGTTGCCTTACGGCTACCCGCAATGGAGGGATGGTCATCCCCAGAGGGATAATAAAGTGTGTTCCAATTCCCAAAATAATGCTGGATGTCGCCAGTGTAGAAACGATGGTGATAGGTGGAATGCGTCAACACATTGTAAAAATCGAAGACCGCCACATTACTCTGGGTGTAATTGTTTTCCCACAGCCAGTTGTAAACGAGCCAGTTATTAAAGGCGCGCGCGTTGGCGGCATAGGTTCCATCCGAAAGCGGTGGGGCAGTAATGACAACGAAGAGTTTATCGGGACGCGTTGCAAAGTACTCCAGCAATTCGTTGTAAACGTACTTGGCATGTCCCACCGTCAGGCCGGGATTGGGGTCGGGCGGATCCAGCGGCGAGCCTTCCAGCGCGGAATTGGGGAAGCACGATTTAAACATGACGATCTCGTTCTCCCCGCCCGGGTCCGCCAGCGTGCGAGTGTAGGAAGAATTTTGATCTGACTCGTTGAACAGCGCGGTCATGTACGTGGCCGTGTCATCGCTCCGAAACCACTCCAGCCAGTTTGGAATATCGGTGCGGTCGCCAATGGAATTTGGCCCCCAGCCATAGTTGGTGTCGCTGACGAAATAATTGTTCGCGCCGAGCGTCTCACCGAGTCTGCCATAATCATCTCGCAACCAATTCTCACCCGTGGAATGATGGATGAAGATCAACTTGACGACACTGCTCGGCGGATTGGAATTATCCGTCTGCCGCATCGGCGCGGGACTGGTGGCGGCCGCGGTCACGAACAGCAGGCACACCCCGACGATCAGATTCAAGGCAAGTTTGCAGAACTTTTTCATAGGACCCTCCCGGTCTCATCAATGAATTTTCCAAACATGGACTACCGGCTTTGCGCCATCCGCGTACAGCTCAAGCACGTACAACAGGCCGTTGACGCGGTCAAAGGACACATCACCGATACGATAACGACGTTGATCGCCCCAGCCGACCTCCACCAGATCCCATTCAGGCGGGTTCAGGAAGAGATGCTCGTCAATGTCGATCACCGCGTAGGGCTGGGGTTGCCAGGATTCGAGCTGCCCCGCGGCCACCCGTGCGAGGTCCGCGGGATCGTAGAGGAGAAATTGTGCGTCGAAGCGCGTCGGCCACCAGCCGCGGTTCGAGACACACGTCCCCGCTTCGTCGTCGCAACAGCCCGCAAAATCCGCCTGCGGACAATTCGACCCGTCCGCCATGCGGCAGGTAGGAAAGTCGGTGACGTGGTTGTCCACGCAGGCAAGTTGCGGGCCATCGGGATGGATGTAGCCGTACCAGTATTTTTCGCCGTTGCTCTTGGTGCCCGCAAACAGGACGGCTCCCTTGCCAGACGCGGTGGTGATCCACGCGCCGCCCTCCCACGAATCGGGATGCTGGTAGCCGTTCAGACTGCGGACGATCTCATCGGTGTTGTAGGCGTTTTCATATAAGAGCAGGGTCACTTCTTCCAGGCGCGTCCCCGCGGACGGCGGATTTCCATCCGCCTTCCACGGGCGATAGGCAAAGAGCGTGGGGCCCATGCCGCCCTGTCCGCCATCGCGCATGCGTCCTGTGGCAAGGACGCGTCCGCCCGTGTAGGCATCCGCCCATTCGCGGGGAATCTCGAACATATAGCCATTGACGCTGTACAAGTCCTGGTTTCCGATGAACCACGTCCCCTGAAAATCTGGATCGGACAATGTCGGGTTGAACCAGCCGTGCGAGGCGACATCCTGCGGCTGGAGATGCTGTCCCCAGGCGATGTGAATCTTCGGTCCCGTTTCGGGTCGATTGAGATACTGCAATCCGACTTTTGGAATTTCCTCGAGTTCGGTGAAATGACCTGCCGTCACATTGGCAAAGTTCTGGAGGAATTCCCCCGTATTCAGGTCTTCCAAGTTCTTCGAAATGACCGGTGCTGGGATGCTGACCTCCGCCACCTGGTCCCCGTCTGGCACGCCGCCGTAGGCCACGCGGTCGTGACCCGTGATGAACAGCGAGTTGTTATCGGGGTTATACGTCATGGCGTTGCCGCCATAGGCAAAGGTGAGCGGAGGTTCGTCCCCACCGGGCAGGCGGAAGGCGCCGAGATATTCCATGTCGGCAGGACTGACCACGTCGGTGGAGAGAGGAGGAAGCGGCTCGGACTGGGATTCGGTTGGAGAGGTCGCGCCCGCCTCAAGTCCGACGGGAAGCGGGGTTGGCTGTCCCAAAGTGCAGGCCAGCAAACCCGTCACAAGTGCCAGAAATGCGATCCAATGCGGTTTTGGTCTCACAAGGCCCTCCCGGTCTTGTCGACATATACCCGTTGTGTTGCCTACATTATAGGAGTTTTATAGCGGAGTTCAATCCCCTTTTAGTTTACAGCGTTGATAGGACAAGCCACTCGCCATCGTGTTTGGGATGGCTGATTTTCGCCAACTCGCCCTTCTCCACCAGTTTGTTGACCGTCCGCTCGGCGAGGTCTTTTGACCAGCCGAAGAGTTTGGTCACGTCGCGGAGTTGCGCCGCGCCGACGGAGGCGAAATAGAGTTGCACCAGTTTCGCCCGCGCGGCGGACTCGGAGATGGAACGCGCCTGTTGGGGCAGGTCAGGGAAGTGACGCGAGGTGAGTTCGTAAATGTGCGAATAGCGCCACGCGCCCGCCTCTGCCACGCCGATGGGAAGGATCTTGAAATCGGATTGCAGTTGCTCCAGCCCCTTGTTGAATTCCGATTCTTTGGCGTTGGCAAGTTTGGCGACGCGGCGCAGGTCGATGGAATTCAGCGCGCCGTTGTCCACGAGCGCTTCGTAGATCTGCTTCGCGGATTGGGTGAGACGTCCCTCATGGTAGGCGATGAGATAATCTTCTTCGGGCGAGCCGTAATTTTCAGAGAGGGCGTAAAAGTAGGGAGCGATCTCCAGCGAGATCATCGTCGCTTTGCGGCGCAGGATCTTTCCGTAGTACCAGATTTTCTTGTCGAGCGCGTTATCCTTCCAGCGCCATGTGACGTGACCAGGGTCGTCGTGTTCATCCGCGACGGGACGGTCACCCGCGACGGCCGTCCAGAGGGAGGGCAGGTCGATGCCCTTGATCGGCCAGAAGTAGATGAAGCCGCGTGCATCCACAAAGCGCAGCGCCTGGGCGGGAGTGGAAAGCGGTTTCATGGGAGGCAGGTTGAAGGTCCGCGTGCGATGCGTTTGGAGTCGTTTCAGGTCGAGAGCGGGCATACGGCGATTTTATCGCGAAACAGGAACCGTTTTTGTGCTACACTTTTGTCATGTCAAACATCGAAGTCGAGACGCAACAACTTTACGAGTCCCTCATCTTCGAAATGACGAAGGCGCTGGCCCTGCCGCAGACCGAACGCGCAAAACAATTCATGCGCGCGGTCTTCGGGAAGGCGGCGCGTCGCTTCGCGGAACTGGGCGCGGGACTCGACCGCGTGGTGGCGGAGGCGGGCGTCGCGGCAGGAGCGCGCTGGGCGTTGCCGCGTTTCGTCAAAAGCCACGCGGCGCGCGGGACGGAGAACATCCCGCCCGAAGGTCCGCTCGTGATCGCGGCCAATCACCCCGCCGCGGTCGATTCGCTGGTCATTTCTTCGTACGTCGAGCGTCCCGATTACAAGATCATCGTCGGCGACATCCCGTTTTTCGAAAACCTGCCGCACGTGAGCGAGCACGCCATTTACGCGCCTGGCCCGCAGGATACAAGCGGACGAATGAACGTCATCCGCAAGTGCATCCGCCATTTACAGGAGGGCGGCGCGCTGTTGATCTTTCCGCGCGGGGGAATCGAAGCCGACCCCGACTGGATGCCGAATCCCGACGGTGAATTCGACAAGTGGTCGCGCAGTCTGGAGATTTTTCTCGAGCGCGCCCCCCAGACCCGCGTGCTGGTGACGATCGCCAGCGGCGTCATTTCACGGATGGCAATGCGCTCCCCGCTGACGTGGCTCCGCCGCGCCCGTCCCGACCGACAGCGGCTGGCCTTCATCTATCAAATGATGCGGCAGACGTTGAGCGGACGCGAACTCTTCGGCCTGACGCCGCGCGTCACCTTCGGCGAGGTCGTTTCAGGCGAGACGAACGCCCACGTGCTTGCGGATGTTGGCGCGGCCGCCCGCCGAACACTGGCAAAACACATGGAGTGGCAGGGCGAAGCGGCTGGCTTGTAAAATCGGGTAGAATGGGGGGGCTTAAATCGGCTGGAGGTAGTTTTTTGTCACGTTTGGATAACCAGGTTTCATTAAAAATCAATCGCCCGCACACATCCATCCTTGCGCGCGCGGCGATTTTGTTCGTGCTGGCCTGCCTGCTGGCGGAACTGTTGACGCGCGCCCCGTTTGTGCAGGCAGTCATCCCCTACCAGGCATACGGGACGAATCACACTCAACTGGAATTGCAACTCAACATTCTGGATCAATTCGTCCGCGAGAATGGCGCGCCCGATTGTTTCATCTTCGGCAGTTCACAGGCCTTCCGCGAAATGGATCCGCAGGTCTTCGCTCAATCGTTTGAGTCCGCCAGCGGCGAACGCATCACTTGTTATAACTTCGGCGTGACGGGTTCGCAGATCTGGAGCACATCCATCCTGAACAAGATTCTGGTGGAAAAATACCACCCACGCCTGGTCGTGATCGGGACGAGTTACCTCGATTACACCGAAGGCCGTGAGTTTCAGATCGATGAACGTTTCAAAGACAACGACTGGCTTCAGTACCAGACCAACTCCTTCACGCTGGACGGCCTCTACAACGGCTGGTTCAACGGCTGGCTGACGGAACATTCCTACGCATGGCGCGCCCTCAACTTGTTCAGTTACGCCGCGCCGTTCGGGATGCGCTACGGCGAAGTTCTGCGCGAGGCCCGCAAATGGGACGGCGAGATCGCGGGCAACGGCTTCGCCCTCTCCGAAAAATTCATCAATCCCAATCTGCCTGTGGAGGAGGGATTCGTCAAAAACCTGATGGCCGAGTTCGGCAACTACGGCGTCTCGGAGCGCAACCTGTCCGCGCTGGAGGAAATCATCGCTGTCACCGAACAGGCGGGCGCACAGGTGATGCTGGCCGAAATGACCTATCACCCCGCCCTGCTGGAGTTGAGAGGCCCCCGAGGCACCGTGCGTGAGGGCAAGGAGGACATTCTCGCCTTCATCGCGAAGGTCAACGCGCGGCTCGATGCGATCGTGTCGGAACACGGGATCATCTTCCTGCACGCGGACCCGTCCGTGGCGATTCCCGAGGATGGCTGGTTCGACCTCTACCACCTCAACCGCATCGGCGCGGGACCGTTCAGCGCGTGGCTCGGACAGGAGGCGGGACGCGTCCTCGATCCGCTTCCGTCCACGAGCGAGGGAGAGTAACCGATGGCAATCCTCTCGCTCGAATTTCTCACCCTCGTCCTCGCCACACTGGCGGTTTACTACCTGCTCGGCTACCTGCGCGCGCCGAGGATCCTCCAAAACCTGGTCCTGCTAGCCGCTTCCTATTACTTTTACTGGGACTGGTTCCAGTGGTATCCCCTGCTCCTGCTCGCGTTGACGGCCATCGATTTCGGTCTCGGCCACTGGCTGTACAAGAGTACGCGCGGCAAACGTGCCATTGTGTGGCTTGGCGTTTTCATCAACATCGGCGCGATGGCCTGGTTCCTGATCGGCGGGAAATATCTGCAGGGAACACTGGAGATCACCGCCGCCAACGCGCTCGACATCATGCCCCTGCTCGTCCTGCCTATCGGCATGTCGTATTACGCGCTGAACGGCATCTCCTACCTCATCGACATCAACCTGCGCCTCGCCAAACCGTCCACCAATTTCGTGGACTTCGCGCTCTACCTGGCCTGGTTCCCCAAACTGCTGAACGGTCCGCTGGAACGCGCCCGCAAATTCCTGCCGCAACTCGCCGAAACGCGGACGGTGGACACCGAAGCCGTCGCTCGCAACCTGACTCTGATCCTGATCGGCCTCTTCCGCATGGCCATCCTTGGCGGCGCGCTGACCCTCCTTATGCCCGCGGTCGCACTGGACAACCCCAGCGCCTACGGGACTCTCGTCCTGCTCTGGGCACTTCTCACGTCGATGTTCTACCTCTACAACCAGTTCGCGGGCTACAGTGACATCGTCCGCGGTGTGAGCGGATTATTCGGCATCGAATTGACGCGCAACTTCAACACGCCCTTCTTCTCGAAGGACTTCTCCGATTTCTGGACACGCTGGCACATCAGCCTCTCGCAATGGCTGCGCGACTACATCTACATGCCCGTCAGCCGCGCCTTCCTGCGGAAGAATCCCAGCCGCACCAACATCCCGAACCTGATCGTGCCTCCACTTGCCACCATGCTCATCAGCGGACTGTGGCATGGCGCCGACTGGAATCACCTCATCTGGGGTGCGTTGATGGGACTGTTCATCATCCTCGAGAATGTGCGGATGTTGTTCCGCCCCGTGAAGGCGCAGGCGGCGATTCCGCTTTGGCGCAGGATTACCTCCAAAGTCTGGTTGGTGGCGTTGATGAGCGCGGCCACCGTCCCATTCATCCTGGACCTGGTCCAGACGCGCGTCTTCTTCCGACAGATCGTCAAAAACTGGGACGGAGTGATGTTCGATTGGCGCGCCTTGCCGATCCTGGCCCTGTCCCTGCTGATGGATTGGTTCCAGAATCGGACCAACGACGAGTTGGTTTTTCGCAAGTGGCCGCTTTGGTTGCAGACGATTCTGTTGGCGGCCATTCCGCTGGCGGTGATCATCATTGACCAGTTGCAGAGCGCACCGCCTGTATTTGTGTATCCGTAGTTTGTGGAGCGGGATGGCATCCCGCTAAAATAGTAGGCGGAATACCATTCCGCCCCACTTTGAAGGAGTTCTCTCATGGACAGAAACGAAGCATTGCAAAAGGTGCGGGCATTCACGCTGAAGGAATTGCTCAAGAATCCCGAATACGATTTGAAGAACGACGAGCCGCTGTTTTCGAGCGGACTCATCGACTCGTTCGCGATGGCGCAGGTGGGCGTATTCATCGAAACGGAGTTCAACCTCTACATCCCTGATCCTGAATTGACAGTGGAGAACATGGACACGGTGAACCTGATCACCGACAAGATTCTCGCGGGACTCGCGGTGCAATAAGAGGCTGGCATGACGCTTCCTTTCATCAACCCCGTCGAAGTCCTGCAACGACGCGCACAGGAGACGCCCGACCGTCTCTCGCACATGCTCCTCGGCGCGACCGAGGCGGAGAGTCACAGTCTCACCTACAGCCAGTTGGACGCGGAAGTGAAGAAGATGGCCGCGTACCTGCAAAGTGTGACGGAACCTGGTCAGCGCGCGTTGCTGGTGTACCCGACCAGTCTTGAGTTTGTTGTCGCGATGTTCGCCTGCATGTACGCGGGTGTCATCCCCATCCCGACGAATCCGCCAGGGATGAACCGCTCGGCACAGCGGCTGGAGGCCATCGCCAGGGACGCGCAGGCGCGTCTCGTTTTGACCACGCCCGAGTACCAGCACGCGTTCCTCGCGGAGGCCGAACAATTCCCAGATTTTGCCGCGCTCACCTGGGTCACGCGCGAGGCGGTGGCGGCGGGAAGCGGTCACAGTCTGCAGATACCCGTCATCACGCCGCAGTCTACCGCGTTCATGCAGTACACGTCGGGATCCACGAACATCCCCAAGGGCGTGGTCATCAGTTACCGAAATCTTTCGCACAACTTACACGCCATGCACGAGACGCGGCTTCGAGGAAACGAATACTCGGACGACGCCGTCATTCTGACGTGGACACCGCTCTTCCACGACATGGGCTTGTTGATTGGCACTTTCCTGACACCGATGGATGGCACGCCCAGCATTTTGATGCCGACCATCCAATTCATGCAGAATCCGCTCCACTGGTTGAAGGCCATCCAAAAGTTCAAGGCCACCGCGTCGGGCGGACCGAATTTCGCGTACGATCTGTGCGTCAATAAGATCCCGCTCGAAAAATGCGAAGGGCTGGACCTGTCTAGTTGGAAGATCGCCTACAACAGCGCCGAACCTGTGCGCGCAGAGACACAGGCGCGCTTCGCGGAAAAATTCGCGCCGTTCGGATTCCGCCCCGAATCGCAGGCCCCGTGCTACGGAATGGCCGAGACGACGCTCGTGATTTCATATTACATCGGCGAGAAGCAGACGGTCACCCAACGCTTCCGCCGCGCGGACTTTGAGGAGGGGCGCCTCGTCCCCAGCGACTCAAACGACCCGAAGGAGACAGTCGAGGCCGTCAGCTCTGGGACGCCGCTGGTGGATTATCAGATCGCGATCGCGAATCCCAAAACCCGCAAACGCTGCGCGCCCGATGAAGTTGGCGAGGTGTGGATCAGCGGCGACAGCGTGGGCGAAGGCTATTGGAATCGCCCCGAGGACACGAAGCACACCTTCGGCGCGCACTTTGCCGAGACACACGAAGGTCCGTATTTGCGGACGGGCGACCTCGGTTTCATCCACGATGGACACGTGTACATCACAGGCCGTCTCAAGGATTTGCTGATCGTGCGCGGACGCAACTACTATCCGCAGGATGTGGAGATGACGGTTGAGCGGACTCATCCCGCCTTGCGCGCGGGAGGCGGCGCGGCATTCTCCGTCACGGAGGATAATGTGGAGCAGTTGGTGATCGTCCACGAGACACAACGCCGCGAGATGGATGGCGTGGACTGGAACGACGTCATCAAGACCATCCGCACCAATGTCGCACGCGAACACGGGATCCGCGCCCACGCGGTGATCCTCATCCGCCGCGCGACTATCGCCAAGACCTCCAGCGGAAAGATCCAACGCTCGGAGATGAAGCGGCGGTATCTGGAAAACGAGTTGCAGGTTGTCGCCGAATGGCGGGCGCCGTCTTGAAATAGAACTTCCGAAGTCTCAGAGACTTCGGAAGTTTGTTTAAAAAATCGACGCAGGCGTCGGGTTCACCTGCGTCCTTACACTAGACTGTCGGGGCGAGAGGATTTGAACCTCCGACCTCACGGACCCGAACCGTGCGCTCTACCGGGCTGAGCCACGCCCCGCAACAGTTCCTTTCCTTGCGAAAGGCAAGCGGCATTATACCTGCCGCATCCTCTTTTGGCAACCCTACGGATATAGAACAACCAACACGCTATATAAATAAGCGATGACGTTGAAACGCGGGTCCGTCTGGCGGATGGACAATCGCACAGGAGTCGGCTCGGAGACCTTGTAAGGCAGGGTGGTCGTGAACGGGACGTAGGTATCCCCCGTCAGCGAAAGTTGCCGCGTGGATATGATCCGCCCCGCTTCATCCTGCAATTCGAGGATGACAGGCTGATCGTTGACCGGCCACAGCGCGCCCTCTACTGCCAACGTCCCGCCGTAGATATTCGCTCCCGCCACGGGACTGTAAACGGCCGCGCGCTCGAAGGGCGGATCGGGCGGCGTAATCTGACTCAGGCCGACGGGCAGGAGAGTCACGTGCATGGAGTTCAACGATTCGTAGCGTCCAAACTTGTCTTTGATGCTGGCTTCGAGCCGACCGAGTTCAATGGCGCGAATCTCGAAGGGGATTTGAATGTCCAGTTCCAAGCCGGGCGGCGGGACATCCTCCACGCGGGTGAGGTCGCGGGCGAGCAGGCGTCCGTCCTCGCCGTAGAGGGCCACCTGCACCAGATTCGTCTCGCCGGGGACGAGGTACAGTTTCGCCTGAATGGCGGAGGTCAGCACAGACATCGGCCCGGGTTGAAGGAAATGCAATCGGGCAGAAGGCGCAGGCGGGATCGGCGTCGGTGTGGTTGTGACGGTGGGGATCGGCGTCTCGGTGGGAAGAGGCGTGACCGTCGGGGAGGGAGTCAACGCGAAGGCGGTGGCGTTGAGCGCCTCGGCGGTCTGAATGATCGCGGTCGGCAGGATCTCGGGCGGGATGGGCGTCGGGTAGGAAGGGCCGATGACGGCGCACCCGCTCAAAGTCCATAAAGAGGCGAGGAGGAGGAAAAGTCGAGTCGGTTTCATGTCATTAGAGAAACCAGGTTTCTTTGCGAAACCTGGTTTCTGTCGTTTACTTCAGCCCGTACACGTCGGAGAATTTTGCTTCGAGGTAACGCAGGTAAGGCGCGGGGTCGATCTTCGAACCTGTCACCTTCTTGACGAGTTCCTGCGGCTCGTATTTCCGTCCGTGGACGTGGATGTTGGCGCGCAGCCAGCCGAGCAGGGAATCGAATTTGCCTTCGCGGATCTGCGTGGAGAGGTCGGTGATCTCGGCGTTGATCTTCTCCCAGAGTTGGGCGGAGATGAGGTTGCCCAGCGCGTAGGTGGAGAAGTAACCGAGGCCGCCAAACGACCAATGGATGTCTTGCAGGACGCCCTGCGCGTCATCGGGTGGGACGACGCCGAGGTATTCCTTCATCTTGGTGTTCCACAGTTCGGGCAAGTCTTTGAGCGCCACCGCGCCTTCGATCATGGCGATCTCGATCTCGAGGCGGAGCATGATGTGCATGTTGTAGGTGGCCTCGTCCGCTTCGACGCGGATGAGCGAGGGCTCTACCTTGTTGATGGCCTTGTAGAAATCGCGCAGTTTCACGTTGCCCAACTGGCTGGGGAAGGTCGCCTGCAGTTCGGGATAGAAATGCTCCCAGAACGCGAGCGAGCGCCCGACGAGATTCTCCCACATGCGCGATTGGGATTCGTGCACGCCGAGCGAGGCGCCGTCCGCAAGCGGGGTGCGTTCGTAGGACGGATTGATGCCGCCATCGTAGAAGGCATGTCCCGTCTCGTGCATCGTCCCGAAGAGCGCGGGGTTGAGGAATTTCTCGTTGAAGCGCGTGGTGATGCGGACGTCGTTGATGCCGAACGAGGTGCAGAACGGATGCGGGGCCTTGTCCTGGCGGTTTTTGTTCCAATCGAAGCCGAAGGAGGTGATGACCTTTTCGCCAAAGGCGCGCTGTTTGGCTTCGGGATATTTCTTGTGCAGGAAGGAATCGTCCACCTGCTTTTTCTCGGCGATGGCCTGGAGCAGGCGCACTTGTTTCTTGCGGAGTTCGGCGAAGATGGCCTGCACTTCGGCGGTCTTCATGCCTGGCTCGTAATCATCGAGCAGGGTGTCGTAGGGATGGTCAGCCTTGGGGAAGAAGCCAATGTAGCGCTTCGTCAAATCCATGACCTTGGCGAGATGCGGCTCGAAGATGGAGTAATCGGACTTCTGTCTCGCTTCCACCCAACCTTCGTGCGCGGCCGCCGTGACTTCGGCCTGTTCCGCCACGAACGCGGCAGGGACGCGCGTGCTCTTCTCGTATTGGCGGCGCGTCACTTTGATGAGCGCGAACTCGTCCGATTCGGGATGAAAGGCGTCCTTGAGTTCTTCGAGCAGTTTTCCCACTTTTTCATCGGTGAATTTTTCATGGGCGATCTTACCGAGCGTGCCCATTTGCTGTCCACGCGCTTCGGCGCCCGCGCGCGGCATGTAGGTCTGCTGGTCCCAGCCGAGGACGGAGGCGGCTCGGTTCAAGTCCGATACTTCGGCGAGGATTGCCTTGAGTTCATTCAGTTTGTCTTGCATGGGGACTCCTTGGGGAGAGAGAGTAGAGAACAGAGAGTAGAGAGCAGTGGCTACGCCACTTTCCAGCGAAGTTTCTTACCGCGCAAGGCGGCCAGCACTTCGTGAGCGATATCTTCGGCGGCGCGGGACTGGGCTTCGGCGGTCTGCGCGCCGACGTGCGGGGTGGCGATGACGCGCGGGTGCTTGACCAGGTCCGTCGCGCCAGGCGGCTCGGAGGCGAACACATCCAACGCGGCGCCAGCGATTTTACCCGATTCGAGCGCGGCCAGGAGCGAGGCCTCGTCAATGATGCCTCCCCGCGCGGCACAGACGATGCGCGCGCCGTCCTTCATTTTGGCGAACTGGTCGGCGTCCAGCAGGCCGCGCGTTTCGGGGGTCAGCGGAAGGTGCAGGGAGATGAAATCGGAGCGCGCCAGCAGTTCGTCGCGATCCACGGGTTCGGCGGCGCGGCCATGAATCTCGTCGGGGGTGAGCATGGGATCGTAACCCAACACGTCCATGCCAAAGGCGCGGGCGCGGCGTGCGACCTCCGTCCCGATGTGACCCATGCCAAGGATGCCGAGCGTCTTGCCGTAAAGTTCGGCGCCTTCGAGTTCCTTTTTGAGCCACTGTCCCTGCTTCATGGATGCATCCGCGCGGGGGAGTTCACGCGCGAGGGCGAGGAACAGGCCAAAGGTCAACTCGGCGACCGCCAACGTGGTGGAGACGGGCGCGTTGACGACGGTCACGCCGCGGGATTTGGCCGCGGCCAGGTCGATGTTGTCCACGCCCACGCCGGCGCGTCCGACCACCTTCAAGCGGGTCGCGGCTTCGAGCAGGGACGCGGTCACCTTCGTCCGCCCACGGACGATGAGCGCGTCGTAGTCGGCGATGATCGCGGCGAGGTCGTCCGCGGAGATGCCAGTACGGTCGTCCACGGTGCAGGAATCCAAAACAGCCTGTGCGGAGGCGTCGAGGCCATCGGTGATGAGGATGTTGAATGGGGGCATGGGGGGGATTATCCGCCGTTCTTTGCAAAGGAATGGAATTGGTTCAATGCATCCAGCATTTTTTGGACGCGTTCGATGTTGAGCGAAATTTCCCGTTCAAAGGCGGCAGGCTCGGCAGGGACGATCTGTCCCTCGATGTATTCCAACCATTCCGCCGCGTCACGCTGGGAACGGACAACGCCTTTGGGAGACTTGATGTAAACCATGATGCGATTGTCAGAGACGGCCACATCCTCGACAACGCCATGCCAATGTTGAACTTTTACCAAAGCGCCTGGCTTGAGCCAGACAGGAGGGTTGCAGATCGGTTTCTTCTCGGTAGTCATCGTGAATAAGTGTAACGGAAATCAAAGGAACGTCAAGAACGTAAAACAGTCTGGGCGGAGGCGTCGAGGCCGTCGGTGATGAGGATGTTGAATGGGGGCATGAGGGGGATTATACAGGATGGGGAATGAAGCAGGAAGCCCCCACCGTCCCTGTCGGGACACCTCCCCCAAATGCGACGAACCCCCAGTCGCATTTGGGGGAGGAAGGAAGGGGCGCTTTGATTTCAAAGGTTACGCGTCGGGCGCTGGGTTGTCTTCATCTTTTTGCCGTTGTTCCATCAGTTTTTTCACATCCACATCGTAGTCGCCCCACTTGCTCCCGCTGGCAGTGGCAAAGTTCAACTGGTTGATGATCTCTGCCTGCGCCTCGGCGTTGCGGACGGTCTTACGACGTTTTTCCGCCGCATCCAATGGTACAGTTTCCGAGCGTTCCACGGACAAAATGCGGACTTCCTTCAAATCCCCGATCGCATACGGGAGGACCTCCCCCGCCCGATGGCCGATCAGGACGCGGCCGAGAGGCGCGTTCTCGTCGAGCAGACCAGACTTGAAATCGGCCTGCTTGGATTCCACCAGCGTAAACGTCACCTGTTCCGCCGCGCCAGAGGAATCCACGAGTTCCACCAGGACGGTCGAGTGTCGGGCAATGAGGGACGGTTCAAGAGCCATGAGTGGATAATATCAAAAAAGAGGTGGTTCGGATAGGAAGTGAAATTGACGATTGACGATTTTTGAGGATTGTCTGAGGCCTATTCTTACAACCAGATAGGTATAATTAGGGAAGTTGAAGCAAACAGCCAAACAATCTTGAATGAGGGACGCTATGACCAACGGACATTGATTGTTTCATCAGTTATTCCACAGCAGATCGCCTTTGGCGGTATACTTGTTTTGGGTTGCAAGTACGCATAAAAAGAGTGAAATCATGAATAAAAAGAAGTTATGTCCATGGGGCATTTGCCAGTTGTTAATCATCATCCTATTGACGGGTTGCAGCATCATCCCGAGCGAGAATCGCTCCACGCCCATGCCAGTGGTAGCAGCGGGATCGCTCTATCGAGGAAATCCAGGCCGGACAGGTGAATACGCAAACGGTGGGACGCCGGTTCAGCCAAACAGTCAGGTATTATGGGAATACGCCGACTGGACTTCTCTCCGCCCGCCCGTGATTGGCAACGGCCTGGTTTTTTTGTCGGAATATGGGCGAAATAACAGAATCGATGCCCTTGACTCAAAAACCGGAAGGAAACTCTTTTCACTCAACACAGGAGATGCGATATTCCACTCCACCCCGACTTTCGACGAGGGTATTCTATATTACGCGACACCGACAAGTCTGCAAGCGTATGATGTTGATCGGCGTGAAGTTCTTTGGAGCTATAAAACAGAAAATAACGCTTTATCACCGATTGTCTTCGATAATACCGTTTACTTTGGGATTGGAGATGATTTTGGAAGTGGAAATTCAGGGGCTATATGCGCACTCGACAGCACAACTGGCAGCCTGAAATGGCAGATGCCCTATGATGACGTGATCAGCTCCGATCTTGCGATCGAAAACAACATCCTTTATTTTAATAGCAGTACATACCTGGGAATTGGAGATGTAATCATGCGCCAGCCCACCCTGCGAGCGGCGGATCGTTCGACCGGGAAGGAACTGTGGACATTCGCGCCGCCAGGCACTCACGATCCAGAATATCCTCTGGAAATGTCCGAGCCAATAGTGGCCAATGGGATGGTTTTCACCATAATCGGTGGAGTATATGAGCAACCTACAACCATTTATGCCCTCAACGCGACCACAGGGAAGGTAATTTGGACCATCAAAAAGCCAGAACTTATTGATCCCCAACCTGTGGTGTTTTACGGGGGTTGGATTTACCTGACGATGGGGCAGTTTGCACGTAATTCGAGCTCCATAATTGCCCTGGATGCCAAAACGGGTAAGCAGCAATGGATCTTTCCAAGCAAAGGGCATATGCAAATCCCAGCCATCTCTGATGATATTCTGTATGTTGCCACGGGAGAGTACTCCGAAGAGGGAATGGTCTTTGCATTGGACCCCCGTACAGGCCAGAAACTACGGGAGATGAAATTAGGCAATGGCCGCCCGAACCAGGCCCCAGTCATTGCAGATGGCGTTCTCTATCAAAACTTTGATAAGATGCTTGTGGCACTGGGATGCTGCGGTTCGGCGACACCGACATCCACACCTTAACCACAGTCGGGTCGAGGCCTTTTAGGCGAAGGATAATTGCTACGCAAGACACAGTCCGGGGGCGGAGATGAATTGCGCCGCACGCGGGCGTGGTCAAGAGCGTATTACGATTATTTGATGAACTGGCAAAATGCGACCATGAAGGGATTTTGAAAGATGTACGAAGCGCAGCGGCAGGCAGTGAGTGAAGCACCATTACCGTGATCCATTAACCACCCATCCAACATGACAAACTCCGAAACACCCCCCACCTACCCGAGCATTTTCAATGATGTGATCGGACCCGTCATGCGCGGGCCATCCAGTTCGCACTGCGCCGCTGCTTTGCGCATCGGGCGGATCGCGCGGGACTTGATGGATGGAAACATCGAAGACGTGCTGATCGAATTCGACCCTCACGGCTCCCTCGCCACCACCCACGACAGTCAGGGCTCGGACATGGGTCTGTTCGGAGGCCTGCTCGGCTGGGATGCAGACGATGAACGGTTGGTGGAGTCCGCTCGGGCGGTGCGGGAGGCGGGCATTCGAGTCCAGATCGAGATTCAAGACATTGGGGCGAAGCATCCCAACACATACAAATTGAGCCTCAAAAATTCCACCGAGCAGCACAACTTGACAGCCATCTCCACGGGCGGGGGGATGATGGAAGTCGTGGAGATCGACGGCATACAGGTTTCGATGGCTGGCGATTATTTTGAAACGCTTATCTATCTCAACGCAGAGGCTGAAGCGGTGGTCAAATACCTGCGGGAAACTATCGAAGCCGATGAAATTCTTCTCTTAAGTGGTACAGATACGCAGATGATCGAGATAAAAGCGCAAAATTTCCTGGAGGACAGGGTCGTTTCCGCGCTCCATGCAAGATACGATATCAAACACTTGAAGACCATCCCGCCAGTTTTGCCGGTGATGTCCCGCAAAAAGATGACCGTGCCGTTCATCTCATGCGAGGAGATGCTGAACTATAACGCGGATAAAAACCTTGCATTGTGGGAACTGGCCATCCATTACGAAAGCGCCCGCGGGGACCTATCCCACGAGCAGGTCTTTCAGCGCATGGCGGAGATCGTACGCCTGATGCAAAAATCCATTCTCGGAGGGATCGCGGGGACCCAATACGCCGATCGCATCCTTGGACCTCAATCGGGCCTCTTTCAAACGAGCATGTCCAACCGCCAACTGCTCGACGGCGGCATGCTGAACCAGATGATCCTTTACGTGACAGCCATGATGGAGGTGAAAAGTTCCATGGGCGTGATCGTCGCTGCGCCGACAGCGGGAGCATGCGCAGGGTTGCCCGGTGCCTGCATCGGCGCAGCGACATCGCTGGGATTACCCGTGGACGAAATGACCAAAGCCATGCTGGCAGCAGGGATGATCGGCGTGTTCATCGCGGCCCATGCCACCTTTGCCGCGGAGGTCGGGGGATGTCAGGCGGAATGTGGTTCTGGCTCGGGCATGGCGGCCGCGGCGCTGGTCACATTGGCAAATGGAACGCTCAAGCAATCCGTGGATGCCGCTTCGATGGCGCTTCAAAATGTCATGGGCATGGTCTGTGACCCGGTGGCGAACCGCGTCGAAGTCCCCTGCCTGGGGAAAAACGTCATGGCCGCCAGCAATGCCCTGGCCTGCGCCAACATGGCGCTGGCAGATTACGATGCCGTTATTCCGCTGGATGAAGTGATCGAAACCATGGATCGCGTTGGGAGAAGCATCCCCCACGAATTACGCTGTACCGCGCTGGGCGGACTTTCCATCACGAGAACTTCAAAAGAGATCGAGGAAAGGTTGAAATCACCACACAAATAATCAATCCTGCCTCCCCCAAATGCGACATGAATATTCTCGTTGACAAGAGCAGAAACCCTGTCGCATTTGCCCCTTACAGGGTGCTTGCGCGAGGAGAGGTGCCGCAGGCGGAGGGGGCGGGCTTTTCCCTCCACACACAAAAAACTGGCGCAGGTGACTCCCCCGAAGGTCCCTGCGCCAGTTCAATTACCAATCTCCAATTACCACTTACTCGTACCTCAACGCCTCCACAGGCTCCAAATTCGCGGCTCTATTCGCGGGATAAATTCCGAAGAACAGGCCCACTGCCGCGGAGAAGAGCGTGGCGAGCAGGATCGCGTCAATGCCAATGCGGGGATAGAAAGGCGTGCCCGAGGCGATGGCGACCTTTTCCACGATGAAGGCGATCAGCCAGCCGAAGAGGATGCCGATGATCCCGCCGAAGAGACTCAGCAACGAGGACTCGGTCAGGAATTGGATCAGGATGTCGCGTTTGCGCGCACCGAGGGCTTTCCGCAGGCCGATCTCCTTCGTCCGCTCGGTGACAGAGACCAGCATGATGTTCATGATGCCGATGCCGCCCACGAGCAGGGAGATGGCCGCGATGCCGCCGAGGAAGATCGTCAACACGCTGGTGATGGTGGCGGCGGTCTGGAGGAAATCCTGCTGGCTGAACACAGTGAAATCGTCCGCGCCCACTTCGGTGCGGTGACGAGTCCGCAGAATGGCGGAGACTTCCTCCACCGCGTTCGGCACGGATTCAGAGTCCACCACCTGAATGAGGAGCATATCCACCTGGTCACGCGTGCGGCGCTGGATGAGACGCGTCTGCGCGGTGTTGTAGGGGATCAGGACCTGATTGTCCTCCGAACCGAACATGCCGCCGCCTTTGGCCGCCAGCACGCCGATGATGCGGAAGGGTTGTCCCTCGATGGTGATCTGTTCGCCGACGAGTCCGTCGTGGCGTCCGAACAACGTATCGGCGGTGTCGGGACCGATCACGGCCACGGAGGCGCGTCCAAGCAGGTTCTCCTCGGTGATCACCTCCCCTTCGGTCAACGTGTAGTTGCGAAGCGGGAAATAATCGGGAGTGACGCCTGAGACATTGGTGGTGGTGGTCTGTCCTGCCGCGCTGACGAGCAGGCTGTCCTGCAAGACGGGCGCGACCAACTCCACGGAGGGAGCCGCGAACGGGTCCGCGATGGCCGCGGCATCCTGCAACGTCAACGGCTTGGGGTTACGGACTTCCTGTCCGCCGCCCATCATGCCGCCGCCGCGAAAGACGAATAGCAGGTTCGTACCGATGCCGCTGATGGAACCAGTAATGCTATCCTGCGCGCCCGTGCCGACCGCCAGCATGGCAATGACCGCCGCCACGCCAATGACGATACCCAGCACGGTCAGGCCGGAGCGCATCTTGTTGGAACTGAGGCTTTCGAGTGCCTCGAGAATTGCCTGTGAAAGGTTCATTGCAACGCTCCCTTCGGCAGGCCATCTTCCTCCACTACGCCGTCACGCAGGCGGATGACGCGCTGGGTCTGTGCGGCGATCGTCGGGTCGTGCGTGACGATGATGAGCGTGGTGCCGCGCTGTTTGTTCAAATCCAGCAAGAGGTTCATGATCTCCTTGCCAACCTTGCTATCGAGGTTGCCCGTCGGCTCGTCAGCCATGATGATGGCAGGCTCGTTGACGATGGCACGCGCGATCGCGACGCGTTGTTGCTGTCCGCCCGAAAGTTCGGTGGGACGATGCGTCATGCGGTCTTCGAGTCCCACCGCCGTCAATGCATCCGCCGCGCGCTGACGGCGATTCTCGATCTGTCCCGCGTAACGCAGGGGCAATTCCACGTTGAAGAGCGCGGTCTGGCGCGAGAGCAGGTTGAAACTCTGGAAGACGAAACCGACCTTGCGATTGCGGACGCTCGCCAGTTGGTCATCCGTCATCGTGGCGACCACCTCCCCGTCCAGCGTGTATTCGCCCGAAGTCGGTCGGTCAAGACAGCCGAGGATGTTCATCATCGTGGATTTGCCCGATCCCGACGGCCCCATGATGGAGACCACCTCGCCGCGCGCGATCTTCACCGATGCGCCGCACAGGGCATTCACTTCCATCTCGCCCATCTTGTAGGTTTTAACGAGGTCGTCCGCGACGACCACCCAATCTTGATTCATTGTGCCTCTATAACTTTGCATCCGTCATTGCGAGCGGTTTTTGCGAAGCAATCTCCCGAGTGTAGTGGGGATTGCTTCGTCGGGAAGAGCACCCTCCTCACAATGACGAGGTAAGAGCATTACCGCATAAACGGCGGGCCGCCGCTTGTCTCGAAGGTGGCGGGCGGATTCAAGATGAGCAGATCCCCGACCTGGACATCTCCATCCACAAGGACGCTCATCGTGTCAGACGAAGAGCCGAGTCTCACCTCGACCATGGTTGGGATGCCATCTCGAAGGATGTAGACCACCCGCTTGTTATCCACCATGCGGACGGCGCGGTTCGGGATGAGGACCTGGTCTTTGAGTTCCTTCACCGTGATGTTGACCGCGGCGGTCATGCCAGGTTTCACCTGCTCATCCGCGTCGGTGATCTCCACTGTGACGGTGAAGTTGACCACGCCCTGTACCACACTGCCCGCCTGCGAGACCTGTACCACCTCGCCGTGATACTCGCTACCGAGGATCGCGTCGAACGTCAATGTGACGGGCTGCCCCACCTGGATGCTGTTGATATCCACCTCGGAGATTTCCACGTCCACGAGCAGGCTGGACAGGTCGTCCACGCGGAAGCCGACGGTGCCAGCCGTCACTTGGTCGCCGACCAACGGACGCGCATCGGTGACCGTCCCCGCGAAGGGAGAAGTCAGGCGCGCCATATCGAGCGTGGCTTGCGCGGCGTTGACACGCGCCTGCGCGGCAGCCACATCGGCGGGGTTGGGTCCGTCCTTGATGCGGTCATAGACACGCTGGGCGTCTTCGTATTTGGCCTTCTTGAGTTCCATGTCCGCTTTGGCATCGGCGAGGGTTTCCTCGTCCACCACGTCCACGGTCACTGTTTCAATGGAGGGAATTTTCATGCCGCGCACAGTGTTGTAGACGACGGTCTCATATTCATAGTCACCCGCGAGCATGGCCTCGTACAGGTCATTGGCCTTGGTGTAATCAGTTTCGGCGGCGCGCAAGGCGATCCACGCCTGGGCGCGGGCCGTGTCCGACGCGAGCAGGTCTTCCAATGATTTCTGCGCGCTGAGCAGATCGGCTTCGGCCAGGATGATATTCTGCGAGACCGACGTCGGCGAGAGAAAGGCCAGGACGGCCTCCGCCGCTACCGGGTCCCCAACCGAGACGTTGACCTTTTCGACGGCTCCGCTGGTCTGCCAGATGAGCGTCGCACTCTGACGCGCGCGCACGGTCCCCGTCGCGCCGACGGTGGCGATCAGTTCACCCTTTTCCACTTTGGTGGTCTGGAACTGCACCTGTGAATTTGCTCCCCCGCGTAAGGCAAAGAAAACGACTGCCAGTACGATCAAAATGCCAAGGGGAATGGTCCATTTCTTATTGTTTTTCAGGAATTGCATCATACGTTTGTCCTCCGACGAGCCTATTCTACCCGCTTCGTTCCCACAGGCAAGATATGGCGCCAAAATTATATAGAAATCATACGCCACCGTCACATTTTCCACACAATGAAAGCGTGACGATTGTCGTCCTGTTTGGTGACATTTTCGCCTTTATCCATCCAATTAGATTCGGTATCATCTCCCTTAATTCATTTGGTACAAGAGGAACCCCCCATGCAGGCCGTCCCCAGCGAATTTTTGGATATTGATCGAAAAGCACGCGCCAACAAGCCCTTCTTTGACCTCGATCTGCGCCCTGCCGAGGAGCGCACCTGCGACTTCGAAGACGTCATCATCGAATTCAACGCCGAGCGCGCCATGGTGGAGGCGGCACGTTGCATCCACTGCCCCGACCCTGCGCCGTGCATGGTGGCCTGTCCCACACATAATGACATCCCTTCGGCCATGTGGCTGATCGAGCAGGGACGGTTTGCCGAGGCCGCCAACCTGTACCACCAGACCAGTTCCCTGCCTGAGATCTGCGGACGTGTCTGCCCGCACGAATCGCTGTGCCAGGGCTCGTGCGTTTTGAACAAACACCACACGCCCGTCCTGTGCGGAGAATTGGAAGTCTTCGCGGTGGATTACAAACGCCGCCACGAGGGACATCTGCTCCCCGTCGGCACGCCTTCGGGCAAGAAAGTGGCGATCATCGGCGCGGGACCTGCGGGTCTGGGTTGCGCCGACCAACTCGTCCAGCGCGGACACGAGGTGACCATCTTCGAGTCCAAGCCTGCGCCGGGCGGATTGCTCGTCTACGGCATTCCCAACTTCAAACTTCCCAAGAGCGTCTGGCAGGAAAAATGGGAGGAGTTTGAACGCGCGGGAGTGAGATTTGTCCCGAATACTTATATTGGAAAAGACAAGACCATTGACGGTCTATTCGAAGAAGGATTCGAGGCGGTCTTCATCGGCGTCGGTTCGGAGATCGACGCCAAGATGGAAGACACCCCAGGCACTGACCTGCCCGGCGTGTACGAAGCGACCGACTTCCTGATCCGCGGCAATGTGGAACCCGACATCCTCCCTGCCGACATGCGCGAGTCCCTTCAAGCGGGCAAGCACGTGGTGGTCATCGGCGGCGGTGACACGGCTTCGGACTGTCTGCGGACCGCCCTGCGCCTCGGCTCAGAAGAAGTGACCTGTCTGTATCGTCGAACCGAGAAGGAAATGCCCGGCGGAAAGAAAGACCGTAAGATGGCCCGCGAAGAGGGCGCTAAATACCGCTTCCTGACCCAGCCTGTCAAATTCATCGCGGGCGAAGATGGTCATCTGGCCGCAGTGGAATGTCTCGAAATGAAACTGGGCGAACCCGACGCGAAGGGACGCCGCAAACCCGTCCCGGTGGAAGGCTCGAACTTCAGCATTGCCTGTGATACCGCCATCCTTGCCCTCGGCTACTGGCCTGACCCGATCCTCGGCAAGACCACGCCCGGCCTGGAAGTGAAGGACTGGGGTCTGATCGCCGTCAAGGACAAGAAGACCGGCGCAACGTCACGCGAGGGCGTTTTCTCGGGCGGTGACTGCGTCACCGGACCGGACCTCGTAGTCACCGCCATGGTCGGCGGACGCAAAGCCGCCTGGGCCATTGACGAATACCTGCGAAACAAAAAGTAATCCCTGCCTCGGAGGGCAGCGACAGAGACGGTTGAGGCCGTCTCTGTTTTTTTGTTGCAATTCCATCCTTTTCGATATATAACCTATGGTGCTAGTAATTAGAGTGAGAATTCAGCAATGCTCATTTTGTATGGATCGCAATCAGGATGAAGCGAGTAATACAAATCCTTAAGTATGTTGAACATTGCGGAAACAAAGGCCAGACGCATTTGAATGTACAGAGTTATGCGATGTCGAATTCGTTTCAGGTCACAAATCACTGTAACCAAGGATAAAGCGGTTTCGACATACATCCGCTCGTTCCAAGTGCCTTTCTGACACACTTTCATGTTTTCTGGAACACCGCCTTTCTCTCGAAAGCCATAATCTGCCAAGACAATTGTCTTGCCGATGAATGGCTTAACAAGCGAA
This sequence comes from Chloroflexota bacterium, assembly GCA_049324715.1. Taxonomy (GTDB): domain Bacteria; phylum Chloroflexota; class Anaerolineae; order Anaerolineales; family Villigracilaceae; genus Denitrolinea. Next base: position 60,636 of record JBMOMR010000011.1, on the reverse strand, counting down.
TTGAAATGGTTGTCTTTCACGTTCATGGTGCTCCAATCCCAAGCGACTACCTGCCCGAAGTCATTCAATAGCCAGCAAAACTTGATTCCGACGCTCCAACGCCCTTTGTCGTAGCCTTTTTTGCCCACCTGGTGTGGGCTTCGGCCTTGGCGGATAGGAAAGATCAGTTCGATTGGATAGCTATCCATGACGGTGAAGAAGGTGGGATCAACTAGGAGCAGTTGGCACCAGTCCTGATGGGCTTTGAGGAGTCGTTGTAATCGGGTTCGTTCTGGTAAAGCGCCGTCCCCGAACCAATCACCGAAATCTCGCTTCAGCCAGCGGTAAAAGGCTCGAAAGAAACCGCCTTTGAGCGCAAACAAGATGCCAATCGTGACCAATTCACTCGGATACAACTTCGCTTGTGAATGCCTCAGCAGGGCGGGCAGATGATCGTCCACAAGGCAGAAGATGTGTAGGATAATATCGCCTGTAGTCATGGGGTTACTCCTCGTTTGGTTCCGCAACCTGAGGATACCCCATGACTCAACTAGCACCATAGGTTATATAGTTGAAGCAGGCAAGGAGGCATGTATGAACAAACGAATCCGCTTTATTCTTCGGTTCGCCATTGCCAGTGTGTTGCTTTTGATGTCCGCCGCATGCGCAAACCAGACGGGGCCGTCCATTTACGGTCAGTGGAAGGGTGTGTACGAAAGCGATGATGTGCTCATGGTCATGGAAAAGGGCGGCACGATCACCATTTCCACGCTGGGGAGCACCTACACTGGCAAATTCACGATGGACGTGTCGACCGATCCCATACAATTCAACATGGACTACGAGGGATTGGGATACATCGAAACCATCATCGAGTTCGTGGACGAAGACACCATCCGCATCGAGAACAACGTCGCGGGTGCCGCGCGTCCGACAACCTTCTCCGACTTCGTGCTCCTGACGCGTGACAAATAAATCGGCGGGGTATAATCTCCGCCATGTTTAAACGGCTCGAACTGATCACAGGATATTTAATTCTCCTGTTCCTGGTCGGTTTTTTCGTCCCAGCCTCCTCCCCTCACGCAGACAGCGACTACGACCGCGCTCGCGTCTTTACGCGTCCCTACGAATTCAATTTCGACATGTGGACAGCCGACGCGTTCTGGCTCAAGATCAAACAGAGCGCGCTCGGCCTGCCCGATTACGCCCAGCGCGAGGACCAGATCTCGGTTGTGATGGAATCGGTGCGCTTGACCGAATCCATCATGCGCGCCGAGGCCGCACTGCAACTCGTCTACGCCGACCCGAACATTCAGGATAAGGAAAAAGCGTCCGCACACATCCGCACCGAACTGGACCGATTGAACGCGCGCCAAAACCAGATCACCCCGCTGGCTGAATCCGTGCTGGAAATTCAAGTGACACAGATCCTCTCGGAACTCGGCCTCACCCTCGGCGGACAGCCCACCCCTCCCGTGCTCTATCACGTCACGCCCCTGCCGATGAACCTGATCGTCTCGCGGCGCGACCGAATCGAGCGCATCAGCTCCGTCTCCCTCCAACCCGATACTCCCCTCGAAAAACAGATCGAGATCGAAGATGGCGTCGCGAAGGAACTGGATGTCTCCACCCTCGTTGTCCCCGTCGGCGGCATCGGCTCCTATCCCAGCATGGTCATGCGCACGTATGACTTTCAATGGCAGGTCGGCACCGTCATCCACGAGTGGACGCACAACTTCCTCACCCTCCGTCCGCTGGGGATGAACTACAGCACCACCCCCGAATTGCAGACGATAAATGAGACGGTCGCATCGATCGTCGAAAACGAGATCGCTCCCATCCTGATGGCGCGTTACTACCCGACCTACTCCGCTTCGTCTCCTGACCTAAGACTGGTCGCGTGGAATTTTTCCCCTCTCCCGAAGGGAGCGGGGTCAGGGATGAGGGGCGATGACCCGCCTCCCTTCGACTTCCGCGCCGAAATGCACACCACCCGCGTCCGCGCGGACGAATTGCTCGCGGAGGGAAAGATCGAGGAGGCCGAGGCCTATATGGAAGCGCGTCGCCAATTCTTTTGGGACAACGGTTACGCCATCCGCAAACTCAACCAGGCGTACTTCTCCTTCTACGGCGTCTACGCAGACATTCCTGGCGGCCCCGCAGGCGAAGACCCGGTCGGTCCAGCCGTCCGCGCGCTGCGCGCCCAAAGCGCCTCGCTGACGGATTTTCTCTACACCATCGCATGGATGGACTCGTACGAAGATCTGCTCGCGGCCATTGGGCAGTAACCAGTGATCAGTAACCAGTAATCAGGGAACGACTATGAATTTGGGATTCCGCATATGAAAAAATTCCTTCTTTTGTTTTTTACTTTTCTATTCCTCCTCAGCGCCTGCGCACAGGCCACCCCGACCGCGCAGGCCACGCCAACGAAAGTCCCCACGCCCGCGCCGACGCAGCCTCCCTGCCAGGCGATCCCCTTCGAGCCGACCCCCGTCCCCGGCGCGGACTCGCGCTTCCCCGCCGTGCAAGCGGACGAATGGACGAAGGGTCCCGAAGACGCGGCCACGACCATCGTCATCTACAACGATTTCCAATGTATCGAATGCAATGACCACGTCTTGAGCGTGGTGGCGGAACTCCATCCCGAAGACGTGCGGCTGGTCTATCGTCACTACCCGCAAACCGATCGCTACGATAAGACCTACCTCGCCGCGGCGGCCTCCGAGGCGGCTGGAAAACAGGGACGCTTCTGGGACATGCACGACATCCTGTTCGCCAAGCAATCGCAGTGGCTGGAAATGACGCCCGATGAGTTCAAGCCCTGGGTGGTCAGCGAAGCGGAACGCTTCGGCATGGACCGCGTCCGCTTTGAGGCCGACTTCAACGATCCCGCGACCCTCGCGAAGGTCCAGAAGGCGGAAGCGGATGCCAAAGCGGCGGGCATTCCCGTCCTGCCGCTCATCCTGATTAACGGCGAAATCTATTACGGTCCCACGGATTACAGCGCCTTCGACCAGGTGGTACGTCTGATCGCGCTGGGCGGACGGCAGTACACCACCTGCCCCGAGGTGACGATCGACCCAAGCAAGCAGTACATCGCCACCATCAAAACCGAAAAGGGCGACATCGTGATCGAGCTGTACGCGGACAAAGCGCCACTAACCGTGAACTCGTTCGTCTTTTTGGCGCGCAACGGCTGGTACGACGGCGTGACCTTCCACCGCGTCATCCCCGACTTTGTGGCGCAGGCGGGTGATCCCAGCGGGACAGGCGTGGGCGGCCCAGGCTATCTCTTCCGCAATGAGATCCACCCGTCTCTGCACTTCGACAAACCCGGCGTGGTCGGCATGGCTAATTCGGGCGCGGATACCAACGGGAGCCAGTTCTTCATCACCTACTCGGCCCAGCCCGGCCTGGACGGTTCGTACACGATCTTTGGTCACGTCCTCAGCGGCATGGACGTGCTGGAAAAACTGACGCCGCGCGACCCAAGCCAGGGCGCCACCCTCATCGAGGGTGACCTCATCATCAGCATCACCATCGAGGAGCGATAATGGAACAGACGCAACGCAAAGATTGGGGGGCCATTGTGCTGGCAGGATTCTCTGCATTGACCCTGCTTGTCTTTCTGGCTGTCGGGATTCTTGCCCTCGTGCGCGGCTTCGCCAGTCTGCGCGAGACAGGCGACGCGGCTCTCAGCCTTTTGCCCGCTCTGCACACCATCAGCGCGCTCCTGTTGCTCGGCGTGATCATCGGGCGGATGGGCTGGCTGGCCCTGCGCCGTTTCCAGGACAAGCCAGTGGAACCCGCTCAATTTCCGCCGCTTTCCATCTGGAAGGGACTGATCTTCTTCGGCGGCTGGATCCTCTCGATCGTCGCCGCCACGCTCCTGAACACGAAACCCGTCCTGCAATGGTTCTCGCTTCCGTTCTACCTGCTGGCGATCGGACTGCCCGTCTACGGACTCCTCCGTCTCGGCCTCGGCGGACTGGGAGCGGGAAGCAAACTGCGCGCCTGGGGCACCCTCTCCGCAGGGATGACCGTGGCCCCGCTTCTTTCTGGACTGGGGGAGGGACTCGTGATCCTCATCCTCGTCCTGGTGTTCGCGGTCTTCATGGGTCTGGACCCGCAACGACTGGCCGCCATTCAAGCACTGGCGGAACAACTCAAGACCGTCACTTCCCAAGAGCAGATCATGGCCCTCGTGGCGCCGTATCTCAGCAATCCGCTCACGCTGGTGGTAGGCATCTTCTTCCTATCGGTGGTGACTCCGCTGGTGGAGGAGACAGCCAAGTCCCTGCCCGTTTGGGCGGCCTGGCGCAAACTGGACTCCCCCGCGCAGGGATTCGCCCTCGGCGCGCTTAGCGGCGCGGGCTTCGGACTGGTGGAGGGCCTGCTCGTCTCTGCCACTCCCAACGCGACGTGGGGCACCACTTTGGCCGTCCGCGCTGCCAGCAGTGCCATGCACATCATCACGGCTGGACTTGTCGGTTGGGGACTTGGAAAGGCTGCACAACAGAAACGCGTCCTGCCTGCACTCATTGGATACCTGCTGGGCATGTCCATCCACGGAATCTGGAACGCCTGCGTTGTGGTCATGGTCTACGCCAGCGTACTGACCGTCCTTTCGGGCACAGCGCTCAACGTTCTGGCCGCGCTGGTCGCCGTCTCCGTCCTCTGTTTCCTTGCATTACTCATCCTCGCCGCTCCGATCGTCCTGTGGGTCATCAATCGTCAGTTGCGAAAGGCCCAGCCAGTGACACCTGCGGCGGAGGTCGTCGAACAGCCGCAAATAGAGAACGTGGTAATATAAATTTATGCCCTGGAACCCATCATCCACACATGCCGCGGCAGGCGAAGTTGCACAACTCGTCGGCCTGCGCCATAAACATTTCATCTTCACCCTCGTCGCGGATGGCGAACTGCAAACGCATCGCGGCGTGCTCAAACACAACGACCTGATCGGCCTGCCGTGGGGGACGCAGGTGTTCAGTCACATCGGCGCACCGTTCTTTCTGCTCCAACCCTCGCTGGCAGACCTGCTCAACGAACTGCCGCGCAATACGCAGATCCTCTATCCCAAAGACATCGGATTCATCCTCGTGACGATGAGCATCGGACCAGGCCAGCGCGTGATCGAAGCGGGGACGGGTTCGGGGTCCATGACGATCGCCCTCGCCCACGCGGTCGGTGCGACGGGAAAAGTCATCTCGTACGAATATAAACAGGACTTCCAGAATCTGGCGCGCAAAAACCTGACGCGCGTCGGGCTCGAATCCCGCGTGGACTTCAAACTGCGCGACCTCGCCGAGGGCTGTGACGAAACCGACGCGGACGCGTTTTTCCTCGACGTGCAGAATCCCTTCGATTACATCGGACAGGTGCGCGCCGCCCTCAAGCCTGGCGGATATTTCTGCACCCTCCTGCCCACCTTCAACCAGGTGGAAAAGACCCTCTACGCCCTGCGCCAGCATCGCTTCGCCTTTATCGAGGCGTGCGAGATTCTCCTGCGTTATTACAAGCCCGAACCTTTGCGTCTCCGTCCCACGGACCGCATGGTGGCGCACACGGGCTTTCTCGTCTTTGCACGCCGCATCGAACCCAGCGAGGACGCGCGCGCCCGCGAATTGATGGAAGAGGTCGGCGCGGTGAGTTTGTTGGAAGAGTAACCTGTATTAGTGTAGAATTGATTATAAGGAGTCAACTCACGTATGCGAACTAATGGTAATGCAATCCGTTATATTGACCTTTTTTGTGGTATTGGCGGATTCAGATTCGGCGCGTCACAAGTCTTTGAAAAATACGGCATACCCGCCAAATGCGTTTTTTCAAGCGATATTGATCCTTACGCGCGAGAGGCTTATTTAGCGAATTTTGGCGAACTCCCTGCTGGCGACATAACAAAAATTGACGAGAATAGCATCCCAGAACACGAATTACTTCTTGCTGGATTCCCTTGTCAACCTTTCAGCATCATTGGAAATAAAAAGGGATTTGAAGACACAAGGGGAACATTGTTCTTTGACATAGCAAGAATTCTCGAAGCCAAGCGACCAAAAGCGTTCATTCTTGAAAACGTCAAACAACTAGTTGGACATGATAAAGGAAAAACTCTAAAAAGAATCTTGGCGGTATTAAAAGAATTGGGTTACGATGTTCACTACAACGTCTTAAATGCTTTAAATTACGGCTTGCCTCAGAAAAGAGAGCGAGTCTTTATTGTAGGGTTTTACAAACCTATCATTTTTCAATGGCCACCCAAGCAGTCGAAATACATTCCACTATCCGAACTTTTGGAAAAAAATGTTGATAGCAAATACTTTGCTTCCGATCGGATCAAACAAAAGAGGCAAGAAAAGCATCTATCTCAAGTTTCACCTTCTATTTGGCATGAGAATAAAGCTGGACACATCTCATCGTACCCATTTTCTTGCGCGTTAAGAGCAGGTGCATCATACAATTATTTGCTAGTTAATGGTGAACGACGACTCACTCCTAGAGAAATGTTACGTCTTCAGGGTTTTCCTGATTCATTTAAACTGGCCGTATCGGAGTATCAGACTCGTAAACAGGCTGGCAATGCCGTTCCAGTAAACCTTGTTCGCGCAGTTCTAGAATCTTTACTGCCAGTCATGCTATCGGATCTAAGTTTAGTGCATAAACGAACTTTGTACTATCAGCAAACATTATTCCACGTAATTAAGGAGCAGCATTCACATGGGTATTCAGAAATCTCCGCGATTGCGAACGGTTGATAAAGTTAAGCCACCCTATCCGTTGAATCAATTTCCGACCAACTTTGCTTACAATCTTGGCAAAGAAATTGTATATTTGCTCGCTACAAAGAGCACGCCAACACTTGAAGGCGAGGAGTGGGAAGAAATCTTTGCCGATTGTGTTGGTGCTGAATGGACGCCATCTAATGTCGGTCTGGATGATGTCAGACTAGGCGTTTGCGCTTGGGGAGCGAAGACGGTCAAAGCCAGAAATCCACATGAAGCGGCTTCCGTCAGGCTTATATCTGGCCGAAATTCGCCGATATATTCGTTCAATAACAAAGAACTCGATAGAAATCCTGACGAGCTAGGTTCAGATGTTTTGAGAATTTGGAACGGCAGGGTTGAAGCGTTAAGGAGCAAATTTTCTCACTTGAGGACAGTCGTACTGGTAAAGTCCGACGATCTCACAAAATTGACGGTCTTTGAAATTGAAACGGTTTTATATCCCACAGACAATTACTATTGGGCCTGGAATAAACGGAAAAATCTTGAGGGATATGACTCAAACTCTAAGCAACATAAATTCACCTGGCAGCCGCATGGCTCCCAATTTACGATAATAGAAAATATTCCTACACCTGCTTTGTTAATTGAAGTGAAAAGGCCAGAACATGTAGATAAGAATGCTTTTCTCCAAGCAATCAAGTTTGACAGGGATTGGATAAAAGTCAACATCAGGAAATAGAAATGCCTGATGTTTTCTCCTCTTCCGAACGCTCTGCCATAATGAGAACGGTGAAGTCAAAGGGAAACAAATCCACCGAACTCAGACTAATTCAAATCTTTAAAGCAAGAAAAATTACGGGATGGCGGCGCAACTATAAACTTTTCGGCCATCCAGATTTTGTCTTTCCAAAACACCGCATTGTGGTTTTTGCCGATGGATGTTTTTGGCATGGGCATGATTGCAGAAATACAAAACCCAGCAACCATTCCGAATATTGGCAAAAAAAGATTGCAAGAAATAAAACAAGGGATCTCATGGTGTCAAAAGAATTAAAAGCCAAAGGATGGAGGGTTATACGAATCTGGGAATGTGAGATTGATAAAAATAAAATAAGCAGGTTAGAAAAATCATTATTGCCAAAGCAAGATAGCGAGTAGAAGGAGGTCGTCTCATGTTCCGTAGAGGTTTTCGTCGAGGCGCGATGCGTCGCGCCATGCAACCCAATGTCCCACCTTTGTTGCAACGCGCACACGAACTGATGGCCGCAGGGAATTATGCCGCCGCGGCGGAAGCGTTCGAGCAGTTGGCACGCGGAGGGGAAGCACGCCAGCATCCACGCACGGGACAAATGTACCTGCAGGCGGGACGCGCCCGCATCCTCGCGGGGCAGAAAAATGTCGGGGTCGCGCATCTCAAACGCGGACTCGGCCTGATGGCCGCGCGTCCCGTCCAATTACAGCGGGCGGGCGAACGCGTCGTCAACGAGTTGAAGGATCACGGTATGGCCGCCGAGGCGCAGGAAATCGCCGATTGGTTGAAGACCCGCCTCCCCGTCGGGACAGAGGCGAGGGGCGGCGCGCCTGTCGCTTCAAAGAAACCGATCCTGCCCGCCACCTGTCCAGCCTGCGGAGGAGTCGTCCGCGCGGACGATGTGGACTGGCTCGACGAGATCACCGCGGAATGTGACTGGTGCGGAAGTCCGATCCGCGCGGGCGGATGATGAATCTCACCGAGGAAGAAATTGCCGCACGATTAGCCGCGGCGCAGACCTCCGTCCGCACGGACGCGTCCGCGTACGCGCAGGCGGGCACGGACGCGGCAAAGTGTGCGGCGGTTCTCGTCCCGCTCCTGCGGCAGGACGGGGACTGGCACCTGCTTTTCACGCGTCGCACGGACATCGTGGAGAGCCACAAGGGACAGGTCTCCTTCCCCGGCGGCGCGCGTGACGACGGCGAGACCACGCCCGAGCAGACGGCCCTGCGCGAGGCCGAGGAGGAGATCGGGCTCAACCCGCGTGCCGTGCGCGTGCTCGGACGGCTCAACTCGATGCTGACGATCACCTCGTATCGGGTGACGCCCATCGTCGGCGTGATTCCCTGGCCGACGGTGTTCAAGCCCGCACAGGCCGAGGTGGCGCGCGTCTTCACCATGCCGCTGAGGTGGCTGGCGGAGCGTTCCAACCGCTGGGAATTCAACATGCTCGGACGCGACTACAGCGTGATCGTCTATCATCCTTTTGATGGGGAAATTTTGTGGGGCGCCACCGCACGGATGACGGTGGATCTTTTGGAGATCCTTAACTGAACCGCGAAGATCGCAAAGGAGACCGATAAATCTTCGCGGCCTTTGCGTTCTTCGCGGTCCGAAATCCTTAATCGCACAGAGAGAATCAGTCTAGAAAAACAGCGGCGTCCAAATGGACGCCGCTGTTCGTTTCACAGGCCAGAAAGCGGTTACTTCTTCTCTTCCGCTTCGCCTTCTTCTTCCTTCTTGCCCTTCTCGATCACTTCAGGCTCTTCCGCGCCAGCCACAGGAGCGGCGGCGGCTTCCACCACCTCTTCCACCTTGGCGGCGGTAGCGATGACGATCATTTCCTCGGGGCTCGAAAGCACCTTGACCCTGTCCGAAAGCACCAGGTCGCTTACGTGGATCACGTCACCAACCTTGGCAAGCGCGCCCAGGTCCGCCACGATCTTTTCGGGCAGGTCCGCCGGGAGACATTCCACTTCGATCTCGCTCAAGCCGTTCACCAAAACGGCGTTGTAATCCTTCACCGCCAACGACAGACCGGTCAGTTCGATGCCCACATAGGCGGTCAACTTCTCGGTCAGCGAGACCACCAAAAAGTCCACGTGCAGGAGGCGGTTCTTGATATAGTCGCGTTGCTTCTCGCGCACCAGCGCGGGATATTCCTGTCCATCCAGTTCGATCATCACAATACTGGACGAGGAGGCCTTCGCCAGGGCGCGGGATGCATCGCGCGCATCGAGCACGATCGAAATGGGATTCTCAACATGACGGCCATACATGATGGCAGGCAACTGCCCTTCGCGGCGCATGGCTTTCACCTGCTTGCCGATCACATCCCGCTTGTTGGCCTTTAGAACGACTTTCTCCATCTTTACTCCTCGAGCGCCTCTCACCAGTGCCGCAAGATTAATCTTGCGCTACAGGTTACCATCGCTCTGTGAAAAAATTTTCTCCAGCAGAAACTCGCTGGGGATTAACTCTTAGGGGCGGATTGAAGATCCGCTCAATCTCTGCGGAACGCGATCCGCCCGACGAGGAAGATCATCCCTGCGATCAACCCGCCGACCAGACCCGCGATGACGGCGCCGCGCGTATCCACAACCGTGTGGACTTCGCCCTCGACGCGTCCCGCGAACAGGAGGACGGACTCGACCTTCTCGCCTCGGACTTCCCTCGCGGCGGTCACGCCCACCCTCGCGCCCTCCACGGTGACGGTTTCTCCTGCTACCACGCCGATGTATCCCTGTGCGTTGACCAGGTCGGCGCGCAGCGCACCCACCGCCCCCTGCGAGATGTCCACTTGCTCTGCCGCGACTTGCGCCATGGCAACCTGCCGAGCGGACAACGACTGTGCGTTGACCACCACGGCCGCGCTCTGGCTCATCTCCACGTCATCGCTCTGGATGGTCTCCGCGGTGGATTGGTGCATTCGCACCATCTCCGCGGTCACCGCGCCCGCGTCCACCTGCGAGAGGTTGACGACTTCGGGCTGATCGGTTGAGGGTTCGGAAGCAGGTTGAAGGTCAGGCATGAAGCGTTCCTTTGTAGGTCAATTTGACCCACTGAGCAGGCAAAAAAGTCGCCTCCAATGGAGGCGTCTGAACCTGCGGGCGTGATTTTAGTCGGGCAAAGGGCTTTCGTCAAGCCTTGTGCTTTCTGCCTTCCGCCTTCTACCTTCTGCCTTCTACTCTCTGCTCTCCTCTCTCTTGGCAGGTATAATCGCCCCCATGCGCCGCTACCTGCTCTTCACCGTTTTCGCCTCTGGCATGACCACCCTCGCCGCTGAACTCGCGGCGGGACGTTTGATCGGCAATGTGTTCGGCACGAGCAACCTCGTCTGGGCCGCCATCATCGGACTTATCCTCATTTACCTGACGCTCGGCTACTGGCTCGGCGGCCGCGTCGCGGATAAAAACCCCTCGCCTTTCGCCATGTACCGCATTCTGGCTTGGGGCGCGTTCACGCTGGGAGTTGTGCCGTACGTGGCACAGCCTGTTTTACGCGCGGCCGCCTCCGCATTTGACGGACTTCAATTCGCGGTGATGGGCGGAGCGTTCGTAGCGGTGCTGATCCTCTTCATCATCCCCATCAGCCTGCTCGGCACCATCTCGCCCTTTGCCATCCGCCTCAGCATCGAAGATCCCACCCACGCGGGTGTGACCTCGGGACGCATCTACGCCATCTCCACGCTCGGCTCGTTCATCGGCACCTTCCTGCCCGTGCTGATCCTCATCCCCACCATCGGCACGGCGCGCACCTTTCTCGTCTTCAGCCTCTTTTTGCTCTTCGTCGCGATTGCAGGCATGGCGCTGAATGGACACCGCAAGCAGGCCATCATCCATCTTTGGATGGTCGCCGCGCTCGCGCTCCTCGCCGCATTCAACACGAATCAGAATCTCAAAAATTCCGAGGGACAGGTCTACGAGACCGAGTCCGCGTACAACTACATCCAGGTTCTCCAACGTGATGGCTACACCCTTCTCCGTCTCAATGACGGGCAGGGCATCCACTCCATTTATCATCCCGACCAACTCTATTACGGCGGTCCGTGGGAACTCTTCCTCGTCGGCCCGTATTTCAACCCGAACACGAACCCTGCCGATGTTCAGCGCATCGGCATCGTCGGTCTCGCGGCGGGGACGGCGGCGCGTCAGGCCACCGCGATCTACGGGGACATCCCGATCGACGGATGGGAGATCGATCCTGCCATCGTGAAAGTCGGCCAACAATATTTCGGGATGACCATGCCCAATCTTATCGTCCACGTGGCAGACGGGCGTTACGGTCTCGAGCAAAGTCCCGACAAATTCGACATCCTCGCCGTGGACGCCTACCGCCCGCCGTACATCCCTCCGCATTTGACGACGCGCGAATTCTTCGAGATGGCCGCCTCCCACCTGACCTCGCGCGGGGTTCTCGTCATCAACGTTGGACGCGCCCCCGAGGACCGTTCCCTCATCAACGGACTCTCCACCACCCTTGCCACCATCTTCCCCTCCATCCACGTGGTGGACATCCCTGGCACGCTCAACTCGATGGTCTATGCCACCATGCAACCGACCACGCCCGAAGATTTTTCGGCCAACCTGTCGCGTCTCTCCGAGGACCCCAACACCCATCCCCTTCTCGCCCAGACGCTCTATTCTGCCTACACGAACCTGCAACCTGGCTACCAGACCACGATGGTCTTCACCGATGACCGCGCCCCGATCGAGTGGCTGACGAATAACCTCGTCATCAACTTCATTTTGCACGGCGATGTCGAGTCGATACAGTAAAAAAAGTACACAAGTACACACGTAGACAAGTTGGTAGTGGCATCCAGTAAGTGATGTGGTGCGGACACTTGCACCTGGCGCAAATGCAGGTGATGGCATTCCGCATATCTGTAATCTGGCGGGATTCCATCCCGCCCCACGAAACCATCACTTACACTGAACCATTGCCGACGGGTTTTACTTACGGAACTGAACACTGAAAACTGATTACTGGAAACCATGCACCCCAAACTCATCTCCCCTCTCACTGCTTTTCTCACCCCCATCGTCCTTCTGGGAATTGCCCTCCGTCTCCTGCTGACGCCGCTCTTCCTGCAAGTGGAATATCGCATGCCAGGCTTTCCCGCGGACGAGTACGGATTCACGCGCGAAGACCGCCTCCGTTGGGCGCCGTTCGCGGTGGATTACCTGACCAACCGCGAGGACATTTCCTATTTGGCTGACCTGAAATTCGACGACGGGACTCCGCTCTACAACGAGCGCGAACTGAGCCATATGGACGACGTCAAACGCGTGACGAGGGGCGCGCTCAACGTCTTCTACCTCGCACTGGCAGGACTGGCCCTGCTCGGGCTGTGGTCCAAGCGTCCGCAGCAGTGGGCCGCTTTCCGTCAAGGATTGAAGCGAGGGGGCGGGATCATGGTCGGGATCGCGGGCGTCATCGCGGCCGTGGTCGTGGTTGGCATGTTCCTGCTCCCCGATCTGTTCTGGTCGTTTTTCAGCGGATTCCACGCCCTGTTCTTCGAAGGGGACTCGTGGCTGTTCGCCTATTCGGATACGCTCATCCGCCTGTTCCCGATCCGCTTCTGGCAGGATACGTTTTTGTTCGCGGCATTGATCGCAGTGGCGGGTGGATTGGGATTGGCGCTGGGCATAAAAACGCAAAGCGCAACAGGAAAACCGCGTCAGGGTTAATGACGGTATAATCCCAACCGAGGAGCACTTCATGACCGATTTATCGCTAAAAGACAAGGTGGCTGTTGTGACGGGCGGCTCACGCGGCATCGGACGCGCCATCGCGCTGGAGTTCGCGGCGCGCGGCGCTTCGGTGGTGGTGAATTACAATCGCTCGCCTGAGGCCGCCAATGAAGTGGTAAAGCAGATCACGGACGCAGGTGGAAAGGCCGCCGCATTTCAAGCGGATGTGTCGAATTTCAAACAGGCCGAAGAACTGGTCAAATTCGCCATCGAGACGTTTGGCGATCTGCACATTCTCATCAACAACGCGGGCATCACCAGAGACACGCTCATTATGATGATGTCCGAAGCCGATTGGGACGCGGTCATTGATACCAATTTGAAGAGCACGTTCAATTGTTCGAAAGCCGCCATCAAACACATGATGCGGAAACGCTTTGGACGCATCATCAACATCGCCTCCGTCGCGGGTCAGATGGGCAACGCAGGACAGGCGAACTACTCGGCCTCCAAAGGCGGACAGATCGCCCTCACCAAAGCGCTGGGACGCGAAGTGGCGACGCGCAACATCACCGTCAACGCGCTCGCGCCCGGCTTCGTGGATACGGAAATCCTCGACGCCATGTCACAGGAAACGCTCGAGTCGGCGCTCAAACTTGTGCCGATTGGCCGCAAGGGCAAACCCGAAGAGATCGCTTTTGCCGCCGCGTTCCTCGCTTCCGACCAGGCCGCGTACATTACCGGTCAGGTCCTGGGCGTGGACGGCGGCATGGCAATGATGTGATCCAACTGCCGCACGCTGGCAGATTTTTCTCCCCTATCGGAGGCCATTATGTTACTCGTCTTAGAATTGCTCCTTTTTGGAACCGGTCTGTATCTTGCCGCCACAGGCAAAGCGGCAGCATGGATCGCGGGCAAGGGTTACAAAGCCGAAGGCGGTAATGTGCGCCTGGCCGGCGTGATCCTGGCGATCCCGCTTCCGCTGGCCTTCTGTGCGGGATTTGCGATCGGTATCATCGACCCTGATCTGCTTGGCTTTGCCTCTGCCATCGAAATTGGAGCGGTCATCATCTCGGCCATTGTCGCGAGCGTCATGATTCGCAATGCCCGCGTCCCAGAGGTCACGGCGGAGGCAAACCCGCCCGTCAATATCGAACCGAAGTAAGGAGTGTTATGAATCAATACGATTTACAGGGAAAGATTACCGTTTCGCCAGATGTACTGATCACCATCGCGCGGCTTTCCACGATGGCCGTGCCGGGTGTCAGCCACATGGCCCCCATCCCGGGCGGAGTGAACCGCCTCTTCCGTCGCGGAAACGGCGACGGCGTCCGCATCGAGATCGAAGAGAACACGGTCTTCGCTGATCTGTATTTTGCCGTCAAACAGGATGTCAACATCCGCGAAGTCAGCCGTAACGTTCAGAAACAGGTCGCGCGTGCCGTCCAGGAAATGGTCGGCATGGAGATCGGCCATGTGAATATCCACATTGAGGATATCGAGTACGAGGATGCCAGCGAGGCTTGACCGATGAGATCCCGCACCAGGGCGCGCGGTTTGGCCCTGCAAGTACTTTACGAAGTTGACCTGGCGAACCACCCACCAGTCGAGGTTTTTCAATCCCGATTGGGGGATTTGCCGCTTTCCGATGAACTGGCCGAATTTGCGCGCCAGATCATCTTTGGTGTGCTTCCCCGCATTCAAGAACTGGACCTGCTCATTGCAAAATACGCGCCCGAATGGCCGCTTGACCAGGTGGCGGTGATCGACCGCAACATCCTGCGCATGGCCTTTTGGGAATTTGCCGTCCAACGCGAAACCCCTCTGAAGGTCGCCATTAACGAGGCCGTGGAACTTGCCAAGCAATTTGGTTCTGATAGCGCGCCGCGCTTCGTCAACGGCGTGCTGGGCAGTCTGGCAGAACACAAGGAAGAAATTCAACAACGCGTCACAGCACTGGAGAACAAGTAGATGGAAGTCTTAGGTGTCGGTCCGACCGAACTCATTCTAATCATTGTTGTTGCATTGATCGTGCTTGGGCCCAAAGACCTGGCCAAGACAGGAAAGACCGTTGGAAAATGGTTGAACGATCTCATCCACTCTGATACCTGGAAGGCCGTCCAGAAGACTTCCAAAGAATTACGCCAACTGCCCACCCAACTCATGCGCGAGGACAATTTCGAACGGTTCCTGACCGAGGAGAAAAATCAGCCTGGATCGGGACCGAACGCCGGGACCTGGGCGGGACAAAACCCGCTTCCTCACACGGACCCTGCGCCGGTCGCGAAAAACGAAATGACAATCCACCCCCCCGTCACCGTGAACGGGCCGCCCGCGTCCGCACTGGAATCGCCCCCGCCAAATCCAGCGCCAAAGCCGACGCCAAAGCCACGCAAAAAAGCAACAACCGCGAGTACCAAGAAAGTTACGCCAAAGAAAAAAACCACCACAAGGAAGAAATCGAATGAGTAAATTTTTCCGAGGTGTTTGGGTTGTTATTACCGCGCCATTTCGCGCCCTGTGGTGGATTGTCAGCCTGCCGTTCCGATGGGTCAAGAACGGGATCGGCTTTCTCAGGCGTGAGCCGTCCGAGCAGCCGCTGAGCGACATGTTCGTCTCCCTCACGACGGAAAAGGAAACCCGTCAGGCCCTGGTCGAGGAGATCGAAGCGTTCCGCAAACATCTCCTGCGCTCGGTGCTCTGGCTTGCGGTCGGAATTGGAATCTCGTTCGCGTTCAATCAGCGGATGATCGAATTTTTGGCCGTTCCCGTTGGCGGACTGGAGAGTCTCAAGGCCATTGACGTGACCGAATCGGTGGGCGTCTTCATGCGCGTCTCGCTGATCGCAGGCGCGGCGATAGCGTTCATCCCCATCTTCTTTGAGTTCTGGCTATTTGCCGCGCCCGGCCTGCGCCCCATGGAAAAGACATCCAGCCTCATCGCCCTGCCCTTTGCCGCGCTCCTCTTCATTGGTGGAATGGCTTTTGCCTACTATATCATCCTGCCAAGCGGATTGCCCATCCTGCTGAATTTCATCGGTGTTCAGGCGGAACTGCGTCCCACCTCCTATTTCAATTTTGTGACCGGGCTGATGTTCTGGCTCGGCGTGGCGTTCGAGTTCCCCATCCTCATCGTAGCCCTGACCATGATGAGGATCGTCAAGCCCAAAATGCTCAAAGACCAGTGGCGGCTGGCGATCGTCATCATTGCCATTCTAGCCGCCATGATCACCCCCACGGTGGACCCGGTCAACATGGCATTGGTCATGGTGCCCACCAGCGCTTTGTACTTCATCAGCATTGGGCTGAGTTATCTGGTCGTTTTCCTGCAAAGGAAATCCGATATCGAACAGGAAACCACCGAGTAAAAGCGCCTCCCCGTTCATCCTGACCACAGGAGGACAAATGAAAACCAATCCAAACCGAATTCGCCAGATTGCACTGGTCAGTCTCGCGACGCTCCTGCTATTCAGCGGACCGGCCTGTGCCATCTCGCTCTTCGAATGGACCGCGCCGAGCACCACGCCGCGACCGCCCACCCCGGGCATCCCCACAGCCGCGCCACTGCCCACCACACAGGTAACCTTCCACGCGGCGCTGAATGCCGCCCTGGCGCCCAATGAAACACTCACCCTCCGCATCCTGGACGAGGTGACCGGCCTCGGCTTCAACCATGCCGACTACACCATGCAGCCGCGCGACGCGCTCAACTATGTGGTCACCCTCCCGCTGGCGGTCGATTCGGTCGTGAAATATCGTTACGTGCGCCTCGGCGGAAGCGAAACGCAGGAAACCAGCGGGACAAACCAACCCATCCGCTACCGAATGCATATGATCGTCGGCTCCAGCGAGACCATTGACCTGATCGCCGGCTGGTCCGACCGTCCCTTTGGCGGCCCGACGGGAAGTGTGCAAGGCACCGCCATCAACGCCGATACCGGCACTGCCATTCCAAATCTGCTGGTGACCGCCGGAGGCGTGCAGGCCGTCACTGATTCGGCGGGACGATTTGTCCTGCCAGGACTCCCCGTCGGCACGCACAACGTGGTCGGCTACTCCATGGATGGGGGCTACGCCACCTTCGAGCAGGGCGCGACCGTCGCGCAGGGGCTGGCGACACCCGTCGAAATGCGCGTCAAACCCACCGTCCTCGTCCCGGTCACGTTCACCGTGCATGTGCCAAAGGACACCCAGCCCGGAGCGCCCCTCCGCATCGCGGGCAATCTCATTCAACTTGGCAACACCTTCGCGGACCTGCGCGGCGGTTTGAGCGTCATCCCCGAACGCATGCCTGTCTTGAATTACACAGCCGAAGGCGTCTACAGCAACACCATCTACCTGCCCGTCGGCACGGACGTCCATTACAAATACACCCTCGGCGATGGCTTCTGGAACGCGGAGCGAAACGACAGCGGGGGCGTCGTGGTCCGACAGTTGATCGTCCCTGCCAACGGGGCAGTGATCGAAGAGCAGATCGTCAAATGGGAATCGGGCCACTCGGCACCGATCAGTTTTGAGGTCACCGTGCCGCCCGAGACGCCCGCCGGCGACATCATCTATATTCAATTCAATCCCTATGGCTGGACGGAACCCATCCCCATGTGGTCGGCTGGCAACAACGTCTGGAAGTACACCCTTTACGGTCCATTGGATCTGCGTTCCATTTTTTACCGTTACTGCCGCAACGGACAATGCGGAGTGGCAGACGATGACGCCACCCGGGGCGAATCCGCCGGCGGACGTCAGGTGGGAACCGCCATCACCGGCCAAATCATTCGGGACAGCGTGAACCGTTGGGCGTGGATGAGCATGAACGGCCCTGCCACACTGGTGGGAAGCAACGTCATCGAGCGCCAGCCCGGGTTCATGACCGGCATCGAATTCCAGGCCTACTACCATCCGAACTGGTCCACGTTCATCCCGCAGGCCATGCAGAACACGCAAGCGCTCGGCTCGAACTGGGTCATCCTGACGCCGACCTGGACGTACAGCTCGGTCAATCCACTCGCCTTTGGGACGCGTCCTGGCGCGGACCCGTTGTGGACCGACTCGGCCTGGATGATCTCGCAGGGACGCGCCCTCAATCTGAACGTGGGCATCTTCCCGCAACCGCACTTCTCCGCTTCTTCCTCGGACACTTCGTTCAGCGCGGACTTTTGGCGGGCCACGCCACTCGACCCGACCTGGTGGCTGACGTGGTTCGACTCGTATCGGACATTCGCCATCCATTACGCGGACCTGGCCTCGCAGGCCGGGGCGCAAGCACTCATCCTCGGCGGAGATTGGATCGGTCCCGCCCTCCCGAATGGGACGCTTCCCGATGGCAGCCCGTCCGGGGTCCCGAGCGATGCGGAGACGCGCTGGCTCGCCATCCTGAACGAGGTGCGCGCCCATTTCCGCGGTCAGGTCCTGTGGGCCATGCCATACGCCGCGCCCAATTTGTCCACGCCTTCGTTCATCAGCCAGACCGACGGGGTGTATTTGCTGATCTCGGGCAACCTGAGCACGAACCTCGTCCCGAGCAAATCGGAACTGGAGGCCGCGGCCGCATCCCTTTTGGATAACACGGTACAACCGTTGCAATCCATGCTTGGCAAGCCCGTTTATCTGGCGTTTGCCTATCCGTCCGCGAATGGAGCGGCCGCCAACTGCCTGCCCCTCAGTTCGGGCGCCTGCATGGACTGGAAAGCGCTCAGCCAACCCAACGCGGACCGCGCCGAGATCCAACTGAACTTGCAACTGCAAGCCGACATCTACGAGATCTTGCTGGCAGCAGTGAACACCCGTCCGTGGGTGAGCGGCGTGATCGCGCGCGGCTACTACCCGCCGACGTTGTTGCAGGACAAGTCCGCGTCCATCCACGGCAAGCCCGCAGGTGACGTGTTGTGGTATTGGTATCAGCGTTTTTTGGGATTGGTGAGATAAGAGATAAGAGGTAATTGGTAATTGATGCGTAGTGCGTATTGCATAACAAAGCGCGTGAGGAAAGGCACGCGCTTTATTTATTTTGTCGCTGGAAGATGACGATTCTTTCCGACGATAATAGTTCGTCAAAGACAACGGAAAACTGGTTTGAAGACTGAATTGAATCCGCCAATTGATTCCCGCGGGCGTTCTGTTCGGGATTGGTCCGAATGGTGGGGATGGAAACCCAGATGTAATCATAGGCCAGCCCGGTCCGCGCCGCGAATTTTTCCACGCAGGAGAAATCGTCACAGGCCTGGAGGACGGCGAGGTCATTGAGGCGGTCGGTGAATTCCGCGCCGAGAGTCCATTCGAGGCCTTGCAGTGTGGACTGGCTGTGCTGTCCCGAAAAGACGGGGAACCATTCCTGCGCGGGGTCGCTCATCGAGTAGGTTCTTCCCGTGACGAGGATGAAATTCTGATCGGGCGGGAGATTGTCGTTAAGCCAGCCCATGGTAGAGCGTTCACCCGCGGTGAGGGTGGTATTGACGAGGCGATAGTTGAGCAATCCACATTCCACGAACAGGATGAAGGCCACCAGGAGGAGAGTCCCCGCGCCGAGGCGATAGGTGAGGATGGGACGCAGTTCGCCACCGTATAGTTTTTTCATGGTGGGCAGAAGGTCCAAAAATCCGAGCGCGGACATCATGCTGAACGCAAGCAACGCAATGGACGCGGCACTGCGCGGGTCGAGGACAGCAGGAATAAACAGCAAAGATAGCAGAAGATATTCCCTCTTCCAGATGGCATAGAACAAGCCAGCAAACCGCAGGACCAGCAGAAGCGGAATGAACTCGCCACTGCCAAACAGACTCAAGTAGAGATATGACCAGTCGATGGTCGCGTGCTGTCCCGTTTGGAGAGCGGAGAGGAAGGGAGCCAGTCCCTGCTGGGAGATGACCGTCCCCCACCAGGGCGCGGTGAGGAGAAAAACGCCGAGGACGACGAAGGTCGCGTCCAGTGTGCCGCGCCATGTCCGACCAAAGAAGAGCCAGAGAACAGCGCACAGGCCCGCGGTTTGCAGTCCCACCTCAGGATGGCTGAGGACGGCGAGGGAACAGAAGAGGATGGCCAACGCAAAGTGACAGTCACTTCGGAAGTGAATGTCACTTTGCTGCCTTTGGAAAAAACGTAAAACGTAAAACGCAGCGAGGAGGAGAAATAAAAACCCCAGAGCGCGCGTCACGCCGCCCCCCATGAGATGCCAGTCATAACTGCCTGGGGTGAGCGCAAAGAAGAGCGTGGCGAGGGAGGCGCGCAACTTGTCGGCGAGGAGGGCGCGGGAGAAGAGGTAAAAAGCAGGGATGGCGAGCGTGGCAAGGATCGGCGGAAGCCAGAGAAAAACTGCAAAGGGAGGAATCCGCCCCACGTCCGCGAGAAGCGAGGCGAGGTAAAGGCCAAGGGGTGGGTACGCGAACGGCAAATCCAATCCGTTATAAGAGGTTGTGGTGGGCAAGGCGTATCCGTTGGCGGAGAGTTCCTGCGCCATCGTGTAGAACATCCCGCCGTCGTTGAGAGGGAAGCGCGTCACGAGCGCAGGCATAAAACGCACCAATCCGCCGAAGAAGACAGCGATGAGGAGCAACAGGGCAGGCCAATCGGGTTGACGCTTCATGGATTGGGATTATACTCGCCGCAACCCTGCGGTGAGGCGCGGGGTTATAGCCAGTATTCGAAAATCGCCACGGAGGAACAATGAAAAAGTTTTTTGGCCGATTGTTGATCGGCCTGCTGGTCGTCGCGCTCGTGCTGGGCGCGGGGGGAACGTTCTATTTGAAGTCCTATCTTCCGAACAACGCTGCAGAAAAATCATTCCCACAAATTGACGGGGAAATCAAGATGAAGGGGCTCGACGGCCCTGTGGACATCTACCGCGACAAGATGGGCATCCCGCATATTTATGCATCCACCACGCATGACCTGTTCTTTGCGCAGGGCTACGTTCACGCACAGGACCGTTTCTGGCAGATGGATTTCTGGCGGCACATCGGTTCAGGACGTCTCTCGGAAATGTTCGGCGAAGGACAGGTGGAGACCGACCAATTCCTGCGCACGCTCGGCTGGCGTCAGGTGGCCGAACAGGAATACGCCGCGCTGGGAGCGGATTCGAAAGCCATCCTCGACGCGTACACCGCGGGCGTGAACGCCTACATCGCGGACCGTGAGCCGGTGGAACTCAGCCTGGAATATTCCATCCTGACGGGCATCCTGAATCCCGATTACGTGGTCGAGCCGTGGACGCCCATCCACTCGCTGACGTGGGGCAAGGCCATGGCCTGGGATCTGGGCGGCAACATGGGAACCGAAGTGTCGCGCGCCATCCTGCTCAAGACCCTCACGCCCGAGCAACTGGCCGAACTCTATCCGCCCTATCCTGAAGATTATCCTGTGATCGTACCAGTCATCGGAGAGAATGTTGCGGCAGTCGAAAGTCAAACGTCAAAGGTCTCGACTTCCGACCTTCAACTTTCGACCTTGGACTTGACCTCCATCGAAGACAACCTGGAGTTGATGGAAACCGTCCTCGGGCGCATCGGCCCGGGCATCGGCTCGAACAGTTGGGTGGTGGACGGCTCACGGACGACCACGGGCATGCCCCTGCTCGCCAACGACATGCACCTTGGCATTCAAATGCCATCCATCTGGTATCAGAATTCCCTGCACTGCCAGCCCATCAGCGAAGCCTGCCAATTGGAAGTGACTGGCTTCTCGTTCGCGGGTGTGCCGGGCGTGGTGGCAGGACACAATAACCACATCGCCTGGGCGTTCACCAACCTCGGCCCCGATGTGCAGGACCTGTTCATCGAAAAGGTCAATCCCGATAACCCCAACCAATACGAAGTGGACGGTCAATGGGTGGACTTCGAAACCCGCACCGAAACCATCCTCGTGGGCGGCGGCGACCCCGTGGAAATGACCGTCCGCATCTCGCGCCACGGTCCGATCATCTCCGAGACATACGGCCCGCTCAAGGATGAGATCGATCCCGACACTCCCGAAGACAAGGCCTTCAAAGACGAATCGGGCGTGGAATTGCCCGAACATTACGCCATCGCCCTGGCGTGGACCGCCCTCACCCCGTCCACGCCGTTCGAGGCCATCTGGGGCTTCAACAACGCCCAAAACTGGGAGGAATTCCGCGCCGCGGCGCGCGGCTTCCACGTCCCCGCGCAAAACCTTTTATATGCAGACGCAGATGGAAACATCGGCTACCAGACGCCCGGCGACATCCCCATCCGCAAAAAGGGTGATGGCACGCTCCCCGTCCCCGGCTGGACGGGCGAATACGACTGGACGGGCTACATTCCATTCGACGAACTGCCCTACGTCTTCAACCCGCAAAGCGGCTACATCGTCACCGCCAACAACCAGGCCAACCCACGCGACTATCCCTACTTTATCAACTCCTACTGGTCGTACGGCGAACGCGCCGCCCGCATCGCGGACATGATCGTGAACGCGCCCGGCAAGATCGACGCGGCCTACATCCAGACCATGCACGGCGACTCGAAGTCCCTCAACGCCGAGGATCTTGTCCCCGTCCTGCTCTCGGTCAATCTGGACCCCGAACTGGCCTCCGTCCGAGATCGTTATCTTGGCTCATGGGACTACCAGGAAACCGCCGATTCATCCTCGGCTGTCCTCTTCGAAGCCTTCTGGTGGGACCTGCTGATGAACACCTTCTCCGACGACCTCCCCGAAGCCTACTGGCCCGAAGGTGGTTCGCGCTGGTACATCGTGATGCGCGAACTCGTCCAGCAACCCGAAAGCCCCTGGTGGGACGACAAGTCCACCACCGACAAGGTCGAGACGCGTGACGACATCCTCGCCAAATCTTTCGCCAGCGCCGTGGAATGTGAAATCTGCGTCGATAAATTCGGCAAGGACATCAGCCAGTGGAAATGGGGTGAACTGCACTCCGCCACATTCCGCAACGCGACCCTCGGCCAATCGGGGATCGGCCCCATCGAGGGCCTGTTCAACCGCGGACCGTTCGTCACGGGCGGCGGCGAGTCCATCGTCAACGCCACGGGCTGGACGGTGGGCTACTCCTTCGAAGTGGACTGGCTCCCCTCCGAGCGCGAGGTCGTGGACTTGAGCAACTTGAACAACTCCCTTGCCCTGCACACCACAGGACAGTCAGGCCACGCCTATCATCCGCACTACGATGACATGGCTCCGCTGTGGGCTACCGTGCAGTATTACCCGATGTGGTGGGAGCAGGAATCGGTCATCGCGGATGCGGAAGGGCATCTGACGCTCGTGCCGTAGAAAAAAGGGTAATGGTTCAGTGTAAGTGATGGTTTCGTGGGGCGGGATGGAATCCCGCGAGATTACGGATATGCGGAATACCATCACCTGCACTTGCGCCAGGTGCAAGTGTCCGCACCACATCACTTACTGGATGCCACTACCGAAAAAAGAAATCAGTGTCTACATGAATTTAATGAACACGAAGGGCGCGGAAGCGCCCTTCGTGCTTTTTTATCTCAACTCAAGCCCCCTATTTTTCATTAGTGATGATGCGCCCCATGCGCGTGACCGTGATCCATTTCCTCGTCGGTCGCGTCGCGTAGGTTGGTCACCTTCACATCAAAGTGCAGCTCTTTGCCCGCCAGCGGATGGTTCATATTGAGCACCACCGTCTCGCCCTCCATGCTTTCCACGCGGGCATACATGGGCTGGCCTTCGGGACCGCTCAATTCCATCTCCAGGCCGGGCTTGAGTGGCATATCTTTGGGAAATTCGCTGCGCGGCACCTCGATAAAGGCTTCCTCGTCCATTTCGCCGTATCCGTCCGCGGCCGAAACGATCACGGTCTTGCTTTCGCCAACGGCCATGCCATCCATCTCTCGTTCCAAGCCGGGGATGATGTTCGCCGCGCCGTGCAAATATTCCAGCGGGTCGCCACTTTCGGAAGAGTCGACCACTTTGCCGTCCACGCGCAGGGTGTATTCCATCGAGACGACCTGGCCGTCAGCTACCTTGGTTGTTGTCATATTTTCTCCTTGTTCATTGGAGCAATTTACCCTTCGGGTACGATGTGGCAAATTGCTCTCATATCTTTCTTGTTCTGGCTAGACGCCAGGAATGTGCCCGATTGTACCCTCAATTTTGCGACCAAATTCATTTTTGAGCGTACAATAACAATAAATGTATATCCAATAGGAGGTCCCTTATGCTGTCCATTCTCGAAGTCAAAGAACTCAAGAAAAATTATGGTGATTTCGCCGCTGTCAAAGGCGTATCCTTTGACATTCAAGAGGGGGAGATCTTCAGCCTGCTCGGCCCAAATGGCGCAGGCAAGACCACGACCATTTCCATGCTCTCGACCTTGTACGAACCCACCGCAGGCGACGCGACCATCGCGGGCCATTCGGTCACGCGTGACCCGATGGCGGTCCGCAACGTCATCGGCGTGGTGCCACAGGATATCGCCCTCTACGAAGATCTGACCGCCCGCGAGAACCTGCTCTTCTGGGGACAGATGTACGGGCTGAGCGGCAAATCGCTCAACGCCCGCGTGGACGAAGTCCTCGAGCAGATCGGCCTGACTGACAAGGCGAAGAACCGCGTCAAGACCTATTCGGGCGGGATGAAACGCCGCGTCAACATCGGCGTGGGCCTGCTCCACAAGCCGCGCGTCCTCTTCATGGACGAGCCCACTGTCGGCATCGACCCGCAGTCGCGCCGCGCCATCCTCGACACGGTCAAAGACCTGAACAAAAAAGGCATGACGGTCCTCTACACAACTCACTACATGGAAGAAGCGCAGGAACTTTCTGACCGCGTCGGCATCATTGACCACGGTGAGTTGATCGCGCTCGGCACGCAGAAAGAACTCACCCAAAAGGTCGGCCAGACCGAGACACTGGTCCTCCATCTCGGTGAGAACGACGATCCCGAAGCGCTGGCGAAATCGCTGGATGGCGTGAAGGATGTGCTCGAAGCCATCGCCACCGACCACGAAGTCTCGGTCATCGCGCACGAAGCGGAGGATGTTCTCGCGGCAGTCGTCACCAAGGCCAACGAACGCGGCATCAAGATTCACTCTATTGACATCCGCGAGCCGAATCTCGAAGCGGTGTTCCTCCATTTAACGGGGCGCGCGCTTAGAGATTAGAGAGCAGATGACTTAGAGAACAGTGACCGCTTTCTGCATTCTTCTCTCTGTTCTCTACTCTCTATTCTCTCCTTCAGGAGACTCCTATGCTTAAAACATTCCTCATTGGCCTCAAGGATGTCCGCCTCGTCTTCCGCGATCGCGCCGCGCTGACGTTCATGTTGCTCGCGCCGTTCCTGCTCACCATCGGCATGGGTTTCGTCACAGGGCGTTTCAGCGGAAACAGCAGCGGCATCCAGGATATCCCCGTCATCATCGTCAATCTGGATCAGGCCGAGTTGGGCGACGCGTTGGTGGACGTCTTCCACTCGGAGGATCTGGCTGAATTGGTCGCGCCCGCCGAAACGTCCAACCCCGAAGCGGCGCGCCAATTAATTGACGATAACCAGGCTGCGGCCGCGGTCATCATCCCCGAAGGATTCACCCGTTCGATCATCCCCGCCGAAGGGACAATGCTCGATCCGAACTTCGCTGAAACGGACCCGGTTTCGATTGAAGTCTACGTCAACCCCGCCATGCCCACCAGCGCGGGCGTGGTCAAAGCCATCGTGGACGAGTTCGTCAGTCGCGTGGACGAGGGACGCACCAGCGGTATGACCACCATTTTCCAGATGCTGACGACGGGCGTCATCACGCCGCAACAGGCCGAGACAGAAGGCCGCTCGTTGTTCGAAGATGTTGACCAGACCGAGTCCACTGCCCTGACTTTGAAAACAGATGACGAAGGCGCGCAGGCGGTGGAGTTCGACGTTCTGGCTTACATGGCGCCTGGCATGGCGCTGCTGTTCCTGATGTACACCGTCAGCTACGGAGGACGCTCGATCCTCGCCGAACGTGCGCAAGGGACACTGCCGCGCCTTCTGGTTTCTCCTACTTCATCTGCGCAGATTTTGGGCGGCAAGGTCTTCGGCATTTACCTGACAGGTGTTGCACAGATTTCCATTCTGATCCTCGCCAGCGCGATCTTCTTCCAGGTGAAGTGGGGTGACCCACTTGGGATGACGGCATTGATCCTGGCGGCCGTCTTCGGTGCGACAGGCTGGGGCATGTTGATCACCGCCTTCGCCCGCAATCCGAATCAGGTGGCGAGCATCGGTTCGGCCATCATGCTCATCTTCGGCATCCTCGGCGGCAGTTTCATTGACCTGGGGATGATGCCTCCCGCCATCCAATTCGTCAGCAAGATCACGCCGAATGCCTGGGCGCTGGATGGGTTCACCACCCTCGCTCTCGGCGGCGGACTGGCGCAACTGACCGAGCCGATCCTTGCGTTGCTCATCATGGGCGTGCTGTTGTTCGTTGTGTCGGTGATCATTTTTGGAAAGAAGAATCTGGCGCAGAAGTAACCCTCACCCCTGCCCCTCTCCCGATGACAGGAGAGGGGGGAAGCGGAACTATGAAAAAAATATTTGCCATTGCCTGGAAAGACGCCATTCTCCGATTTTCGAGTTCGTCGGAGTTGCTATTCTTTATCGTCCTGCCGCTGGTGTTCACCTTCCTGCTCGCAGGCGGGACGCCCAACGGCGAACAGGACCCGCGCATCCGCCTGCTGGTGGTGGATGAAGCGAACACGTCCATCTCGCAACAGATTCTTGACGAGTTGGAACGCTCGACGGCGGTCTATCCCGTGCTGACTCCGCGCGATGAGGCCCAAAAAGAATTCGACGAGCGCCGCGCTTCGACGGTTTTCATCATCCCCGCGGGCGTGGACGCCGCGTCCCTGCAAGAGGGGACAGCCGAAGTGGAACTGCTGAAACAGCCCAACAACATCAACGCGACCGTCGTCGAACGCGCCGTGCAGACAGCCATCCGACGCGTATCCAGTTCGATCAGCGCGGCGCAGAATGCAGTCAGTCAACGCGAGGCCAAACAACCCTTCGCGTCCGACGCGGAGAGACAAGCCTACTTCGACAGTTCGCTCGAGATGGCGCAGAAGATTCAGGAGGAAACGCCTGAGCGTGTGAAAGCCGTCGAAGCCGCGACCCCGGACCAGGTCGAGTATGACCCGAGGGCGAATTCGTCCGCGGGACAGTTGATCACGTGGGTGTTCATTCCACTGTTCGGCATCTCCGCCATGTTCGCGTACGAACGTCAGCAGGGGACGCTGCGCCGCGTCCTGACAACCCCGACGCGGAAGGCCACGTATCTGTTCGGCACGATCTCGGGACAGGTGTTGATGGCGCTCGTGCAGATGACGTTGCTCGTGCTGTTCGGAATCCTCGTGATGAAATTGCAGTGGGGGAACGAACCGCTCGCGTTGTTCGTGCTTCTCACCGCCGCCGCGCTCGCGGCCGCCGCGTTCGGCACGACGATGGGAACGTTTGTGAAGACCGAGAGTCAGGCCAGCGGGCTGAGCATCATGTTCGGCATGGTCTTCGCGCTGATGGGCGGATGCTGGTATCCGCTGGA
The DNA here is from genome assembly GCA_049324715.1 of Chloroflexota bacterium. Taxonomy (GTDB): domain Bacteria; phylum Chloroflexota; class Anaerolineae; order Anaerolineales; family Villigracilaceae; genus Denitrolinea. The sequence continues at coordinate 32,986 of JBMOMR010000011.1, read as the reverse complement.
GTTATTCCCGCCGGTGGTGCAAAACGCGGTGAAAATCCTGCCGACCACCTGGGCGATGCAGGGATTGCTCGATCTCGTTTTGCGCGGCCGCGGGCTGGTGGAGATTCTCCCCGACGCGGGCGTGTTGCTTGGTTTCGCGGCGGTGTTCTTCGCGGTGGGGGTGTGGAGATTTCGGTACGAGTAAATTCAAAACGATTCGCCGCGAATTACGCGAATTCTCACGAATAAAAATTTTTGGCCGACTCATTCACAAAGAGTCGGCCAAATTTTATGTTTGAAAGTTAACCGCGTCTCATCACCGATTTCCATAATCCTTCAGCGGCAACGACTGCAAATATCCCCACACGGCGTGCAACTCATCATCGGTCATGTATTGGTACGAACTCCACGGCATGTACTTCGCGTCCACCTGACTGCCGTGCCTCATCCCCGTCCGCATGAAGTGGATGAAGTCCGCCTCCTCCCACGCGGGCAGGGACGACCCCGCGCCCCACGTCAGATTGGGCGCGGGCGGCCAATCTGACGGGAAGCCAGGGATGGGTCCGCCCGACATCGTCAGCCCGTGGCAGACTTTGCAAGAGATGGACAGGTACTCGCCGTAGGCCGCCGTCATCCCCGCTTCGGGCGCGACGGGACGCGGGCCAGCCATCGGAATCAACTCAGCAGGGATGAAGGTAATGGCGGGGACGAGTGTCATCACCGCGCGGCCTGTCAGCGAGAGGGAACTGGGCGGCTGGACGTGGTCCACGGGCGGGACGCTTTTGACGTAGGCGATCACGTCGGCCAGGTCTTCGTCGCTTAAATAATAAAATTCAGTGGACGGCATGAACAGGAGCGGAGTCCCATCGGGGCGGACGCCGTAGCGGATGGCGCGCACCCAGTCGGCGTCGGAGAAGGACGCGCCGAACCCGCCCTGGCCGCGCGTCAAATTCCCCGCGATGACCTGTCCGAGTGCGGGGTCATCCAGATAAATTTTCCCCTGCAACTGCTCGCCGTGACATGCCTCGCATCCGCGATATTGGAAGATGCGTTTGCCGTGTTCGATGGACGCGTCCTCGGTCGGGACAGTGAGCGCGTCCACGGGCGCGGCATACACACGGTTCAAGCGCGATTCGGTTTGGATATAGATGACAGCCAGCATGAGGATGACCAATCCCGCGAGCGCGGCAAGGACAATTCCAATCCATTTCAGGAATTTTCTCATCCCTTCTCCTCTCGAATCAAAATCAGTCCCGCCTGGTGACGGGACTGATTACGAATTACCAATTACGATTTACTTATCCTGAATTTCCGCGGCTCGGAGCGTATTCGCCATCAACATGGCAATCGTCATCGGGCCAACGCCTCCAGGGACGGGGGTGATGTAGCCAGCCACTTCCTTGGCCTCGTCGTAATTCACATCGCCAACGAGTTTCTGTTTCGGCTTGCCCGTCTTTTCGCTGATGACGGGGTTGCCCTTGTCGTCGAGTACGGGGATGCCGTTGATGCCCACGTCAATGACCGCCGCACCGGGTTTGATCCATTCGCCGCGCACCATCTGGGCGCGACCGATGGCCGCGATGATGATGTCCGCATTTTTCATGACGGCGGGGATGTCCTTCGTGCGTGAGTGGACGACGGTCACCGTCGCGTCTTCCTTGACCAACAACAGCGCGGCGGGCATACCCACAATGTTCGAGCGTCCAAGCACCACAGCGTTCGCGCCCTTGATGGTCACGCCCGCTTCCTTGAGCAGGTAGATGCATCCAAACGGCGTGCATGGGACGAACAGCGGCTCGCGTCCCTTCTGGGCAAGGCGGCCCAGGTTGATCGGCGAGAAACCGTCCACATCCTTTTCGATGCTGATGAGTTGCAGAACGCGCTCTTCATCCAAATGCGAGGGGAGCGGCAACTGCACGAGAATGCCGTTCACCTTCGGGTCGGCGTTCAACTCTTTGATGAGTTTTTCCAGGTCTTCCTGCGAAATATCGGCGGGAAGCGGCTTGTGGTAGGAAGTCATCCCCAGTTCTGCGCATGCCTTCTGTTTCATGCTCACGTACGTGGCCGAGTCGATGCGCTCGCCCACCAGCACGGTCGCCAGCGCGGGTTGCGACTTTCCAGCCGCGATGCGCGCCGCGACTTTCTCCTTCACTTCATTGCGCACTTTCAGGGCAATGGCGGTTCCATCAATGATCTGAGCGGTCATGGTTTGCTCCTTCGTGGATTTTCTGTGAAAAAATGCACCAATATTATACAATGCCTCCCCCATCCGCAAAAGTGACACTTATCCCGAATCCCGAATGACTCCCCGCAGAACCTCGCCCGCGGCCTCCGTCAACTCCACTTCGTCCACCTCGTTCCAGCGCGGGAACGAAGCCGCGGCCCGCACCCGTAGATAATTTTCCGTCCAGCCCTCCATTTGCCAGCCCCACTCGTCCAACTCGCTGACCGATTCCCACAGCACGGACATCCTCCGCCCGACGAATTTCTGGCGATAGGCTGTTGACGACTCTTCGAGCGCCTCCCGCAAAATGGCGTTCCGCTTCTTTCGGACCTCGGGGCGGACCTGCCCTCTCATGCGTGACGCGGCCGTTTCGGGCCGCGCCGAATACGTGAAGACGTGCCCGCCTGCGAAATCCATCTCGCGGACAAACACCAGCGTCTCCGCGAACTCGGAATCGGTCTCGCCGGGGAAGCCCGCGATGACGTCGGTGGTGATCGCCGCGTCGGGAATGGCCGTCCGTGCCGCGGCGACCAACGCGCGGAACGAGGCGGGCGTGGTCTTGCGCGCCATCCGTCTCAGCGTGGATTCGCTCCCAGATTGGAGAGGCAGGTGCAGGTGCGGCATGAGGCGGGAATTTGACCAGAGAGAGAAAAAGTCCGCGTCCAGATCCCACGGCTCGAGCGAGGAGAGACGCAGGCGCGGCGTCTCCGTCTGGTCGAGGATCGCGGCAACAAGTTCGCGCAGGTGACGTCCCCACTCCTGTCCCCACGAGCCGAGATGGACGCCCGTCAGCACAATTTCCTTCGTCCCGCCATCCAGCGCGAATTGAATATCGTCAATCACATCCGCCAGCGGACGCGACCTGCCCACCCCGCGCGCCACGGTGGTGATGCAAAATGCGCAGGCGTTGTCACAGCCATCCTGCACTTTGATGAAAGCCCGCGTCCGTCGATGCAATCCAGGCAAAGGCTCGCGCGAAAACGGTTCCACATCAAACTCTGCCTTCTTCTCTCCGCTTTCTGCTTTCTGCCTTCCGCCTTCTGCTTTCCACTCTTCTACCAGGTTTTCCTTTTCCGAATTGCTCACAACTTTAAGAACGTTCGGCAGGTTATGCGCGTCCTTCGGTTGGAGTGTGGCCCAGCACCCCGTCGGGACGATCTGACTCACGCCCGCGCGCGCCAAGTGACGGATGAGTTGCCGCGAATCCGCTGCCGCGTCCGAGGTCACCGCGCAGGTGTTGACCACTGCCAGGTCCGCGCCCTGCGCCGAGGCGACGATCTCGTGGCCCGCCGCGCGGAATCCACGCGCCATCGTTTCGATCTCGCTTTGGTTCAGTCGGCAGCCAATGGTATCGAGGTAGATTTTCATCGTTGGTTCGTAGGGGCAATGTCTCCTTGCCCTGGGCGGGATGACCCTCCCCTACGGTTGCATCACAATAAACTGGTCGAAGATGACATCCACGCCGCCCTGCTCGATGGAGCCAGTCAGGAGTCCCACCTGCCCGCTGGCGAGGGTGGAATCGGTGGTCTGCGCTACAGGGAATCCGTTGACGTAGAACGTGAGCATGTTGCCCGCACAATCGGCGCGCAGATGATTGATGTTCATGCCCGTGTTGATGTTAGCAGAACTCGCCATCTGATCCTGCCCGAGCAGGACGGACCCATCGCCGCTCGTGTACCCGATGGCGTAATACCCGTCACTGCTGATGGCGAAGAAGTAAAAACTCTGGCGCCCGCCCACGTTGTTGAAACGACAGATGATGCCAGCCAAGTTCGAGTCGGGACCGTCCAGCTTGGCCACATCCACTTCGACGCGCGTATCCATGAATTGACGATCCAGCGTGGACCAGTAATGAAAGGGCGCGTCATTCACGATCATGCGATACACGCCGCTGTCGTAATCCATGATCGCACCGGGCGAGGAGAAATGGTCAAAGCCGCTGGTCAGGTCGGAAAAATCATCCTGAAAGAGGATCGTCCCCGAGGCGGGAACGGGCGGCTCCACCGTCGGGCCAGAGATCCCGTCCGAGAGCGCGCAGGAGGTGAGGAGGAGCAAAAAGGAAATCGCCAAAAAGAATCGGAAAGTTTTCATATTGAAATCCTGTTGGAGAATCACGGAAAATAGAGTTGCAACAATTGCGCGGCCTGCTGTCCCTCTGCACTTTCGGGAGCCAGTCTCTGCGCCTGGATCAAATGGAGGCGTGCATCCTCCAACTGGTTCATCTGAAGGTAGGTCATACCGAGGTGCAGGTGCGCCGGCACATAGTCGGGATCGAGGCGCAGGGCGGCCTTCAGATTCCCCTCCGCAAGCCCGGTGATGTCCGCGGCCAGATACGTCCAGCCGAGCAGGTCAAACGAGGAGGCCTCGTCAGGCGCGAGCGCCAGCACCTGTTGCGCGGCGGGGATGCCCACCTCCCGCACCTGAAAACTGTATTGTGCACTGAAAATTGCCAACATACGCCAATACGACACTTCCGTGGGGGCGAGTTCGGCGGTGCGGATATACGCGGCCAGCGCGGAGGGCAGGTCGCCCGCGAAGACGAACGCGTCCGCCAGCGCGGCCTGAAAGGCGGGATTTTCTGGCTCGATGGCCGCCGCCCACTGGAATTGCGCCAGCGCCTTTTGCGGTTCGTTCTGACGTTTCCAATACAGGCCGTACAACGCGCGGACATTGGCCGAGAACGGATTCAACACAACCGCGCGTTCCAGCGCTTCGCTTCCATCCTGACCGAGATGCTGGTCGGCCTCGCCCATCCAGGCCCACGCCTCGGCGTTCGACCCGTCCGCAAGGGACGCGCGTCGAAAGGCCTCGCGCGCCAACCGCCATTCGCTGACGAGTCCCAGCCCGCGGCCGACGGCGATGAAACGATCCGCTTCGTTCGATTCGATGGAGGCGAGATTGAGCGCCGAGCGCATGGTCTGCACTTCGGAGTCGTAGGTTTCATCGAGTTCGGCGGACGCGAGCAATTCGGGCAGGGCGTTTTCGGGATCAAAAATGGACAGGAGCAGTCCCAACCGATGACGGATGGCCGCGTCCGTGTCATCGAGTGCGACGTAGTTTTGCAGTGCCGCGGCCTCCGACTCCAAATCTCCCTGCGCGTTGTATGCCAGCGCGAGGCCGCGATAGAGCGACGCGTCCGCTCCGTGCGCGTCCAGTCCATGCTGATAGGCAATGGCGGAATCGTCGAAGCGCTCCAGTTGGAAGTAGGCGTCGCCGAGGTTGCGCCAGCCTGTCAGGGAGAGGGAATCGGCCCGCGAAAGCAGGCGCACCGCGTTGGACAGGTCCCCACCTGCGAAGAAGGCGTTGCCCGCGCGCTCAGGCAGGTCCGCGCGCCAGAAGAGGAGGATGGAGGCGTGTTCGTAGTCCGCGGCCGCGTCGAGGGGACGCGCGTCCGCAAGGGCCGCGTCGGCACGTCGGATGTCGGCCTGGGCGGAAAAAAGCACGGGGGCCGCGATGAGTCCGAGGAGGGCGAGCAGAATCATTAGTCGGGGAAGAAGCGCACGCATGTCGCAATAATTATATCCGTTGAATGGCAGTATAATTGCCTTTGTATGGGTTCCCAGATTTTCTCATTCTTCACCAGTCAGCCGGGCAATGTGATCTTTCACATCCTGCTGATCTCATGGATTGCCTCATCCCTATACTATGCGTTGTATCTTTGGCGCGCCAGCGATTTTCCGCAGGCGCGCCGCACAATGGTGGGGCTTGTAATTTTACTCGGCTTCAACGCGATGATGTTCCTCATAAGCGGGCTCGGCTGGCAACAGGTGTTGAATTTGAATGTGCTGCTCCCGCCGCTCGACCGCGCGTTCGTGTTGCTTGGCCTGATCTGGGTGACGTGGCTGTGGGCTTTCCCAGAACCGAGCCGCGCGGCGGATTCGGCCGTGGCGTTGCTCAGCCTGTTGATCGCGTCCGTTGCGGTGCTCAGCCTGACCGATATCAATTCCATCACGCAAGCGTCGTTCAACCCCACTGTTCAAGATGGGTTGTGGCAAATGGCCTCCATCGGGTTGACGGTAATCGGTGCCTTGATCCTGCTCATTCGACGGCCAAGCGGATGGGGAAACGGCATCGCGTTTTTATTGCTGGCCTTTGCGGGCCACATGGTGTATTTGTGGAGTGACCGCTCCTCGGGCGATTTCCCCGGTGCGGTGCGGCTGGCCTACCTGGCGGCGTATCCCATTTTGCTGACCCTGCCCCAGCGCTTCCCCGCTCCCTCCGTTCAGCCTGTTTCCGTCAAGCAGGAGGCCTCCGTCCCCGAGCGGAGACGGTACAGCACCGACCCGAAGACCTTCCACGCGCTGCTCGATCTGGCGGCGGAGACGAATACCACGAAGATGAGTCAGGCCGTGACGCGCGCCATTGCGCAGACCATGCTGGCCGACCTGTGCTTCCTCATCTACCTGACCGACAACAAAAGCCAGTTGCAGATCGCCTCGGGCTATGACCTGATCCGCGAAGAACCGCTCGAAGGCGGCAGTCTCAACAAGACGGCTGTGCCGATGCTCGCCAACGCCCTCCAGCGCGGGCGTCCCCTGCGCCTGCCTGCCAGCGCCACCTCCGCAGACATCAAGGGACTGGGCGACGTGCTCGGTCTCGGCAACCCGGGCAACCTGATCAGCGTGCCGATGATGACGAAGGAAAAAGAATCCATCGGCGGAATCATGTTGCTCTCGCCGTACTCGAACCGTTTGTGGAGCGCGGAAGACCAGGCCTTTCTGGCGAACATCGCGGCTTCGCTGGTGTCCATCGTCCAGCGCGGCCAGCAGGTGACGTCGCTTCAGCAGAAGGAGCAGGCCACCCAACAGTCGCTGGAAGAGGCGCTTACGAGACTCTCGCAGGCGAAGACGCAAAACGATGAGTTGTCCCGCAAACTGGAGGAGGCGCTCAAGAAACCCGCCGCGAGCGTGGACGTATCTGCCATCCAGGCAGAGGCGCAGACGCGTATTGGCGAATTGGAAAAGGAACTCGAATCCCTGCGCGCCGCGAAAAAGACGCGCAGTACCAGCGAGGTCAACCAGTTGGAGAAGGAATTACGCATCACACTCGAAGATGTGGCACGCCTGCAAAACCAACTGGCCGAAGCCAACATGAAGGTGCTCGAACTGGAAAAAGGCTCCAAGTCCGAACGCTCGAACGAACAGGCCGAAGTGGTGGCTTCGATTTCACAGGAATTGCGCCAGCCGATGTCCTCCATTGTCGGCTACACCGACCTGTTGCTGGGCGAATCAGTGGGCATCCTCGGCGCGCTCCAGCGGAAATTCGTGGAACGCATCAAAGCATCCACCGAGCGGATCGGAAGCCTGATCGATGACCTGATCCAGATGACCACACTCGAATCGGGTCTCGCGGACCTCAAATCAGAGCCCGTGGACCTGAACGTGATCATCGACAATGCCATGTCCTACACCAGCAGTCAGGTGCGCGAGAAGAACATCACCATGCACCTCGACCTGCCCAAGTCCATGGCGCCCATCCACGCGGACCGTGAGGCGTTGCAGCAGATCCTCATCCACCTCCTGCAGAACGCGGGGGCGGCGACGCCCATCGAAGGCAGTATCACGCTCAAAGTCCAGACGCGAAGAGAGGAAGACCAGGATTATGTCCTGATCCAGGTGACGGACACGGGCGGAGGCATCCCATCGGAGGATGTGCCGCGCGTCTTCACCCGCCTCTATCGTGCGGACAATGTCCTTATCCAGGGCGTGGGCGATACGGGCGTGGGACTGTCCATTGCCAAGACGCTGACCGAAGCCCAGCACGGACGGATTTGGGTGGAGACCAGAGCGGGAGAGACCTCGACGTTCAGCGTGCTTTTGCCGATTCTCCATTCGCCCAGAGCGGGTGAGAGGTAAACCGATGCAAGCCCTGCGACAGTTGGGGGCAGGCCTTATGTTCGGCTTGCTGTCCGTTATGATCGTTTTCGGCGGGATGTCACTCGCACTGGCCGAAGGCTACGTGCCTCAGCCGCCTCCCACTCCCACTGAAACGCAATCCGTTCCCCCGTCCGTGCCGACCGAGACGGCCAGCCTCATCCCCTCCATTCCCACTTCCACAGAGACGGCCACCGCCTCGCCCATCCCGCCCACCAATTGTCCGCCGCCTGCGGGTTGGATTCTGGCGCCGATCCTGCCGGGCGACACGCTCGATTCGCTGGCATTTCGCTATCACACCACACCTGCCGCGCTGATGGCGGGCAACTGCCTCGTCTCGCCGTATATTATGCCTGGCTACGGCATTTACGTGCCCGCGCCGCCTGCCAACACCGTGGCCGCGTGCGGCGCGCCGTATGGATGGGTGCGTTACACCGTCCAACCCGGGGATAATCTCTACCGCATCAGCCTGCTGTATCGGATCTCCCTCGCAGAACTCAAACAAGCCAACTGTCTGACTTCAGACTATATTAGCGCAGGCCAGTTGTTGTGGGTGCCGAACACTGTCACGAGTACGCCGCCCGCCACGCCGATCAACATCGAGTTCCCGACCGTGACACCTGTGGAGACGGAGACCGTCGCACCGACTTCCACGCTGGAGCCGCCCGCTACTTCGACGGAGGTCCCGCCGAGTCCGACAACCGCGCCAACGGAGACCGCGCCGCCTCCCACCGAGCCTCCCGCCCCCGCGGAGACCACGCCTCCTCCCACCCCATAGCGGGTCGCGGTTTCGAGAGGCAGAATCCTCGCCCGGGCAACGCACGGGGATTAATCCCCGTGCTCACATACCAGGCCCTTCAGGCTGATTTTATGCGCCGACTTCTTCCTGTCATCATTCTTATCGTCCTCTTCCTCGCCGCCTGCGGGAACCAGCCTGCCCCGACAACGGTGCCTGGCCTGCCGTTCATCATCATCACCCCGCGCGGACTCTCCTCCCCCACGCCAACGCCATTCCAGCCCGCGCTGGCCACGCCCTTCCCCACCATTTCGGCTGATACCTATACCACCCCTCTGCCGCCACTCGTCCTGCCGACGGAGGCGGTTGCACTCGCGACGCCCACCGCCAACATCCCCTACCCCACTGTCATCCCGCCGCCTGCCAACATCGGCGAATACGCGGACGTGATCACCTTTCTGCTCATCGGCTCTGACAAACGCCCTGGCTCCTCCTACCGCACCGACACGATGGTGATCGCCATCCTGCGTCCCAAGGATGACCAAGTCTCGCTTATCTCGATCCCGCGCGACCTGTGGGTGTACATCCCTGGCTGGGAAATGCAACGCGTCAACACAGCCTACATGCACGGCGAGATCACGGATTATCCTGGGGGCGGTCCGCAACTGCTGAAAGACACCATCGAGTACAACCTCGGCCTGCACATTGACCACACCGCCATGGTCGAATTTGACGGCTTCCGCCAGATCGTGGACACCCTCGGCGGGATTGACGTACCCGTGGCCTGTCCCTACACGGACTGGCGCTTGCTCGACCCAAGCCTCGACCCAGAAAACGAGGATAACTGGTTCCTCTACACGGCCGGTCCCGGCCTGATGCACATGAACGGCGATCTGGCACTCTGGTACGCGCGCTCCCGCTCCAAGTCCAATGACTTCGACCGCGGCCGCCGTCAACAGGAAGTGCTGCGCGCCATTTACTCCCGCGCCCTCAGCGGCGACACGTTGACGAAAATCCCGCAACTCTACAACGACCTGAACACGCTCGTCGCCACCGACCTCGGCCTGACCGACATCCTGAAATTGGCTTCGCTCGCCCCAGGCTTCGGCAATGCGGACATCCGCAGTTATTACATCCGCCCGCCCATCGTCAGTTCGTGGATCACGCCCGGTGGCGCGTACGTTCTTTTGCCCGACCAGGCCGCCCTGCAGGGACTCGTCACCCAAGCCCTGACCGCCTCGCCCGTCGCGGCCGTCAACGAGACGATCACCGTCGAGATCATGAACGGGACGCTCACCGAAGGCTGGGACGCGCTGGCGGCCTCCCGTCTCAACTACGCGGGGTACGTCACCACCATCAAACCCACGGACCGACGCGACTACGCCTCATCCATCCTTGTGGACATGTCCGCCACGCCCGACTACAACCGCAATGCTTTGTTGCTCACCGTGCTGGGACTCCAGCCCGCGCAACTGGTATCCATCCCTGACCCGAATAGCCCGGTCCAGTATCGGCTGATTTTGGGATATGACTATCAGCCGTGCTTCCAGCCTGAGTCGTTGTCGCCGTAATTCGACTTGACATTCCCTCCCATTCCCGCTAAACTATACGCACTACCTACACGCTATCAAGAAAAGAGGCGAAATGTCCCCTTCTTCCACTTCTGCCCACCTCACCCCGCAAATTCCGCTCGGCACGGCCATCAAAGCCTGGGAACTTTATCTCTACGACCAGGGCCGCTCGCCCAACACCGTCAAAGCCTTTCTCTCCGACGTGAACCTGCTGGCTGGTTTCCTCCCGCCCGACCGTCAGATCGGCGCGGTCACCACCGCCGACCTCAACCGCTTTTTCAAATGGATGGAGAAAGAGCGCGACGTCCCGTGCAGTCCCAAGACGCTGGCGCGGCGCATCACCTCGGTCAAGTCGCTGTTCCGCTGGCTTCATCAATACGGGACGTTGACCCTCGACCCCGCCGAGAAGGTCGCGCAACGCTCGGCCATCAGTCCGCTTCCGCAGGTGTTGACGGAGGACGAGGTCGCGGCCGCGCTGGAAGCCGCCGACCGCCACCGCCGCGGACCCAAGCCAGACGCGCGTCCCTACGCGTTGCTCTCGCTGTTGCTGAATACGGGCATCAAGAAGAGCGAATGCCTCGGCATCCACCTCAATCACATTGACCTCGACTCGCAGGGAGGGCCGCTGGTTTTTGTCCGCTACGCCAGCCCGTCCAACCGCTACAAGGAACGCAAACTGCTCCTGACCGAGGAGTGGGTGACCGCTTACAAGGAATATCTCGCCCAATATGCCCCCACCGACCAACTCTTCCCCTGGTCGCCGCGGCGGCTGGAATATCTGCTCGAAGATATCGGCGAGGAGGCTGGTCTCGACAAGCACCTCTCCTTCGATATGTGCCGCTGGACTTGCGCACTCCGCGATTACAAAAGCGGCATGGAATTCGACCGCATCCGCCAAAAACTGGGTGTGTCAAAAATCCAATGGCGCGAACTCAATATGAAATTGCGTCAATTGAGCGAGCTGTAGTTTTGTCCCATTCCACTAACTGCAATGCATATCATCATCACTAGGCTCACGCACAGTCAGCAAGCTGGGCACAGGATTCCATAAATCCCCTTACACGACGAAAAAAGTTCCTTGTCTAGTTGTTGGCAGATGAAGCCATCCCAGACACTGGCGGTAATTGTATTGTTTCGAGAATACTTTTAAGCATCGCGAGATTTTCCTTCAGCTGTTTCCCCATTGTTTTTTTCAGAATAGCCTCGTTCATCTGCAGGAAATTCACCACATTAGCCTGGATGGAGATGTTGACCTGTGTGCTGCCTCTGGCGATCTCAAAGGTGTAGCAAGTAACAGACTGCAAAGGGCCTGAAAGGGATTTGAAGCTGAATTTTTTGTTCGGTTCGTACTCGGTCACCTCGAAAGTACTCAAGCTTCTGCGTCCCATTAAATGACCAATGCTTTGAAAGAAGGTTCCAATGTTGTTGGCACCTTCCGCAAGCACAGAGGACTCCAATATTCCATACTGCCATTGAAAATCGTTTTCGGGTGTACTCATGAAATCAAAGACCTGTTTAATGGGTCTATAAATCGTTGTACTTCTATTAATACTGATCATCTATCTTCTTCCTTTGTAACATTCGCTTGCTTATGTGGGTCAATTTTCATGGAAGGAATCCATTTATGAGATGCAAGAAATTAATAAATGAAGACATCTTTCCTCCCAGCAAACGTTCAAATTCAATAAATGGAAAGGGAATTAGTTTTTCCTTCCATGTGCGCACATGGACTCAGAACTCCTGTATGGGAAATTCCAGCAGGGACCTTATGTGTTTTGGGAAGCAGGGTGATTGGAAGCAGGTTTTTACTTCTTTGAGGTAATACTGTCTTTCCGACTGTCGTACTCCTGTTCTGAGATATAACCCTTGTCGCGCAGATTTTGATTTCTTGCAAGTTGAGCTTCGTCGTTGCCTGTCTGCCTTGCCGTGTACTGGCTGGCACTATCGATCACGAAATTGTGATGGACAGCGGTCTTCTGCCCGTTCAGAAACAATGGCACAAGCACGATCAGTATCAGCATGCCCACACATACGCCTTTCGGCAGGGGAAAACCAGTCGTGTTCTGGAAGATGGTTCCAAGCACGACCATCGCGGCAATTGCAACGATGCTAATGACTAGGGTTTTGAGGAAGTGGCCACGATCCCGATCTACATACCAATAGCTCAAACCTGGAACCAACATGTTTAACAGCCCCGCAAGCAGTGGATTCTTCTTGTCCATGACAAACTCCTTTTCTAGGAGGGAAGGGAGCCAGCAGGAATTCCCCCGGCTGCGGGCGTAATCTCTCGACATCATTATAGCACCCAAGCGGGCCGTTGCTTGACTGGTTTCAAGCCATTCAGAATACAGCTTATGTCCACCCTGTACAGATCACAAACCTCGTTCCGCGATTCTCTGAACGCCCCAATCTGCATACGTCTGCGGGACAGGTTTTATTTGCTCCTCAGGCCGCCGCACGAGACCGAGCGCGCCCGTGGAGCAATGGATGACGCACACGCCACAACCCGTGCAACGCACCGCGTCCACCTGGGCCAGCAAGCCATCCATCGAGAGCGCGTCGAATTGACAGGTCTCGATGCAATCCTCGCATCCGTTGCAGATGGCTTCATCCACCTGGTTGACAAAGGCCGAACTCGCCACCACATTGGCGATCCCCAACTCGGCCATGCCGCGCAAAATCCCGCACGAACAGGTACAGCAGTTGCAAATGTAATACACGCCCTCGGCACTGTTGCTCACCGAGTGGACGAGTCCCGCCTCGGCGGCGCGGCGAAGCGTTCCCATCGCCTCGTCGTGCGTCAACGCGTGGATGACAGGGTGGCCGTCGAAGGCGTTCGGCCGCGGATGGAAGACCATGCACACGTCAACGGGATGGTCGCATCCCTCGCCGATCAGCGCTTTCTGTTTTCGGCAGATGCAATCCTGCACGCCCCACGACTGCATGGCATTGACGATCTCCGCCGCGCTCTCGAACGGACGCACCTCCATCGGGTTGCGGATCGTCTCATTCACGGGGATAACGCGATGCACCTGCGGTTGGACAGAAAGGATTCTCCCGAACCCGCCCTGAAAATAATCTTCGAACAGGCGCGCCAGTTCCGCGTCCATCGTCCCCACCTGCATCTCGTAAATCCCCACCACGAAGGGCATCAATTTGAACCCCAGCGCGCCGTCCTTGCGGCCCGCCTCGATCAGGCCGCGCCGCGACATCCATTTGAGTTGGTCGCGCAGGTCCGCGGTTTCCATCCCCAGCCGCGCCGCGATCGCTTCGACCGTCTCCAGCGACGACGTCAACTGCGCCGCGAGTTCCGCCTCTTGGGGCGTGAACAGTTTCGCCAGCAGTTTCAATTCCCTGCCGTCCTCTGTGGGCGGGAATCCATTGGGCAGGGCATTCAATTGCTCGGCCAGTTTTCGATACGGTTCCATGTTCATGCGCTCCTCCGCCAAATCCAAACTCAACACACGAACGCTTCGATCCCACTTCTAAAAGTATAGCACCGAAAATTTCCAGAAAATCACGGATTCACAAAGTGCTGTCTCTCCACATCCTGCCAGGTCTCTTCGGGCAGGGTCATAAACGCGGACATTGACGGATGCACGCGGCGGATCTCCTCGGCCACGCGCTCGGCAATTTTTCGGATGGAGAAATGAGCGCTGGCCGCGGCGCGCAATTGGCAGAAGTGATACGCGCTCCTCAGGTTGAGCTGGGCGAGGACGCGGCGATTGAATCCGTTCGGGACGACGTATTGCGCGACGTGCGGATTCCACGCCGCGAGTTTTTCGTACATGGACGCGGCCCTCTCCATCGCCGCTTCATACTCGGACCTGAAACCTGCCTCCTCGATCAGACTCGGAATCGCGTGCCCCAGCCGCGTCGTCAGCAATTGCGGCGTCTGCGTCATCATGCGGTGACGTTTGAACTCGGCGTACGCGCCCTGGTCCATGACGAGGTCGAAGGTGTAATTGCAATATTCCAATTCGCGCAGGGGGATGTCGTGACGATTCAACCGTCCGAGCAGGGATTCGGCCAACTGGACGCGCTCCGCCTTCTTGAGCGACTTGACGTGCGCGAACGCGTCCGCGTAGGCCATGTCTCCAAAGTGGTAGAGCGCGGCGGCAAGGATTTTTTGCTCGCCGTCTTTGTCGTAGTCAACAAGAGTACAGAAATCTTGCGCGGTTGAGTGTTGAGCGTTTAACGTTAAACGTTCAACACGCAACACTTTTTGCGTTTCAACAAGATAAGGAACCGCCTCCGCATATTTGACCAGCGTCGGCACTTCACCCTTGGCCATCTCTTTCACCTTTTCCCCGATGGCGCGGACTTCCTCCAGCGGATGCGAAAGGAATTTGCGGATGGCATTCTCCAGCACGCGTGCGTTGGCGGTCATGCCCACGTTGGCAAGCGCCGCGGCGGGAAGAAGGAAACGGCACGAGTCCACGTATTGCGAGCGGACGCGGCGATCCCAGGCCTCGTCCGATTCGCCGTCCCGACGCGAGACGCGCTTCGAGACGATCTCCCGCGCGGGGTCGAGCGAGGCGGCGTAGGTCGAGAAGAGGAAGCGGATCGTGTCCACGAATTCGTCGCGGAGCGGATGTTCATCCAGTTCGGGCGGAATCGTGAAGTCATCCATCCCCCACTTTTGGTAGCGCGTGGACTTTTCGGTGTACGAGGCGAGGCGGTTGGATTCGATCGCCTCCATCGCCACGCGCGAGACGTTTTCGATGGCAATGTGAAGGATGGCATGTTCCGCCACGGACGCGTGACCGTAGCCCACCACCCAGCGTTCGTGGAATTTCGCGGAGGTCTCGTCGGAGAGTCCCTCGGCGATCTCGCGGAAGGACTCGGGCGAGCGCGAGGTCTTGGCGAACGCGACCGCGATGGTTTCAGGAGAAAGGTCTTTGGGAGAGAGGAGATAAATTTGTCGGGCGGGCATGATGGCATCCTTCGGCGGTTTGGATTGCGCGACACTATAGACGAAAACGCAATGCAAGTCAACAGGATATTTTGGGGAAGCGCGGCTATAATTCGCCAATCCTTACCCCGGAGAATGACCATGCCACAGAAATATTCCACCCGCCAACGCTTTGGGTATTGGTTCGATAACCTGATGTCGCGCGGCACCTCCGCATTAATCGGCGGATTGGCCTTGCTTACTTTGGCGATCATCTTTCTCGCCGCACTGTTCATCACCATTGGCGGACGCCTGCTTGCCCCCGAAGGCGCAGACACGCCAAACTTCCTCGAAGCCGCATGGCTCAGCCTGATGCGCACGCTCGACGCGGGCACAATGGGCGGCGACGCAGGCTGGGGATTCCGCCTTGTCATGCTGTTGGTCACCATCGGCGGCATCTTCATCGTCAGCACGCTGATCGGCGTTCTTTCCAGCGGACTGGAAGCGCAGATCGGACGTCTCCGCAAGGGACGTTCGCTCGTGCTGGAAAGCGATCACACCGTCATCCTGGGCTGGACTCCGCAGGTGTTCAACATTATCTCCGAACTGGTCGTTGCCAACCAAAACCGCACAAGCGGCGCGGTCATCGTCGTGATGGCCGAGCAGGACAAAGTCGATATGGAGGACGCGATCCGCGAGCGCATCCCCGACACCAAGAACACGCGCGTCATCTGCCGTTCGGGCAGTCCCATTGACCTGACCGACATCGAGATTGTCAGCCCGCACGCGGCGCGCTCCATCGTCATTTTGCCCGAGGGCGACGACCCCGATACGCACATCATCAAATCGGTGCTTGCGTTGACGAACAGCCCCAACCGCCGCGAGGGAAAGTATCACATCGTGACGCAGGTCCGCAACGAAAAGAGCGTGGATGTGCTGAACATGATCGGACAGCACGATATCGTGCAACCCATACTGACCAATGACCTGGTCGCCCGCGTCGTTGCGCAGACCTCGCGTCAATCTGGACTTTCGGTCGTGTACACCGAACTGATGAATTTCGGCGGCGACGAGATCTACTTCAAGGACGAAGCCGCGCTGACGGGCAAAACCTTCGGCGACGCGCTCCTCGCCTACGAAGATTCCGCCGTGCTGGGTCTGCGCCGCGCCGACGGGTCCGCGCAGATGAATCCGTCGATGGATTCGGTTTTGAAGACAGGCGACTCCATCGTTGCTATTTCCGCCGACGATGACACCATCCGTCTGGCGTCCGTGTCTGGTGCGGTGGACGCGGGCGCGCTCCGTTCGAACGGGAAACGCTCCGAGGCCATGCCCGAACAATGTCTCGTCCTCGGATGGAATCGCAGCGGCGCCACCATCATCCGCGAATTGGATTCCTACGTTCCCAAAGGTTCGCGCGTGACGGTTGTCTCTGACCAGAATAGGACGAAGGAACACGTCCGCTTATACGCTGGGAATCTCGCGAATCAAACCGTGGAAGTGAAAGAGGCTGACACCACCGACCGCGCCGTACTCGAATCGCTCAACATTCCCGACTACGATCACGTCATTGTGCTTGCCTACAGCCACCTTGAACCACAGGAAGCCGACGCGAAGACCCTCGTCACCCTCCTGCACTTGCGCGACATCGCCGAACGCGACGAGACGCCCTTCTCCATCGTCAGCGAGATGCTCGACCTCCGCAACCGCGAACTGGCCGAGGCCGCCAACGTGGACGATTTCATCGTCAGCGAGCACCTCATCAGTTTGATGATGGCGCAACTCAGCGAGAACCGCGAACTGCTCCCCGTCTTCAACGACATCTTCGATCCCGAAGGCGCGGAGATCTACCTCAAGCCCATCGGCGATTACGTGGAAACGGGCAAACCCGTCAACTTTTACACCGTGACCGCGGCCGCCCGTCAACGCGGCGAGACCGCCATCGGCTATCGGCTCCTCAGCGAAAGCCACGACGCGGAAAAATCGTACGGCGTCCACACCAACCCGAAGAAATCCGCCGCCGTCACCTTCGCCCCCGAAGACAAGGTTATCGTCATCGCGGAGGAATGATTGCCCTCACCCCTACCCCTCTCCCAAAATCGGGAGAGGGGTTATTGTTTTTCGAATATCGAAATCGATTCGATGTGATAGGTCTGCGGGAAGAGGTCAAAGGGCGTGACCTGTTTGAGGGTATATCCGTTTTCGAGCAGACGGCGCGCGTCGCGGGCGAGGGTGGACGGGTCACACGAGATGTAGGCGATCACGCGCGGACCGAAGGCCTGGATCGCGTCCACGACGCGCGGCGCCAGTCCCGCGCGGGGAGGGTCAACAATGATGTAGGACACACCTGCCCTGGCGGGCGGCGCCAGGGTATTGGCAATTTGCGCGACCAGCGCGGGCAGAATCTCCTCCACCGCGCCTTCGTAAAGTTCCACATTGTCGAATTCATCCAAATTGACCGCGAAATCCTCGCACGCAGATTCGGACGATTCCACTCCGATCACCCGTCCCGCGCGGGAGGCGAAGAACGCGCTGAACAATCCTACGCCGCAATACAAGTCGAGCAGAGTGTCTGACGCGGACATGGGCATCTCCGCCAGCAAATGCTCCACCATTTTCTCGGCCATTGCGGTGTTAACCTGAAAGAACGAGGTCCCCGACACTTTGAACGGGCGATCCTTCACGTCTATGAAAAAGTGGTCGTTCCCCGCCAAAACAACAGTATGCTCTTCGAACACGTGCGCCACCGAGATCCCCGCTTCGATCTCCAACTCGGGCGCATAAGGCACATCCGACTCGAGCAGGAGCATCAGGTCATCCTCTGCGCCCACGCGCAGGGACACGCGCTCGACGTCCGCGCCAGGCTCGAACTCCAATTGCGGCCACGCGGTGTTGATGGATTCCTCGGGCAGATGGCACTCGTCTATGGCGAGGACGGGTCCCGCGTCTTCATCCGCGACGGAGGCGGCCACAAAGCCCAATTCGCCCGCCTCGGTCAGGTGGAATTGCACGTGGTTGCGATAATTCCATTCAGATGGCGATGCAACCATCGGTGAGACAGGCGGGTTTTCAATCTTGCCTATACGCATCAATTGGTCACGGAGGATCTCGGCCTTGGCGAGGAGCTGTTTTTCGTACGGAAGATTCTGGTAGTGGCATCCCCCACAGACGCCAAAGTATTTGCACCGCGGCGCGATTCGGTCTGGCGATGGCTCGAGAATCTCCACCAGTTCACCGCGCGCGAAATTCTTCTTCTCCTCCGTCAAGCGGATGCGGACGCGTTCGCCCGGCAGGCCAAATGAGACAAAGACCGCGCGGCCATCTGGGAGACGTCCCATCGCGTCGCCGCCGTAGGTGAGTTTTTCAAGAGTGATTGTGTGAGTGGATGATTGCATTTCGAAATTGTTGAAGGTCAAAAGTCGAAAGTCGGTTGTTGCTGATTATAAAAGGGCCTGAGAGAAGTTGTCCCTCAGGCTCCTGACGTTTGACCTTTGACTTTTGACTAGCCCTTCTTCAAATACTCTTCCATCGCCTTCAACAACTCGTCAATATCTTCCATCTGTATCTCTCCCATGTGGGCGATGCGGAAGGTGATATTCTTCAACGCACCGTAACCGTTGGCGATGCGCATCCCGCGTTCTTGCAGGAATTTGTTGAGCGCAGAGACGTCCCAGCCGCGCTCGTTCTTGACGGTCGTGACGGTCTGCGAGCGGAAGCCCTCGGGCGCGTACATGTTCAGGTCGTGCGCGTCCGCCCAATCTTGCACACGCTTCGCCATCGCAGAGTGACGCGCAAAGCGATTCTCCAACCCTTCCGCAAGCATGCGGTCGAGTTGTTTATCGAGAGCGAAGATGAGCGACATGGCAGGCGTGGCGGGAGAGGAATCCTTCAGGCGGTGCTTTTCCATGCGGACGAGGTCAAAGTACCAGCCGCGGTTTTCCACCTTCTCGGCCTTCTTCATCGCGCGATCCGAGACGGCGCCAAGCGCAAGTCCAGGCGGGAGCGCGAGACATTTCTGTGAGGAGGTGAGGACCATGTCCAGCCCCCACGCGTCCATTTCGATCTTCGCGCCCGCGAGGGACGAAACCGCGTCGACGAGGATCAACGTCTCAGGCGCGACCGCGCGAACGGCCTCTGCGACCTCCTTGACGGGATTCTGCAACCCCGTGGATGTCTCGTTGTGGACGATGGTCACAGCTTCGAATCCGCCCTTTCGGACGGCGTCCGCTACACGGTCAGGATGGATCGGCTGGTCCCATTCGGCGGACAGCTTCTCCACGTCCTTGCCATTTGCCACCGCCACCTCGTACCAGCGATCGGCGAACGCGCCGTTCACGCAGGAGAGAACTTTCCTGTCCACAAAGTTGCGGATGGCGGCTTCCTGCAAGCCTGTTCCTGAAGAGGCGGTCAAAAAGACGCGGTGTTGCGTGAAAAACAGTTGCTGTGATTTTTCGCTGGCGCGGCGATAAATGGCCTCGAACTCCTTGCTGCGATGCGGCAACATGGGCGCGGCCTGCGCCTGTAAAATCTCGTCGGCTACGTCTACGGGACCAGGGACGAACATGCGGGACATAGGTATCTCCCAAACATGACATGTCTCATCCGCGTAACGACAATCAGAACGATTCCACGGGCAAGGGTCTCAGTGATCAGACGCCTGTGGAGACATGTCATGTTTTATTATCGAAGGAAGAACGACAACGCGACCAGCAGGGCGATGAAAGAACCAGCCAGAATACCGATACGCTTGAGGTCGTGCTTCACGTCTGTGTAATCGGGGTTGAACTCCGCCGCGGCCTGTGCGGGCGCGGCCGTGCGTCGAGTAGTCGAGCGTTTGCTTTTTGCCATGGAGAGACTCCTTTAGTTTTGTGCCGCAAAATTCTTTTTACAAGAGAATCTTACGGTACTAATTTTGTAATTTCGCAAAGACAACGATCCTTTGCGTGTTCACCAGGTAAGGGTAACAAGTGATGAGCGTCACGGTCGGGTCGGGGGTGGGCGCCATCACTTCCACTTGCGTCGGCTCCACAATGAGCGAGCCAGTGACGATGTAAATGTACTGCCGTTGTTGCGTGTACAAGATCACCTGATCGCCAGCCACAAGTTTATCGAGATAACGAAAAAGCGACCCATACACATCGTTGTGCGCCGAGAGCACCACGTTGCCGTTTTGACCGGGGTTGGCCGAGCCAATATGCTGGCCGACGCCTTTCTTCAACTGTTCCCAACCATCGCCCTGCACGATCGGCATATTCACACGGATGGCAGGGATCGAAACGCGGATGGCCTGCTCCGGTCCCGCGGTGGGGACGGCAATATTTCCAAGCGACTGCACCATCGGGCGCAGGTGTTCGGGGATCTCGGCCTCGTTCGGGCGGGTGTTGCCCTGCGCATCGGGCGGGGTGTGTCCACCTGGGAGAACGACGGCCGTGATCAGCGGCGTCGGTTCGGCGGTGGCGGGCGAGAACGCGATCTCGTTCATGTCGCGCAGGATGCCCATGCCGCTGAGGATGATCCCGATCAAGGCGATGACGGCGACGACTTCCACCGCGAGCAGGAGACGATCCCCCAGCCGCCTCGCGCGCGGGACTTCGGGCGCGTCCACCTCCCGCGCCTCCGCGCTCGGGACACGTTCCCCGCCTCGGACGGAGTCCGCTGTGAGGTCCGCTGTGACCGCCACCACGCGTCCTGTCTGACGGAAGTGTTCGATGCGGTCCCGTCGCGCGCCGCGTCGCTTTTCGATCAACAGTCGACGCAGTTCCTCCTCGGTCAATTCTTCGGGGGCTTTTCTTCTGGGCATGGCGAGGGGGTATTATACCAAGCATTGCCAAAACCGAATCATTTGGTATAATGTCGGTCTGTTCGGCACCCGGGCGGGTAGCTCAGCTGGTTAGAGCACTGCTTTGACATAGCAGAGGTCGTAGGTTCGAGCCCTATTCCGCCCACACAAGAGTCCCTAATGGGACTCTTATTGTTTAACAGCAACGCACTGCCAAGTTAGGGGTAGTTTAAAGTGGGCCAAAATTGTCCGAATAACACCCACTAACACAAGGAGAAAAAATGTTTATCGACTATCTGACTCTTGTAATGATCAACATGGTGGCGGGCACTGCGTTGCTGGCTTACTATCTTTGGAAAGGCATGGATGAAGCCGACCAACGTCCGTATGCCGCGGCATTTTTCGGCGTTGGTTTGCTTTCGTTGGTGACCGGTTTGCACCTGTCCTTCAACTGGCCCCTGCCTGGCAGTTACAATGTCGGTTACGGGGATACCACTACTCTCTTCGGTGTGGTATTCCTCGGTACCGCCATCGCCCTTTGGCAGGGCTGGAACCTGCTTCCCGTGGCGATCTACGCGTTCTTCGCAGGCGTGGACGCCATCCTTGTGGGCGCGCGTATCTGGTCCCTGCAGTTGACGAAGGAGCCTCTCATGTCTGCCATTGGATTCATCCTGGCTGGTTTGGGAGGCGTTTTCTCCGCGCCCTATTTTATGTGGTTCAAGAGTAACCGCACGGTTCGTATGTTGGGCGTGGCACTGTTGGTTGTCACCGCGGTGCTGTGGGCTGTCACTTTCTACGGCTCACTTTGGGCCCACCTCGAAAGCTTCAGCAAGTGGATTCCAGCGACCATGGGCACCGGTCAATAAGACGCTTGACAAGCCTTGGGGGGTGCATATAATAGCGGCATATATAAAACGCTTCAACCGGGACGATTAGGCGGTCCCCGTTTCTGACAGAGAGTCAACGCTGTAAGTTGAGAGCCGCGACCAGAAACTCCCGCCGAAAACCACCCGCGAGCGGCGAACAGAAAAGTGATCAGTGAACAGTGATCAGTGAGTATGGGAGACGGATAGCTCCGTTAGAGGCTGAAGAGATGTAGGCGAGATATTCTCGCCTTACAAATCGGGTGGAACCGCGTGAGCAAAACTCTCGCCCCGTGATTGGGCGAGAGTTTTTTATTTTGGACAGTAGACCGTAGACAATGGACGGTCGGTCTACCGTCCATCGTCAAGAAAGGAAACGAGAATGGCACAACAAGTCAATGAAAAGTACGAGGAGTCTCAACTTTACAAGATCCGTCACTCGGCGGCGCATGTGATGGCACAGGCCGTGATGGAGATGTTCCCCGATGGCAAGGTGACGATCGGTCCGCCCGTGGAGAACGGCTTTTACTATGATTTCGACCTGCCGCGCAACCTGACGCCCGAGGATTTGCAAGCCATCGAGAAGCGCATGCGACAGATCGTGCAAGGCAAATACGAGTTTGTGAAGAAGGTCGTCTCGGCGGACGAGGCGCGCCAGATTTTTGCGAACCAGCCCTACAAGTTGGAATTGATCGAAGGCCTCGAAAAAGGCGGCCTGGACGAGTACGGCAATCCGCTCAAAGAGAAGCCCGAGATCTCCCTCTACTATTCCGATACGTTCGTGGACTTGTGCCGCGGGCCTCACGTCCAGAGCACAAAAGAGATCAAGCAAGACGCGTTCAAGTTGATGAACGTGGCGGGCGCGTACTGGCGCGGCGATGAGAAGAACAAGCAGTTACAACGCGTCTACGGCACGGCGTGGGAGAACGCGCAACAACTCAAAGATTACCTCTGGCAGTTGGAAGAAGCCAAGAAGCGCGACCATCGCAAACTCGGCAAGGAATTGGAAATCTTTATCTTTGACGACGAGGTCGGGCCAGGCCTGCCGCTCTGGCTGCCGAACGGCGGCGTGATGATCGAAGAGTTGGAAAAACTCGCCAAGGAGATGGAAGAGAAGGCTGGGTATGACCGAGTCCGCACGCCACACCTGACGAAGGAAGACCTGTTCATTCGGTCGGGACATCTCCCCTACTATGCCGAGAGCATGTACCCGCCGATGGAACTCGAAGGCGTGAAATACTACGTCAAGCCGATGAACTGCCCGATGCACCACAAAATTTTCGGCTCAAAGCAACGCTCTTACCGCGACCTGCCGATCCGCCTCGGCGAATACGGGACGTGCTACCGCTACGAGAAATCGGGCGAACTCTTCGGCCTGATGCGCGTCCGCTCGATGCAGATGAACGACGCCCACATCTATTGCTCGGAAGAACAATTCGAGCAGGAGTTCATGGGCGTGGTCGGACTGTACCGCAAGTACTTCGACCTGTTCGGTATCGAGAAATTCGTCATGCGCCTGTCCCTGCACGGCAAGGCTGGCCTCGGCAAGAAGTACGTGGACAACGAACGCCTGTGGATCAAGACGGAAGACATGGTGCGCCGCGCCATGGACAACGGCGGCGTGCCCTACGTGGAAGCCGAAGACGAGGCCGCGTTCTACGGTCCAAAAATTGACGTGCAGATCTGGTCGGCCATCGGCAAGGAATTCTCGCTGGCGACGAACCAGGTGGATTTCGCTGTTCCCGAGCGCTTCGACCTGCACTTCACGAACCGCGAAGGTAACGAGGAAATTCCGTTGTGCATCCACCGCGCACCACTGTCTACGCATGAACGCATGGTTGGCTTCCTGATCGAGCATTACGCGGGCAACTTCCCTGTGTGGCTCTCGCCCGAGCACGCACGCGTCATCCCGATCACGGACGGACAGAACGAGTATGCACAGGGTCTTGTCCAGCAGTTGCGCGATCAGGGCATCCGCGCCAGCGCCGACATCAGCGCCCAGCGCATGAACGCCAAGATCCGCAACGCGCAGATGATGAAGGTCCCGTACATGCTCGTGGTCGGCGAGAACGAGATGAACGCGGGACAGGTCTCGCTGCGCGTGCGCGACGGAAGTCAGCAGAATAACATCCCGCTGGCCGATTTCGTGGCGCGGGCAAAGGATCGCATCGCGCGACGCGCACCCGAACTGTAAGGAGTAAGAATGTCACAGCAAGTGCAGGAAAAATACGAAGAGTCACATCTGTATCAAATCCGTCACTCCGCCGCGCACGTCATGGCGCAGGCGGTGGTCGAGATGTTCCCCGAGGCCAAATACACCATCGGCCCGCCGATCGAAAATGGCTTCTACTACGATTTTGACCTGCCGCGCAACCTGACACCCGAAGACCTGGAATCCATCGAAAAGCGGATGCGTCAGATCGTGCAAGGCAAACACGATTTCGTGAAGAAGACCCTCTCCGCCGAGGAAGCGCGTCAGATCTTTGCAAACCAGCCCTACAAGTTGGAACTGATCGACGGCCTCGAGCAGGGCGGATTCGACGAGTACGGGAATCCGCTCGAAGTCCAGCCAGAGATCTCGATCTACCAGTCCGATACTTTCGTGGACCTGTGTCGGGGTCCGCACGTCGCCAACACGCGCGAGATCAAACCCGACGCGTTCAAACTGATGACCGTGGCGGGCGCGTATTGGCGCGGGGACGAGAAAAACAAGATGCTCCAGCGCATCTACGGCACCGCGTGGGAAAAAGCGGACGAACTCAAGCAGTACCTGTGGAAACTGGAAGAAGCCAGGAAGCGCGACCATCGCAAACTCGGCAAGGAACTGGACCTGTTCAGCATCTCGGACGATGTCGGGCCAGGCTTGATCTTGTGGCATCCAAAGGGAGCCATGATCCGCGTGCTGGTGGAGGATTTCAGCCGCAACGCCCACCTGCAAAATGGCTATGAGTGGGTTTTCTCACCGCACATCGGACGCGCCCACCTATGGGAGACGTCGGGCCATCTCGGCTTTTACAAAGAGAACATGTACTCCCCCATGGATATCGAGGGCGAAGACTATTACGCCAAACCGATGAACTGTCCGTTCCACATCCAGATTTTCAAGAGTCACACGCGTTCCTATCGTGACATGCCGAAACGATACGCAGAGTACGGGACGGTCTATCGCTACGAACGGAGCGGCGTGCTTCACGGCCTGACGCGCGTGCGCGGCTTCACACAGGATGACGCGCACATCTTTTGCCGTCCCGATCAGGTGGAGGAAGAGATCAGTCGGGCGCTCGAATTTTCCCTGTATGTCCTGCGCTCGATGGGACTGGAGGATTTCAAGGCCTATCTGTCAACCATCCCCGCAAAATACGTTGGCGACCCCGCCGACTGGAGCAAAGCCACGGAGGCCCTGCGTCACGCCATCGAGACGCACCAACTGCCCTACGAGATGGACGAAGGCGGCGGCGCGTTCTACGGTCCCAAGATCGACCTGAAAGTGAGGGACGCGCTGGGACGGGAATGGCAACTCTCCACGATCCAATTCGACTTCAACCTGTCCGAACGCTTCGGGCTTGAATTCATCGGCGAGGATGGACAGCCGCATCGTCCCTACATGGTGCATCGCGCCCTGCTCGGGAGCATGGAACGTTTCTTCGGTGTGCTGATTGAACACTTCGGCGGCGCTTTCCCTGTCTGGATGGCGCCTGTGCAGGCAGTCGTGATCCCCATTGCCGACCGTCATCTTAAGTACGCCCGCCAGGTTGCCGAAAAAATCCGCACCGAGGGGATGCGCGCAGAATTGGACAACCGTCCCGAACGCATGAACGCCAAGATCCGCGACGCACAAAAGCAAAAAGTCCCGTACATGCTCGTTGTTGGCGATAGCGAGATGGATTCGGGACAGGTTTCGCTGCGTGTGCGCGACGGAAGTCAGCAGAACAATATCCCGCTGGCGGAGTTTACGGCGCGGGCGAAGGATCGGATCGAGAGAAGGGTGAAGGAGTTGTAGTCAAGGATCAAGAACCAGGTTTCTTGGAGGCACCTGGTTCTTCGTTCAGAGAGTAGAGAACAGGCGGAGGAAATTCCTCCGCCTGTTGGTTTTAGGGAAACACTTCCTCGGCCTTGTCTTTTTTACGGCGCGTCAGCCAGTAGCCCAGGCCAATGGCAAGCAGGAAAACAACCACCAACACGTTATATCCATTGCTCACGTTGACAGGGTCTTGCGCGCCAAGCGAGAGCAGTGTGACCCATCCAGCGAGAAGATAACCGAATACCAAATCGTGACGTTTGGCAAGGCCGACATTGCGCCAGGCCGAATGGAAGCAGAGAATCGCAGCAGGCGTTAAAGTTAACAACTCGAGAAACAACCAAAGCAGAATCCGTGCGGGGGAGATCAGACCTGGCGCTAGTTCCGCGTAGTGTTGTTCAAAAACAGGATATTCCTCTTGGATGGAAAACAACACATTGACGATTAATTGGTTCTCGTAGGCTTTGAGAAACGCCTGCACCAGCATGACGATCGCCAAACTGAAACTGGCGTAAAGCCACTTTTCCCAAACCGAAAGTTTCTGCTCCATGACGGAATAGTTTTTACTTTCCATCGTTTCCTCCATTCATTACACTCTGAATTCGTTCCGCCACGGCGGGATGCTGAAAGATGAGGATGTTGCGCTCGATGAAGAGACGCAACAACCCGCGGCCATCGTCGGTGAGACGGTAATACTTGCGCGGCGGACCCAACTTCGATTCCCCGCTTTCGCTGGCGACGAGTCCCATCTCCTCGAAGCGGCTGACGGCGCGGTAGATGCTGTTGCCGTCCGCGGAGATCATCCCCTCGCTGAGACGAGTCACCTCGGCGCTCATCTCATACGGATAAGACGATTTCTCCTCCAGAAGCAGGAGAAGCCAAAAAGTAAGCAATCCTTTTTTGTAGACACCCTCCCAATTTTCGAGCAAGGAATCAAGATCAGTCACTGTGTGCTCCTTTCTCAGTATTATTCTTTAGGTATAATACTAAAGATAGTATAGTGCCTGACGACTATTTTGTCAAGGGAAAAAGAAAGTTACGAATCAATCCCCAAAATTGATTCCCAAGTCGCGGGCGGTCTGCATCACATCCGAATTGAGCGAGACTTTTTTCATACGCCCGACCACCTCGGAAAACGGCACATAACGGACCTCGGGCTCGTCCAGCACCACCATGACGCCGCTCTTCCCCGCCTCTATCGCACGGACGGCGGCCGCGCCGAATCGCAGGGCAATCAACCTGTCTGACGCGACCGGGCTTCCGCCCCGTAGCAGGTGGCCAAG
Organism: Chloroflexota bacterium; assembly: GCA_049324715.1. Lineage (GTDB taxonomy): Bacteria > Chloroflexota > Anaerolineae > Anaerolineales > Villigracilaceae > Denitrolinea. The sequence goes on along the minus strand of JBMOMR010000011.1, from coordinate 5,766 downwards.
CACGACCACGCGCGTCTCCTTGCCGGTCAACTCCTCGATCTCAGCCGCCACTTTTTCGCCAATTCCGCCCAATCGTTCCGCACGACCGACCTCCTTCGAGATCACGCTGAGTTTGCCGCCAACGGGATACGCGCCCTCAGCCACAACGATAATGGTCTCGCGCGTCCCCTGAGCCATGCGCTGCTTCACCTTCTGGCAGACCTTTTGAATATCATAAGGAATTTCAGGAATGAGGATGACGTTGGCTGTGCCAGAAATACCGGCATGGAGGGCGATCCAGCCCGCGTAACGTCCCATCACCTCGACGACCATCACCCGTCCGTGCGACGCGGCGGTGGAGTGAAGGCGGTCAAGGGCTTGGGTGGCAAAGTCCACGGCGGTTTCAAAACCAAAGGTGACTTCCGTCTTATCGAGGTCGTTATCGATCGTCTTGGGGATGACCACCATCGGGATGCCCTTTTTCTGGAGAGCATCGGCAATTTCGAGAGACCCGTCGCCGCCCACCGAAACGACCGCGTCAATGCCCTGAATGCGGATGGCCTCAGCCAGTTCGTCCATGCGATCCACTTCTTTGACGCTTCCATCCAGTTGAGGCATGGGGAAACGCATGGGATTATTGCGGTTGGTCGTGCCAATGATCGTGCCGCCCAGCGGAGTAATTCCACGCACGCTGTCACGCGTCAAGGTGACGAGACCGCCGCCCGCATAATACTCGGGCAACAGGAGCCCATTGAAACCGTCTCGGATGCCGGTCACCTCCCAGCCGCGGTGAATCCCTGCAAGGACGACGGCGCGGATCACGGCGTTCAGGCCGGGGGCATCTCCTCCTCCTGTGCTGATGGCAATACGGTTAATTCTGTTCGGATGATTCATGGCAGACTCCATTAAATTGACTGGAACCATTATACAACGTGTGACGAGTTACGCGTCGCCAATCGATTCTTGCGCCGTTTTTGTTGACGATTCCTGCGCCTTCATGGTATCATTCGCCCGCTCAAAACCAGCCACAGGCTGGTTGTCCGTTATTTGAAACGAGGAGAAACTTATCAGCGCCAACGAATTTCGAGTAAATGAGGGTATCCGTGTCCCTGAAGTGCGGCTGATCGGCCCGGACGGCGGCAACGTCGGTGTGGTTTCGATCAAACAGGCCCTGCAAATCGCCCGTGACGCGGAATTGGACCTTGTAGAGGTCTCGCCCAACGCGACGCCCCCCGTCTGCCGCGTAATGGATTTTGGCAAGTTCATCTATGAGCGTGCCAAAAAGGAACGCGAGGCCCGCAAAGCACAGACCAAGATCGAGGTCAAGGAGATCCGCCTGCGCCCCAAGACGAACGAGGCGCACCGCGGCTTCAAGGTGGACGATGCCCGCCGCTGGCTGTTGCAAGGACACAAAGTCCGCGTGACGGTCAAGTTCCGCGGCCGCGAGATGGATTATCCCGAGATCGCGCTCGAAGACCTGAGAGAGATCGCCCAAAGCCTCTCGGATGTAGCCGTGATCGAGCAGGCCCCCATGATGGAAGGCCGCACCATGCTCGTGGTTCTGGCACCGGGAAAATCGTCCGCGAAGAAAAAGGAAAAATCGGAGAACCCGGCCGAAGTCACAGCCGAAGCGTAAGTTCGCAAGTCCCCAACGATGTTCAAGTCCGCGGGAGCACGTCAAATCCCGCGGTTTATTTTGTCTGAAAGGAGTTACAGCCATGCCTCGCAAAGCAAAAGCTGGCAAGTTGAAGCTGAAGACCCACAAGGCGACCTCGAAGCGGTTCCGCCTGACCGGCGCTGGCAAGCTCGTGCGCACGAAAGGTGGCAAGAGCCATTTCCGCCGCCGCAGGTCAGAGCGCACCAAGGCGTTGTTGCCCGAAATGGTGACCGTGGAAGGCAAGAGTTACGTCAAGCGTATCAACCGCCTCGCGCCGAATATGGAAAAGTAGGGGCGAGGTCCTCTCGCCCGAGGCGAGGTGATCCTGCCCAATCAGGAAACCCGCCCACACAAATTGTATCCGTTGATTTGCGGCTTTCGGGTGTAAGCAACTGGCGCAACCCGCCGACGCCCGAGGGTTCGCAGGAGGTTTAGAAAATGGCACGTGTAAAAAGCGGCCCGTATGGGTATCGCCGACACAAGAAAGTTTTGAAATACACCAAGGGACAGCGCGGCTCGAAGCACCTGCTGTTCCGCCGTGCGAACGAAGCCATGCTGAAGAGCATGTGGTACGCGTTCCGCGACCGCCGCGTCCGCAAGCGCGACCTGCGCAAGTTGTGGATCGCCCGCATCAACGCCGCGGCCCGTCTGAACGGCACCACGTACAGCCGCCTGATGTCTGCCCTGAAGAAGGCGAACATCAGCCTCAACCGCAAGATGCTGGCCGACATCGCCATCCGCGACCCGCAGGCATTTGCCGCAGTCGTGGCGCAAGCGAAATAGCGCAACCCAGAAACCCGTTTTCTCTGAGAAAACGGGTTTCTTTTTTTGTTGTAGAATGGGGGCATGAGCAACATCCTCGCCGAAAAAATTTTAGAGACGGGGCAGACCCTCCAAATCGCGCAGGGTGACATCACACTTGAAAACGTGGATGCAATCGTCAACGCGGCCAACGAACACCTCCAGCACGGAGGCGGCGTGGCGTGGGCCATCGTCCGACGCGGCGGGGACGGCATCCAGGAGGAAAGTGACGCGTGGATTCGCAAGCACGGACTCGTCCCCCACTCGCGTCCCGCGTGGACCTCGGGCGGGACTCTGCCTGCGAGATTCGTGATCCACGCTGTCGGCCCCGTCTGGGGCGACGGCGACGAGGATAAAAAATTATCGGACGCGGTGACTGGTTCCCTGCGCGTGGCAGACGAGTTGGGAATCCAATCCATCGCGTTCCCCGCCATCTCAACGGGAATATTCGGCTTCCCAAAAGAACGCGCGGCGGGAATCATGCTCAAATCCGTCAAAGAGTATTTTGAAAAAGAAAACTCCAACTTGAAAATCGTACGCCTGACATTATTCGACGATGCGACAACTCAAGCATTTCTCAAAATATGGAGGATGGAGAATGGTTAATGCGGTTTACCGCCCAGCATCCATGTTCCATTAACCATGATAACTTCTCCCCAAAACCCCAAGCTCAAACTCGTCCGCGCCCTGATGGGACGCGCCAAGGAGCGCCGCGAAGCAGGCGCGTTCGTGGCGGAGGGCGTGCGGCTGATCGAAGACGCGGTCAACGCCAACTGGCCGTTTCGATTTGTATTGTTCGATGAGACGCTTAGCGAACGCGGAACGTTGAACGTTAAACGTTTAACGTCACTTGGCGTGGAATGCGACGAAATCCCCTCCAACCTGATGAAATCCCTGAGCGACACCGAAACATCGCAAGGCACCCTCGCCGTCCTCAACCTATCTCCTATCCCCTATCCCGCATCTCCAAGTTTTCTCCTCATCCCCGACCAAATCCGCGACCCAGGCAACCTCGGGACGTTGATCCGCTCGGCGGACGCGGCAGGCGTGGACGCGGTGCTGATTCCGCCCGAAACGACCGACCCGTTCGCGCCGAAGGTCGTCCGCGCAGGGATGGGCGCGCATTTCCGTTTGCCGATCATTTCGATGGGGTGGGAGGAGATCGGGCGAGTCAGCGAGTCAGCGAATCAACGAGTCAGCGAATCAACGAGTCAGCGAGTCAGCGAGTCAGCGAGTCGGCGGGTCATGGTGGCAGATATGGACGGAGAGTCCTGCTGGGAAACGGATCTGCGTCAGCCGCTCATGCTGATCGTGGGAGGCGAAGCGGAAGGTGCGAGCGAGGCGGCCAGAAAGTTGGCGAGTCAGCGAATCAAAATCCCGATGGCAGGAAAAACGGAATCGCTCAATGCCGCGGTGGCAGGGTCCGTGCTGATGTTTGAAGTGATGAGACAGAGGTCAGTGATCAGTTTTCAGTGATCAGTTTTCAGTGTGGAGATTCGTATGCCAGCATTCTTCATCCTTATCTATCGTTTCTTCCGCAGTCTTTGGCACGGATTGAAGGACAAGGAATTCCGCGCCCTGTTTTATTGGGTGCTCGGAATCCTCCTGCTCGGCACATGGTTCTATGCCAAAGTGGAAGGCTGGCGCGCCCTCGACGCGTTCTATTTCACCATCACCACACTGACCACCGTCGGCTATGGCGATTTCTATCCCAAGACCGATCTGGGGAAGATATTCACCGTCTTCTATATCTTCGTGGGGATCGGCCTGCTCTCGGGTTTCATCATTTTGCTTGGGGAACGCTCGGGGTTGATCAAGCCGCCCAGAAAAGATGAACTGAAGGAATAGCGAAAAGTAAAAGGCCCGACGGGATTCATCTGTCCCAGCGGGCCTTTCCTTTTCACTTGAGATCCACTCCCCCACCGACTGCGCCTACTTGCGTCCGCCCTTCAACTCATCGCGCAAGATCATCCCCATGATGATGCTCACCACGCTGACGACCAGTCCGCCGAGGAAGGCGGGCCAGAACCCGTCCACGGTGAAGCCCACGCCAAAGGCGTTGCCGATCACGCCCGTCAGCCAGAACAGGCCAGCATTGATCACGAGCGTGAACAACCCAAGCGTGAGGATGATGGGCAGGCATCCCACGAACTTCGCCACAGGTCGGACGATCGCGTTCACGAGCGTCAAGATCAGACCCAGACCGATCACCGCGATCCAATCGTTCGCCCAGTGAATGCCAGGGACAAAACTTACCGCCGCCCACACGGCAAGACTGTTGATAACCCATCGCAAAAGAAACTTGTTCATCGTTACTCCTTTTCTAAGATCATCTACGCAAAGGACCTTGTTTTGTCGCGCCGTCCGCCCGCATCCAGATCAACGTCCGCTGCGGGACGAAGCCTGCGGCACGGATGGCCTCGTCCACGGGACCGGCTGGATGCTCGAGGAAGAATCGTCGCCGATCAAATTCGCGTCGCGCGTGGACGAGAAGCTGGGTCGCGGCTTCGGGAGCAGAATCTGCCCCGAGGGCCAGCCAGAGCGGTTCGTGGCGCGTCCCGCTCGGGGTCCAGGAAAGAACCGCCTGCAATGAGTCACCGCGGAGCGCTGCCCACTGTCGCAGGTTCACGTCCACGAAGAGGAGATACAGCCAGTTCCAAAATCCAGGCGCGAGTCCTTTGAAATTCCAGGCGCGGTACCACGTCAGTTCGTTGGGATGGTTTTGCGCGAGCCACGCCTGTTGGGTCGGCCAGAACCTAGGATGGCGCGGCACAATTTGAAAACCGTTCAGGTTTGGAAACGTGGAAAGGTCCGCCGATTGCCATTGTGTGCGGCGGGAATGTTCGCGGAAACCGAGATCGGTATAGAGGTCGATCGCGTCGGGATTATCGTCGCGGACGTTGAGCCAGAGTTCATCCGCGCCATGCTCGCGGGCACGCGCAATTGCTTTTTCTGTCACCGCGCGGCCGATCCCCAAATGACGATGATTCGGATGCACCGCCACGTTGGCGATCATGTAGATCTTTTTTCGGTCCTGGCGAAAGAGGATCAGGCTGGCATTGCCGATAATTCGCCCATCCTGCTCCCAGACGAAGCCCGTGAGCGGCATGGATGAGGTGTTTTCCAGCGAACGCACCCACGATTGTTCACGCCCCGCGCGGCGCATCTCGCGCAGGTAATTCTCGCCATCGCGATCCATGGACTGGTGAAAGCACAGTTCGATGAGGTCAGCCACCTGGGGCAGGTCGCGCAAGGGATTGAGGGGCCGCAGGTGTGGGTGCGCCTCGGCCCGCGCGGGGATGGGGATGGAAGACATGGGTGGAATTATA
>JBMOMR010000010.1:0-2735 GCA_049324715.1 Chloroflexota bacterium | reverse complement strand
CCGTGCGAACCCTTCTCCCAGTCCATGATGTCGCGGCGGGCGATGCACGCGCCGAGCGGCATGCCCGAAGCGATTCCCTTCGCGGCGGTCAGGATATCTGGCTCCACGCCAAAGTGCTCAATGGCCCACCACTCGCCCGTGCGTCCCATGCCCGACTGCACTTCATCCGTGATGAGCAGGATGTCGTACTTGTCGCACAGTTCGCGCAGAGCGGGGAAGAATCCTGGCGGCGGGACGATGTATCCGCCCTCGCCCTGGATCGACTCGACGAGAATCCCCGCCACTTCTTCGGGCGGCAAAATGTGATCGAGGATCTGCTCCTCGATGTAGCGGACGACCGTCTCGCCGTAATCCTCTCCCTTTTTGCGGTCAAGCACAGGGCGATACGGATCGGGGAACGGCGCGTGCAAAACACCGTTCATCAGCGGATAGAAGCCCTTGTGATATTTTGGCTTGCTGGCGGTGAACGTCACCGCGCCCATCGTCCGACCGTGGAACGCGCCCGTGAAGCCGATGAAGTTGCTTCGTCCCGTGTGATAGCGGGCGAGCTTGATCGCCGTCTCCACCGCCTCGGTCCCCGAGTTGGTCATGAACGAAACGCCGTAATCATCGAACGGCGCGATCTCGGCTAGTTTCTCTGCGAGTTTGATCCAGCCCTCATGATAGAAATCGGAAGAGATGTGAATGAACTTTTCCGCCTGTTGCTGGATGGCCTTCACAACTTTCGGGTGCGCGTGCCCCGTGGACGCGACCGCGATGCCCGCCATGAAATCCAAAAAGCGGTTTCCGTCCACATCCCACACTTCGGTGCCTTTGCCGTGATCCATTGCGAACGGATACCCGCGCGGATATGAAGGCGAGATGACGGCTGAATCGCGCTTCACCAGTGCGCGTGCTTTTGGACCTGGTAACTTCATTGGTTGCATGAACTACTCCTTCGAAATTTAACGCTTTTTTCTGCGGATGAAATTCTCCGCTTCTTTCCTGACGTTTGGCCTGCTTCTGTTCTACAGGCCTTTTCCTACCCCTCGACGATCACTTCTCCCTCTCCATCCCTCGCTTCAGCTTTGGGTCTTCAACCGCGCCAGCGCCATGGCCCCGAGCAGACCCGCGTCATCGCCCAACTCTGCCTGCGCGATCACCAATCCATCCAGGTAGCGCGGATGGAAGGCGTGCTTCCGCAGGCTGGCTTCGAACGGCTCGAAAAGCAACGGGCCGCTCATCGAAACACCGCCGCCGAGAATCACAATGGATGGGTCGAAGATGTGCAGGTAATTTGACACGCCAACGCCGAGATATTCCCCCGCGCGCGCGTACGCTTCGCGTCCCAATTCATCCCCCTGCTCTGCGGCTTCTGCGATCTGTCTCGCGGACGGTTTTCCTGTCAGTGCGGATTTCCGTCCCGAAGCGAGTTGATCGGCCACGTAGCGCTCGATGGCCGTCCCCGATGAGAACGCCTCGAGATGCCCGCGGAATCCACACCCGCAGACGGGTCCATCCACAGACACGATCACATGTCCAAGTTCCGCGGCCAGCCCGTGATGTCCCTGCAAGAGGCGGTCCCCGATGATGACTCCCCCGCCGACGCCCGTGCTGACGGTCAAATAAAGAACGTCGTGGTGGCCGCGTCCCGCACCGAATTTCCACTCGGCAAGCCCAGCGAGGTTGGCGTCGTTATCCAGAAACGTCGGCACACCGAAGCGTTTCATCAAGTTCGCGGTGAGCGGAAAGTTTTGCCACTCCCTGATGTTGGGGGTGGACATCACCACGCCTGTGCGCGAATCGAGCGGCCCCGGCGAGGAGACGCCGATGGCGTCCACGTCGCCGGGCCAAACATCCTCGATGAGTGCGGTCATGCGGTCGAAGACTGTTTCGCCAGGTGCATGAGATTTGGTACGCAGGTGCTTGAGCGGCACCTGGTTTTTAGCGGAATAAGCGGCGGCTCGCAGGTGTGTGCCGCCTACATCTATGGCAATCACGTGTCCCATGATGGGTATTATAACCGAGGGATTCGATGGAGATCCGCCAAGGCTGAAAGAACGGATGTTTTTTCCATTTTGCCTGGCAAAAGTCATCCATCAGTCTTGACGCGTTCCTTTAATGCTGATAAACTTCCGCCCGTCTGCTCCAGACCGCTGGAGCAGTTTTTATGCCAAAGCCTTGCGACACGAAATAGGCTTTGGTATAATCTGCCTGCTTAAAAAACATGACAGGCCGACGTAGCTCAATCGGCAGAGCACCCGCCTTGTAAGCGGGCGGTTACGAGTTCGATTCTCGTCGTCGGCTCCACAAGTGAATAGTCGGTTGGTCTCTTAGTCAGTTGGTCTTGTCCAACAGGGCCAAGTGACTAGTAGACGAAAGACTACTAGACTAACCGGGCAGTTACCCAAGTGGCCAAAGGGGACTGACTGTAAATCAGTTGTCAGCAGACTTCGGAGGTTCGAATCCTTCACTGCCCACCTCCCGGCGTTCGCCGGGCAGCACGTCAAGCCCACGTAGCTCAGTCGGCAGAGCACGTTCTTGGTAAGAACGGGGTCATGGGTTCAAATCCCATCGTGGGCTCAGTTGCTGTAATTTGACATCCTAGGAAAATCAAAAGGAGAAGCGACATGGCGAAGCAGAAATTTGAGCGGAACAAGCCGCATCTGAACGTAGGGACGATGGGACACATCGACCACGGCAAGACGACATTGACCGCGGCGATCACAAAAGTATCCGGGTTCATGGGCAAGGCC
>JBMOMR010000009.1:0-23055 GCA_049324715.1 Chloroflexota bacterium | reverse complement strand
GAATCAGAATACTCCAGCGACATTTGCCAAACATCCAATTGCTCAAACTTGAAAGTCATCACTCCTCCTTCAGATGATTTACGGTCTACGGTCCACCGTCCACGGTCAAATTCTTTGATATATCTTAACTATCGGGTGAAGAATTTTTTCTTTCGCTTCCTCGTCCGCGTACCCAATGAAAACCATTGCTTGTGGTTCCCAACTCTCTGGCAATTCCAGCGCGGACCGAGTCTCTTCCTGCGCGTAGAGCGGCCAGCAGATCCAGTTACCTCCCAGTTCCTCGGCATGGGCGGCGAGCAGGAGATATGTCGCCGCGTTCGCAACCGATTGGATCGCCATGACTGTGTCTTGCGGTTTCTGCTCGCGGACGGCGGTCACGTCGCGGCAGAGCAGGATGATGACGGGTGCTTCGTTGATGCGTTTGATGGAACGCGTCACACGCGATTCGATCTCGGATTCGGGAGCGCCTTCGGATTCCATGTCCGCGCGCATGGCGGAGGTCAACGCGTGGGCGAGACGGTCTCTGGTTTCGTGGGGCGGATTGCCAACCCGCCCCACGATCACAAATCTCCACGGCTGGGTGTTGTGTGCGGACGGGGCGTACGTCGCGGTGGCGATCACGCGCGAGATGACCTCGTCCGCTACGGGGTCGGGTTTGAAGCGGCGGATCGAGCGACGCGTCCGCAGGAAGGCATGGAGGTCATCCGCGTTAGTCATGCGCGTCCATGTGCTCGGGCAGAATCTTAAAGATGACGCGCGTCTGGTTCGGGACGAGTTTCCACGGCTTGCCGTCGTATTTCAGCGAGAGGGCGTTGATGTGTTCGTCGCCGCCGACTTCGGTGATGCCGTCCACGCGGCCGCGGATCTGGAGATAGCGATAGGGTGTGGACGGGTCTTGAATCACCATTGCCACTTGCGGACGGGTGCGCATGTTGCGGTCTTTCACGCGTCCTTTGGCGGTGTTGATGAGGATGTGCGTCTCGTCCACACTGAACCAGACGGGCGTCACTTGCGGTGTGCCGTCTGTCATGACGGTGGCGAGGAAGAGGAAGGCTTTCGTTTCGTCTTTGAGCAGGTCGTGAAATTCGGCGGGAATGGATCGCATGTTTAGCCTATGTGTGCTTTCAAAAATTTGGTGGTTCGTTCCCAAGCGAGGCAGGCGGCTTGTGGATCGTACTCGGGGCGGTCGGACTCGAAGAACCAGTGACGCGTATCGGTGTATACGTGAAAATCTGTTTCTTTGCCCGCAGCCTTGAGCGTTTTTTCAAGTTTCTTGCGGCCCGAATCGGATACGTATTCATCCGTCTCCGCAAAATGACCGAGGAAGGCGGATTTTGTATTGGCATACTCACCGCCGCGCGCACCGTAGAACAAAACCGTCGCTTCGATTTCTTTTGGTTTCTCTTCCAGAAGCCATAAGCCCAGCCACGCGCCCAGCGAGAATCCGATCAAGGCGGATGGTGCTCCATCTGCTTCAGTTTTCAGTTGTTTTAAGGCGTCGAAGATTTGCTGGTAGGTCGGGTTGCGTTTGATCTTTTGTTTACGGAGTCTTTCGGCGTCGGTGGGTGTTGTGGCGATCTTGCCGCCGTACAAGTCTGGTGCGAGTGCCAGATATCCTTCTTTGGCAAGGCGGTTGCAAAAATCCTTGATGACATCGTTCAATCCCCACCAGGGGTGCAAGACTAAAATCCCGCCGCGTGGTGCGGATTTTGGGCTGACTAAGTAATCACTCATTTCAAACTCCTATCTGAACAAGTCCTGTTCCCTCGGGCGAAGTAATTCCTTTAGCGCCCCCTCCCGCAAAGGATACGGAAATCCGCGCACGTGGACGGCGGGCGTTCCCTCGGCGGCCTGACCCATCATGAGCGAGGCGGCCGCGGCCAGTTCGTCTGCCACGCCAACGATGGTGATCCGCAACTCGTGGCCGAACAGATCCTTCCAGCCGCGCTCGTCCATCACGGCAGGGATTCCGCTCAGGCCGATGCAGACGCCGACCGTGCCGATGCGCCAGGCGCGTCCGTGCGAATCGATGACCATGACGCCGATCCGCTTGCCCGTTTTCGATTGGATTCTCTCTCGCATCACGCGGGACGATTGGTCTGGGTCGCGCGGAAGGAGGAGTACCCCCTCCCCCGACCCCTCCCCCATTTTCTCCGAAAATGGGGGAGGGGAGTCAGGGGTGGGGGCAACGTTGGAATGATCGATCCCCGCGTTCGCGCAGACGAATCCCAGCCGATGTTCGACGATGATCGTTCCGACGCGCACGCGCAAAATTTCGTTGCTTTCCTGCAACATCAATTCCACGACGCGCGGGTCCTTTTCCGATTGACGCGCGAGTTCCAGTGCGCGTTCGCTCGGCGTGACCGTGACGAGGTCCATCAACCGTCCCTCGGCCTTGCTGACGATTTTCGACGTGACCACGAGAATGTCGTCATTTTCCAGTGCGAGATTCGATTGGTGCAACGACTGTACAAGAATATCCGCCAAGTCATCGTCTCGGCGGATAAAGGGGATATTTTTAAGTGGCGTAAGAGTGAGCGCAGACACGTTATTTTTTATTCACACCTGTGATCTTTATTCCCGCGTGGGTGCTTCCATATTTTTTGTTGATGCCGATCAGCACGCTGGTCAGGCCCTCGACCACCACGGAATTTTCCAGCGGACCCGCGTCCCAGCCTGTCAGCCCCGCGGCCTCCACGAGTTTGACCGTTTCGGCGCGTGCTTCCTTGCTCGTTCCTGTCACCAGTACGTCGCATTCCACATCTGAGTCATCCAGCAGATGTTCGTGAGAGATGTTCTGGAATGCCGCACAGACTTGAGCCTCCGCACCGAGGATCTCCTTCGCCTCCTGCGCGGCGGACCCCGCGGCGGGCATCTGGACCGTCGCCACTTTCGGCGGGACGAGGGGGACCGTTACGTCGATCAGGATCTTTCCCTGGAGCGCGTCCTTCACCGATTCGAGCGTGGACCTGTGCGCGGCGTACGGGACGGTCAACACTACGATATCGGCTGCTTTCGCCGCCTCGAGGTTGGTCATCCCGTCCACAAAGGCTTCGCCCTCGAGCAGTCCCATGAGTTCGGTCGCGGCGGTCATGGCCTTCGCGGCCTCCCGCGAACCGATGTGTACGTTGTATCCCGCCTTCGCCCAGCGATACGCGAGACCTTTTCCTTCTTTCCCTGTACCACCCAGAACAGCGATGGTCATCAAAATAGGTGTGTCGTCAGTCATGAATTCTCCGTAATTAGAAATAAGTGTTTATGCAAGCCCATATTGGGCAGGGTTAGGGACGCTAACTCCGCCAGAAGCCAATTCCCAAATAGCCTGGTAGGCGGCCTCGCGTAGTTCCGAGTCATCGCTGTGGATGGCGTGATACATATTCTTGACCACGCCTTCGCTTGGCGTGTGACGCAGGTAATTGAGCGCGGCGAGACGCTCCTCCGCCGTGCCATCCTTGAGCGCTTTGAGCAGAATATCGGTGGCAGGGACGCCAGGCGAGATTCCCATGCCCTGCTTGCCCGCGAATTCGATCAGCCACGGCGTTTCCGATGGCGGCGAAAGCGGACGCGGCACGCGCGGATCGATGGGCGGATTCATGCTGTCCAGCACTTCGGTCGCGGCGGTGCGGACGATCCACTGGTCGTCATCCACCTGCAGGGTCTGAAGCAGTTCGAGTGCCCAGGGTTCGTCCACGCGGGCGAGGCCATAGACCACCGCGCGTCGGACGAGAATATCTTTCAGCGTCGCGCCATCCTTGAGCATGGCGTGTCCCTCTTTCGGGTCGTTGGCGAGCGCTTCGGCCGCGGCGCGGCGCAGGTCATCGTCACCGCTCAAGAGGGCTTGTGCCACCGCCTCCAGCGCAGACTGCGTCCCGATGGATACCAATGCGAGACAGGCCGCGCGCCGCGCTCCAATGCTCGGCGCGGAGGTCATGGTGGAGGAGAGCAACTCCGAGGCTTTTGCGTCGCGAACGGCTCCGCTTCCGAGCGCGGCCAGCAGGATGAGTTCGAAGGACAGCGATTGCAGAGACTGGCGGAAGAATGCCGCCGCGCCCGGGTCACCGCACAATGCGAAGGCCGCCATGGCCTGTCCGCGCAGGCCGCGTGGCTTGTCTTCGTTTTGCAGGATGCGCGCCAACCCCGCCATGATCTTGCCGCGCCAGGTCACCTCGCGCGGTGCATCTCTCAGCCAGCGCGCCGCGTTCAACAGCGGACGTTCGAGCAGGTGGTCTTCCGTTTTCAACATCTCGTCCACCAGCCGCGTCACATCACCTTGCGCGGCCAGATAGCGCATGGCCAGTAATTTTCCGCTCCAGTTGGGCTGGCCGAGTAACGTCTCGTCCGCCTTGTAGGCGGTCAGAGCGCGCCCCGCAAGATACCCGCCAAGCACGGGATGGACGAACCGCATTCGATTGTTGGGATGCGTAAGGAGCAGTCCGCTTTCGGACATTTTTCCGAGCAGGCCGCTGGACGGCGACTGGACGGTCGCTTCTTTTTTTGGACCGAGGGGGCTGGTCCGCGACGATTCACCTTCCGCGGCGTCCGTCACTTCGACCGATTTCTCCTCCGCTGGCTCGAACGACTTGACCCAGTCACGCGCCTTGCGCGGATCGAAGACGGGTTGTGCGCTCAAGATGGCCTGCATGGCAAGCGTCTCTAGCGCGGCGATGGGAGTGTCGGCGGGCGCCACGCGTCGGATGTGGGACGCGATCGCGTCGGTCACGCGCGGGCCGAGGCTGTCGCCCGCGAATCCGCCCCAGACTTTGAGCGTCAACTCGAGCGGAGTCAAATTCTGGTTGCCAAACGCCAGCCAGGCATCCAGCAAAAGCGGGTCAATGGACTCGTGCGCGTTCTGCGCCCAGGCTTCGGTGGTGACGAAGCGTGACCACTGCTCGCCCCACTTGCGGATGAATTCCTCCTGCCGATGCGCGTCCCAGCCCATGAGCGCCATGGGCGCGAAGCCGAGGCCGATCAAACCGCCGATCTGTTCGGGCAGGGCGGTGGTGACGACGCGGGTGAGGGGATACACTTCAAGAAGCGTCTTCAGGAAATCAACGATCGCTTGTTGCCCATCTGATGCGAGTTCATCATAGCCATCCAAAAGCAGGAGGGCGCGTCCGTTCTTGAACGTGTATTGGGTGAAAGACGCCACGCGGCCCAAATCCAGGAAGGAAACTTGTTGGGACGCCGCGTCCACGAGCGGATTGAGAATGTCTTTCGGGTCATTGACAGGCAGGGACAGGTCCGCGGCGTGGACGAGGAATGGAACGATCTCGCTCAGCACGCCCAGTTGCGAATTGCGATTGGCGGCCAATGTGGCGAGATGCGCCAATGCGACCGTCTTGCCTGTGCCGTCCATGCCGATCAGGACGAGATTCCCCCCGTCGGATAATGCCTTCGGAAGGGTGAGTTTCGCCGCACCGTAGATGGTTGCCAACTCGGGCCAGGCGGGCATGTAGGGAAGCGTTTGCGTGACGATGTCTTCCCCGATGAGCGGGCCGTTTGGTTCCACGCGGGCGGGCGGGGCGATCAAAACGGGCGGGACGAGAATTTCATCCAGTGCGAAGAGCGGAGCGGCGAGATGCATGCCCTGCGCGCGCCGAAGCGTGATGCGGCGGTGGTTATCTTCGATGCCCGAAGAGCGACGCACCTGCGCCTCTTCCCGCCGCGCCGCCATGCCCTCACGCCATTCGCCGACGAGCGGACGCATCCGCCCCAACAGCACCCAGAACAGGATGCCAACGGTGAAACCGATGAAGAACGAATATGGTTCAAAATCGAACGGTAGGAAGAGCATGGGTTAATCGGCGAAAAGGATTCGTCCACAGGTGGGACAGCGGGCGATCTGTGCGCTGGAGCGCGCGGTCTGTTGTTGTGCGGGGGTGAGCGTGGTCCCGCAGGCGTCGCAGGACCCGTCGCTGACGGTGGTGACCGCGATGCCGCGTCGCTCGCGCCGCAGGGTCTCGTACTGCTCGAACAGTGTGGCGTTCACGGGAGAGGCGGCCGCTTTTCGTTCCGCGTCGAGCCGTTCGAGTGCGTGCGCAAGGGTGGCGCGTTCGGCTGTCAGGTTGCGGGTCTGGTCGCCGAGGTTGGATTCCACGTCTGAAAGCGCGGCCCGCGCCTCGGTCAGGGAAGAAGCGGCGGATTCTGTTGTCAGCATGGCTTCGAGCAGTCGATCTTCCAGCGTCGCCAGATATTTTTTGAGCGAGGCGACGTCGTGTTGCAGTTCCTGCAATTCTTTGGGATTGCGGACCGCGCCGCCGTACAAACTGGATTCGGCCTGCTCGATTTTTATCTTTTGGGATTGAACTTCCGCCTCCGCCTGACGTTGAGCGCGTTCGGCTTCCTGATGCATTTTCTCCGCTGCTGTCGCCCGCTCGGATGCGGCGCGCAGATCCGCGTCGTTTTCCAGCGTCTGACGAATGGCTTCCAGACGCGTTCGAGCCTGATCCATCTGGCTGTCGATCTGCTGGAGGCGGTACAGTCCGAGGGCGGCGCTCATGGGACGATTATAAAACAGAAACCAGGTTTCTCGAAGAAACCTGGTTTCTACTGTCATTGAATTGGAACATTGAAATAATTGTAGACGGCTTGCGAGAGTTGGGCGAACAGCGGATTGGCGGTGGTATCCCAGATGATCTGAACGGGATGGTAGGTGAAGACGACGAGGATGTAGTTGCCGCCCGGTGAGTAGACGATGGCCGCGTCGCTGACGTTGTCGATCACGCCTGTGGCGGGATTGGTGATCCAGCCATGCTTGTGCGCGATGCGCGTCCCTTCGGGGACGCCCGCCTGCAACAGCGCGCCGAGTTTGTCCTGCACGAGGATTTCCACCATCTGCTGGCAGACCTGCTGGGTGATCTTCCCGGGGAAGACGGCCACCAGCGCGCCGCCGCCTGTCTGCTCGCACTGGTACAAGTCTTCGAGCAACATGCCAATATCGGACGGCGTGGTTTGGTTGTAGGAATCGGGGTTCGTCACCACATCGGTGCGCAAGTTGGAGGGCGTGCGAACGGTTTGGAGGAGCGGCGCACTCGGATAGAAATAGCCTGCCATGAAGGTGTTTTCGAGACCGAGCGCCTTCATCTTATCGGTGACGAGGAGCGGGCCGCGGTTTTCGTCCAGGGCGCTCATGAATTTATCGGCGGGCGGATTTTCGGAGCGGCGGATCATGTCGATCATCGAGTCGACGGTCTGCTGGTTCAACGCGTCCGTGCCGAACTGGCTGTAGTACGAGACCATGATGGGGATCTTTGCCACGCTGGAGGCGGTGAACGCCACATCAGGTTGGACGGAGAGCGGTTGTCCGTTATCTTCGGCGAAGAGGATCTCCTGTCCCGTTTGCAGGTCGAGCATGTACAGTCCCGCCACGCCGTCGAAGCCCGAGAGGCGGATCACCTGTTTGAGCAGGGTCTGCAGGTTGTCGAGCGTGGGACGCGAGGCGATGGTGCGCGTGGACGTCAACGCGACGGTGCGGTTAGTGGGTGAGCGTAGGGCGTCCTCGATGAGGGTGACGGCGCGATCGATGTCCATCGTCTGGCCGGGCGTGCCGGGGACGAAGTTGACCGTCCCGGGGATGGGCTGTGCGGGAGAGGGCGGTGTATCGTAACGCGTGGCCACCTCGTTTTGGAGAAAGGCGCGCAGACGCGCCTCGGACAGGTCGGCGTCGAGCGGAATGTCCGCCGCGGCGGGGGGACGGTTCCACAGGTAGTCCCAAAATCCGCCCCAGAAGGACGCGCCAGTGCGTTGCAGGTCGGCGGCGGCCAGCATGCTGTCGATGTTGAGTTGAAAACCGACATTGGTGGGGTCGATCAGGATGATCGAGCCGGCATATTCCACTGCCACAGGCGAGGAATAGACCTGTAAAACCCGCTGGGAGGCGATTTGCGGGTCCACGCCGCCTACTGGGATGCCAGCGATCGTCATCCCGGCGGGGTAACTGTTGCGCTGTCGGCTGTACCCGACCAGCGCAATGATGGTTAAAATGATCGCGGCGCTCAGGAAAAGGGCGGAGACGCCGCGCAAAATAAGGGGTGTGTTTCGGTTTCTCATGATATCCAAGTCGTGACGAATGTCATCAAAAAGTATAACATATTCGTTGATGGCACTTGTGCTAGAATTGACGGGAAAGAGGAAGGAAGAACGAATACTAGAACCAAGGATGATGAAATGCTTCGCTCCTTTTTGATCTATCTGTCCAAGGCCCAATGGGCGCAGAATATGGTGACGGGCTGGTCGTTTGCGTGGAAGGCGGCCTCCCGTTTCGTTGCGGGGACAAAAACGGAGGACGCCATCCGTGCCATCCGTGAATTGAATGCAAAAGGCATCAATGCCACCCTCGATCATCTCGGCGAACACACCTCCACCATGGAGGAGGCCGCCCAATCCACGAACGAGATTTTGGATGTATTGGACGAGATCGACCGCGCGGAAGTGCGCGCCAATGTCTCGATCAAACTGACGCAGATCGGCATGGGACTGGACGAGACGGCTTGCCGCGAAAACCTCGGACGGATCCTGCAACGGGCAAAAGAACACCGCAACTTCGTCCGCGTGGACATCGAGGACACGCCCTACACCGATACGACGATCGCCATCTACAAGGCTATGCTTGAACGCGGTTTCACCGACAAACATTTTGGTATGGCGGTGCAATCCTATCTCTACCGGGCGGAAGCGGACACCAAGGCCCTGCTCGCGAACAAGACGACCATCCGACTCGTCAAGGGCGCGTATAAGGAACCGCCCGAGAAGGCCTTCCCGAAAAAAGTGGATGTGGACGCCAACTACGATCTGCTTGTCAAAATGATGATTGACGCCTCCCTTGCCGTCGCCTCGAAGATCAGCGACGACGGACGCATCCCGCCCATCCCCGCGATCGCCACACACGACGAGAAGCGCATCGCATTTGCTGTTTCGTATGCGAACAAGGTCGGTCTTCCCAAGGACGGCCTCGAATTCCAAATGCTCTACGGCATCCGCCGCGACCTGCAGGAAAAACTGGTCAAGGATGGGTATCTCGTGCGCGTGTACGTCCCGTTTGGCACGCACTGGTATCCGTATTTCATGCGGCGCCTCGCCGAACGGCCCGCGAACATCTGGTTCTTCATCTCGAATTTCTTCAAGGGATAATAGAAGTACGCAGGTACACAAGTACACAGGTAAACAGGTACACAGGTCGCAGACTCGTGTACCTGTTATTTGTTTACGTGTATACCTGTTTACGTGTCTACCTGACTACCTTATAATTGCCCCATGACTCGTCCCCTCGCAATCGTCACTGGCGGCGCGCAGAGACTTGGCAAGGCCTTTGCCTTGTCACTGGCGCGCATGGGATTCGCCATCGGCCTCCATTATCACAACTCGGCGCAAGAGGCGAATTGGACAAAGGAGGAGATCGAAGCGCTGGGTGTTCCCGTTTATCTCTTGCGCGCGGATTTGACAAAGCCCGAAGAAATCACCAGGTTATTCGAGATCGTCCGCGAGTTCGATGAGCCGCTGAAGGTGCTGGTCAACTCCGCAGCGGTGATGACGGTCGGGCATCCGCGTGATTTGACATTGGAGAACTGGGATTCCGCGCTGGACCTCAATCTGCGCGCCCCGTTCCTGATGGCACAGGAGGCCGCCAAGCAGATGACCGAGGGCGGACTCATCGTCAACGTGAGCGACATCGGCGCGAGCAAAGCATGGAGTCGATATCCGTCCTACGCGGTCAGCAAGTCCGCGCTCGAGTCGTTGACCAAAATCCTGGCGCGCGCGTTCGCCCCGTCCATCCGCGTCAACGCCATCGCCCCTGGCCTCGTCCTGCAATCGGACGTGGTGACGCCCGAAGAGTGGGAGCGGCTGGTCGGTCGGCTGCCCCTCAAACGTCCCGCGCGACCCGAGGAGGTCGCGTCCGCGCTGGAGTTTTTGGTCCGCAATGAATACGTCACAGGACAGACGATCGTGGTGGATGGGGGATATTCGTTGGTGTAACTGATGGTCGAGTAGCCCCGTGCAAGTCGGGGCGTATCGAGACCACATTACTGGAATCCTTCGCTGGTGTTGGTCTCGATACGTTCCTCGCTAACGCTCGGAACTACTCGACCAACGTGAAATAAAAATTAATGGAGCCCCTCATGTCCGAACTTACCGACCTTGCTGAAAAACTCAAATCCGAAGGCGAGCGCTTTGTCGCCATTTTCTCCGCGTTGACCGACGTGCAGTGGCAGGCGGACGTCTACACCGAGGGGACGGTTTGGACGGTTCGCAACGTGCTTTCGCATTTCGTCACCTCCGAGCGTGGACTGGTTCGCCTCTTCGAGCAGATCCGCCAGGGCGGCGCGGGCGCTGCGGACGATTTCTCGATTGACCGCTACAACGCCAGCCAGCAGGAGAAGACCAAGGAATTGATGCCGCAGGAGTTGCTGGAGCAATATAAATCCGTGCGCGAGAATTCGGTCAACTGGGTTTTGGGACTGAAAGAATCCGACCTGGAAATTGTTGGCCGCCATCCATTTCTACAGCAAACCACCATCCGCGAGATGGTTAAGATGCTGTATCTGCACAACCAGATCCATTATCGCGATTTAAAGAAGGCGCTATCTGGGAAATAGCGAGCGAAGAGATCTTAAATGCCCCGAGCATTACAGAACGAAAAGCAGGATCGAGATTTTCAAGGCTCGCATGTTCGAGTTCGTATCGATTCCGATTTGTCGGTTATGTGGATTGAGTCTATTCCATCTTATCTCTTCGAGATACTCGCATTCCTGGGGTTGGCGCTCTTGACGCTGATTGTTTTTCTCCTCGGCGACCTGACCGATCGTTTGGTTGGGATCCTGGCTGATGTGATTTTTGGCGGGGTGTTATTCTTTGTCGCGCTGTTAAAAAGAAAAATGCGTTCTTCGTTCAACAAATCAACGGGCGTCATTCAGTATTTTCGCGGCGGACTACTCGGCACGACGCTCGACGAACATAAATCCGATCATAAAATTGCCGATGTGACTTGGCTGGAAATGCGCCGCTACCTTCGCAGATACGGCGATACCTTTCAGATTTTGTTGTCAATCGGACGTTGGGAAAAGGTCGAGTTGACAGGTAGGAGTTTGAGTTTTTCGGAATGTCAGGCGTGCTCCGAAATAATCAGAAACTTCATTGACCCTGCTTTGCCCATCAAGGCAGTGGATTAGTGAACCAAAAAATCTCGGAGGGATTCAATGCTTCGTGAAGTCGGGAATCTTTACTCACGCTCGTTTCGGATGATGTTTTTGCACACTCAGTTCTTGCTGGCAACCGCGCCACAATTCGCCGATAACCGATCACTGAAAACGGACAACCATGAACCTCCCTCCCTTCAAACTCGAACGCTACTTTGCCAAATACGAATTCAACACCGAATTCCTGCTCTGCTCTTCGGACTGCGAAGCCATGTCCATCGCGGACTTGCTATCCTTCGAGCCTGACGCCGCCGAAAAATTTTCCCACGTCTGGCTGGGATACACGGAGTCGCAGGGTAGTCCCTCCTTGCGGACGGAGATCAGCCGCATCTACGCGACCATCCAACCCGCAGACGTCCTCGTCCACACGGGCGCGGAGGAGGCGATCTTTCTCTTCATGCACGCCGCGCTCAAAGCGGACGACCACGTCATCGTCCACGCGCCGCACTACCAGTCACTTTCCGAAGCGGCGCGGAGCATTGGATGTTCTGTCAGTCTGTGGCAGGCGCGCGAAGAGAACGGTTGGGCGCTCGATCTGGATGAACTTCAGCGCCTCACGCGCCCAGCGACCAAGGCCATCATCGTCAATACGCCGCACAACCCGACGGGCTACCTCATGTCCCATGCGGACTTCGACGCCCTCAACCGCTTCGCGCGTGACCGTGGCCTGCTCCTGTTTTCGGACGAGGTCTACCGCGAATCGGAGTACGACCCCGCATCCCGTCTGCCTGCCGCGTGCGATCTGGGCGATCACGCTGTCTCGCTCGGAGTCACATCCAAGACGTATGGACTCGCAGGTCTGCGCATCGGCTGGATCGCCACGCACAACCGCGCCGTCTACGAGCGCATGGCCTCGCTCAAAGACTACACCACCATCTGCAATTCCGCGCCGAGCGAGTTCCTGGCCGAACTGGCCTTGCGCAACAGGGACAAACTTGCGGCGCGCAATCTCGCGATCATCCAGCGCAACCTGTCCATCGTGGACGCGTTCCTCGCCCGCCACGCCGATCTCTTTTCGTGGGTTCGTCCGCATGCAGGCTCGATGGCGTTTCCAAAATTGCTGCACGGCGACATTGAAGATTTCTGCGACCGTCTCGTCAAGAAGGCGGGCGTTCTCCTCCTCCCAGGTACAATGTACGACGACACAGGCAACCACTTCCGCCTCGGCCTAGGACGCAAAAACCTGCCCGAAGCCATCGCAAGGGTTGAAGAGTTCATGTCTTAGACCGCATTTCTTGTCTGCCAATAGGAAGGAAATCATATGTCCATTTTCAAACTTATCCTGGTTGCCTACACCAAAAGCATAAACCTTCTGGTGAAGAAACCGCTTGTGATTTAACTGCTGGCGGTTGTTTCATTGGTAAATATCCGATTGTCGTTCGCTATGACAAGATTTGAACTAAATGATTTGGATTACGATTTTCTCCTTATCTTTTCTCGGCTGTTTGCTCTTACATTGAGTGTGTATTTTTATTGGTTGATATTCAATTCGGAAAATATGACCACATTCTCGCTTGGTGAATGGATGGGGAAATATTATCTCCGTTCCTTGCTTCAATATGTCGGCGGCTTTTTTCTTTTTTTCCCTTTTTATTCTGTTCTGCGATTGACCTTTGGTGAAGAGGGGCTTGCCGTAAAACCTGGCCATGACATTCTGATGATTTCCATGTCTGTGTGGGTTTTCATCGCAATGGATTTGGCGGTACTGTGGCTGTGTTTTCGGAATGATGGATTTTTTCAGAATGCAAAAAATTCCATCGCTGACGCATTTTGGAATTTTGGTTATTATTTGTTTCTTCGCCTAATTTCAATAGCCCTTGCTTATCTTGCCCAATTGACCCTGTCTACTTTTGCTGTATCCACAACAGGTTTGGTCTGTGGGATGTCTGTTCTTGTATCGGTTTTGATAACGATAAGTTGGATGGCGCTCGCCTTTGGATTTCTTGAACTTAGAAAACGCGAGCAACTCCCAATCGCAAATCTTCAATCGAAAATCGAAAATTGAACCTCCTCCGCCCCCTCCACCTCTTCTTCTCCACCCTCACCTACGCCCTCGGCCTCGCCATTGCGGACTACCTCGGCGTGACCATTTCGCCCGTCGTCCTCGCCCTCGGCCTCGGTTGGGTACTGCTCACGCAAGTCAGCATGAACCTGCTCGCGGAAGTCTTCCGTCCTGCCAACGAGCCGCTCAACGGACTCTTCGGCGCCGAGCGCGTCTACTTGCGCGACCGATTGCTCCTCATCTCTGTCGGCCTGCTCGGACTCGCGGCAGGATGCGCCTATCTGCTTTATCTGTTGGGCAACGTCCACTTGGAAGCGCTCATTCTCCTCGCGCTTTCGCTTCTGCTCGTCTTCGCCTACGCCGTCCCTCCGTTCAAGCTTGCCCGTCGCGGCTTTGGCGAACTGCTCCTCGCCGCGCACATCGGCTACGTGTTTCCCTCGCTCGGTTTCGTGTTGCAGGCTGGCGACTTTCACCGTCTCCTGCCCATCCTCGCGCTTCCCGTCACCGCGCTTGCCCTGGCCTACTTCCTCATCCTCGATTTTCCCACCTTCGCCGACGACCTCAAATACGAACGCCTCACGCTCCTCACGCGCCTCACCTGGCAACGCGTCGTCCCGCTCCATCACGGACTCATCCTGCTGGCCTTCCTCCTCCTTGGTCTCGCGCCTCTGCTCGGCATCTCCCTCGCGCTGCTCTGGCCTGCCTTCCTCACCATCCCCTTCGCCATCCTGCAGATCGTCAGCCTCCACAACATCACCCTCGGCGCCCGTCCGCTCTGGAAACCTCTCACATTTCTCGCCGCCTCCCTCTTCGCGCTCACGGTATACTTGCTGACATTCTCCCTCTTCCTGCGGTAACGTATACAGGTACACAAGTACACACGTACACAAGTTCTGAAAACTGATCACTGATGACTGATAACTGACTCCCCCATGCCTGAATTCCTCACCCTCCTGCCTCCCGACGAAGCCCGCGCCCTCCTCCTCTCGCATCTCGCGGGACCTCTGGCGGACTCTATCTCGATCGACTCTCTCCAAGCCCTCGGCCGCGTCCTTGCGGAAGACATCCTCGCCCCGCACCCTCTCCCCGAATTCCCCCGCTCCACCGTGGATGGGTACGCCGTCCGCGCCAGCGACACCTTCGGCGCGAGCGAATCCCTGCCAGGGTATCTCACCCTCATCGGCGAGATTCCCATGGGCGCGCCCGCGGATTTGTCGCTCGCGGTGGGTCAATGCGCGCTCATCCACACGGGCGGCATGTTGCCGTCCAATGCGGATGCGGTGGTGATGTTGGAATATACACAACAGACTTCCGAAGTCTCCAAAGACTTCGGAAGTCTGCGCCCACCCGAAATCGAAATCTCCCGCGCCGTCGCGGTGGGCGAGAACGTGATCCAGATCGGCGAAGACGTGCGCACGGGACAGGTTGTCCTGCCGCGCGGAACCTTCGTGCGCGAGGCGGAGATCGGCGGGTTGATGGCGCTGGGAATCGTCAGTGTGCGCGTAGCCAGGAAGCCGATGGTCGGGTTGATTTCCAGCGGAGATGAGATCGTCGAACCAGAGTCCGCCGCGGGGTTGGGGCGGGTGCGTGACATTAACGCGTACACGCTCTCGGCGCTAGTCACGCGGGGGGGAGGGGAACCTGTCCGCTATGGAATTGTCCCCGATGATTTTTCCGCGTTGCAGGCGATGACGCAAAAAGCGCTGGCCGAGTGCGACGCGGTCGTCATCACCGCGGGTTCGTCCGCTTCGACGCGCGACATGACCGCCGATGTGATCCGCACGCTCGGCGCGCCTGGCGTGCTGGTGCATGGCATCAACACCCGCCCTGGCAAGCCGACCATTTTGGGCGCGGCGGACGGCAAGGCCGTGATCGGCCTGCCTGGCAACCCCGTCAGCGCGCTGGTGAATGGATTCCTGTTCGTCAAACCCGTCGTCGAAAAACTGCTCGGTGTTCTCCCGCGCCCGCGTCCCACCGTGATGGCGCGACTGACCGTCAACCTTGCTTCGCAAGCAGGCAGGGAAGATTGGTGGCCTGTGAAATTACTCCCCTCTCCCCGCGGGAGAGGGGTCGGGGGTGAGGGCTGGGACGCGGAACCGATTTTTGGAAAAAGTAATTTAATATTTACTCTCGCCCAAGCCGATGGCCTGCTGAGAATCCC
This sequence comes from Chloroflexota bacterium, assembly GCA_049324715.1. Taxonomy (GTDB): domain Bacteria; phylum Chloroflexota; class Anaerolineae; order Anaerolineales; family Villigracilaceae; genus Denitrolinea. Next base: position 7,700 of record JBMOMR010000009.1, on the reverse strand, counting down.
TCCCGACGCGACGGGTCTCAGCGCGGGCGAAATGGTGGAAGTGATGTTGATGTAACTCCTCCCCCATTCGTGCTTTTCCGAATGGGGGAGGTCGGGAGGGGGTCACTTCAACCACAAATCAAAAAACGCCACCGTCCGATCCATTGCAGATGTGAAATACTTTGCGATATTGTGGTCATCTTCCTCGTAGACGTAAAATTCGTACGGCATTCCCAGCGTGTTCAATTGGATGGCCAGGTTTTCGGAAAACGCCAGCGGCACATCCTCGTCCGCCGTGCCGTGATGGAGTTGGATCGGTCCCGAGAGATCCGCAAGATAGGAATTGGCCGAGACGGATTCCCAGAAGGTGGGGTTATCTTCAGGTGCGCCGTACTCTTCCACCCACGCCGTCCGCCAGCCAACGCCGCGTGAACTGGGCGAAGGGACGAATGATCCGCTTCGCCGCCAATTGTAGAGCAGGTCAACATACGGCGCGACCACGCCCGCCCAGATCACGCCGCCTTTGATATCGGGGGAAATCACCATAGCGCGCAACGTCAGATATCCACCCATCGAATGTCCCCACATGCCGATTTTTTCGGGATTCGCCTGCGGGAATTGTTTGAGCGACGCCACCGCGTTCATCACGTCCGCGAGATAGCCAGGATGGCCATACGCGCCCGTCGCTTCGCCCTCCGATTGGTCATGGCCGCGATAGTCAATGCGGAAGACAATGTACCCCGCCCGCGCGAGTCGGTCCACGTAATTGACGTAGCGTTCGGTCGTCACGTAGACATCGGGCGGGATGTATCCGTGATTGAACACGATCGCAGGCCAGCCGCCTTCGGGCATCTCGCCATCGGGGATGGTCAGCAGGGCATAGATTTTCAATCCTTCGGAGAGATAATAAGCATAGAAACGGCCGTAATTTTCGCCGCGGCGCAACTCCCGCTCGATGACGATCTCACTGCCAGGGTACGATCCCATCCGCAACGCCTCGATGGACATGGGATGCGGTACAGGCGTCGGTGTGGCTGCGATGGTGGGCGGGACGGTTGGTGTGGACGTGAACGTCGGCGGGATAGCGGTCCGCGTCTGTGTGGACGTTGGGGCGGGCGCGGCCTCCGACAAGACTTCCGAAGTCTTCACTGGCGCGCAACTCGTTACGAGCAGGAGCGCGAGTAAAGTTAGAAATGTTGGTTTCATGAATTCTCCAATAAAGTAATTCCATTTGCCAGACAACTTAATTCAAAAACGCTCCGTTGGTCGAGCGATGCACTGAGACTGCCGAAGTGTAGGCGGCGGGTTTCGAAGCGTCTTTGCAAGGCTACTTAACTACCGCCGCCGTATCGAGACCAACAGTCGGTTGAAAGCGCTGGCATTGTGGTCTCGATACGCCCCTCGCAAAAAACGCTCGGGGCTACTCGACCACCACTTGATTCAAAATTGTCAGGTTAATAAGCAGTCGCATGCGTATAATAGTCTTGACGACACGAAAGGCCAAAATTTTATGAAATTCGACTTGCCACTTATTTTGGACGGGGCGACAGGCACCGAACTCAACCGCCGCGGCGTGGACACGGGACTCCCGCTCTGGTCGGCCAATGCACTCCTCACCGACGAGGGCTCGCGCATTTTGCAGAACATCCACGAGGATTACCTGCGCGCGGGCGCGGACATCCTCACCACCAATACCTTCCGCACGCATGTCCGCGCACTGGCGCCGAGCGGCAACGGCGGCCGCGCCCTCGACCTGACGCGCCGCGCCGTGGACATCGCCCGCGCCGCCATCGCCGCTGTCCCCTCCGAGCGGACGCGGTACGTGGCTGGCTCGATCTCCACGCTGGAGGATTGTTACCGTCCTGACCTCGTCCCGCTCGATGACGAGTTACGCGCCGAACACAGCGAACGCGTCCATCACCTGCTCGAAAGTGGCGTGGACGTGTTCCTGATCGAGACCATCAACACGATCCGCGAGGCGAGCATCATCGCCAAGTTGGCCACCATCACAGGGGCGCCCGTCATCGTCAGCTTTGTGTGCGATCGGGATGGACGGATCCTCTCGGGCGAAAGTCTGACCGACGCGGCGAGGGAACTACTTCCGTTGGGTGTGTCCGCCATCGGGGTCAACTGTGGACCGACGCCGAATCTGGCGCGTCCGCTCGAAGAGTTGAGGTCCGCCTGCCCGCCGAATTTCCCGCTCATCGCCTATGGCAACATCGGTTACGCGGATGAGGCGGTCGGCTGGGTCAACACCGACGCGGAGAAGCCCGAAGCGTATTGCGCGCACGCGTCGAAGTGGCCCGCGCGTATCATCGGCGGTTGTTGCGGCACCACGCCCGCCCACATTGCGGAGTTGAGCAAAATGCTCCGAAGTTGATTGTTGCGCTAAATGCAAATCGCCTCTATAATTTCAGCGAGGGATTATTTCATGCCAGAGAGCAAACCGCCCAATACAAAAACGGACTCCCCGTATCGCCTGCGGGACCATTTTCTGTCTGTGCCTGAGATTTCGCTGTTTCGTTTGCTTCAAAAAATGACGGGGGAGAGATATGTCATCTGCCCCAAAGTTGCGCTCACCGACATCTTCACCATCATCCGCCCCAACGAGAACGTACATTTTTACAACAAGATCTTCCGCAAACACGTGGACTTTTTGCTCTGCGAACCGAAGTCGCTCCATCCCGCCATCGCGGTGGAGTTGGTAAAACCCATCGCCAAGACCGAAACGCGGGCCAACGACCAATTCATGGAAGAGCTGTTTTTAAGTGAGGGGATTCCACTGGTGCATGTCCCGCTCGGCGAAAACTACGAGGTCTCTGACCTTGTCAACTTGTTCACGATCGCGATAACGAAAACGAAGGACGCCAAACGCGTCCATCCTGACCTTGCGGTGGACTCTGTTCCGATGTGCCCTCTCTGCGGGAAGATGATGGTCCTGCGCATCCATCGCGATGGCTCCAAAGCGGGGAAGAAATACTACGGCTGCATGGACTCTCCTCGCTGTGCCGGCATGGTCGCGGTGGATTAAAGGCAGTACACGGATTTCACGGACAACCAGGATTGACACGGATTTATTAAATTTTTATCCGTGCGCGCTGCATCCGTGTAATCCGTGTACAGAATTTGAGCTAAAAGTGTCTCTGCAACTCTGAAGCATACTTCGCACCGACCGTCTTCTTATTCTCCTCCAGCCAATCCTCCAGCCTTGTTTTGCACAGCGGCGGATCTTTTGAGACGAGCAGTCCTGCCATCAGGCCGTCCACTTCTTCGGGGGTGAGCATCACATCGCGGACGAAGACGGACAGGAACTGCGCGGCCGTCAACGCGAGTCGGGGATGGACTTTGACCAGCGGCCTGCGCGCGCCGACCTTTGCGCCGATCAATTCCACCATTTCGCGGAAGGTGAAAATATCCTGCCCTACCGCGTCGCGGACGGAGTTTCCCGTCTCGTAGACCGCGTCCGCGGCCAGCGCGGCGAGATCGTCCACGAAGACGGGTTGCAGGCGGTACGACCCATCCCCAGGCAGGGCGAAGAACGGGAAACGGCGCAATAGCCAGGCGATGTTGTTGATGAGGATGTCTTCCTTGCCGAACAACACGGTCGGACGGAGGATCGCGTATGACATGCCCGAATCGGTTACGGCTTTTTCGTTGGCGGCTTTGCCCCAAAAATAGGGCAGATGCGAATCCGTGGACGGGTTGGTGATGCTGATGTGGACGATGCGCTTCACGCCCGCCGCGACGGCCGCGTCCACGAGGCGGTGGGTGTTTTCCACGGCGGCGGGTTGGGTGTTCGCGCCTTTGTCAAAGCGCACCCAGTAGGTGTTGACCAGCGTCTCGATGCCGCGCAGACTTGAGGTCAGGGAGGAAGCGTCCGCGAAATTCATCGGGAAGGCGCGCACTCGTCCGTCAAATGGGTCGGGGCGGTTGGGGTGATTTGTCAGCGTCACTACTTCCTCGCCGCGCTCCAGCAATCGGCGGGTGATGTACTTTCCAGAATATGAGAACGCGCCAGTGACCGCGATTTTCATTTTGCCTCTGCTTTCGCGGGCCTGGGTGCGACCAGTGCAAAGAAGGAGACAACCATGCCGACCCCGACCAGTGCGAACAACATGCCGCTGAGATTGACGCTTAGCTTGCCTGTAATGCTAAAGAAAAATTCTTCGAGCGTCATGGCTTCGGGGCGATACGCCACGGCAAGGATCATCGGCAGGCCGATCAATAGGATGTTGGCGAAGGCCGTCCAGAATTGGGCGCGGTCTTCCGTGCCGCACAGGTCGATCAACACTTTCTTGAGGAAGGGGCGAAGGTATGCAACGATCAACGCACACACCAACAGCGTCACGAGAACTTCGATCAGATACGATAAGATGGTGTTCATTTTTTCTCCTGTAAATTTATTTCAATACACCCAGAATTTTCTGGACGTTGACCAATCCAAGACTTTCCAGTTTGACGACCGCCCGCGCGAGACTGTCGATGGCGTTGAAGAAATCTTGCAGGGCGCGGATGCGCTCGATGAGAAACGCCCGCTCCTCGGGGTACGTTGTGCCTGCTTCGAGCTTCTCCAGCGTTTCGCTTACCGACGCCACCGCGCGGTCGAATTCGCTGTTCTGGCGTTCCTTCAGGATCGAGCGGATGGATTTGTAGAAATCCGTCTCGGCTTCGTAGTAATCTTTTCGGTCGGCCAATTTCGATGAGCGGTGGACGAGGCCCAGCCGCGCCAGCGCGCGGACCTCGGTGCTGACCGCGCCTTTGGTGAGTCCCGTCTGCTCGACGATCTCATCGAGGGAGAGCGGGGTGGACGAAAGATAGAGCACGGCGAAGATGGCGCCCATGCCTTTGGGAAAGCCCCAGAAGCGGCTGATCTGGCTCAGGCCTTCGACAAATTCCTGCTTGATTTGGGGGAGGGGAGTTGTCATGGTTATCTCGTATAGAACGTTTAGTAGTTACTAAACGAAATATACAATAATAGAGATGTTTTGTCAAGATAAAAAAATACACGATTCCCCCTAAACTCAAGAACTTCACCACAGATTTACAGATTTGGCCGACTCCAAAGCAAGGAGTCGGCCAAAAAATTCAAATCCGTGGTAATCCGTGTAATCCGTGGTTAAAGATAAAATTTGGGATAAGTGGTGTAGAAACGGTATCAATCGTTCATTGCGATTCGATCGCCGCGATCAACTCCGCGCCATGCAGACCCCGTTCGCGCAATTCGCGTCCCAGCGAAAGGGGGACGCGCAGTACGCGCTGGTTTTCGCCGTTCCGAAAGGTAAATTCCACGAAGCCTTCTTTTGGGCCAGGGACGTGCGGCGGCGCAAACCCATCCACGATGGGAAGTACCTGCTCGATGAAGTTCCCCAGTAGTTCGTAATCGTCCAAGTCTGTCACCGACAGGATGACGTAGAAATCCGTCTCCATGGCGAGGAACGTGGAGGAACCGTCCGCCGCGACGCAGTCCTCGCCGAAGGCAAGGGCGTGCGCGTTGGCTTCGGGAAGCGCGGCCTTCACCGATGCCTCGAACTCGGCGCTGATCTCGGGCAGGTCTTTGTAGGCCCATGTGTACGCGCAGGGCTGGTTGGCCATGACCGTTTCGGTCGGCGTTATGGTAGGCGGCGCGGGTTGCTCTGCGGATAACTTTCCCTGCGTCAAAGCAAAGACGGATGCGGCCGCCGCCGTCAGCACAGTGAGGATTCCGATCGTCCGTTTCCTTGTCATGGTGCTCTCCGAGGGCGCGGACGTGGGAGTCTGGGCAGGTTGTCGAGGCGGTCGCGCAGAGTGGGCAGGCGGTCGCGCAGGTCCTCCAATTCGGGAGTGAAATCGAACCAGTCCAGCAGTTCGCCGTCAGTGATGAGTCGCGGTACGCGCACGAGAATTCCGTCGCGGATGTCGGCGGCCTGACCCGCGATGAGTTCAACGATCCCCTCGTTATTTTGCAGACTGCAATGTCCTTCGAGGCAGGTGGCCGTCATTGCTCCCGTTTTCGGATCGTATGAAACGCCCATCATGCTTCCGCGCACGCTTGCCAATCCGCTGGGCGTTTCCACCCGCAATTCTCCGCCCGAGAGGATGATGTAGATATTGCCGATAAATAATTTCAGGATCGTGAGCGGACCATCGTCCCGCTCTGTCAATTCCGAGAGTGTGAAAATGGTGTTTGGAGCGAGGCGCAGGATGGTGGCGTCGGGCGCAAGGTCAAGACGGGCGCGGCCATCGTCCCCTGTGCGCGCCGCGCCGCCCGCGAAAAGTGTCAGACCGACGCTGGCGGGCGCGTACTCATCCGATGGAGCGGGACGCGCCTCCACAATATTTTCCAGCTCGGCGAACGTGGCGCTTCGGCTGGATGTTGAGGTGGGTGAGGCCGTCGGACGCGCGCTGACAGGGACAACCATCGGCGTGGAAATTGGCTCCTCGGCGGCCGCGCCCGCTTCGGTCGAGGGAGGAGGCGGGGTGGGCCCGCACGAGGCGAGCAACAGGGTTAATGTCAGGAGTAATGTTTTCCTCGTGTTCATAATCCAATTGTACATACTTCCCCAAAAAATATCGTTGCAAATACAAGGATTTTTATCACTTGGCTGGAAGCCGTTTTCGAGATATAAACGCGGCATGACATTATTGAACGCTCCTCAAGGCCAATGGCTGAAGGTGACTACCCTGAACGGCGGCGAGGGGTTGCGCGCCCGCCTGACCCAATATGGGGTCTTCGAAGGTGATTGCCTGCGAATTTTGCGCGCCGCACCGCTGCGTGGACCGTTGCTGGTGGAAGTGAACGGACGTGAGATCGCGTTGGGCCGCCGCGTGGCGGAAAAAATTATCGTGGAGGCAAGTGAGTGCGTTTCGCATTGATCGGTCAGCCCAATTGTGGAAAGAGTACTTTATTTAATTCGGTCGCAGGTTACAAAGCCGAGACGGGGAACTTCAGTGGCACAACCGTCACATTCACAGAAAGCCGCGTGCGCGTGCTGGGTCAGGTGGTGGACCTGGTGGACCTGCCTGGCTCCTACGCGCTGGATGGATTGAATCCTGCCGAGAGCGAGACGCGTCGCTATTTGGATTCGCGCGATGTGGACGCGATCATCAACGTGGCGGACGCGTCGCACCTGGCTCAGTCGCTCGAACTGACCCTGGAGTTGCTTCCGTTGAATCGTCCTATCATCCTTGCCCTCAATATGATCGACGAAGCCATGCGCCTCGGCCTGCGGATCGACGGGGAGGGTCTTTCGCGCGAACTGGGAGTCCCCGTCTTGCCGTTGGTGGCGAGCAAGGGACGCGGCGTGAAAGAGGTGTTTGTTACGACAATGCGGGAGGCGGAGGATGGAAGGCAGAAGGCGGAAAGCAGAAGGCAGAAAGCAGACGGCGGAGGGTTGAGCGCGGTCGGGAGACATGCGCGGGCAAGGGATCTGGCGGCGCGTTTTGTGAAACAAGGCGAAAAGCGAGTCACGTGGCGCGACAGGCTTGACGATGTTCTGCTTCATCCAATTTGGGGATACGCGTTCTTATTGCTGGTGCTATTTGGATTCTTTGAAGCGGTTTATGGCATGGGGAAGATCGTCGAACCGCCCGTGCTGGCTTTCTTCGATATGCTGATGCAGGGCGCCCTCCGTCCCTTTGGCGAGGGGACATTGCTTTGGGAGATGGTGCTCGGCGTGATGCAGGGCATTGCCGCGGGCGTGGCGATCATCCTGCCGTATCTCCTGCCGTTTCTTTTCGGGCTG
>JBMOMR010000008.1:0-122332 GCA_049324715.1 Chloroflexota bacterium | reverse complement strand
GCTGTGACTCTCCCGTCACACTGATCAACCGCTTCCCTGCCTACGGCGAGATCGACGTGTTCGCGCAGGCGCATTTCACGCAGATGATGCTGACCGGCCTGCCCGAATCCACGCTCCTGCTTCTGGATGCGGACGGGCAATCGGTCTATCGGCTGAGTTCGCATGGCTTCGAGTTGCAGGGGATTCTGACCGCGCCGATCGGGGGCATACCAGCTGGTTCACTGGATGCAATGGCCATCGGTTCAAACAATTCATTGTTTGTAGCATTAGACAATCAAGTATATATATCCAGCGAATCGCCTTAATTCTGACAAGTTGGCATATTACTACCTTCACCCCACCACATTCTCAAAATGGACCACCTTCGCCTCGCCCGTCTCTCCCTCCACGGCGATGACGTCCACGCGCCAGGTGGTGAATTCGGGATGCTCGAGGATATATTTCTCCGCGGCGGATAGGAGGTGCATCCGCTTTTTGGGGGAGACGGAATATTCGGGATAGCCGTAACGGTTGGACGAACGCGTTTTTACTTCCACGAAGACCAGCACGTTTTCCTGACGGGCGATGAGGTCCACTTCACCGTGGGCGGTGCGGAAATTGCGCGCCAAAATGACGTAGCCCTTCGATTCGAGATAATCCGCCGCGGCCTGCTCGCCCCAGCGTCCCACGCGTTGTTGTGTTTTCATTGATCGCCTTTTTGAAAGAACTTAAACACGAAGGACACCACGGACACAAAGGTTGGAAATCCGATAAATTTTGAGGGACGATTTCCCTTCGTTGCCTCTGCGAAGCGCCCTGCGGGTGTGGCCTTTGTGTTTAAAAATGGGTAAAGATTTTCATTGATTGAACCGTTCCATGAAACTGCGGATTTGGAAGCGCAGTCCGCGGTGACGCGGCTGGGCATCCTTGACGAGTTGCTCGTAGTAGCGGAGCATCATGCGCGTCGTCCGTGCGATGGCGTAGTTGGTGGATTCTTCGCGGGCGGACGCGCCCATCTTCCTCCGCAGGTCGTGTTCGGTGACGAGACGCGTCATCTTGACGGCGAAGGCGACCGCGTCCTCGTCGGTGAGGAAGCCCGTCCGCCCGTCCTCGACGGTGTCGCCCACGCCCGGGGATTCGATCCCCAGCACGGGCAGTCCCGCGCCCATGGCCTCGATGACCGAGAGCGGGTGGACCTCCGTCACGGAGGCGGTGACGAAGGCGTCGCACATGGCGAGGTAGGCGGGTAACTTGTCGTAGGGGATCATGCCCTCGAAACGGACGCGCTCCGAAAGTCCAAGAGAAGCGGCGAGGGACTCGGTTTCGGCGCGCGCGGGGCCGTCTCCCAAAATCAGCAGGCGGACGTTGTCGAAGGCTTTTGCGACCCCGTTGAAGGCGCGCAGGAGGAAGTCCAGATTCTTTTCGGGGCCGAGACGTCCAACGTAAATGAGAAGGACATCCTCCGCGTTGAATCCAAAATCGGCGCGGGGGAGAGGCGCGGCGTTGAGATAGCGTTCGAGTTCCACGCCGTTGGGGACGACCGCGATGTTGCTCTTCACGTCCAGCCCGCGTAGGACTTTTTCCATGCCTGCCGAGGGCGAGACGACGAGGTCCACGGCATCGCAGAAGTTGGGCATGTAGGCGCGCAAGAGGCTGTCGCTGACCTCTTCGGGCATCAGAGGGAGGTAGGCCTGCGCGTAGAGGTCGTAACGGGTGTGGTTGGTGAATACGATGGGAATTTGGAGAGGGCGCGCGTAGCGGAGGGCGAGACGCCCGCTGAGGAAGGGGTGGTGCACATGGACAATGTCCATGCTTTGGAGGAGGCGCTTGGCGGCGCGGTTGTAGCGGAAGGAAAGGTAGAAGCCCGTCTTTTGCAGTGGCACGCCCGGGGAACGGATGACGCGCGGCTCATTGTCCTTGTATTCCAGGTCGCCGAAGGTGAAGACGAACACATCGTGACCTGCGTGCTCGAGGTAGCGTTTGTTCAGGTCAATGTAATTGGTGATACCGCTCATGTACGGTTTGTACGTGTCGGCCATCATGCCAATGCGCATGGGATCACTCCATAGGTTGATTTTCGTTGCACACGACTACTTACGGTTTTGGCATGGGTCTGTTGCAATGTGCAGGAATGGGTTATGGCGAAAACTGGCATGGACGAGAAACTCTTATGAAATTTTCATCTAATGGAACTTTTGGGCGGGTCCGCAGCGGCTCATTTTGTGGCAAAAACCATTGATTGTCGGTTATACTCTGTGCAGTCTGGAATCCCGCAAGGAGAACTTGCGAATTCCTTCCACCTTGAGGAATCCCGAAATTCTAACTTCGGGAAAATTCCAAAAATTGAACGTCATATTCCATACACATATTGAAAGGGATGAAACATGAACGATAATGCCCAGGTTGCGGTCTTCATTGACTATGATAACATCGAAATCAGCACGTCCGACAAGTTGGGGAAGGACGTGGATGTAGAGTGGTCGCTGATTCTGGAAGCGGCGGCTCAAATTGGACGTGTGGTGGTGCGCCGCGCCTACGCGGACTGGTCCTCATACGGCGGCGACCGTCAGCGCGAATTGCTCGGTTCGGGCGTGGAACTGGTACATGTCTCCAGCAAACGCGGCAAGAACGCGGCGGACATCCGCATTGTGATCGACGCGCTGGAATTGCTTGCCGAAGGCGTGGGAAACATCACCCACGTTTTGCTGGTCTCTGGGGATGGAGATTTTACCGAGTTGGTCCATCGCCTGCGCGCCCGCGGCATCAAAGTGGTTGGATTGGGCGTCAGCGGTGCGAGCGCGGAATACCTCATCAACGCCTGCGACGAATTCATCTTCTATGACCGACTCGTCGGTGCGGAGACGGCCTCGGCCGAGACCGAATCTGACAACGAGGATACGACCGCCGCTCCTTCCTTCGACATTTCGGAAGGACGCCAGCTGATGCGACGCGTTCTCCAGTCCCGCGAGGGCGAGTGGGTGCTGGCCGCAGAGTTGAAGAACGCCATGCTCCGTCTCGATCCCGCGTTCAGCGAGCGCAACTACGGCTTCGCCAATTTCAAGGAATTCATCAGCGCGGCCAAGGATGTGGTGGAAACGCAGTTGAACGAGAACAACCAGATCGAGGTCGCACTCACCACCGCTGCGGCGAGCCAGATCCCCGAGGCGCTGTTGGACGAGTATCTGAAGATCCTCGCCGAGCAGAAAGTCCGCATGACACCCAACGAGTACCGCCCGCAGATCATCTTCCGCTTCTTTGATATTTGCAGTACCAGTCCCGATTTCAGCCTGACGCGCCTCAAGGAACAGGTGCATGCCTACTTCCAGGAGAGCGCGCCGCACGTCAAGTGGCAATACGTCCACGAGGCGGCGCATCAGTTGTTCCACACCTATTGCTTTGAGTTCGACCAGTCGGATGAATCTTATCCGCCCGAGACGCGCCTGTGGGACCGAAAAGTGTCCATGGCGGCGGGCATCGAGAAATCGCTCGACCTGCTGGATAAGTGCGACAAAGGATTGCTTTTCAAATTAGCGCGTTCCCTCGGCACGCCGAAGAAGATCAACAAGGAAGCCGCCGCCCGTCTACTCTACGGCAGTTTCCGCGGACAGGCCATGCTCGACCATGTCAGTGAACTGATCGATGGATTGAAGAGCGTGCGCGGCGAATCATGACCGTCAAATTGATCCTGCGCGATAAAGAATACGAAATCCGCCCGGGCATGACCCTGCTCTCCTCGCTGGAGAAAATCAACATCCTGCCCGAGGCGGTGCTCGCCACGCGAAACGGGGAGATGATCCTTGAAGATGAGATTCTGAAGGATGGCGAAGTCATCAAACTGGTTGCGGTGATTTCGGGCGGATGAAAGTCAGAAACCCGTTTTCTCCAAGAAAACGGGTTTCTGGTTGAAGGTGATACTGGTATGAAATGCAAAAAATGCGGCGTGAAAGCCTCGGTGAACATGCGCCAGCACAAACTGGCCCTGTGCAAGGAACACTACCTCGAGTGGATCCCCGAGCAGACCGAGCGCTTCATCAAAAAATATGAGATGTTCCGCCATGACGAAAAGATCCTTGTCGCGGTTTCAGGCGGCAAGGATTCGCTTTCGCTGTGGGACATCCTCCATCGTCTCGGCTACCAGGCGGACGGCCTTTATATTGGACTCGGCATCGACGAAGGGATCGGCTACTCAGACGAGTCACATCGCCTCAGCGAGAAATTCGCGTCCGAAAACGGACTCCGCCTCCACGTCGTGGATGTGGCGAAGGAATATGGACAGCCGATCCCCGTCCTGGCGGAGATTTCGCATCGCGGGCAGGGACGTCCGTGCGCGGTCTGCGGACTGGCGAAACGGCATATCATGAACCGCATCGCGCGCGACCTCGGCTACGATGTGCTGGCGACGGGTCACAATCTCGACGACGAGGCGGCGGTGCTGTTCGGGAACACGTTGCAGTGGTCGGGTGATTTCCTGCGGCGGCAGAGTCCCGTTCTGCGCGAGTCGCCTGGCCTGGCGCGCAAGGTGAAACCGTTGTGCCGTTTTTACGAACGCGAGATGGCGGCGTACGCGCTCCTGCGCGGCATCGAATACATCTATGAAGAGTGCCCGTTTGCCGAGGGTTCCACTTCGATCTATTACAAGGAATTGCTCAACCGCCTCGAGACGGACAAGCCTGGCTCGAAATTGATCTTCTACCTACGCTTCCTCGAAGCGCGCGAGACGGGGCTGTTTACCCCTCAAAAAGAATCCGATGTGGTGCTGCATCCCTGTCCCAACTGCGGACAACCGACCTCGACGGATGACTTGTGTTCGTTCTGTCGGATGATCGAAAAAGTAAACACGGAAATTTAAATGGAACGGAAATCGTATCGTTACTTCGACCTCATCATGGCCGTCTTCGTGACCGTGCTGGTGGTCAGCAATATTGCCTCGTCCGCCAAGATCGTGGATTTACGTTTCAACGTCCTGGGCGTGCCGATGTTCTTCGACGCGGGCACATTGCTTTTTCCGCTCTCCTACATTTTTGGCGACGTCCTGACCGAAGTGTACGGCTACAAAAAATCCCGCCGCGTGATCTGGACGGGATTCTTCTGCCTCGCGCTGGCTTCTGCCGTCTTCGCTCTCATCGGACTTTTGCCGGGTGAGGCCGCCTGGCAGGGATACGCCGGGGACGCGGCCTACTTCGCCATTCTCGGCGGCATGTCCAGTGGGGGGATCGTGCTGGGGTCACTGGCTGGTTATTGGAGCGGCGAATTCACCAACTCGTTCACGCTGGCGAAAATGAAAATACTGACGAATGGCCGTCATCTGTGGATGCGGACGATCGGCAGTACCCTCGTCGGCGAACTCGTGGATACCATCGTCTTCGTGACGGTTGCCAGTCTCTTCGGCGTTTTTCCATGGGGAGCGTTTCTCAGCCTGGTGCTAACCAACTACCTGTTCAAGGTCACGGTGGAGGCGCTGATGACTCCCGTCACGTACGTGGTCGTCAACCGCTTGAAGAAAGTGGAACGTGAAGATTACTTCGACCGCGGCACGAACTTCAATCCGTTCGCGGCTTAAATGAAAGGGACGGCCACTTCACGAGTGCCCGTCCCTTTTTTTGTCTACGGCAGCAGGATCACCGCGGCATTGTCGAACCAGGCAATGCCGCTTGTTTTTTGGTAGGTGAAGTTGAACGTGATGCGGGTGTAGGCACTTGGGGCAGTATAGTAGTAGGAGAGTGTCTGGAAGTAGTGTGTGCCGTTGGTGAAATTGAGTGTCTTTGAACCGATCAACGTGAAACCGTTGTGGAAAGTGACAGTCATTTGATACAGTCCAACCGTGGGCACGTTGCTGGCGCGGCTCGAAAGGCTGATGTAGAACTTGTCGCCAGCCCTGCCGGTCCGCGAGATCATTTGCACGGCAGAAAGTGCGGGATTGGTTCGATACCCGACGAACTTGGCCGAGTAAGACGGGCTGTAGTACACGGAGTTATCGCGCAGGTTAACGAGGCTCACAATGGGTGAATTCACCACCCAGGGGATGGGCGTGACGACCGTGTCGAAGTTGCCCATTTGCAGGAGTTGCGTCCCCTCTTTGATGGTGCCGCGCAGGGTGACTCTATCGGGCGAGGTGGCGGCGTTGCTCGGGATGGATGCCATCCCTGTGCGGACGCCGATGTCGCGCGGGGAGAACATCACGCTGAAGGAGCACGTCCCTGCCGCGGGCAGGCTGGCTCCATTGCAGGTGTTGGTGCGGAAGGAGAAATCGCCCGAGATGGGGAGCGTCCCGATCTCCAGCGTTCCCGTGCCGACATTGGTCAGCGTGACGGTCTGCGCGGCGCTGGTGGTGCCGATGAACTGCGGGGCGAATATCAGCGAAGTGGTACTTAATCCAACGGCGGGAGAGATGCCGCTCCCTGACATTGTGAGCGTGGCGAGAACGGTCGGGACATTATCAAGGATAGTGACCATTCCTGTTTTCGCGCCATCGGATGTGGGCGAGAATCGGACACCGAAGGAACAGGTTTGATTCTGGTTGAGAGTCTTTCCGTTGCAGTCGTTGGACGCGAGCATGAACTCGCCGCTGATATCAAGCATGTCGATCGCAACAGGATCTACCTTGGTGTTCTTCACCGTGACGGTTTGCGCGTCGCTGGTGGTCCCCACGATTTGCTCACCGAAGTCCAACGCGTCGGGGGTGATGGTGAGGATGGAGATGAATTCCGCTTCGAACGCGCCGATGTCGCAGTGTGGCCCATCGGGACGCGTTTCGCCGCGCTGGTCGAGGTTGTTCACCGGGGCCGCGGCGCAGACCGCGTCCAAGCCAGCATCCCGCGCGAGGCTATCGGGAAGCAGGTCGAAGGTCAAGGTGGAACCGCCGTTGTCCGCGAGCGCATCCAGCATGGGGTCGCCGTCGAAGGTCGAATTGCAGGAATGGTCCTCCACCAGATTGTTCGTGTTGGTCGTCAGTGTGCCCGCATTGACGCAATCTCCCCCAGTGACGGAATTGGCAATGATGGTGTTGGCATAGTTCAGGGTGGCGCCCGTTTTGTTGTAAACGCCGCCGCCGCTCTTGGATGCGCTGTTACCAGAAAAAGTGTTGTTGATGATCGTCAGCATGCCCATTTCATTGTAAACCCCGCCTCCGTAACCCGAAGCGTTGTTTCCGCTGAAGGTGCTGTTCGCGATGGTGAGGGTTCCGAGGTTAGCAATGCCGCCGCCTGCAAAGGCCTTGTTGTCGCTGAACGTGGAATTGGTCACGGTCAACGTGCCGTTATTGAAGATCGCACCGCCCAGGACAATATCGTTCCCATTGGCAAAGGTAATTGCGTTCACGGTCACGGTGACGCCGCTGTTGATGACAAGGATTCGGACACCATTCGCTTCGAGGGTGATCTTTGCTCCTTGCCCGTCTACGACAAGATTATCGGTGATGATAGGCAGAGAAGTATCGAGGGCGATGGGGCCTGTTAACCCTGCGGTAAAAACGATCTGATCGTCGCCATCGTTGGCGTTTGCGGCGTTGATCGCCTCTCGCAAGGTACAGTTGGTGCTGTCGCAGGTTCCATCATCGGTATCGCCCAGGTTATTGACGGTGTATGTGATGGGCGCGGCGCGCGCCGTTGATACAGGTAATGTCCCCATGATCGCAATAGCCAGCAGGCTGGCGGACAAGATTCCGCTCAGAAGGCGGGAAAAATGTTTCATGGTTCACTCCTTTCCGTGCTTCCGATTCATCATAGAGCAGGAAGCCGTCCGCGCGAATTGCGGATGGATTGCAGATTCGCGCGGCGGAGTGTTGTTGTTTTGGATGGCGGGGTTTTATGGAAGATAGATGAGTTGTGCGCTGTCGAACCAGGCCGTGCCGCTGGGATTCTTGTACACGAATCGGAAAACAACCCACGAGTATTGGGCTCTCGCGGTGATGATTCCCGTGGCGGTTTGGAAATCGTGTGTGCCAGTGGCGAAGTTGATCGTCCTGGTCCCAACGACTTTGTTGTACATATTCCACAATTGGACTTCCACCTTGTACTGTCCGCCGACTGGAACATCCTGGGCCTTGCTGGACAATCGGAAGAGGTATCTGTCTCCCGGGATGCCAATGCGGCCAACGGCCTGCGTGAGCGATTGCAGGTAGACGTTGTTGCTTCCCGTCAGGCGCACCGAGCAGTAGAGACTGAAAGAGACACTGCAATCCAGCGCGTAGTTCAATGGAATGGACGGCGGGTTGCTTCTCCAGGGCAGGGGAGGCTTGGGGAGGGGGAGTTCAAAGTTGGCAGCCCGAAGCAGGTTGGTGCCGGTAATCCCATAGCCTGTCAATGCGATGGTCATCGGGGTAGCGGTCTCGCTGTTGGGAATGTTCACCGTCCCTGTCTTGTAGCCAACGCTTGTCGGTCTGAATGCAACAGTAAAGGTACATGTTTGATTGGGGATCAGAGTTTGTCCATTGCAATCGACGTTTCTCAGAATGTACTCTCTTAGACCTGAGGCCGTCGTGACAGTGAGTGTCCCCAGCGCCACATCCGTACTGCCTGTGTTTCGGATGGTGACCGTCTGCGTG
This sequence comes from Chloroflexota bacterium, assembly GCA_049324715.1. Classification (GTDB taxonomy): domain Bacteria; phylum Chloroflexota; class Anaerolineae; order Anaerolineales; family Villigracilaceae; genus Denitrolinea. The sequence continues at coordinate 113,811 of JBMOMR010000008.1, read as the reverse complement.
AGGCTGGTTGTTCCCAAGATCACGTTGCCGAAATAAAGATAGGTCGGGGAGGGGGTAAGGGTCAGTCGGTTCATCGCCCCCGCCATGTTCACGGATTGGACCGTCCCCACGATCAGCGCGAGCAGCGCCGCAATAGTCACGATTCGGAATTGACGCATGATTTACCTCAACAGTTTCTGGTGGGGCGGTCGTTACCTGGCCGCCATCTCTTCGAAAGATTATACATGAAAATGCGTGGCACTTTCTTTTTGTATCCTTGCCGCATTCTTCATGAAACCTTTACAAGTTAAGTATATGATTTGGGCGTACGTTAACGAAAATTACAAAAACTATTTAAAGGAGTTTTAAAATGAAAAAGACACTTTTGATCGTTGCGATCGTAGTATTGGCTCTCGGCGCTTTGGGCGTTGGCGTTGCCTTTGCCCAGGGCGGGACGCCTCCTTATCAACCCTACGGCGGGATGATGGGCGGACGCGGCGGCTACGGCGGAAGCGGTCTCATGCAAGACTACGTGGAGAAGGCTCTTGCCTCGAAACTCGGCCTGACCGAGGCGCAGGTGGAGGCCGAACTGGCGGCTGGCAAGCCCATGTTCCAGATCGCGCTCGATAACGGCATCGCGCAGGAAGAACTCGCCGCCTTCATGACGGACGTCCACACGACGGCGTTCGAGGCCGCGGTCACGGACGGTGTGATAACGCAGGCGCAGGCCGATTTCATGCTTCAGCGCATGGCGCAGACTGGCTATTCCAATGGCACCTGCCCCATGGGTGGAGGCGGTTACGGCAACGGACGTGGCGGGGGAATGATGGGCGGCGGCCGCTGGCAGACCAATCAGTAACCAGTAACCAATTATCAGTAAGAGAAGTCGGGTTGACGAGAGTCAGCCCGACTTTGTTTTTCAGGGGAGGCGGCATATCGGGTAAAATCAGGCAAAGAAAAGGGAACCCATGTCAAAATTCATCTCCTACCGCTGTTCATTGTGTGGCACCGAATACCTGCCGGGGCAGGTCACCTATACCTGCCCGAACGATGGGGGCAACCTGGATGTGGAATTGGATTACAAGACCATCCAGAAAAAATATCAACCCGAAGATATCATCAGCCGCGGCGAACCGTCGCTTTGGCGGTACGAACCGCTCCTGCCTGTCGGCATTCCGAAAGGGGAGGCGACGCCGCTCCACCTCGCGGGGTGGACACCCGTCTTCAAGTTGCCCCGTCTCGCGGATAAACTTGGCTTGAAGCATCTGTGGCTCAAGGACGAGTCGCGCAACCCCTCCGCCTCGTTCAAGGACCGCGCCTCGGCCATCCTTGTGGCGCGCGCCCAGGAGATCAAGGCCGAGGTGGTGGTGACCGCGTCCACGGGGAACGCGGGCGCGGCGCTGGCCTGCATGTCCGCCGCGGTGGGACAGAAAGCAATCATCTTCGCACCCAAGTCCGCGCCACCTGCCAAAGTGGCGCAACTGCTCATTTTCGGCGCGAAAGTGCTGCTCGTGGATGGCACCTACGATGACGCCTTCGATCTGACGGTAAAAGCCGCCGACGAGTTTGGCTGGTACTGTCGCAACACGGGATACAATCCCTTCACCGCTGAGGGAAAGAAGACTGCCGCGTTCGAGATCTGGGAGTGGTGGCTGGAAGCCCATCGCGATTGGCACAAGAAGGACAGCCCGCTCGATAACCATCCTCCGTTGACGATCTTCGTTTCGGTGGGTGATGGCAATATCATCTCGGGCATTCACAAGGGGTTCAAGGACCTGCTCCGCCTCGGCTGGATCCCGAACATGCCGCGCATCGTCGGCGTGCAGGCGGAGGGATCGGCCGCGATCGCCAACGCGTTCAACGCGGGGACGGAGACGATCACACCCGTCTCCGCCACGACGCTGGCCGACAGCATCTCTGTCGATCTGCCGCGTGACGGCGTGCGCGCCGTCCGTGCTGCGAAGGAAACCAACGGAGCGTATATCACCGTTTCGGACGACGAGATCATCCAGGCCATTGCGGAACTCGGCAGGATGGGCGTCTTCGCGGAACCCGCAGGGGCCACCGCGTACGCTGGGTTGGTCCGCGCGGCCGCTTTGGGCGTAGTGCGAGGCGACGATCCCGTTTTGGTGATGAATACGGGGAGCGGTCTCAAGGACGTCCGCGCCGCGATGAAGGCGGTCGTCGAAGCGCCCATCATCGAACCCACGCTGGAGGCTTTGAAGAAAATCCTATGAAACGAAGATGGACACCCGCGACGCGTTACCTTGTCATCGCGCTTGTTTTGATCTTTCTCGTTTTTGTCGGCTGGCAGATACGCGAGATCTTTGCCCCGCTGATCACTGCGGGACTGGTGGCGTATATTTTTTATCCGTTTGTCGAGATCTTTCGCAAGCGGTTCAAACTGCGACAGGCGGTGGCCTCGCGCCTGGTGTTCTTCATCAGTCTCACGTTGATGATCGCGGCGCCTGTGTCGCTTACGCCGATGCTGGTGCGCGAGATGGACGTGGTGGTGAACGACCTTTTGGTGACGGTGGACCAGCTTGAATCTTTTCTGGACAAGCCCATCGTGATTGCCAATCTGCAATTGCATTTGAACAATCTGGTCCCCGACCTTCGAAATTCGCTGACCGCCGTGCTCGAACTCCTGCCCGAGAACGCGCTTCACCTTCTCGAAACCACGTCCCGCGGTACGCTTTGGTTTCTGGTCATCGTGGTCAGTGTTTACTATTTTATGACCGATTGGGACAAGTTGCGCGATTGGGCCATCGGATTGGCGCCCGCTAGTTATCGCCATGACATCTGGCGTTTATACCGCGAGATCAAAGCCGTGTGGATGGGTTACCTGCGCGGCCAACTCACCCTGATGACCATCGTCGCGGTCGTGTTCGGGATCATCTGGAGCATCATCGGCCTGCCTGGCGCGATCCTGCTTGGAATTTTGGCGGGGCTGTTCAGCCTCATTCCCGACGTGGGTCCCTTTGCGGCCACCGCGCTGGCGCTCATCGTAGCGTTGCTCGAAGGCTCCACCTGGCTGCCCGTCAACAATTTTGTTTTTGCGTTGATCGTCGCGGGTCTCTACGTCGTTCTCATCAATATCAAGAACATCTGGCTCCGTCCGCTCGTCTATGGACGCAGTGTCCACATGCACGAGGGGATCGTGTTCGTCTCCATCATCGCGGCGGTCGTATTTACAGGCATCATCGGCGCGTTCATCGTCGTGCCCGTGCTGGCTTCCCTCGGCGTGATCGGACGCTATATCCACGCGAGACTTTTGGGTGTGCCCGCCTTTGATGACGAAGAACCCGCCTCCTCTTCGGACCTTCCGCCTGCTCCTGCTCGAAAAGCCCGCACCCCCGCGGACGATTCCTGATCGAAAAATATATCCGCGGTACATCAGTTCTGAATCAATTCGGGATAACCTATCCACATGAAAATCACCTATTCGATTGTTGCACCGATCTACAACGAGATCGAAAACCTGCCTGAACTCTATCGCCGCGTCCGTGACGTGATGGGCTCCTCCGATCAGCCCTGGGAACTCATCCTGGTGGACGATGGCTCCACCGACGGCTCCACCGAAAAAATCCGCGAACTGGCAAAAGCCGATAAACACGTACGCCCCGTCATCTTTGCGCGCAACTTCGGACACCAGGTCGCCATCACCGCTGGCTGGGACTACGCGCGCGGCGAAGCCGTCATCATCATCGACGCGGATTTGCAGGACCCACCCGAAGTCATCCTTGAACTCGCGAAGAAATGGCAGGAGGGCTACGAGGTCGTTTACGCCGTCCGTTCCGAGCGCGAAGGCGAGACGTGGTTCAAGAAGACCACCGCGGCCCTCTTCTATCGCCTCATCTACCGCATCACCGATGTCAAGATCCCCGTCGACACGGGCGACTTCCGCCTGATGGATCGCAAGGTGGTGGACGTGCTCAAGCAGATGCGCGAACGTCACCGCTTCCCGCGCGGCATGTCCGCGTGGGTGGGCTTCCGCCAGATCGGCGTGCCGTACAAGCGCGCCGCCCGCACCGCTGGCGTGACGAAATATCCATTCCGCAAAATGTTGAAACTTGCCCTCAATGCCATCACGGGCTTTTCCTATTTTCCGTTGCAGGTTGCCACGTTCTTTGGCTTTGTCTCCGCTGGCCTTTCCATCCTTGCCATTCCCGTGGTGGCCATCCTGCGTTTGGCAGGTTCCCATTTCTTCGAGGGCCAGACCACCACGTTGATCTCCGTGCTTTTTCTCGGCGGCGTGCAATTGATCTCGCTCGGCATTTTGGGGGAATATGTCGGAAGGCTGTACGATGAAGCCAAAGGCCGTCCGCTCTACATCGTCCGCGACGCGCCCGAAGACGATTAGACGTACAAATCGTTGAAATAATTTACCAGCAGGATGTTGCACAGCTCATCGGGTAGTGCCTCCAACACTTCGTTGATGAATGCCAACTCGGTTGGGAGTTCCGACCCGACCAGACCTGCCTGCGCGCTGAGTTGACTGAAGGCCGCTTCCAGGTCTGGACTTTGAAGGGCTGCGCCGACCAGGGCTTTGATCGCGTCTGTATCGATGCGCGGCGCGCCTCGGACGATTTCCGTGCATTCGCGCAAGTCTCGAAGGAATGTCTCTGCATTTTGCGCGTTCCCGCGGTTGACTGAGATGTGCAGGTTGCGCGGCACGCCCACTGTGGCGAACTGTCCCTGAATATACCAACCGCGCTTGTTCATTTCGTCTGCCAACTGGAACACGTTGATCGCGTCCGACTTGAATGAGAACATGCACATGGCGGGATCGCCCAGCACCTGGAACTCATCCATCGCGTTGATGCCCTCGATCAGAGTCTTTGCCGCATCCTGCACCTCGCGCACGACGCGCGTGTATCCCTCCTCGCCGAGAAAATTCATCAGCGCCCACGCGCCCGCCATCGGTCCGCCCGATTTCGAACTGAGCATGGTCGGGTTGATGAGCGTGTACCCTGTCGTGTCGGAGCAGGCGAAGATCTGATACTTGCGAATTTCCCTGTCCCGATACATCACCACCGACGCGCCTTTGGCGGCGTAGCCATACTTGTGCAGGTCTGCCGAAATCGAAGTCACCCCGGGGATGGTGAAATCGAAGTTCGGCAAATCGTATCCCATCTTTCGCATGAACGAGAGATGAATCCCGCCCACGCACCCATCCACATGGAAGAGTAGATTCCTTTCCTGAGCGAGTTTGCCGATCTCTTCGATGGGATCGATCACTCCCTGCGAATAATTCGGCGCGGACGCGACCAGCAGGATGGTGTTTGCCGTGATCGCCGCGCGCATGTCATCCACGCTCACCTCGAACGTCGTCGGGTTGATCTCCACAAGGACAGGTTTGACGTTGAGATAATGTGCGGCTTTGTGGAAGGCCGCATGCGCGGTGCGCGGCAAAACCATCTCAGGCTGTGTGATCTCTGGATGTTCCGCGCGGGCTCTGTCACGCGCGGTCTTCACTGCCAGCATGATGCTTTCGGTCCCGCCTGACGTCACATTGCCCACGACATGCTCGTCACCGCGAAGCAGGTTTGCCACCATGCGGACGACCTCCGTCTCCAGTTTCAACAACGAAGGAAAAACGGTCGGATCGAGTCCATTCTCGGTGAGATACAGGATGAAGGCATCCCGAATCACCTGCGCGTTCTCGTCACCTGGGTTGTAGACGTACGCCCAGACTTTGCCTGCCTTCCAATCCATGTCGCGTGCTTTGAATGTCTGAAGTGTTGCAAGAATTTCTTCTTTGGAACGTCCTGATGGGGGAATGTTCATATCGACTCCTTTGCGAATGGATTTATTTTATTATGCAATGATGATTGTGTGTTGAATTGCCCGTTCATCACGCCTCGATGTTTTAAGATAATTGCAAACTTCGAAATATTGCGATTCGATTGATTATATGAATAATTATAGTAATCGAGCGAAAGGAGTATTTAATGAAGGTATGTGTGTTGTATGATCCGACGTTCGAACCCATCATTCCCGATTTTTTTAATGGCTACGATTGGGAATTGGTGAATGTGGAAAGGCCAGCGTTCGATTTTCTGCTTGATCTTTCGCGGCGCAAAAAGATCGACGTGTATATGAACTTGTGCGATGGCGCGCTGGACGAAGATCGCCCTGGCCTGGATGTGATCGAAGCGCTGGAGAGATTGAACCTCCCGTTCACGGGCGCGGACAGCCGCTTCTACAGCCCGACGCGTGAACAGATGCAATTGGTGGCGGAGATCCAGGGAGTTGGATTTGTGCGCGGGTTCCACGCCACGTCACTGCGCGATCTTTCCGAAGCCAAAAGGCTGAAGTATCCCTTGATGGTCAAACATCCGAATAGTTATGGGAGCGAGGGAATGACGCGTGAGTCCCGCGTGGAGACGCCCCAGCAATTGAAGGTCCAGGCGGAGCGAATGTTGGAGCATTTCGGCAGTGCGCGCGTGGAGGAGTTCATCGAAGGCTCCGAGTTCACCTGTCTCGTGGTGGATAATCCCGAAGATCTGGCCTGCCCGTTCCTGTATCCGCCAGGGATGGTGGTGTTTCCAAAGGGCGAGACGTTTTTGCACACCGAGGCTAAATGGGTGGAACTAGCCCGCATCAAACGGGTAAAAGATGCAACGCTGGTGACGCGCATTCAGGATATGAGCAGAAAGCTTTTCATCGGACTTGGCGGCACGGGCTACGGCCGCACCGACATCCGCATGAACGCGGATGGAGAACTGTTCATCCTCGAGATCAATCCCAATTGCGCCATTCTGTATCGCCCCGAGGATCAGGGGCCTGCGGACGTGCCGATCACATTCGATCCTGACGGGCACCGTGGATTCCTTGATCGCATCTTCCGTTCGGCCGTGTTGCGCCACCAGTTGCGCGTTCCACTGGTGACGAAGAAACGAGTACATGCAGAGGTGCGATCCTCTGTTGCAACAAACGGATGAGATCGTCCATATGTCTTGGCGAACGCCTTCGTTATAAAATGCGAGGGCGTTCGTCCTTTAAAAAGAATCCGATTTTCATTAACGCGCAAATGAAAACGACCTTCAACCTTAAATTTTAAGATTCGAACAGTCTTGAGTGAACGTTGAAAATATTTTCCGATAAAAAATTTTAAGGTAATTGATAGGTTGTAAATCTTGTCACTACAATGAAATGTGGAATAATTACAACAACAAAAATTTTTTCATCGTGAGGTTACATGCGCGTTTGTGTTTTGGCTGATGAAGCATTTGGAAATTACACCCCTGAGGGACAGTTAAGAAATTACGAATGGAAGATGTACAACGTTAAACTTCCCGCATACGATTTCATTCGCGAGATCGCCATGCGCGAATCGTACGATGTGTATCTGAATCTCTGCGACGGTGCCGATGACGAGATAGGCCGCCCTGGCATGGACGTTGTACAGGCGCTCGAGGCATTGAATCTTCCCTTCACCGGTGCGGACAGTGGTTTCTATTCGCCGACGCGCGAAGGGATGCAGGCGCTTGCTGCCAAAAAGGGAATTGGCTTTGCGCGCGGCATCCTTGTGAAGGCTGACGAAGACGTAGTTGCCAAGGTCACCGAGGCGGGATTCCGCTATCCGATGATCGTCAAGCATCACGATAGTTATGCCAGCGCGGGGATGACGCGCGATAACCGCGTGGAGAACGCGAAGCAATTGCGTGCGCAGTTCGAAAAAATGGCAACGCAGTATGGAAGCGCCCGCATCGAAGAGTTCATCGAGGGACGTGAGTTCACCTGCCTCGTGTCGGACAACCCCGATAACCTCGATGATCCTTATGTGTACACTCCCGTTGAGATCATTTTTCAGGAAGGTGAGACGTTCAAGCATTGGGCGATGAAGTTCGATGCCGAAGCCTCCGCGGATATGGATCTTGCGTTTGTAACTGAGACTGGTCTGGCGCGTCGCATCAAGAACATGACCAGGAAGATGTATCTCGCCATGGGCGGGACGGGTTATGGCCGTGCCGATATTCGCATGGATAAGGACGGCAATCTCTTCATGCTGGAAATGAATCCCAGCCCGAGCGTCCTCAACATGGAAGATGACTACACTTCTGGCGATTACATGATGCAGGAAGACCCAGGCGGCACGGATGGTTTCCTCGACCGCATCATCCGTTCGGCCATTCTGCGACTCGAAATGCGCCAGGTACCTGTCTCTGTGCAGTTACCGCGGCGGCGCAAACTCGAACCTGCTGTGGCCCGCAAATAACAAACTGACCCAACAAAAACGCGCAGGAGAAATCCTGCGCGTTTCGCTTTTTAAGTCGAGTTGATGTTGGCTATCTTGCTTCCCAGCGAAGTTCGGGATAGTTCGCTGAATTATCGAAGGGCAGGGGAGATGGAATTCCCTTCAATTCCTGGTCGAAGTAAGCGACCAAATAGTCGTTGAGAATTTTAATCATGCGTTTTCCGTTGATGGGACCTTTGAGTCCCAGTTGCGGCGCGAGCGGAGTGAGCAGGGGAAGGTCGGTGAAGTCGTAGTGACGCGTACCGAGGAAGGCGGTGACGCCGACAGGTTCGGTCAATTTTGGCAGGAACGCGTCGAACAGACGGTTGTTCGTACTGCCTGTGGCTTCGCGCCAGCCCTGACTGAAGAAGAACAGGAAAGGTTGCTTCAACCCGTACTCCTGCACCTGTTCAGAGACGGGCGTCATGAACGGATCCTGCGCGAGGCCCGCGGTGCAACGCGCATCCGTGCCGCAGAATTGGATGGTCGCACCGCCGCCTGTGGAATGTCCGAACACCCCGATCCGCGTCAGGTCGAACGCGGCGCGGAAGGGACTGGACGCGTCATTGTTTTGTTCTGTCATGAAATCGAGCGCAAAGGAGATGTCACCCGACCATTGATCCACGAGCAGGCGCGCCGCGTCGGTGTAACCAGGCTCGGGCATGCTTTCGGGGAGCGCGTCGGGATTGTTGAGCGCGACCTTACCGTCGGGGAAGATCGTGACCATCGCGCCGTAGGTGTGTTGCAGTGCGACCACCACGTAACCATGGCTGGCCAGTTCCACCATTTGGGCACTGCTTTGCGCAGAGAAGCCGTTCCAACCATGCGAGAAGACGATGACGGGGTATGGTTTGCTCTCCGTTGCCAGTGGCGCATCTTGATAGGCGGGCGATTTGGCGAGCGTGAGATGATCGAGCGAGAAACGCGGCAGGTGAAGATAATCGGCGATGGCGGGCGCAAAAACGTCCGCGCCGTTCACCCACGGCGCGTGGATATTGTCCGCAGTTGGCGCGGCGGGATACCAGACCTGGATCATGAACTTGCGCGGCTCATCCCGTCCCGAAAAGAGTTCGCGGCGATTCGCGTCGGTGAGGACGAAGGTCTGGGTGCCGACCTGATGGGGACCTGACGGGTTCGCGATGCGCGGAACAGGCAAAAGGGCGGGTAACGCTGTCGAAACGGCGAGCAGAATGAAGGTCAGGATGGAGGCGGCCGCCCTCCAGCCGCGCGGCAGTTCATTGGCAGAATCCGCTTTGAAGAGGGTGGGCAGGTTTGCGAGGGCGAAGGCGGCGGTCAAAACATAGAGCGGAATCATCTGCCAGCGATAGCCTTCGGTGGTGAAATGTACGAGCGTGAGAAGCAACGTCAACGGCGGGGCGAGTTTGATCGCGAGGGGGCGCGCGTGACGTGTGACGAGCGGCCAGAGGAGATAAATGGCGAGGAGAATTGGGACGGTAATTTCGATTGGACGCATGATGTTCCCTTATGGCATGAGACCTTGCGATTGTAACGTGCTGACGAAATCCTGTCCCGCCTGGGAACCTTCCACGTAGAAGACGGCGGGTTGGCCGAGCGGCGCGTCGATGGTGATGTATTGTCCGCCATCATAGACGGTCCCCGTCCAGATGTGGACCCAGCGGCCTTTGGGAAGATACGCGGTCACTTGCGTTGTCTCAGGGTCGGTGACGGGCGCGATGAGGAAGTCGCGTCCGAGCATGAATTCCTGGTAGGTGATCTTCCACGTTTCGGGATCGTCGGGATAGTGGATGAAGGGATGCCGCACCACGGGCAACCCCGTCTCGGTCGCTTCTTTGACGAGTTGCTTGCGGTAGTCGAACAACGCCGCGTAGACTTTGGCCCAGTAGGCGAAGGTGTCGAGCGTTTCATCGTCTGTGTAGAACTGAACGTTTTTATCGGGTTGGTTGCCCTCGTGCGTGCGGAAGATGAGCGTGAAGGCGTTCATTTCCATCCAGCGGTAGAGCAGTTCGCGCGAGCGGTGGATGTTGAGGATGGGATTGCTGATGGTGGTGTAGCCGCCGATGTCGGAGTGGTTGAAGGCCATGCCCGAAAGACCCGACGTGTTGAGTCCCGTCACGGCAGATTTGATGCCGTCTTCGGCAGACCAGTCCACGAGCTGGTCGCCTTCCCAGAAGAGGGACGCGACTTTAGCGCTTCCCATATATGCAGCGCGATTGAAGAAGACCAAATCTCCGTTTGTTGCATCAACGACATCACGATTGAGGCTCGCCCATGCTGCAGGATAGATGTTGTGCATTTCTTGTGGTGGAATATTCGGATTAAAAAGTACTGCATCATAGGGCAGACTTTCCCCGAAATCAGCCATCCAGCCCGATGCGCCCGCGTCAATCACTTGATCTTTGATCACTGACTTGTACCAATCGCGTGCTTGGGGATTAGTGAAATCCACCATGCCAAAATGGAAATCGGTATTCAAAATGAGATAGGGTTTTCCATTTTGGTTCATCACAAGATAGCCATTTTCTTTGGCTTCCTGAAAGAGATTACGGCGCATGTTGGGTTTCAAGTTACCAATATCTGCCAGATATGGGCTGACATACACCATGACGCGCACGTCGTCCTTTTTGAAGTCAGCAACCATTTGATCCCAGCCAGGATAACGGTCGTAGTCCACTTCCCAGTTCCACCAGAGTTGCTTGCCAAAGGAGGTTGTCCGCTGGCCGACCCAATCCTGAAGCCAGAAGGCGGTAATAGGCGTATTCCGTTTCTTGAGTTCGTTGTAAACGTCCTGCACTTTTTCCGTCCCGCCTTGCATCCCGACGATCGCACCAGAGTAGGCCCAATCAGGCGAATTCGGCACGTGGCCTCGATTTAATGATGATTGGAATTCGATAAACTCCTGGGGTGTCGAAATATTGGGGATGATAGCGTATGCCCGAGGGGACCATACTTCTACTTGGACACGGTCGTAGTTTTGAAAATTAAAGGCAGTGTATGTCGGATGCCATCCGTAGGAATTATTGGATGTCAGGCTAAATGCCCTCATTTGATTTGAGACATAGGTGGGGAGGGGAGCGTACGTCGTGAAGGCATTCCCTCCCGCGCCACCATTGGTAATATCTGCGGCGAGAGTGATCGGTTGTTCACCGCGTCCTACACCTTGCTCTGAAACCCAGATTGGAACCTTTTGGCCTTTCATATCGAAATATGTAAATTGCTCACCAAATCCAAAAAAGTGCTCGTCTGGATTTGTTTGATAGGTGATGAAAAGTCGATTTATTTCAGGTATTTCTTCGATGCTCTCATATATTACTGGAGCTAATTCGATACCAGTGGGGCGAGGAGTCAGACCAAAGAAGTATTTAAAAACCTGTCCGTTATTGCACTTCAGGTTACCAAAGAAGACAAATTGTCGCCTTGACTCGAAAGAGCCCATTGACCTAAACGAGTCGATGGTTTGTGTAGGACAGATTACAGCATATTCATCTTTGAATTTGAACATTCCTCGATTTTCTGTCACAGTTTCATTTCCAATCGCGCCCATCAAAAAAGGCTCTCCAGGAATGCTTTCCCAAAGAGCAAAACCAGGTCGGTCTTTGTGTTCAATGACAAGTTGCCCGCCATTTTCAGCGATCCACTTGATTAGGAAATCTCCCCCCTCATATTCTGTTGATGGAAGTTTTTCGGCATTAAAAATCAATTTTCCACTTAATTGAGCACCACCGGGAATCAGGGTTTGTCCCAGCCAATAGCCGAGCAGAACGAACAAGGCCAACCCGACAAGGACCCAAAAGTGATTTCGTTTCATAGCGTCCCTCCAAAAGCAGGGACGCGGCTTTCGCCGCGTCCCGTGGAATTTAAATTGCCACTCCCATCACCGCCACAAAGTGGGCGAGAGCGGCCAGCAGTACAAAAATGTGCCAGACTTCATGAAATCCGAACACGCCAGGCCAGAAATTGAAGAACTTGGTGATGTACACCACCGCGCCGAGCGTATAAATGATTCCGCCTGCGAGAAGCCACGCAAACACCCACGCGGGAAGGACAGCCAGCATCTGTCCCGCCGCGCCCACGCACAGCCAGCCCATCACCACGTAAATACCCGCATTCAACCAGCGCGGCGCTTTGATGTAAAAAACCTTGATGATGATGCCGACGACTGCCAGCGTCCAGATGATGCTCAACATGCCCCACTTCCAAAAGCCATCGAAGGCGTTCACGCAGAACGGCGTATACGTCCCCGCGATGAGCAGGTAGATGGCGGAGTGGTCGAGTTTGCGCAGGATGAGCAGTACCTTTTCCTTTGCCTGCACCATGTGATACGTGGCGCTCGCGGAGAACATGGCGATCAGGCTCAGTCCATAGATCAGCAACGAGATGATCTTTGCGGGCGTGCTCCAGCCCACGATCAGCAGGACGATCAGTCCCGCCAGTGCAAGGATGGCGCCCGCCCAATGGGTCAGGCTGTTTACGGGTTCGCGAAGTTTTTTCAGCATGAACTACCTCTCATAAGAATTTTCTGAGGACCAGCATGGTCGTCTCGATAAAGATGTCGTACTCTTCCTCGCTGGACGGGATGGTGGTGATCGTCAGCGATAATTCCATCGGCTGGATATTCACCGCCAACGACCGCAGGATGCGCTCCTCCAGTTTGGCTTTGAGTTCGGGTGTTACAAGTTTATGCACCGTCATTGTGTCGGAGGCTCGCACCACCCAGCGGCGGTCAAAATCCTCGTCGCCGGTGAGCAGGCGTTCCCTGCCGAAAGCAGCAAGGATTTTCTGCAACAGGTAATTGCGCTCTAGTTGAATGACGGGCAGTCGCGGCGTATCCACTTTCACCTGTGCGATGGTTTTGGGCGGGCTGTAACGACTGCCTGGTGTTGAGTAGAACACAACCCGCCATTCCTTGTAGGGAATTTGTATTCTGGCCTGTTTCAACAGACCGCTCTTTTCAAATTTGCCACCGCGTTTTTCTGCCTGAAGAGCCAGTCGATTCTCGTATGCCCTGCTTCGAAGATAGGCAAAGCCTATGATGACGATCATCAGGAGGACCACAAAGGCCAGTACGATCAGGTCGGCTTCGTCCATTATTCCTCCGCAGTTTTTTGAGCCAGGATAAGCAACAACTCACTCGATTTTAGATCGAGCAACTCGACGTGCGCCTCGAATCCCGCACGGGAGAGCAGGGCGACCACCTTTTCCTTCAGAATATCTGCGCCTTCCGCGGGACTCTCGCCTGTGACCTGATACAGCCATCGAAGGATTCGATTCTTCGGCCACGCGGCGGGCAGGACGATGAGGCGGCCTCCGTTTCGAAGGACTCGCCGCGCCTCTGAAAGCGTCTGCGCTTCGGCGATGTACGGCGCGGGGAAAGTGGCAACGACCGAGTCGAAACTCTCCGCGGCGAAGGGGAGCGCCTGCCCGAGTCCGCGCGTCAGATTGGGATGCGCGTAGCCAGACTGGAGGAGGCGTTGTCGGGCGAGACGGGACATCTGCGAGGATTCGTCCAGGCCGAACGCGCCCAGCCCAAGGTCACGGAGGATGCGTTGTAAATGTCCAGGGCCGTGACCCAGTTCGAGGAGGCGAGTCCCGCGGATGTGGGGGATGACCGTTTTCGTCCACTCGATCCAATGACCGAAGGAAACCATCCACGCGACCAGGTCGTAGGTGAAAGCGAGGCCGTGATAGAGGTGGTGAAAGAAAAATTCAAGGAGGCGGGTGATCAGGCGCATGACAAAAAACAAGGGTTTGACGGCTGTCAAACCCTTGTCGCGTTTGGCGGGTGGTTAGATCGCCACTTCTTCTTCGGTTTTCTTGGGCTTGCGGACCGCATCGAGGGCGGTCTTGCCGCGGGACTTCACCTCGCTGACGACCGTCTCGCCTTTTGCTTTGAGTTGCTTGGCAAGTTCATCGGCGCGGGCGCGCGCTTCGGTGGCGGCGGCTTCGGCTTTGGCCAGCGCTTCTTCCGCGGAGGCGGAGGCCTTGTCGCGCAGTTCGATGCTCTTGTCCTTGATGAGGGCGCGGGTCTCTTCGCCCGATTGCGGGGCGAACAACAGGGATACGACCGCACCAGTCAGGCCGCCGACGATAAAGCCGACGAGGAAGGCTCCAAATTCATCTCGATCAGACATGGTATGCTCCTTTTCTGATTATTTTCGTTTTAGTCCCATCAATTCTATCACACGTTGCAAACCAGCCAGATAGCCGTTGAGCTTGATGACGGGTTCGACAACGTTCTCACCGAGGAATTCGGCCGTGCCGCGCAGGTTGTTGACGGTTTCAGTGGTGGCCGCGAGGATCGGACGGACTTCGTTTTGCAGGAGGTTGACGAGGCTGGCGACCTGTACGATCAGTACCACCAGCGCCGCGCCGATGAGCAGGGACTCGAGCGCCATGACGATGATGAACACGTCGCGTATCTTGCCGACGGTCTCCACGTCCGTTTGCGGGCGAAGCAGGAAGTAGATGGCGGTTGCCAGCAGGGCAATGATCGCCACAACACCGATGATGCTCCACGTCATAATGGAGCGTTGTTGTTTTTCCGCTTCGGCCTTCGCGGCGATTTGCTCGGGTGTGAGTTGCGGTTGGGGAGTGGGTTCGGGGATTGCCATGTTTTAATTATAGCATCTATCTTTGCGGATTCGCCAGAATTGCTTCCAAAACTCCGCCGCCGATGGCAAGCGCCTTGTCGGAAACCAATCGGCACAGCGCAGGATCGTCGCGAGGGTCCACGTCGCCAAGTTTGAGACCGCGGGTCACTTCCATGCCGTCGCGGAGCAGGCCGCGCAGAGCGCCTTTGAAGGAGCTGATGATTTTGGATGTGTGATTTTCGGTCGAAGATCGGATCTCTGCGATGAGTTGCCCAGTCTCGAGGTGGTCTCCAATATTCGCATGGGAGATCAGGATGCCATCCTGGTCGGCGCGGAGCACGCGGCGCGGATCTCCGTCTGGCTGGCCGCTGTCGGGTGCGGATTCTCCCTGCCAGATGACGCGTCCGAGCGTGTGACCGCGGCGCGTCTCGATAACAGCGTGGCAATCGCGCGGGGCGGAGAATCCAGGCCCAAGTCCGATATGAAGCGGGACGGGGGTGGGGAGGGGGCGAGGAGGAGATTTGATAAGGCGCGCGTCTATGACAACCTGGTAATTGGTGATTGGTAATTGGCTGACTTCGGGATCGACGAGGACGGGAATCTCGCTGCGAGAGAGAGTCGACTCAACCTGGTCGGGCTTGACGAGGTGCGCGGTCACATCTTCGACGGTGATCTGTCCCTCGTAGACCGCCTCCGAGAACGAGACGAGACGACGTACTGCCAGCGGACGCGGCAACTCGGTGATGACGATCGAAAACCCCGCGTGATGCAATCGAAGCGCGACGCCGCTGGCAAGGTCACCTCCGCCGCGGATGAGGATGTGTTTGTTCATGTTTCCTTTGCAGGCTCAAGGAGCAAATGCCCGAAGGCATAGAGTGTGACGTAAACGAAGATGAAAAACGCCGCGAAGATGAGCGTGAAGCCAATCGAGCGCAGGCTGGGGTCCTGTGCGCCGACGATGAATTCTCGGGCGATGCCTGTCGGATCGGTAAAAATGTCCCACGAGTTCCAGCGGATGAAACGGCCAATGTAGACTCCCACTGCGCTCAAGGCGGAGACGATGAGGACCATGATCCAACTTGCCCAGCGTCCGAACTCGCGGTGGACAATATCCTGCATCAGGTATAACGAGACCACGCCGAGCAGGAGGCCCGTCCACGAGAACCACATCAGCATCATCACGTCGAACCAGATGGGCACATCCGCCCGTGGGTCCGCAAGATGCTTGAAGTCGGTGATGATGTAAGGCGCATTGGGCAGGAAGATGATCCAGACGAGGGCAATGAAGGGGATGACGATGTAGAGCCATTTGCGTCCCAGCGACAGGACCCAGGCGAAATAGGCTGTGACGAGAGGAATCCAAGCAAGGAAGAGATTCCACGTCAGGAATCGGAAGCCATCTTCTTCATACCAATATCCGCGAAAGTGGTAGAGCGCCACAGAAAAGATGCTCGCTCCCGCCAGCAGAAAGAAAATGGCGATGCGGTAACGGTAGGATTTGACGATGTTATAGAAATTTTTCATGGGGATATTAAAACACAGAATGAGGAAGGCGGAGAGCGGAGAGCCGAATGCGGAAAGCGGAAGGCAGAGAGCAGAGAGCGGAAGGCTAGTGATTGGAAGTAAGGAATCGTTGAAGGATGGGGTTCACTTCCTCGGGTTTTTCATAATGCGGGATGTGACTGCTGTATTCGATCACGTGGAACTGCGCCTGCGGAATGGCCGCGCGGAGCAGTTCGCTATCTGCAAACGGGACGGTGGTGTCGTTGCGTCCCCAGATTAACAGGGTCGGCTTGTTCAATTTCCCCACGCGCTGGTACGTTTCCAGAAATGAATCCAGCATCCCGTTGCGGACGGTTGAAAGGATGGCGCGGATGAATCCCTGGTAGCGCATCTGGACTCGGTATTTCGCCTGGAACTCCTCGATGAGTTCCCGATCGAAGAAATCGGACGCGATGCTCTTGACCAGTCCCTCGCCTCCGAACAGACCGAGAGCGAGTTCTGGCACGTGGGGCAGTTTCGCCGCTTTGAGGGCCCACGAGAGCCGAATCGGTTTCGCTCCCGCGGGATCGATCAGGATATGACTCTTTACCCGTTCTGGGAATTGGTCCACGAACGCGGCGCTGATGGGGCCGCCCATGGAGAGTCCCGCCAGATGGACAGATTCGGTGATATCCAGCGCGTCGAGCAGATTCTTCAGTTGCCGTACGAACAAGTGGATGTTGTAGCGGGTGCGTGGCCTGTCGGAAAATCCACGCCCGAACAGGTCATAGCGTAGGACGCGGAAGCCAGATCTTACAAGGAAGTCGAAGGCGGGGTCCCAAATGAAATTGGGGACGGAGAATCCGTGGGTCAGTACCACGGATTGCGTATTGCGTACTGTGTGGTCGCGTGGTTGGCCGAGTTCGTAATAACAGACTCCGTCCGAAAGTCGAATGAACGAACCGTCCGCGTTGGCGCGGACGGCATCGGTCAATTCTTCGGTTTCGTTGAGGTAGGGGAACGCCATGATTTTTCTTGTACACGGATTTCGCGGACTACAGGGACTAACGCGGATTTTTTTATGGAAAAATCCGCGTCATCTGTGTACAGGTTTTAAATCTTTCCCAGCCCGCGCAAAATGCGTTCGGACGTGAGCGGAAATTCATCGTACCAGACGCCCGTCGCATCGTGGACGGCGGCGGAGATGGCCGCGGCGGTTGGCAGGAAGGGCAATTCGCCCAGTCCGCGCGCGCCCCAGGGTCCGTTCGGATCGGGGACTTCCACGATCACCGATTCCACTTTCTCGGGGATGTCCAGAATCGTGGGGATCAAATAGGTGCTGAACTGATTGGCGAGGATGCGCCCGTCCTTCACTTTCAGATCTTCCATCAGTGCGTATCCCTGCGCCTGCACCACCGCGCCCTCGATCTGTCCCTGCACCTGCTGGGGATTGATCGCCTGCCCCACATCGTCCGCCGCGACGACGCGCAGGACGCGTATCTGTCCCGTTTCGGTGTCCACTTCCACTTCCACGGCTTGGGCGGAATAGGCGTAGGCGAAATTGGGCATGGCATAGCCCGTCTCTTTTTCGAAAGGAGTCGTCTTCGGCGCGAGATATTTGTATTCGGCGATGGCGGGACGTTCCTCGGCCTGCCACTTTTTCAGCGCCGCCTCACCCGCACCCTTGACGGAGTTGCCCGCCATAAAGGTCATGCGCGAAGCGGAAACTGACCCCGCGTTCCCGGTGTTGGCCGTGTCGGATGTGCGCATCTCCACTTTATCCGCGCTCACGCCCACCGATTCGGCGGCCATCTGCGCGATGACGGTGTGCGTCCCCTGTCCCACTTCCGCGGCCGCGTGGTAGACGATCACCTTCTCGATGCTGTCCTTGCCGTGGAGTTCGACCCGCGCCCAGCAATTTTCCTGATAGCCGAAGCTGAAGCCGACATTTTTGAATCCCGCCGCGAACCCGCGGCCGCGGACGAGATTCCCGTTTTTCGTTTTCCGTTCTTGATTTTTCTCCCACCCGAATTTCTTCGCCGCTTCTTCCATGACCTTCGCGATAGTCACTGGACCTGGAGCGGGGGTGCCCACCCCGAGCGGATCGCCATCCTGTAGCGCGTTCTTCATGCGGAGCTCGAAGGGGTCCATGCCTAGTTTTTCGGCGAGTTTGTCCATTTGCAGTTCGGCCATGTACTGGGCCTGCGGCGCGCCGAAGCCGCGGAAGGCCGCGCCTGGCACGTTGTTGGTGTAGACGCCGTACACGTCCGCTTTGACGTTGGGGATGAAATACGGCCCTGTGCAGGTAATGGCCGAATTGCCCAGCACCTTGTTGGTGGTGTACATATACGCGCCGCCGTCGCCAATCAATTCGATCTCCACGCCGATGAGTTTTCCGTCTTTGGTCGCGCCCCACTTCGCCTTGACGAACGAAGGATGCCGCTTGCCGTGACCGATGATGGATTCGCGCCGCGTCCAAATGATGCGGACGGGTCTCTGCAACCTCCACGCGGCCAGCGCAAGGACGATCTGCACCGACATGTCCTCGCGTCCGCCGAACGCGCCGCCGATGGCGGGATAGATGACGCGCACCTTCTCCTCGGGCAGAGCGAGACAGTGCGCGATCTCGCGCACGTCGGTGTGGGTCCACTGTCCGCCCGCCTTCACGGTGACGCGGCTCTCTTCATCAATGTAGGCCAGTCCCGCTTCGGGCTGGAGGTAGGCGTGTTCCTGATAGGGAGTCTGATATTCGCCTTCGACGACCACGTCCGCTTTGCTGAAATCCACTTCGCCTTTGCGGATCTTGTAATGGACACAGATATTGGAATCGCCGCGTTCAGGATGCAGTTGCGGCGCTTCTGGTTTCATTGCCTGGCGCGCATCGAACACGGCGGGCAGGTCTTCGTACTCGACGCGGATCAACTTGATGGCCTCCGCCGCGATCTCCTCCGTCTCTGCGACGACGGCCGCCACCTGGTCCCCTTCGAAGCGGACGATGTCGGTGATCACACCCTGTGGCGGCACGGGGCTTGGACCACATAAAACGGGTTGATCCTGCCATTGCAGTCCATACTCGTTGACGGGCACATCCTTCGATGTGAAGACGCCCGCCACGCCCGCCAGCGCTTCTGCCGCGCGGGTGTCGATACTCTTCACGCGCGCATGTGGACGCTCCGCGAACAGCATCTTCATATGTAACATGCCTGGCATGGAAAGATCGCCAGAATATTGAGCAACCCCCATCACTTTATCGCGCGCATCCACGCGCGGGGACGATTGGCCGATGGAATGTTTTGACATGGTTTATCGCTTGTACTTTCTTACTTTGACGTTGGGCGGCGGTGCGTCGATCCCCGAATAGCGCGGCGGACCGACAACGCGATAGGTGAAGGCATAGATCAATGCGATCAATCCCGCCAACAGGACGGTGATGGTGAACATCCCCACCAGAATGGCATACAAGTTATTGAGGCTTTGAATCCAATTGAGAATGCCGACCAGCCCGGGAACCTTGAACAACAACTCGGGCATCACGGGGCGACCAAGCAGGCCATCGGGAAGTTGAATGCCTAGCGATGGGGAGATCTGCACGAGGATGGTGCTGAGTCCCAGGGATAGTGCAGGCACGATCAGCATGATCAAGCACCCGATTCCGCGCCAGACGGGATGTGGGTCCTTCGAACGGGACGGCGGACTTTTTTCGTAGGAGCGGTATTTTGCCATCGTTACCTCGCTTTGCTTGCGGATTCAATCGCCTGCACGATCTTGTAATAGCCTGTGCATCGGCAAAGATTTCCCGTCAACGCCTCTTCGATCTCCGAGCGCGTCGGATGCGGACGTTCCTCCAGCAACATCGTGCTCGACATCAAAAAGCCAGGCGTGCAGTATCCGCATTGGACGGATCCGCTTTCCACAAACGCCTCCTGCACGGGATGAAGTTGTTCACCGTTGGCGAGCCCTTCCACCGTGACGATCTGCGCGCCATGCGCGCGCGGCGCAGGGACGAGACACGCCATCACGGCCTTGCCGTCCAGGAACACGGTACACGCGCCGCACTCGCCCTCGGCACAGCCTTCCTTCGTGCCGATCAGCATCCCCTCGTCGCGGAGCAACCGCAGCAGGTTCTTCTCGTGCCCGTGCTTGAACACCATCTTCTTTCCGTTGACGGTGGTCTCGATCGGTTCGGGCAACTTCCAATCCGCCGCTTGCTCTTTGCTTTCTGCCTTTTTGACCAGCAGTACTGGTTCCTCGGGCATGCCATCGCGTTCTGTCCCGTCGCGCAGGGCGCGGAGTCCGCGCAACACGCTGACCCTCACCATCTCGCGGCGATACGCGGCGGATGCGCGGATATCGTCAATGGGACGACTCGCCTCCATCGCGAGACGCGCCGCCTCGAGCATGACCTCGTCGGTGAGTTCTTTGCCAGCGAGATAGGATTCCGCTTCCCGCGCGTGGATGATGGTGGGCGCGACCGCCCCGAGCGTGATCGCGGCTGACGTGACCGCACCCCCCGCAAGGCTTGCACTGAGCGAAGTCGAAGTGTCCACGATGACCGCCGCGTTGACGATGGAGATCGCCTGGGCGCGGCGTAACGCCATCTTGATGAATGTCCCGCGCTGGGATTGGCTCAGGGCAGGGAAGGAGATGTCCACGAGGAGTTCGTCGGGTTGCATCACGATCTTGCGGACGCCCGTGTAGAACTCCGCGAGGGGAACCGTCCGATCGCCGCGCGTGGAGAGAAGCGTGACCGACGCGCCGAGCGCCATGAGCGGGGTGATGGTGTCGTTGGCGGGCGAGGCGGTGATGAGGTTGCCCGCCACGGTGGCGCGGTTGCGGATCTGCGGCGCGCCAACTTCCCACGAGGCGCGCGCCAGTGGATAGGCGCGCGTGCGGATGAGTTCGCTGGCGGCCGCGTCGTTGTGCGTTACGAGCGGGCCGAGGTGGATGAAATCGTCTTCGTCGAGGTGGATGCGGTCCAGGGCAGGCACGCGGCTGATGTCGATGAGCGTGTCCACGTTCGGTCGGACACCGCGTTCGAGTTCGAGCATCAAGTCGGTGGCGCCTGCCACGATGCGGGAGCGTCCCCCTTTTTCCGCAAGCAGGCGGATGGCTTCGTCAGTGGATGATACGGTGAAATATTCGCGCCACATGTTGTATTTCCTTTTCCCAATTATTCTAACACGACTTAAACGGATTACCCCAGAGCGCGGTTTGCGCCCTGGGGCAGGGTGATTTTGATATTTTTCGTCATTGTGAGGAGGCGATTTCCCCGACGACATCGTACCCGAAGGGTAAGGAATCCCCGAATCGACGATGAGATTGCTTCGCCCACTCGGCGTTTGACCTCGTGGCCCGCACTGACGAGTTGTTAACTTGTGAAGACTTCGCTGCGGCGCTCGAAGGTTTCCACAACCTGGCGCGCCAGTGTGGTCAGGTTGCGGATGGCGGCGGGCAGGGCTTCCTCGTCGGCGGCGGAGGCCTCGACGGTGTCGAGGGCGCGGCCTACTTGGTCCGCGAGATCGAAGAAGGCGTTGTCGAAGGTGTAGAGTTTCGCCAGTTCCGCTTCGTTGATCTTGACGGCATCGAAGAGTCCCGAGGCGCCGTAGGTGGCCTTGCTGATCTTGTCGATGAAGGTGCGGATCTTGATGATCGCCTTCTCCATGTCGTCCACATACGAAATCATGCCGTTGGCGACGAGGTCGGCTTGCAGGTTGGAAGCGCGGCTGTAGAGTTCCTCGAAGCGTGTGGCGACGGTCTCGCGCAGAAGTTTATCGGCCGCTCGGCGGTTCTGCCGTTCGATGTATCCGCCGAATCCAGGGATCTTGCTCGCCAGTTTTTTGAAGGCGTCCTGGGCATTGGTTACTTGTTCGAATAAATCGCTCATGTGAGTCTCCTTGATTGCATATACGTGAAAAAACGCGCCGCGTTGCGCGACCTGTATCCATTATAGCCTGACTTCGGAGTTATAATCAAGAAAACCTTTGATCCCCCAGATGTCCTTTCATCTGCCAACATATATTCACTGCGAAGGAATGTGAAGAATGTTCTCCGCGGTGAAGTAATCATATCATCCAGATTCTAAGGAGAATTTCATGAGTACCGATATTGCATCCCTTTTGGGAGATAAAGCCGAATCGCTGCTGGGATTCAACTCCCCGAAAATTCCCAAGGAACGCCTGCAACTCGCGGGACCCGATTTCGTGGACCGCGTCTTCCTGCAATCGGACCGCAACAACCGCGTCCTCGGCAACCTGACGTGGATGTACACCCACGGCCGCCTCGGCGGGACGGGTTACATGTCCATCCTGCCTGTAGACCAGGGCATCGAGCATTCGGGCGGCGCGTCGTTCGCCAAGAACCCCGATTACTTCGACCCCGAGAAGATCATCGAACTCGCCATCGAGGGCGGATGCAATGCCGTCGCTTCCACGTTTGGCGTGCTGGGGATGATGTCGCGCAAGTACGCGCACAAGATCCCCTTCCTCGTGAAGATCAATCACAACGAACTGCTGACGTACCCCAACAGTTTTGAGCAGATCCTCTTCGGGACGGTGGAGCAGGCCTATGATATGGGCGCGGCCGCGGTCGGTGCGACCATCTACTTCGGATCGGACGATTCGCACCGTGAACTGGTCGAGATCGCGGAAGCGTTCTCCCTCGCGCATGAACTGGGCATGGCAACCGTTCTGTGGTGCTACCTGCGCAACTCCGAGTTCAAGAAGGATAAGGATTACCACGTCTCCGCGGACTTGACGGGGCAGGCCAACCACCTCGGCGTCACGATCGAAGCGGACATCATCAAGCAGAAACTGGCCGAGAACAACGGCGGCTTCATCGCTCTGAACTCGGGCGGCAGTTCCTACGGCAAACTGGACAAGCGCATCTACAGCGAACTGACCAGCGACCATCCCATTGACCTGTGTCGCTACCAGGTGATCAACTGTTATGCGGGCCGCGTCGGCCTGATCAACAGCGGCGGCGCTTCGGGCAGTAATGACTTCGGCGAGGCCGCGGCGACAGCCGTCATCAACAAGCGCGCGGGCGGGCAGGGACTCATCTCTGGCCGCAAGGCCTTCCAGCGCCCGATGGCCGAGGGCGTGAAACTGCTCAACACCATCCAGGATGTGTATCTGGATAAGAGCATTACAGTGGCATAACGAACGAGAGACCTCCGAAGCCTGAACGACTTCGGAGGTCTGCTTTTAAGAACTCAGGGTTCGATTCTCGCCTGCTCAGGTGGGGCATGTCCCTGACATCCCTGCCGCAGAATCTCGAGGCTGTTGGATGCTTCGGGGGCGATCATCGCCGTAATGCGCATGTGCGCCTCGAGTTGGGTGTTTGCCTTTGGCACCCATTCGCGCTTTCCATCGGAACATCGCACGAGAATACAGCCTGACGGGAGACCGAGGGAACGCACCTCGCGGCCGACAAAGGGGGCGCCTGTGTGAATAGTGAACTCCACCACCACTGGCTCCTTCAGGAGATGTCCCACGCCGCCGCGTTTCAGGTCGCGTTCCAGAAGCGCTTCGTAAATGGGCAGATCCTTCAGGTATTCGGCCACCGCGTAGGCGCAAAAACAACTGACCAGCAACGGCAACATCTGGTGATAATTGCCTGTCATCTCGATGATCAGCATGATGCCTGTCAACGGTGCGCGGACAATGGCAGTGAAGTAGGCCGCCATGCCGACCACCGCAAACGCCGCTGGGATCGGCGCGATGGCTGGCCAAAGCGCATGAGCGATCTGCCCGACCGCCAAACCGATCAACGCGCCGAGGACGAGGAGCGGGGCAAAGATGCCGCCTGGCGCGCCCGTTCCATAACTGGAAACGGTCAACACAAAGCGGACCAGAAAGAATATGGGAATGGCGATCAAAACCAATTCGCCTTGGAGGGCGGACTCGGCCAGCGCGTGTCCACTGCCGATGAGGAGCGGGGAGAACCATCCAGCAAGGCCGACCAGCCCACCCGTCACGGCGGCGGCGAGCAGGGAGAAACGCGCGGGGATGCGCGCGTACCATTGAATTGTGGATAAAAGTCCGCGATTGAAAAGCACGCCGAGCAGTCCTGCGAGGATTCCCAGCATGGCAAAAATGGGTAGGGAAGCCAGCGGTGGTACGGGGTAACTTGGGACGGCGAAGACGGAGAATTGTCCTGCGCCGATCCTCGCGATGATGTCCGCGATCACCGCGGCGACGAAAGCCGCGCCAAACACAATGGGTTGGAAGTCGCGTCGGACTTCCTCGAGCACGAAGATCAGTCCAGAGAGAGGCGCATTGAAGGCGGCGGCCAGCCCCGCACCCGCGCCAGAGGAGATGAGGGTGAGACGTTCCCGCTCGGTGGATTTCAGCCAGCGGGAGGTGGCGTCACCGATCGCGCCGCCCATCTGGACGGTGGGGCCCTCCCGTCCGAGGGCGAGTCCGCTCCCGATGGCGACGATGCCCCCGAAGAACTTCACAGGCAGGACGCGCTTCCAGTCCAGTTTGCGGAAGCGGTGCAGGACGGCTTCCAGATGCGGGATGCCGCTTCCACTGGCTTCGGGAGCGTAACGGCGCGTGATGGCAACCGAAACGCCTGCTCCAAGCACGGTGAACAACACGGGGAAGATCCAACCAAAGGCTGGGTATTGATGCGCCCAGATGAGAATCCCGTTGCGGAGGGAATCTGCGCCTGTCAGCGCGGCGCGAAAGAGCAAGGCAACGACGCCAGCGAAAAAACCGACCAACGCGGCGCGTGGGAAAATCCAGCGACGCTGTTGGCGGACTTCCAGGTATTCCTGGATTTCGGAGCGTACGGAAGTGTCTGTGTTTTCGGATAGGTGGGGCTGTTTACCTCGTTGAATGATTTTCATGGATGGTAAGTTTTAGGTTTCCTTCGTTGGTATGGTTTACGGGGTCTCCTTGTAAGAAGGGGCCTGGTGAGTAATGGTTCAAACATTATACAAAAAAACAGGCCTGATTGTGGGATGCGGACCATCGTACCCCCGTGAATGATTTCGATACGTTTCGTTTGACCTGGTGGCGTTTCATGCCTACGACAGGCGGGAATCTATGACCTGTACGTTTTCCGCGCCTGGACCGTGGGAGACAATCGCTACTTGGTGACCAGTGAGGCGTTCGATCTCTCGAATGACGGTTTCCTCGTCTGGGTTGGCCTTGTTGACGTTTGGAGCGGCTTTGGAAAGCGCGTGTGTGAACTGTGTCCGTTTGGCGAGGGAAAGAGATGCGGGGAGATGAAGGTCGGTCAGAGTGTCGTTAGTCGGTGGGGTTCCAGCAATGTGCATCCCTTGATAGCCTGAACAATATTGCCAGTTTTCCAGTCGCGGAAGGATGTCTATGTGGGTGATCGCCAGCGCGTCCACGCCGCCTGTCACGTTCAGCGCGTAGCGTGCGAGTACCGCGTCAAACCACCCATATCGGACTGTCCCCTGCCAGTCGTTGCGCTGATTGTGTTCGGAGATGATGGGAGTTAGGTTGGTTGTTTCGGTCGGGAACGGTCCAGGTCCATGACGAACCGCATAGGAGCGCAACACTCCGATCTTGAAAATATCCGCGTCGGGGATCACCTGTTCGATGAGTTCGACGGCGTTTGCGGTTGTGGAACGCGACCAGGTGGTGTAGGGATGAAAGCCCGCGTCCGCATCCAGCAACACGCCCTGAGCGCCTTCGAAAACGATGTTGTTTGAATCTTGCATCCAACCATCCAGATTTGAGTCAGGCATGATCAGGCCGAACTCGCCGATTCGGGCGATGGCAGCGATCCACCTGTCAATGAGTTCATCAATCTCAAAGGTTTCAAATTCCCGAACGGAGGTTGGGTCGAAAGAATTTTCTTTGCAAAATGCGATGATTTGCTCGCGTTTTACATCCCGAACGGCGTCCAACTTTTGCCGAAGCAGGGCGGGACGGTTGAGGTCGCCTGCCACGATGCGGATTTCTGGCGATGCGAGCGCGTCCTCGACCGTTTCCCCGACGCCGATCCCGCAACTTCCGTGCCTGTCCGCGCCACGCGCCATTTCGCGGACCCGATTGGCGGCCCTCTGAAAAGGGGTGATGACCAGCGCCTGGTCGCTGATCCGCAAGCGCGAAAATACGTCTGGAACCCCTTTCGCTTCGAGCGCGTCTCCCTCCACCATCAGCGCCAGTGGATCGATCACCACATGCCGCGATAAATATGTCCGAACATTGGGGACAAATGTCCCAGCGCCAAACTGGGAAAAAGTATGGTGGCGTCCATCGGGGGCAATGACATTATGCCCAGCCTGGGCGCCACCGTTGTAGCGGACGACGAGTCCCGCCTCGAAGCGGCGGACAAGAAAATCTGTCAGCAAGCCCTTTCCCGCATCTCCAAAACCGAGATCGACGATAACGAAAGCGCGCACTGACAAACCTAAGAGTCAGGAACCTTTGACAAAACGCGAGAACCAGTTGGAACTGTTCTTCCCGTTGAGGATGACCTCGGCGAAAGGCGTGAGCGTCCTAAGTGCCGAATTCCGACGGTCGGAAGGCATGCCCGCGTTATCCAGAAGTTCTGCAAGTTCCTTGACGCTGGAAGCGCGTCCTTCGTTGATCAGAATCGCGCCTGCCGCCACATAACAGACGTCAACAGGGTTTTCCAGCACAAGGACGTGATCGCCAAGCAGGTCCCGCCACTGGCGTTCACACTGCTTGGCGCGGGTACGGTCAGGGATGATGAAGAACGGCACATAGGTTTTCTGTACTTCGGCAATGACCTCAGCCATCGGGATATCCTCATCCAGTTTGTCCCCCACAATTCCCTCTACAATGTGTTTTGAGAGAGCGGGGAAAGGCGTTTCATCGCCTGTCATGAACAGGTAGCCTTTTTTGTTGCGCTTTACCATGCAGTCCATTTCCGTGTGCGTGGCGAGGAAATAGAATCCCAGATCGTAACTCTCGCCCACGCCGCCGCCGCGGCCTTCCAGGTACGTCCAGGTCAGCCATTGATCCATCAATTCGGCGGTCGATTCGAACTGGCCAACCTGTAGCGGCGCCAAATCGGATGTCGCGTTCCCGATCGCCATAAAGAGCACTTGCGGATCGCGGATTTCACACCCCATTAACACTTTCATGAAGTTGGGGAGTTGCTGGGTCGCCATCAGCCGCGGGATTTGTCCCATCGAGCCAGAAACGTCCAGGGCAAAAACGATCGCCTGCGATTCTGGATGATCGGCCGCATCTCGACTCTCGCGTAGTTTGACCCCTTTCGGGTCCATTAGCGGATGACATTTTACCTGCTTGAAAACCTGCTCGGCAGGAATGTTCGAACGTTGACGCAGAAGCGCTTCATGCGCGACCTGGCTGTAACTACCGTATCCCATTTTGTCTCCTTTTCTAATTCAAAAAACCGAAGTCCGATTTTTCATCAGGATGGCATCACAATCGGTGCGAACTGTGGCGGACCGTAAACCTGTTTGGCAATCTCTCCGATTTCTGCTCGGATGTCCCAGGCGTTTTCGCGCGAACCCGTCGGATCGGTTCGCGCAACCCGCCGCAGGACGTCTGCCAACGGAGCGGGTATCGCGGCTGGCAATGTCGCGGCTCCCGCGTCCCCGCCCAGCAAGGCGATGATACAGCGCGCGCTCATGATGAGGTCCAGTTGCGGAGTCAACGTCAGTGGCGAGCGATCCGCTTGAGGGTAGAAGGATGCGTACGTTTGGGAGACAGTCCGCAGTTTTTCGCCGGTGCGCCCGGCAGAGCCATATCCCACCAATCGCACCCCATGGTCATTTTCCTGGACGAGCAAATGAGGCGGAAGTACCGCGCCGTGAACCATTCCCGAAGCATGGACAAATGAAAGCGTTTCCAGAATCCGCCGCCAAACCCAGATCGAAGCGCGCGGGGGAATTCCTTGCGGATACGCCTGCATGACATCCTCGAACGTGTGCTGGAAACCGCTGATCCAGCGGAAGATGCTGGCCCGCTTACCCTTATTCGCGCCAGCAGAAATCTCCCCATGAAAGACCAATTGCGGGAGAAGCGCTGTGAAGTCATCGGCCCCGCGGGCCTTGCTCTGATGAAGCGCTTGCAGAACGTTCCACTCGTTGTCGAACGCCTCTTCATCTTTGCGGTCGCGCAGTATTTTTATGATCGCAAGTTCAGTCGGCCAACGCGCCCGTTGACCTTTGTACACATCCGAAAATTCGCCCCTGCCAATTTGTTGTCCCAGCGCCCAATGCCGATCGCCAAGCGAGATCCACGATGGAATGTTGTACGTTTGCGGAGAGTTCCAAACACGGAACGCCTCGTGGAAACGTTTCGCTGAGATGGATGAAGAAGAATCCAGCCGAACCGTCGTCCCGCAGTATGGGCACACTGTGGAACTCGCAAAGCGGCTCGGCTTGAGCGGCGCATTGCACTGTGGACACATCAGGGCGTGTTCAACCATTTGATCTTTTTTCATATGCTGAATTTTTTTTGAACGGTTTGCCTGTCCGATTTTATGGCCCGAATTCTACCAAGATTCCTGGAATTATTTCCATGAAAATATGCGGTCCAACAGTTTGTACTGTACCCCTCTGCACTAAACGGTTTCGTAATCCTTTCGATAGACAAGAACATCCTGGATTACTTCAAAGTCAAACGATTGGTAAAGTCGAAAAGCCGTATTCCGATAATTATCTGTTTCCACGAAGATGCTCTGTGCTCCAAGAGATTGAAGACGGTGCAATCCCTCTGAAAGCGCGACCCGTCCCAGACCATATTGACGATAATCTTTATGACAGCCCAATGGCTCAACGTGGCCTGTCATTGAATTTTCATCCAACCAACAAATGCAAAAAGCGACCAGGCGTTTATCAGGAGATTCAACCACGATGTCCAAATCTGGCTTGTAATCGGGATGTTGGAGTGTGCGCGTCCGCCAGTCCACTGTCATGTTTTTGCTTTCAAAGACAGATTGGTGAAGTTCAACGTAATCAGATACTTCTTTTTCACCTGCCAGTGAGCGGACCCGAAAATCTGAACGAGGCTTGTATATTTTTACGGGGTTTTGGGATGAACGGCACATAAGTACTTTTGACCAGGAATTATCACCCACTTCCGCCTGGCATTTGAATCCCGCACGTTCTAGATCATGAATTCGGCTATTTTGCCCGGAAAAGACCATCACAAACCATGCGGGACGTGAATAAGGTGTATTTTGAACTGCCTGTGCGCGTTGGTTTGCCCATGAAAGGATCTCTGGATGCAGATTTTCTTCTTGTTCAGGGCGGCAAACATAATCGATCGTCCAGAAAGGCGATTGGAGCACCGCCCAGGCAATAAGTTGTCGGTTTTCATCAAACCACAAACTGATATTTTCGGCATTGTTAAACGCCCATGAACTAAACCGATACGGCAAATCTACAACATGGAGATGGCTATCTGGGCACTGCCGAGCCAAGGCAGACATGAGATATTTATCCTGCTCGGTGGAAAAGGGTCGTTGGGTTATTGCCATATGAAAATCACCCGAATTTCTTTGCGCCCCCCATAACTACTCCTTTCTACTCCAGTTTGGGGGCCTATCCAGCCAGCGGCTTTCCGGGCACCCAATTTGGGGTATTATACAGCCTTACTGCTTGTTATCTACCAGGCGGCGAAGTGACGTAACGATCACCCAGCCCCTGAAACAGGAACCCCTCATGCCCTCTTCTGACCAAGGCATCACCGACGACCGCTACATGCTCATCCCGCGTGTGCTGATCTTTCTCACCCGCGGCGATGATGTCCTGCTCATCAAAGGCGCGCCGACCAAACGTCTGTGGGCGAACAAATACAACGGCATCGGCGGACACGTGGAGCGCGGCGAAGACGTTCTTGCTGCCGCGCGGCGCGAACTGCTCGAAGAGACGGGTCTCAGCGCGGACTTAAGTTTGGCTGGTACAGTCATGGTGGATGTCGAAGCAAATATCGGCGTCGGCCTGTACATCTTCACGGGTGACTTGTCGTCGGGGTGGACCGATGTGTCCGCCCTCCGCCCCTCGCACGAAGGGACACTCGAATGGCTGCCCCTCTCCGCCCTCGCCGACTATCCGCTCGTGGAAGATGTAGCCATCCTCCTCCAAAGACTCCAATCCATGCGACCCTCCAAGCCACCCTTCTCCGCTCGATCATTTTATGATGCTGCGGGCAAACTCCAAGTGCAATTTTCCTGATCATCCATTCTCCATCTTGCATTTTCTTCCATGTCTGAATCCCTCCGCCCTACTTACCTCGAAGTCAACCTTACCCAACTGCGGAAAAACCTCGAAGCCATCCGCGCCCGTGTTGCGCCTGCGCGTGTCATGCCCATCCTCAAGGCCAACGCCTACGGTCATGGTCTGGACGGCGTGGCGAAATACATCGCGGCCTTTTCCGATTACCTCGGCGTGGCGACGCTCGAAGAGGGGATTCACCTCCGTCAGATCGGCGTGGACAAACCCATCCTCGTGATGGGCGGGACGCTTCCCGAGCAGATCCCCTGGTTCCTGCGCTACGACCTGACCCTGACCGCCTCCTCCGCGGACCTGTTGCGGGCCGCCGACGAATATGCCTCTCCCTCGGGAGGGAGAATCCGTGCCCACCTGAAGATAGACACAGGCATGGAACGCGTCGGCGTGCGCGATACCGAGGCGGTTCCCTTCCTCGAACTGGCCGCGTCCTGCAAAAGCGTGGAGGTGGAGGGCATCTACAGTCACTTCGCCAACGCCGATATTCCCGAACTAACACACGCCAAACTGCAACTCGAACGCTTCCAGGAAGTCCTGCGCTTCTACGAGCGGAGGAGCCTGCCGCTTCCGCCATTGAGACACCTCTCCAATTCGGGCGGCATCCTCCAACTCCCCGAAGCCAACTTTGACATGGTTCGGCCTGGCATCATGTTCTACGGAGTCTATCCCGCCCTCGACCTGCCCCGCACCGTGGACGTGAATCCCGCCATCATCTGGCGCTCGCGAGTCGCGTATTCCAAGGTCACCCCGCCCGGGCGGCCAGTCAGTTATGGGTCCACGTGGCAGGCCGAACGTCCGACTCGAATCGTCACCGTCCCGTGCGGATACGCCGACGGCTATTTCCGTCGCATGAGCGGAAAGGCGCGCGTCCTCATCCATGGGAAATCTTATCCGCAGGTGGGGCGCATCTGCATGGACCAGTTTATGGCGGACGCGGGCGAGGACGAAATCGCTCTCGGCGATGGCATTATCCTGCTCGGCGAGGGCATCACCGCCTACGATTTCGCCGAATGGATGGGCACCAGCCCCTACGAAGTGTTGACGAGCATCAGCGCCCGAGTCCCGCGCGTGTTTGTGGAATGAGACCCGTCCCGCCCAAATTTGGAGATGGGGATGGTACAATCCGCCCGCTATTGGTAATTGGTAATTGGTTCCGAGTCGCTTATCGCCAATTGCTAAACGCCAACTGCTAACCGCTAACCGCCAACCGCTTTGAGGCCCCTTGAAACGTAACTTTCTCACCTATCTACCTCTCCTTCTTTCCGTCTCCCTTATCGTCGCGCTCGACCAGTGGACCAAGTGGCTGGTGCGGACGAATATTCCCTTTGGCGGCACCTGGCTTCCCGAAGGCTGGGACTGGCTCATGCCGTACGCGCGCATCGTCCATTGGGCGAATACGGGCGCGGCCTTTGGCATGTTCCAGAATGGCAACGCAGTCTTTTCCGTCCTGGCGATCATCGTCATCATCGTCATCTTCTATTACTATCCGCTCGTGGAGCGCGAAGATTGGAGCCTGCGACTGGCGATGGGCATGCAGATGGCGGGCGCGGCGGGCAATCTGGTGGACCGATTGTCGCGGCGCGAAGTCACCGATTTCATTTCCGTGGGGACGTTCCCCGTCTGGAATGTGGCCGACGCCAGCATCACCGTTGGGGTGGTCGTCCTTTTGCTGGGCGTCTGGCTCAAGGAGCGGGCGGAGAAGAAAGCCAGTGAGCAGCCTGCCCTGAGCAACGTCGAAGGGTCATCAGTGAACAGTGATCCTCCTTCAGAGACTCCACAGTCTTCGACTGTAAGTGACCAAGCGTCAGATCAGTCGCCGCAATAATACAAATAGTCACGATTTCTGCATTCTGCTTTCCACTTTCTGCCTACTGACCTCCCATGACCGACCGAATCGAATCCTTCACCTACGCGGAAGAAACCGCCGAACGCCTGGACAAGTTCCTCGTCCGCAACCTGCCTGAATTTTCGCGGGCGCGCTTGCAGGGACTCATCAGCGACGGATTCGTTTTAGTGAACGGCGTCCCCGCCAAAAAGTCGGGACAGATGCTCGAAGCGGGCGCGGAGGTGGAAGTGCGCGTCCCGCCTCCCGTCCCCAGCGGACTCGTCGGCGAAGACATCCCGCTCGATATCGTCTTTGAGAATGATGATTTGCTGGTCGTCAACAAACCCGCGGGGATGGTGGTGCATCCCGCCGCGGGTCACGATTCGGGGACGCTTGTCCACGCGGTGCTGGGATATGACCCTGCCATCGAGGGCATCGGCGGCGAGGAGCGGCCAGGCGTCGTCCACCGCCTCGATAAAGAGACCTCGGGACTGATCGTGCTGGCGAAAAACGAACGCGCCCACCGCTGGTTGCAGGACCAGTTCCGCCTGCGAAAGGTGGAGAAGACGTATCTTGCTCTCGTGGACGGCGCACCGCCGACTCCCGCGGGCCGCGTGGAGGCTGCCATCGGCCGCGACCCGAGTCATCGCAAGCAGATGGCCGTGCTCCCCGAAGGCAAGGGACGCGAGGCTGTCAGCGAGTACAAGACGCGCGAAACGTTCACGGACCACACTCTGCTGGAGTTTCATCCGCATACGGGGCGGACGCACCAGATCCGCCTGCATTGCGCTTTTCTCGGTTGTCCGATCGTGGGGGATATGGTCTACGGGCGGAGGAAGCCCTCTCTGACGATCGACCGTCACTTTTTGCACGCGGCAAAGTTGCGGATCATTTTGCCCAACGAAAAAGAGCCGCGTCTCTTCGAAGCGCCGTTGCCCGAGGAGTTGGAGAGGTTGTTGGAGGAGTTGAGGATGGGGGAGAGGTAGCAGTATTTGGATGGCGGGGAATGAAAAAGCGGCTCCTTGCGAAGCCACTTTTCGTGAATACAGGATAATTATTCACACAACCACAGCGTTTATTCCGCACCCCTTGTGCAATCCCAGCCGTCGTAATTTGGCGGATTGTCGAAGAAATTCATATAGCAACAGCCATACGAAGTTTTATTGCTGGTATCGTCAAAAAAGCACAATTCGTAATCTTCTCCTCTGTCTGAGTCGTGAAAGGAGTGATAGACAAAATTGTCTCCTCTAACAGTAAGTGGAACGCTCGCCAAGTAATCGGGGACAAGAAGGGATAACGACTCTGGAAGATAACCATGCTCATGTTGGAATTGATCAATTGAGTTAATGACACTTTCTGCAATTTGCTTATTGCTTGTGTTGTCAGTTTCTCCGTCCCTGAAAGTGAAAGAACAATTTGATATGGTAATACTGACCACTGCAAGAAGAATTATGCTAATGACATGCCGCTTTTTCATTATCTTCTCCGTCAAGATTTCTTTCAATTATGTTGCTTTTCAGCTCAACTAGCAGTTACTTCACCTTCTCTTCACTGGCGGGTGGGACAAGAACGCTTTCTTGCGAACCTTCGGTCTCCTTCACGTACAAATCGGTGATAATGAAATGCCGATAGACAAAGAAACTGACAATCGCCTGCCATCCAGAACGAATAAGTTCCACAACATTATTTGGGCTGGGAAGGGCCGATTGTAGATAGTCAAGAGCGAAGATGGGTAAAGTTAAGAGGAGAACCGTTAAGTAAAAGGCGATGCAATCAGGAATAAGATGCCAATGTTTTGGTCTGTTGATGGGAATTTTGGCGAGATAGGCCAACGGATAAACTATCCATCGGACAGAAAGAGCGAAGCCCGCGTATCCCGCAACGATATAGAGACCTATTACAAGCAGATTGCGGAAAGCTGGTGCTGGGTCAAAAGAAAACGACTTACTCAACAGAAATATTCCCGCCAATAGCAAGTAATAAAGCAAAGAGAAAAGAATCAGATAGGCAAGCCATCCGCCTATGGGTGGAAAATTTTTTCGAATGAATCGTATCGTCATCTCCCATTCTCCCAACTTATTCAATCGACCTTATCTCGTCACCTCATCACTGACTCGATCCAACTCCGCCACCTCAGCCTCGGTCAACTTCCAGCCGAGCGCGCCCGCATTCTCCTGCGCCTGCGCGGCGTTCTTCGCGCCAGGGATGGGGAGCGTCCCTTTGCAGATGCACCAATTGAGCGCCACCTGCGCGTTCGTCTTGCCGCCGTGATCCTGTCCGAGCTTGGTCATCAGTTTCAACAGCGGTTGGATGCGCGACAGTGTCCCCGCGGCGGTGATGGCGCGCGGGCCAGGCGGGAGTTTTTCGGGCGAGTATTTCCCCGTCAGCAAGCCTTTGCCGATGGGGGAGTAGGCAATGACGCGGATCCCCAGTTCGTGACAGCGCGCCAGCAGTCCGTTCTTTTCGATGGTGCGGTCGAGCAAATGATATTCCACCTGATTAGCCGCCAGCGGGACATCCCTGCTCGCCAGGCTCGTGTAGGCGCGCACCGTCTGGCTGGGATTGAAATTCGAGACGCCCACCGTGCGGACGAGTCCCTCCTGAACGAGGTCCGCCATCCAGTTCATCAGCGTTTCGGGCGGGACGACCATGTGCGGCCAGTGGATCTGGTACAGGTCCACGCGCTCCAGGCCGAGACGTTCCAGGCTGTTCCTCAGCGCATATTTCATGAACCATTTGTGGATGCGCCACGGATACGGGAAAAACTTGCTCGCGATCAACACTGGCTGGTCGGTGGCCTTCAACATCGAGCCGAGGAACCGCTCCGATTGCCCCATGCCGTACACTTCCGCCGTATCCACAAATCGGATGCCTGCGGTCAGGCTCACGTCGAACGCGGCGCGGATATCGGCCTCATTGTGGGTTTGTCCAAAACTCCAAAAAACGCGGTCGCCAAACTGCCATGCTCCCAGTCCCATTTCGATGGCGTGCAAAAAGCGGGTTTCATTGCTGATGGGGTCGGTCACTGTGCCCTCCAAAGCCAGAATTGCATGATTTTACCACTCCAGTCTTCCTCCCCAAACTCCGTTCTTCGATTAGGGAGCGGGACGGGGTGGGGGTTATAATTCGGACATGCCCACTCTCCGAATTCCCGCCGCGCTGAAATATTACGTGGATGGCCAAAGCGAGACGGACATTCCCGCCTCCTCCGTGACCGAGTTGCTGGCCGCGCTGGCCGCGCGTTATCCCAGCGTGAAGTTTCACCTGCTCGGTTCGGACGGCAAACTGCGCCGCCACTTCACCGTCTTCGTCAACGGCGAGAACATCCGCGATCTAGACGGTCTCGAGACCGCGCTCAGCCCCGAAGACAAGGTCATCCTGCTCGCCTCCGCCGCGGGAGGGTGAAAAATGTCAGGTTTCAAGTATCACGTATCAGGCGCGCCTGCCACTTGCCACCTACCACCTGAAACTTGAAACCTGATACCTCGCACCTGGAACCAGACACCATGTTATCCCACGAAGAAATCCTCCGCTATTCCCGTCACCTGCTGATTCCCGAAGTCGGATTGGAAGGCCAGCAAAGACTGAAGGCATCCTCCGCGCTGGTCATCGGCACGGGTGGACTTGGCTCGCCTGTCGCGCTCTACCTGGCCGCGGCAGGCGTCGGACGCATCGGCCTCGTGGACTACGATGTGGTGGACGCGTCCAACCTTCAACGTCAGGTGCTGCACTCCACCAGTACGGTGGGCACGCTCAAAGTCGAGAGCGCGAAGCGACGCCTGCTCGATCTGAATCCCCTCATCCAAGTCGACGCGTATAACGAGCCGTTCACGTCCGTCAACGCCGTCCAGATCGCCAAAGATTATGATGTGCTGATCGACGGCACCGACAACTTCCCCACGCGCTACCTCAGCAACGACCTGTGTGTTTTGCTCGGCAAACCGAACGTCTATGGCTCCATCTATCGCTTCGACGGACAGGCCAGCGTCTTTTATGCCAAAGAGGGGCCGTGCTATCGCTGTCTCTTCCCCGAACCGCCGCCGCCAGGACTCGTCCCCACGTGCGCGGAGGGCGGCGTGCTGGGCGTGTTGCCTGCCACCATCGGCAGTATTCAGGCCAGTGAGGCGCTCAAACTCCTGCTCGGCATCGGCAGTTCGCTCATCGGTAAACTTCTGCTCTACAACGCGCTCGATATGTCGTTCGATTTTGTCACGCTGAAAAAGAATCCGAACTGCCGCGTCTGCGGACCGCACGCCGACGTGACCGAGTTGATCGACTACGAGGCGTTTTGCGGCGTCCCTGGGCACGACCACGACGAAGGTTCCGCGGGCGCCGACTGGGACATCTCTGCGCGGGAACTGCAAACCCGCCTCACGCGTGACGCGAACCTGCTCCTGCTCGATGTGCGCGAACCGCACGAACTGGCCATCTCCTCCCTGCGCGGCGCGGTGAACATTCCCCTCGGGCAACTGGCGGCGCGTCTCTCCGAATTGGATTCGGCGCGCGAGATGGTCGCCTTCTGCAAATCGGGGACGCGCTCCGCACGCGCTCTCGAATTGCTCGTCAGCGCGGGGTTCAAGAAAGTGAAAAATTTGAAGGGGGGAATTAACGATTGGGCGAGGGAAGTGGATGCGAGTTTGCCAGTGTATTAAAGTAAAATACGCCCCGCCAAAGGAGAGCAAATGACAGGTTTAATAGAATCGAAGGATCGACGCGTGTTTAACAGTATTCTCGGTGCGGTTGGACACACCCCCCTCGTCCGCCTCGGACGCATCGCCCACGAGTTGCCCTGTCCGCTGTACGCGAAACTGGAATTCATGAACCCAGGCGGCTCGATCAAGGACCGCGTTGGGGCGAACATCATTGAGCAGGCGGAGAAACGCGGTGAACTCAAACCAGGCGGGACGATCGTCGAAGCGACCTCGGGCAACACGGGCGTCGGTCTCGCCATTGCCGCGGCGTTGAAGGGATACAAGACCATCTTCGTCATGCCCGACAAGA
The DNA here is from genome assembly GCA_049324715.1 of Chloroflexota bacterium. GTDB lineage: Bacteria > Chloroflexota > Anaerolineae > Anaerolineales > Villigracilaceae > Denitrolinea. The sequence goes on along the minus strand of JBMOMR010000008.1, from coordinate 76,504 downwards.
TGAGCAACGAGAAAATCCTGCTCCTGCGCGCGTACGGAGCGAAGGTGGTCATCACACCGACGGCGGTCGGGCCTGAAGATCCGCGCTCCTATTATGAAGTGGCCAAGCGCTTCGCCCGCGAGACGCCGAACGCGATCCTCGCCAACCAGTACCACAACCCCGACAACCCCCAGACCCACGTCCTGACGACGGGACCTGAGTTGTGGGACCAGACCGAAGGTCGCGTGACCGACGTCATCATCGGGATGGGCACAGGCGGGACGATCAGCGGAGTCGGGCGTTATCTTAAGTCGAAGAATCCCGAAATCAAGATCGTGGGCGTGGACATCGAAGGCTCCATCCTGACCGAGATCTGGCAGAATAAAGGTGTGATCCCCGAAGGCGCGTACCCGAAAACATATAAGGTGGAGGGCATCGGCGAGGACTTTTTGCCGTCCGCGACCGACCTTTCGGTGGTGGATTGGATCGAGCGCGCGGGCGACCGCGAATCATTCCTGTGGGCGCGGCAGTTGGTGCGGCAGGAGGGAATCTTCGCGGGCGGTTCGTCGGGAAGCGCGCTGGCGGGCGCGATGAAATATTGCCGCCGTCTCAAACCCGACCGATTGGCGGTGGTCATCTTCCCTGATTCGGGGTCACGCTATCTATCGAAATTCTACGATGACAAGTGGATGCGCGAGTTCGGCTTCCTCTCGATGGAGTTTGGCGAGATGACCCTCGGCGATCTCCTGCATGCCAAGCCGAATAAAACCCTGCAGACCGCCGCGCTCGGCGATTCTATTCGCAAAGTTGTGACGACCATGCATCAATACAGCATCTCGCAGATGCCCGTTGTCGGCGCGGATGGAACGCTCGTCGGCCTGCTCGAGGAAGTGGATGTGTTGAATCATATGCTCGAAGGGCATGCGGGTCACAGTCACGATGAGCCGATCGACGGTCTCGTCCAGAACGCGGGCGCAGTCTTTCCTCCCGAAGCGTCGCTGGAAGAGTCCATGCCGTCACTCACCGCGGGCTACGCACTAATCGTTGTGGAAAATAGCAGACCGATCGGGATTTTAACGAAGATCGATGTGTTGGATTATGTGGCTGGTAAAATATAGACGACCAAAGGAGACTCGATCATGAATATTGGTATTTTCGGAACTGGCGTAGTTGGACAGACCATCGGCTCGCGGCTGGTGGAAATGGGTCATGATGTGATGATGGGAGCGCGCTCCGCGGATAATGAGAAAGCGCGAGCCTGGGTGAAGGCGAACAGAAAACTTGCCTCACACGGCACCTTCGCGGAGGCTGCCGCCTTCGGCGAGATTCTCTTCAACTGTACTTCGGGAAAAGGCTCGTTATCTGCCCTCGAATTTCCCAAGCGGTCTGACCTCAACGGCAAGATCCTTATTGACGTGGCCAATCCGCTGGATTACACGCGCGGCGCGCCGCCAACACTGACCGTCTGTAACACCGATTCGCTCGGTGAACAGATCCAGCGGGAGCATCCCATCTTGCGTGTGGTCAAGGCACTCAACACCATGAATGTGGACGTGATGGTGCATCCTGACCGCCTTCTCGGCCCGCATGATGTCTTCATCTGCGGCAATGACCTGGAAGCCAAGACCGAGGTGACGAGGATCCTGTCCGATTGGTTCGGCTGGGAATCGGTGATCGACCTGGGCGACATTTCCAACTCGCGCGGCATGGAAATGGCCCTGCCCTTGTGGATCTCCCTCCAAAAGAAACTTGGTACGAACATTTTCAATTTCAAAGTTGCACGGTAGTTCCTTTGAATCAAAGAGACAGTCACTTCCAAAGTGGCTGTCTCTTTGATTTCTTTGGGATTGTAACTAGCGGTTGACCAGCCACACGCCAAGGATGATGATCGCCCCGCCGATAAGCGTGATGGGCGTGATCGGTTCATTGATCATTGTCGCCGCCAGAACGGTCGTGACCAGCGGTTCGATATTGATGAAGACCCCCAACTGCGAGGCGGGAATCTCGCGCAGTGCGTCGTACCATGCGATGTAGGCAAATCCCGAACCGAAAATGCCGAGGGCGAGGATGGCCATCCAGCCTTTGGAGGTAAGCGCGGGGATTTCCGTCAGGCCAGGCCCGATGCTGAAGATCCAGATGCAGGTGAACAGCCAGCCGAAAAGCATCACGTAGAACATCATCCGCGCCGCGGGGTGACGTGAAAGTTCACGACGCGAAAGGATGGTGTAGATCGCCCAATTGGGCGCGCTGAGCAGGATGAGCAGTTCGCCTCGCGCGTGCTCCCAGCCCGCGAACAGCCCAGCGATCTCCCCGTCGCCGACGATCAAAAGCACCCCCAGCGCGGCGATCACAATTCCGCTCACGCGCAGCCATCCCATTTTCTCTTTCAGGAACATCCAGCCGAATAACGCGGTAAATACGGGGATGGTCGCCACGATCCAGGCGGTGTCCGAGGCACGCGCGGTCTGCAAGCCCGTGGCCTGCAACCATTGGTGGAAGGTGACGCCGATAAAGCCGAGCAGGGCCAGCATCCACACATCGTTTGCAGATGGGAGGGCAAACTGCCGCCGCGTCAAAACCGTCGCGCCGAGGATCAGGACGCCGATCCCGAAGCGGATCCAGACGATGGTCGCGGGCGAGACCTCCGTCAGCGCGATCTTGGTGGCGACAAACGTCCCACCCCAAATGATGACGGAGAAGAGCGCGGAGAAAACAGGGAGGAGGCGGGAACGCGGCATGAAAAACCCTTTGGCGAACGAATCAAAATCTATGGATCAAACTCACTGACGAATGCGAAATCCCCGAAGGGGGAATCGCGCAAAACGGATCGCCGAACTACCCTGGCTTTACCCTCTGCGCTTCCAGCACATTAGGGATGTTTTCGATCCTCGTCAAGATGCGGCTTAGCTGTTTGATGTCCTTCACTTCCACGATCAGGCGCAGGTCGGCCATGCTGTGCGCCACCTTGACCCCCACGTCCGCAATGTTCACGCCCTCACCGTTGAGCAGGTTCGAAATATCGCCCATCAACCCTGTTCGGTCGTAGGCGGAAATTTTGATCGGCACAGAATACGTCCGCACGTGCTCGCCCCACGAAACGCGCACCAGCCGTTCGCGATCCACGACGCGCAGGATGTTGGGACAATCCTGTCGGTGAATGGAGACGCCGCGTCCGCGCGTGATGAATCCGATGATCTGGTCGCCCTGGGTCGGGTTGCAGCATTTTGCGATCGTGGTCAGCAACCCCTTCAAGCCCACCACGTTGATCGACTCGGTGGCAACCGCCTCGCTCATAGGCGCGGCGGCGGTCAACAGGTCTGTGCCGTCCTGCGACTCCGACAACAGGTTGACGATGCGGCTCAGCGACAGGTCGCCACAGCCGATGTCCGCGTACATTTCTTCGGGCTGTTTGTAGCCAAAATTCCGCCCCAGCATTTCGAAGTTGATCTCGCCCATGCCCAGCCGCTGGAGTTCGCGCCCCAGCAGTTCGCGTCCCGATGAAAGATTCTTTTCGTAATCCTCTTTCTTGAACCAGGCGCGGATCTTGGAACGCGCCCGCTGCGTGCGGACGAGTCCCAGGTTGACGTTCAGCCAGTCGCGGCTCGGGCCGCCTCGCTTCGCGGTCAGGACCTCAACCTGGTCGCTCGTTTTCAGGGCATGGTCCAACGGGACGAGTTTCCCGTTCACGCGCGCGCCGCGGCAGCGATGACCGATGTCGGTGTGGACGTGGTAGGCAAAGTCGATCGGCGTGGAACCCGCTGGCAGGTCAATGATGTCGCCCTTCGGCGTGAACACGTAGACGCGGTCCTGGAAGACGTCGGACTTCATCCCGTCCACGAATTCCTGGGCGTCGTCCACGTCGTGCTTCCAGTCCATCATGGCGCGCAGCCAGTTGACATGTTGCTCGAAGGCCATGTCGCGCGCTTTGCCTTCCTTGTAACGCCAGTGCGCGGCGATGCCGAGTTCCGCGTTCTGATTCATTTCGGATGTGCGGATCTGCACCTCAACGGGTTTGCCGTCATCGAAAATGACCGCGGTGTGCAGGGACTGGTAGAAGTTGTCTTTGGGCGCGGCGATGTAGTCGTCGAACTCGCCCGAAAGGGGACGCCAAGTGGTGTGGATCAAGCCCATCGTCGCGTAGCACGCGGGAATATCGGGGACGATGAGGCGTACGGCGCGGATGTCCCGCAACAGTTCGAAGGGTTTGTCCTTGCGGATCATCTTCTTGTAGATCGAATAAATGTGCTTGGGACGTCCCGTCACATCGGCCTGGATGTGGTGCAATTCGAGCAGTTTGCGGATCGCCTCGATGATGGCTACCACGCTCGCTTCCCGATCGGGACGGCGTTCCTTGAGTTGCTCGGCGATCTCTTTGTATTTTTCGGGATTGGTGTAGCGGAAGGCCAGGTCTTCGAGTTCCCACTTCATCTGCCAGATGCCGAGGCGGTTGGCCAGCGGCGCAAAAATATCCATGGTCTGCTGGGCGATGCGCCTGCGCTTGGCTTCGGGCATGTGGCCCAGTGTCCGCATGTTGTGGAGGCGGTCGGCCAGTTTGATGAGAACCACGCGCACGTCCTCGCCCATGGCAAGGAAGGTTTTGCGAAGGGTCTCCGAGGCCAGGTCCTGTTTGCGTTTGCGGAGGCGCGCCGCTTCGGCTTCTTCGTCTGTCTCCCCATTTTTCGCGTCGGCGTGCTGGTCATCGCGCGAGACGCGCGGCAGTTTCGTCAGCTTGGTGACGCCGTCCACGAGCGTGGCGATCGTCTCCCCGAAGTCGAGGCGGATATCGTCCAGCGTCACGGACGTGTCCTCCACGGTGTCGTGGAGGAGTCCCGCGGCCACCACTTCGGGCGGGACGCTCAAGTCCGCAAGGATGTGCGCCACTGCCACGCAATGCGTCACGTACGGTTCGCCAGAGACGCGTTTCTGCTCGCGATGGGCCTCCTCCGCCACCCGATAGGCGCGCTGAACGAGTTCGCGGTCAGCGATGGAATAGGTTTCGGGTAACGCCTTGAGCAGGTCTTCGATCCCAGGCAGGTTTTGCGTGGCTTTCATAACAATCTATTTTATCGCAGAACGAAAAACCAGGTTTTTTTGAGAAACCTGGTTTTGGTGTCGTCAGTGTTTGATCGCGTCTTTCAGGTCTTCGCGTATGTCCAGCGCGCGGCCGACGAGGAGACCGATGAGCACGAAGAAGAAGGTGACGGCCAGTCCGACCCAGAGCGCCCATTCCGATATCCACACCATGGGCAGGAGGAAGACCACCGCGGCGCCGAGAATGAGTCCGATGAATGGACTGCGGTAAATGTGGGGGATGGTCCGCCAGGCTTCGCCGAGCGAGTAACGTTTGCCGCGCACCTTGCGTTCTTTTTGCGCGGTGGTACGCTGGAATTGCCTTTGCTTCACGAGCGGGTCGCGGTCTGTCAGTTGCCGCTCGCGCAAACGTTTGAGTCGTTCCTGTTCGTTGCTCATGGGATATCCATTCAAATTGTAGGGGCGGGATTACCCCGCCTCTACACGACAATTACAACGTCTTCAACAGCGCCTGACGGCTGTTCCTCAATCGGTCAGAGATGATCTCGGTGATGCGCAACATCACCTGGAAGCCCGCTTCGGGATGCGCTCCCATTGCCTGCATGAACTTGTCCGCGGGGATGGCGACGAGGTGGCTATCTTCCTCGCAGTAGGCGGAGGCGGTGTAGTGATTGGGCGCGACGACTCCCGACCAACCGAGGGTCTGATGCGGGCGGCTGACGATGCTCACGGTCACGTAGTCCGGCCGAGAGGTCAGGTTGACACGCAGGGCGATGCTCCCCTTTACGAGCAGGTGCAACTTATCGGCCCGTTCGCCTTCGCGGAAGACATATCCGTCTTTCGTCACGAAGACGTCTTCGCAGAGTTTGGCAACTTCCTCGAGTACATCCGCGGGAATCCCTTTGAACAGGTCGAAATTCACGAGCGTTTCCTTGGTAATCATTTTGCCTCCATGATGTAAAATTGCCTCATTGTATTGCACGGGAGAAAAAATGTCCATCACAACAAATGTGACAAGACTGCTGGATGCGCGCAAGATTCCGTACACAGCCTATGAGACGCCCGCCGAAAAACTGGGCGCGCTCGAAACGGCTCGCTTCCTGAACGTTGAGGCGGCCTCCGTTTTCAAGACGATCGTCGTCACCCGCGAGAAACCGCGCAAACCTCTGCTCGTGGTCGTCCCTGGTGATGCCGAAGTGGACTTGAAACTGCTGGCGGCCGTGCTCGGCGAGAAAAAAGTTTTCCTGCCCACCGAACGCGAAGCCGAAGCGTTGACTGGTTTGCAGGCTGGCGGCATCTCTCCGCTGGCGCTGATCAACAAAGGCTTTCAGGTGGTGATCGACTCGTCCGCGCAGACGCTGGGAGAGATCCACGTCTCGGGCGGCCAGCGCGGACTGAACATCAAACTCCCCGTCGACGCGCTGGCGAAGTTGGTGAATGCGCGCTTTGGTAATGTGAGTAAAAACGTAGGTAATAGTTCAATGTAAGTGATGGTTTCGTGGGGCGGGATGGAATCCCGCCAGATTACGGATATGCGGAATACCATCACCTGCACTTGCGCCAGGTGCAAGTGTCCGCACCACATCACTTACTGGACGTCACTACCAAAACGCAGACACGTAAACAGGTATACAAGTACACAGATAAACGAGACCCGTGTACTCCTCACCTACGCGACAAACTCTGCGATTTTTTCTCCGTTGACCCAAAGCGTGTAATGTCCGCTGGGGAAACTGCCGAGAGGGATATTGATCGAGAAAGGCTGAAGAACTTCCGCACACATTTTATCTGGCTCGACCACCGAGTACACCTCCACGACGACCTTATTCTCTGCATCGGGCGGACTGACGCTCACGCGCAATTGGTTGCAGGGCGTGGGCAGGTTGCCCGAGACGGCCAGCATGAACTGGAGCGGATAACTTTCCATCGTGAGTAGGTCGGTGGATTCCACGTAAGCATTTCCGCGCATGAGATTCTTGTCGGCGGGGCGGGGGATGGTGTTATCGAACTTCTGCGGAATGAAGACGGGATCGTCATTGCTCGTGGGTTGGTTGGGATCGCTGACAGGATCGCCGCTGTCCGCGGGTTGGTTGGGATTGCTGACAGACTGGTGAGGGTCATTGACGGGCTGGCTGGGTTCGCTCGCGCCAGGCGCGCAGGCGGTGAGCAGAATCAACACTAATAGAAGGGGGATCAATCGTTTCATGGCTGCCTCCAGTTTATTTTCTGACGTTTCCTTTTGCGATTTGTTCCCCTCTTTCTTTTGGCGGTCAACTCTTGAACTTCACTTCGTCCACCAGTTTGGCGGGGACGTAGATGCCGCGCCCCTCCACGGCCACCGTCCCGTCGGGGAGGAGAATCTCGCCCTGCGTCCACGCTTTCCGTTCAGTGTGACGCGAGACGCGCGCCCGCACGCTGACGCGCTGTCCCAGCGGTACGGGGCGTCGGTAGTTGACCTCGAGGTTGACCGCCACCACCCGCAGTCCCGCCACCCAGACGGCCACCCCCATCGCCTCGTCCAGGATGGCCGCGGACGCGCCTCCGTGGGCGTGGTTGGGCGGTCCTTGCTGTGAATCTGTCAGGGTGAACTCGGCGGTGATGGTCCCATCCTCTGCCCACCAAGTTAATCCGATGCCGTGCGGATTTTGCGTCCCGCACACGAAACAGGAGCCATGTTCAGGGAGTTGTTGTTTCATGGTTGCATTGTAATCTGAATGGACTGTGTTGGATGGCGAGAATGAGATGATGATAATCACATTGAGAGGAACCCCATACTCGTGCTAGAATCGGCGCATGAAGGTTTTCGTCAAATTGATCGCCAACTACCAGAGTATGCTTCCTGCTGGGACGGTTGGCAACACCGTCGAGATTGAAGCGCCAGAAGGTATAACTATTTCCCAGGTTCTCACTCCCTTCGGTGTTCCGCTGGACGATACCAGCGTGATCGTTCTCAATGGGCTCACTGTTCCGCTCGATACGCGGCCTTCAGAAGGGGATGTGGTTACGGCATTTTCTGCCATTGCAGGAGGTTGAACGTTTAACGTTCAACGTTGAACAAATTCAAAGGAGCATCCATGAACGGCTGGCACGGAAAACTATTGCGCGTCAATCTCACCACCCAAACCACCTCGGTCGAAGATATCGACCCGAAGGTCTGCCGCGATTTCATCGGTGGACGCGGCGTGGCGATGTGGTACATCTCGAAGGAAGTGGATCCGCTGGTGGATCCGCTTTCGCCCGACAACAAACTCGTCTTCGCGACGGGACCTCTGACCGCGACGCCCGCCCCGACGGGGAATCGCTACATGGTCGTCACCAAGTCCCCGCTGACGGGCGCGCTGGCGCATTCCAACTCGGGCGGGGAATTTCCGACCTGGATGAAGCGCACGGGATTCGACCTCTTTATCTTTGAGGGGAAGGCGTCAGAGCCAGTCTACGTTTGGGTGGACGAGGACCGTGTCGAGGTCCGCGCGGCCGCGCATGTTTGGGGCAAGGATACGCACGAGACGACGGACGCGCTCAAAGCGGAGACGAGTCCCGAAGCGCGCGTCGCATGTATCGGCCCCGCGGGCGAGAATCTCGCGCTGATGGCCGCCATCATGAACGACAAGCATCGCGCCGCGGCGAGGTCTGGAGTCGGCGCGGTGATGGGGAGCAAGAATCTCAAAGCGGTGGTGGCGATGGGAAATAAAAATCCCGACCTGCACGACCCGACCGCGATGCGCGATGTGAGCGTGGATACGTCCAAGAACGTGGGCGCGGACGTGAAGAAGGGTTCGAATATGCGGATTTATGGAACGTCGTACGTGCCGCAGGTGACGAACACGCTTGGCATTTTCCCGACCAACAATTTTCAACAAGGCACGTTTGAGCATACGAAAAACATTGACGGCGACGCGCTCAAGAATCAATATTTGATCCGTCACACGCCCTGCTATCGTTGTCCGCTTTCGTGCGGACGGTTGACCGAGGTGCCCGAAGGCAAGTACAAGGGCAAGGGCGAGGGTCCCGAATACGAGACGATCTCCTCGCTCGGTTCGGGATGCGGCGTGCATGACCTGGCCGCGCTCGTGAAGGCGAATTATCTGTGCAACGAATACGGCATGGATACCATCGGCACGGGCATGACGATCGCCGCCGCGATGGAAATGTACGAGAAGGGCTACATCCCCGAAAGCGTCATCGGCCAGCCGTTGAAATTCGGCGACCACGACGCGATGATCGACATGATCAAGAAGATGGCAACCCGCGAAGGGTTTGGAAATGACCTTGCGATGGGCAGTTATCGCCTGTGCGAAAAATACGGACATCCCGAGATCGCCGTCACGACGCGCAAGCAGGAATTCCCTGGCTACGATCCGCGCGGCTCGCAGGGCATGGGCTTGCTGTACGCGACGTCCAACAAGGGCGCTTCACACATGGAAGGCGACGTGGCTTACGAAGAAGTCTTCGGCGTGCCCGTGAAGGAGAATCCGCTTTCGACCGATGGCAAGGCGGAATTGGTCAAGCACTTTGAAGATTCGTTCGCGCTGATCGACTCTTCGGGCTTGTGCGTGTTCGTTGCCATCCGCTACGTGTTTAGCAAGGATCGCCTGATCTTCCCGCTGAGACTCTCCGAGATGATGAATTTCACCACAGGCGCGGAGTACACGCCCGAAGAGATCATGAAAGCCGCTGAGCGCGTCTACAATATCGAGCGCATGTTCGTGCTCAAGGCTGGCTCCACAGAAGATACGCTTCCCTATCGCATGTTGCACGAGCCGCTTCCCGACGGTCCCGCCAAGGGCAAGGTGGTGGAACTGGACAAGATGCTCCCCGAGTTCTATCAACTGCGCGGCTGGGACGAGAAAGGCTGGCCGACGAAGGAGAAGTTGGATGAGTTGGGATTGACTCAGTAAACACACCAGGCCCGAAAGGTGATGCAAACCTTTCGGGCCTATTTTTTTATTGGAATTACGATATAATGCGCCCACTTTACCCAAAAAACGAATGCCATTTCATTGCCTTATCATAATCGCCGCGTTCGCTTGGTGCACTCGCCAAAGGAACAAATGATGACGGAAAAGAATAAACCCGCGGGCAAAACGAGCGTGTTCATTTCCTATGCTCACGAGGAAAAAGAATTTGTCCGCAAGTTTCACGATAGCCTGATCAAATCCGATTTGGAGGTCTGGGTGGATTGGGAGGATATCCCTCCAGCCGCCGATTGGCGCGACGAGGTCAAACGCGCCATTGAGGGGGCCGATGCATTTCTGTTTCTCATCAGTCCAGGTTCGATTGCATCGAAAGTCTGTGGCGAGGAGTTGGATTGGGCCGCGGCGAACAACAAGAAGTTGATCCCCGTTGTGATCGCTCCGTTGGAGAGTGGCGCGGTCAAAGACAAACGGTTGCGTGTCCCCAATTGGATCTACATGCGCCCGACGGATGTCTACGACGACGCCTTCCGCACTCTCCTCGAAGCGGTCAACACGGACCTCGAATGGGTGCGCCAGCATACCCGCATCCTGACCCGCGCCCTGGAGTGGGATTCCAAGAAACGTAATTCCAGTTATCTTTTGTACGGTTCCGATATCGAAGATGGCGAACGCTGGTTGGCTACTTCTGCCATGGCCACAACTTTGAGTGTTTCGCCGTTACAAGTGGAATACATCCATGCCAGCCGAAAGGCGGCGGGACAACGTCAGCGTAATATCATCTTTGGTATTGGGATCGCGCTGGTGGTCAGTGTCGCGCTTGGGTTGCTTGCCCTGGCGCAGAAAAATATCGCCGTCCAAAATGAACAACGTGCCAACGAAAACGCCGCCCTTGCCCAGGCAAAGGAACAGGCCCGCGCCACCCAGCAAGCGATCGCAGAAGAACAGCGCGCGGTCGCGGAGGAACAAAGGGCCATTGCTGTCCAGAATGAAGCGACGGCCAAGGCGCAGCGCAGCGTGGCGAATTCGCAGATCTATCAGAGCCGCGGCGGCCTATTGGATATCAGTACGCTTTTATCGGTCGACGCGTGGAACCGTGCACAGGAATCCAAAGCCGCAGGCGTGCAGACGCAGGCCGAGAACATCCTGCGCCATAATCTTAGTTTACTTACAGACCCGCTGACCCACGGGAAACAGGACGATTCCATCTGGGCGATCGGTAACAGCGCCGACCATTCCATGTTCGCTACGGCAAGTGAAGATGGTTTTGCCTGCGTGTGGAACGCTTCTGACGGGACCAAAAAGTATTGCGTTGAACATGGAGACGCCGTTTATGTTGCGCGCTTTGCAGAAGACGATCGGTTTTTATTTACGGGGGGCGAAAATGCCAGTGTGAAAAAATGGGATGCGTCCAGCGGGGAACTCGTGCAGACCCTGGACTACAAATCGCCCGTATGGGACCTTGCGGTGAGTCCAGATAACCAATGGCTGGCGGTCGGACTCAAGGATGGCGTAGTCAACATCTACAGGCTCGATGAGTTGGAGCGTCCCCCGTTCAGGGTGACCATGTCGGATGGTGTGTTGACGACGGTGTTTTCTCACGACAGCAGATGGCTTGGGATCGGTACGAGCGCTGGCGAGGTCCGTTACTGGAATTTAAAGGAACAGTTTTACACGGTCGGTCCAAGGCATAAGAGTGCAGTGTTCACCATAACCTTCAGCCCTGACGATCAATTCGGCCTTTCGTCTGGGGCGGACAGTACGGCGCGGCTCGCCCAATTGGTGGATGGCGGGCAGAAATTCGTCTTGATCCACGGCGATTGGGTGGAAGATTCTGCATTTTCTCCCGATGGCAAATGGTTCGTGACCGTTTCGGATGATAACTCAGTGCGCATGTGGGATACGGCCACGGGTAAGGAAATTCGCCGCATGGAGCATACCGACTTTGCACAAATTGTCAACGTCAGCCCAGACGGACAATGGATTGCATCCACTGGCAAGGATGAGACAGTCCGTATTTGGGAGGCGGCCACAGGCGCGCAGGTAGTGGAAATCCCCCTGCCAGCGAGAGCATGGGCCATGGACTTCAACGCAGACGGCAAAATTTTGGTCACGGTTGACGACGAAGGAAATGTCTATCGCTGGGACGTCTCCTCGCTTTCTGCTCGGTTTGGTTATCTGGAATTTTCTGAGTATGTGCGGCAGGCTGTCTTTAGCCAGGATGGCGCGTCGTTGTTTGTCACCACAGATGACATGGACACGTGGATGGTCGATGTGGATACAAGCCAGAGCAGCCATGCAGGGAATAAAGGCAAGATCGTCCTGGCCGCTTCTGACCTGATGGCTTCCCTCACGGTCAGCAGTGATTCTCGATGGGTTGCGGTTGCCATCCCCAACAGCAATGACGTCCTCCTGCAAAGTCTGGTCGAGCCCAAGCCCGAGCCAGTGACCATCCATCCGGGCGACGGGCTCCATGACATCGCCTTTAGTCCCGATGGCCTTTGGCTCGCGACCGCCTATGAGGAAGGTGTCATCGTGTGGGATGTTCAAGCGGTCTGGAGCGAGGCCGAAGATTCGCAGGCGTTCAGCCTGAAATCCGATTCGCCTGTGTTCTCCCTTTCGTTCAGCCCGGACGGGAAGCGGCTGGCCGTCGGCGGGACGGATCAAACGGCCATTTGGGACCTCTCCCGCCGCGAACGGATCGAGCCGACTTTGCCGCAGGCAGGAAGTGTGATCTCTGTCAACTTTAGTCTGGATGGGAAGTGGCTGGCCACGGGTGGCGCCAGCGGGTCGGTCGATGTGTGGAACCTGCAAGACACGGCTAATGATCAACCAGCTCTCAGTTTCGATGTAAATGGTCAGGCCATGTCCCTTGCATTTAGCCCGAACGGTGAATGGCTCGCGGTTGGAAGTTCGGACCCGTTTACGTACTTGTTCGATGTGGAGCGCGGTCAGGAAGCAGCGCGGCTTCCGCACATAGACAAAGTGACCAGCGTCAATTTTTCTCCTGATGGGAAGTATCTTGCAACTGCCTCGCGCAAAGTGGTGGAGTTGTGGGATGTGGCATCCATTCCCAGGTTGTATTCGGAGAATCTGATCGATACTGCCTGTCACCGCCTGACAGAGAACATGAGCGAGGCGACTTGGGCATTGCTATTCCTGAATGAGGAATATCATTCCATCTGCCCCGACCTGCCGACTGGAATTAATTGACAAGAGGAGATTATCCATGTCTGAGAATATGCAAAGTTCCAACTCCATTCTGGACCTCGCCTGGCGATATTACGCCCAATTGGATGAAGGGGAGCAGACCCGTTCCCGAACGCAACAACGCGTCCACCGATGGGTGATTCTGCTGGGGATTTTTGCCACTTTGTTCGCTATTCTGACAGAGGTGTACCCGTCCACCTTGCCTGATTTTGGCAATGAGGTCATCAAAGTCTTGTTGATTGTCATTCCCATTTTGAGTTCGATCGTGGCGGCCTACTCAAACAAATTCTTTGGGAAAGGTGACTGGCTGGTGATGCGTGCTGGTGCCGAAGAGATCAAGAAAGAAATTTACACCTTCCGCACGATCCTCAAGAACAATCCCAACCGCCGCGCTTGGATGGAACAACGCCTCGCCGATATTCTTCGAAATGTACAACGCAGCATGGACGGGGAATTTGTGATGGAGCCGTATCGGGGCAGTGTTCCGCCGCGTTACAACCCGAACGATCCCGATGACGATGAAGGCTTTACAAATTTGGATGGAGACCAATATTGTCAGTTCCGTCTGTTGGACCAGTTGAATTGGCATAACAAAAAACTTCTTCGATACAACCGCGAGCGCAGAAATTTGCAGGTGCTGATTTTGGCGTCGGGCGGAGTCGGGTCGCTGCTGGCGGCTTTGCCGTGGAGTGGATTTGGCCTGTGGGTCGCCCTGTCCTCCTCGATCGGCGCGGGGTTCCTATCCTGGCAGCAACTGCGGAACCTAGACTCGATCATCAAGAATTTCAGCAAAGTCGTCATTGAACTGACCATCATCCATAGCCACTGGAAGAATTTGGGTGGCAACGAGCGGAACGATGCGGAATTCTTCAAGATGGTTTTCCACACAGAAAATATCCTGTGGTCGCAGAATGCCGAGTATGTCAAGTCCATGCAGGCAGCGATCACCGAGTCAGCGTTTGAGAAAGGCACGGGGATCATCGATCGCGCCATCCAGGAGTCGATGGAAGCGCAGGAGAGTATGGAAGCCTCTTCCGTGGGAAGCGTGTCCGACGGTCCCATCCCCGAGGCGACTGTGGTGGATTCTGTCAAAGTGCAGGCTGTCACGCTGACGCTTGAAAAACTGGCGCAGGTGGTGACGCCTGAGACGGCCGCCCCACAGGAAACGCCACCGCAGGAACCGTCGAACACAACGGCGTAAATAAACATGAAACCCGTCACTCGACGGGTTTCATTATTTTGCCGACCTTCTTTGCGTCATACGCCCAGATTTCGCCTGCCACGCCTTTTGCCAGATAGTAATCCCCCGCGCGGACGGTGCTGGCACCCTCCAGGCTCACGACGGTCACCTCGCGGTCAGGATTTCCGTCGGTCAATTCGGTGAGCGGCGCCAGCCAGGTGATATCGCGTTTGATGCACACGCCAGTGCGAACCACTTCGTAACTCGCTTCGAAGATGACAGGGTCCACAGGCCAGACGTATTGTGGGGTGTCCAATTCACTGACGAGGATATCGCCTCGTTTGGCGGTCAGAATCCGCCCACCCCGTGTCTTGATCACGAGCGTCTGAGGCTGTCCCTCTTCTGGTAGGAAAGGGACCATTCTGCGTTCCCTCGCGGCGCGATATGCTTTGAAATGCAATCTTTCGAGAATGGGGTCGTCGGATTTAACGATAAGAGGCTCGTCCATGGGAAAATTGTATCAGGAAAAACGGATCCAGCATCCACGGGCTACTTGATCAACCCCTGCAAATCCTCGGTGGTTGCAACATACTTCCGATACGCAGCCATCTCGTTCAGCATTCCGCGTAGTGCCACGAACAACTCTGCCTGCAAATACGGATTCTTCTCTTGCTTCCCTGAGGACAGCGTTACCCGCTCTTCCTCGATCTCCACGCTCAGTTGACCGCCCGCGGCCAGCCACTGCAAGCCGACCTCCACCGTCCCCTCGCGTGAAGCCATCGCCGCCGCGAACTCCTGGACGGTGGCGCGTCCGCCGCGTTGATTGAGCGCGAACTTGCACAGCCCCGCCAAGCGGTTCAAAAATGCTTCGGGTTTCTCCTCCGCAGGCGGGACGGCAAACAAGTAAACGGTTTTCGGTTCGACGATCTCCAGCGCCTTCCGCAATTCCGTTGGCGATGGGGGAGTGGTGTAAATGACAAATTCGTCCGCCTGACGCAATTCGAAACGCGATTTCCCCTTCGATTTGTCCGCTCCCTCCGCCCAGATCAATACGTTTGACGTTAAACGTTCAACGTTTAACGTTTCCAATCTCCAATCTCTAATCTCTGCTCTCTGCTCTCGGATCTCCAACGGCGCTTCTTCGACCACGCGGAAATCCTCGAACTGCGAAGTCACCTGCCGCTGTCCGCGATACGAACTGCCGCGCACCGAATAGGCCACGTCAATTTTGCTCCCCGCCTCGGGCAACTCTCCGCCCGCGCCGCCCCACCACAACAAACTCTGCGTCGCGCCGTTTTCATCCTCCACGTTCAGCCGCAGATGCTCTTTCGTCTTCCCGATCTCGGTCGCGGACTTGAACGTGACCGCGCGCGTCGCCAGCGTCAGTTCGGGATTTCCCGCGCCGAACGGAGCGAGCATTTCCAACTGGTCTGCCAACTCGAGCGTGACCTCCTCCAGCCCGACCCACGCGTCGATCTGCAACGCCGCCTCTTCTCTGACCTTTGAGCCGAGTTGCGCTTCGACGGCTTTTCCCAACCCTCGACGGAACTCCGCCAACCGCGCCGCCTCGAGCGACATCCCCGCCGCCATGGGATGCCCGCCGAAGCCGCGCAGAATCTCTTTCTGTGTCGCGATGGCCTCCGTGATATGCAATCCCTCCACCGAACGCGCCGACCCGCGCAAGATGCCATCGTCCGATTCGCTGAACAGGATGGCGGGCTTGTGATATCGCTCCACGAGTTTGTTCGCCACGATTCCCACCACGCCGCCAGGCCAATTGGGATGGGACAGGACGATGACAGGTTCGTCTGCCAGTGCAGGCTCCGCGTGTAATTTCGCCTCCGCCGACGCGTAGACTTGACTGGTCAGCATCCGCCTTTGCGCGTTCAACCCCTCGATCTGCGCGGCCAGTACGCGTGCGCGCGACGGGTCGTTCGTGAGCAACAATTCCACCGCGGGGTTCGCGTCGCCCAACCTGCCAAGCGCGTTGAGCCGCGGCGCAAAGGTGAAACCGATCGTCTCTTCGTTGAGCGTGTCCATGTTTGCGCCTGCCAGATCCGCGATGACCCGCAGGCCGAGACGCTTCGTCTCGCGTAATTTTTGGATTCCCTTTTGTGCCAGTGAACGGGTCTCGCCCCTGAGCAACGCCACATCCGCAATTAATCCGAGGGCGACAAGATCGAGCAAGTCTTCACTTTCTGCTTTCTGCTCTCTGCCTTCCGCTTTCTGCCTTCCGCTTTCTGCCTTCTGCTCTCTGCTCTCTGAATTTAACAACGCTTCCGCAAACTTATACGCCACTCCCACGCCAGCCAAATTCGCGAGCAGATGATCCTCGGGCAACATCTTCGGGTTGATGATGGCCTTCGCGTTCGGAAGCGTCTCGCCGAGATCATGATGATCGGTGACGATCACGTCCACGCCGCGCGAGTTGGCGTAGTCTATGGCTTCGTGCGCGGTGATGCCCGTGTCGCAGGTGACGATGAGCGTCGCGCCGCCGTCAATGATGGGTTTGAGACTTTCAATGTGAACGCCGTGGCTTTCTTTTCCGCGAATTGGAATGTAGTACCTGACGTTCGCCCCCAACGCGCGCAGGGTTTGGACCAGCAGGGCGGTGGATGTCTGCCCGTCCACATCGAAATCGCCCCAGACGCAGATGGATTCGTCGTTGCGCGTAGCCAGATTGAGGCGGGTGATGGCCGCGCTGATTCCCCCGTGCGAGGAACCGTCGGTGTGGCACTCGATGTTGGGATACGGCGTCGGCGGGAGTTCATCGGGATGGAGGAACGCGCGGGCGGAGGAAACGTCTGTGAGGCCGCGGCGGGCGAGGGTCCGCGCGAGAAGCGGAGGCAGGTCCAGTGCCTGGATGGAAGCGGGAACGTCAATTCTGGGAGGATCGATCCAGCGTGTCATGACTCCAACTGTATCATATCGGCGGAGGATTTCAAGTGGCGATGTGGGTAGTACCAATAGGTGGATTTTTGTGTTGACAGTTCCTTAGACAGTCATTAAAATTCTTTCAAATCTGCAAGGATAATTTAGGCCTAATTAGTAGGCTATCGTCCGGCCTTGGTTTTCTTGTTGCGGTTTTTTTGCAGAGTAGGAAATGTCATTGAAGATTGCCTTGAATATTTTGAGCATTTGCCTGCTCGGCCTGATGCTCTGTGGTTGCAGTGCTCCAAAAACCGAAGAAGTTGAGATGCCAGGCGTCGCGCCACTGTACACACCCGCGTCGCATTCGGACGGACTTTTCATTGATACAGATTTGACGCGCAACCTGCCTTCGGAGCCGCACATTTCCCGTTCGCGGTTTGTGAAAGTGGATCTCTCTCTGTTATTGGACAATGCGGGGCAATCTCTTGATGTCAAAAGGGTCGTTTTCAATCTTTTTCCCGATGCAATTTTCATAGGCGTCATCGAGCAGGTGGAACAAAGCGGGGATACGTTTTCCTGGTATGGGTATCTTGAGCATGTGGAAAGCAGTTACTTCACATTAGTTTATACGAGCGGCGTCTTCATGGGACATTTTGGGAGTCCCCTGGGTATCTATGAAGCGGTGATTGTGGAAGACGACCTCTATCGGGTTATTCAAATTGACCAGACTAAATTTCCAGGAGGTGAAGGGTAGCAGATTTAACGTCACTATTTTTAGTCGAGCCAATTTTATCTAAGGAGAATACAATGTTTGCTAAAGATCGGATGATGAAAACCATCCTTGCGTTGATCCTGGTTGCCACCTTGGTGTTTGGCAGTTTGTCGATTGCCGAGGCGCAAGGTGGACCGCCGCCATTGTTAGGAGACGCAGGTGACGTGCCCCCTTCCACACGAGGAACGAATGAGGCCTTTATTGCAGAGGCCCGCTTTGTGACCGTGAACGTTGGGATGCTGTTTGCCCCGAATGGAAAAGCCCTCGGCAAGGCCCGACTCCCGGAGATCTCCCTCAATCTTTTCCCGAACGCTTCCTTTATTGGTGTTGTAGGTCGTAGTTGGACCGACAGCTGGGGTTCCTACTGGACTGGTTCCCTGAAGGATGTGGAGAACGGTTACTTCTACCTGACGGTCGTCGAGGGCGTTCTCATGGCGCACGTCGGTTCGCCGATGGGAATCTATGAAGTCTCGCTGGCGTCTGGAAATCTCTACAAGGCGATCCGCATCGACCAGTCCAAGTTCAAGGATCACGACGAAGCGTGGACCTATGAGCCCGCTGGTGCGGTGATCCCCGAAGGTTCGTTGGGTGCGTCGGCGGATTCCGCCGCTCGCATCGACATCATGATCGCCTACACGGACGATGCCCGCGCCGCGGCTGGCGGCACTCCTGCCATCAAGGCTACCATCCTGACGGCCTTGAACGAGACCAATCAGTCCTATGCTAACGCGGGTGTGACCACCCGCCTGCGCCTGGTCCACGTGCAGGAATATTCCTACGCCGAGACGGGCAACATGAGCACCGACCTGGATCGCTTCAGGAATACCACCGATGCATACTTTTCCACGATTCACACTCTGCGCAACACCTACGGCGCGGACATGGTCGGTCTGATCGTGGAAAATGGCGGCGCGTATTGCGGCCTTGCCTCCACCATCATGGCAACTGCCGCTACTGCCTTCCAGGTGACGGACCGCTCCTGCGCGACCGGTTACTATTCCTTCGGGCATGAGTTCGGACACCTGCAGGGCGCCCGCCACGATACGTTCGTGGATCCCACCAACACGCCGTATTCCTACGGCCACGGTTACGTGAAAACATCTGCTCCTATGTGGCGGACGGTAATGGCTTATGGTGACGCCTGTGGCGGTTGTACCCGTATCCAGTGGTGGTCCAACCCAGCCAAGACCTATAGCGGCGCGGCCACTGGCACATCCAGCACCAAAAACTATCTGGTGCTCAACAACACCGACTACACCGTGGCGAACTTCCGCACGCAGGTGATCGGCAATGACTTTAACTCCTCCTTCAACGGTTCCTCGGCTGGCTGGTCTTCCGTCAAGGGAACCTGGACCATCTTCAGTTCGGCTTACTATCGCTCCGCGGGTCTGGTCAACAATGGCGCTTCGGCCAAACAGAGCAGTAAGTTCGGCGATGTGACCTACGAAGTCCGCATGAAGCGTACCGGTACCTGCACCACCTGTGCCAACCGCATTATCATCCGCGGCAACCCCGCCAGCCTGTTCTCGACCTTCTGGTGGAAGCCGGCCTACTACTTCCAGTACGATAACGCGGGACGTTTCTCGGTCTACGAGGCCACCAGTTCCAGCACGACCATTGCCCTGAAACCATGGACAAACAGTGCGGCCATTGTCAAAAATGGATGGAACACGCTCAAGGTGATCGCGGTGGGCAACTCGTTGAAGTTCTACATCAACGGCACGCTGGTCTGGTCTGGAAGCGACACCACGCTCCAGGTGGGACAGGTGGGCTTTGGCTTCTATCGCGACGCCGCTTCCGGTGTTATGCTGGTGAACTGGGCCAAGGCTACCAACACCCCAACCGCAGACTTGAACGTGTTCGATGAAGCCGCGGCGGGTGACGAGATCGGCGGCGGCACCATCGATCAGTCTCCCTAGTCAAACCGTTTGAAGCCTGTCCGCAGGCGACTTGTGAAACCCAGCCGGGCAAATCCTGGCTGGGTTTTCTGTTAATGTGGGAAAACCCATCGATTTACCCAAGCCGATTTACAGTTTTGATCGTCCCCAGACTTGAATTTTGGCAGATTGAGCCTATAATAATATTAGATTGTGTTCTTTCTCACTGGTGGCGGAGGTGACATGAAAAGCGGAAACCTTGACCGCTTGTATATTTTGGGCGTTCTGCTCCTGGGAGGGGCTTTGCTCGTTTCCTGTTCCGCGGCAGGCGGAACGACCGCGGCGGGTCAGTCCACGGCGGTTCCCGATTCCAACAGCGAGCCGCTTCCCACTCGTTCCATCGAAGACGCAGTCCCATCCGCATCCGTTTCCTGCGAGAATGTAACCATTGCCAACCCGGCCGCCACCTATTGTGCCATGCTCGGCTATCAGAGCGGCACGCAGGAGACAGCCGCGGGGCAGGCCAGTACCTGCATCATGCCCGATGGCACTGTCTGTGACGCGTGGCAATTCCTGCGCGGGACCTGCGGGCAGGAATTTTCCTGGTGCGCATTGAATGGCTACCAGATCCAAAATGTGGTCGAAACTGACGGCTCATCCACCCAGGAATACGCGGTGTGCGTGGATGCCAGCGGAAACACCGTCGGTACATTGTTCGAACTATCCGGCCTGCAAGCCCTGCTCGATAGCTGCTTACGCCGGTAAAGATCAATCTCGAAAAATCATATTGAAGAGGAGAAACGATGAACAAAAAGATCAACCTGTTCGTGACTGCCCTGTTGCTTGTGATGCTGGCCGCATCCATGTTCGGCAGCCAGACCGTCTTCGCATCAGCGCAGGCCGCCTCACAGGTCCGGTGGGAAGCGGTGGTCAAACTGTCGCCCGATGCGGTGCATCAGGCCACACAGGATCGGAGCGTGATGACCGATCCGCTGCTGAAATTGGGCGTCAGCGCGCGGGTGGACGGTGAGTGGTTCTCGCTCAAAGGTCAGAAGGACGCGGCCCAGATGAGCGCGGCGCTGTTCGACAATACCGCCTCGTGGATCGACCTGTTGGGCGGCCCCGTCGAACTGACGATCAACCTGCCCTCGAACGGAAAACCGATCGCTCTCAACCTGGAGGCGCGCAACACCACCGGCTACATGTGGGAAGTGGTGTCTGGCGGCGCGTACCAGCAGGATGGCGAGGCCACATTCACCATGCGCTATCGCGGCATGGGCGCGCCCGCCATTCAAACCATCCGCATGGCGGCGATGGGGAGCGGAGACACATCCATCCGCCTGGTCTATCACCGTCCCTTTGAAGCGGCCTCCGAACCGCGTGCCCGCCTCACCGTCTGGATGACCGAAGCGGCGGACGCGTTCGAGTTGAGCGATCCCACCCCGAAGGTCGTCGAAGTGAAGGAAATCCCCGCGGAGGATCCCGATGCCTACACTGCTGAGTTGGGCGAACTCAAGACCGCCCTGCCCGCCTCCTGGGACTGGCGTACGTCGGGAATCGTCACCCCCGTGCGCGATCAGGGCACTTGCGGAAGTTGTTGGGCGTTCGGAACCGTTGGCGTGATGGAATCGGCTATTGCAAAGGCCGGTGGACCGATGACCGACCTTTCGGAGCAATTCCTGATCGACTGCAACAAGGATGGCTGGGATTGCGGCGGCGGTTTGACGGCCACCAAGTACCACTACAACGTATTGGGCTATAACCAGACCGCGGCGGGAGCAGTGCTCGAATCGGCCAAGCCCTATCTGATGGCCAACGGGACCTGCACCGTAGCTTATGCCCATCCCTACAAGGCTTCGAGTTGGGCATTCATTGTCCCGAGTGAATTCACCATGCCGACGGTGGATGCCATCAAGAACGCCATCTACACCTATGGCCCGATCACCGCGGGCGTGTGTGCGGATAATGGCTGGAATACTTACTCAGGTGGGGTGTACAATCCCAGTTCAAATGCGTGTGGCGGCGGCACCAACCATCAGATCGTTCTGGTCGGTTGGGATGATGCCACCGAAACCTGGATCCTGCGCAACAGTTGGGGCCCAGGCTGGGGCGATGGCGGCTACATGCACATCAAATGGGATACCACGGGCACCAAGTCGCGCGTGGGTGAGGGCACTTCGTGGGTGCGCTACACGGCTCCCGCGGCTGGCTTTGACTCCGATTTCAACGGCACCACCACTGGCTGGTCGCCTGTGAACGGCACGTGGAGCATCTTCAACGGGTTGTTCTACAAGAGCACCGGCATTGCCAACATGACCACCTCTGCCAAGCATACCGGCAGTTACACCAACCTGAACTACACCGCCAAGGTGAGACGATATGGGCCTTGTACGGGCTGTGCGGTCCGCATGATCATCCGCGGTCGGACCGTTTTGACTTCGACGGGCGCCTGGAGACCTTCGTACCTATTCCAGTATTCCAACGATGGATACTTCTCCGTGTTCGAGATCACATCGACGGGCAGTAGTATTGCCCTCAAGAACTGGACAGCCAGTACGGCGGTGAAAAAGGAAGCCTGGAACACGCTGAAGGTGGTTGCCAGCAACGCGACCTTGAAGTTCTACATCAATGGCGTCAAGGTCTGGCAGGGCACGGATACCACTCTCACGAGCGGGTATGTTGGCCTCGGCTATTACCGCGATGGGACCGCCGGCACCCTGCTGGTGGACTGGGCCAATCTGGTTCCCCTGGCTACCTCGGTGAATCCTGCCGCGAATGCCTTTGAAGTGACGGCCCCGGGCGAGGAAGTTCCCGGCGGGACCGTGGACATGTCTCCGTAAGCGGGAGTTGATCCCCTCTGACGGGTGATACAGACCCCGTAAATGTAAAGAGACGGTCGCTTCGAAAGCGGCCGTCTCTTTGTTTGAGGGTGGAGAATGGGCGATGAAGCGGCTTAACTTACAGCGGCTCGAAGCGCGCCGTGAAGTGACGGAGCAATTCGGGGGCGTAGGTGAACTTGTAGCCGCGGATAGATGCGGCGCGGGACTTGATGGCGATCAACGCATCGGCCACGTAGTTCATATGGCTCTGGGTGTATGTCCGCCGCGGGATGGCGAGACGCAGCAGTTCCAGTTTGGGATAGACCATCTGCCCCGTTTCGGGATCGGGATGCGCGAACATGACCGAGCCGATCTCACAGCCGCGGATATTGCTCCCGCCAGAGTTCCGCCAGACGGACGTGATTTGGGATGTGTTTCAGATAGTGTTCGCGGGCGCTGGCGGTTTTGATTTTTTCCAGCGATCTTTGAACAGTTGCATGGCCGTTTTCCAAAAGGATGGACGCGGCGCGGGCGTCCTCTTGTCCCAGAACGAGGCAGGCGCACAGACAGAGGGTGGGGTCGGTGATTTTGGCGAGCGTTTCGGCCTCGCGGTTGGGCAGGACGGGCGACAGGTATTCCAGCGCCTGGGCGTGGTTCCCCGCCTGTTCGGCGAGGCGCGCCAGTTCTGCGGAAACCTCGGCGGATTTGGCGTCCAGCCCCATTTGCTGGAACAGATCGAGGGCGGCGGCAAAGGCTTGTGTGGCTTCGTCCCATTTCTGTTGCATGAAGCAGGCGCGCCCGAGCGCGCCCCAGGCCTCGGACGCTTCCGCCCGCAGTTCGGGGTCTTGCGCCAATGCCAGCGCGTCCCGCGCGGCTTGTTCGGCCAGTTCGTATTTGCGGTCATGCAGGTAAATGCGACTCATGCCGTACAGGATTTCCGCCTGGATTTGTATATCTTCGATCTCGCGGGCGATTTCCAACGCATGTTCCTTGTGCTGGCGGGCCTCCTCGTAACGCCCCAAGGCCTCCATGATTTCGCCGAGGTGACTGAGCGCCACAACTTCGTCGCCGCGCTGGCCGAGGGCGCGCAGGAGATCCAGCGCCTGTTCGAGATTGCACAGGGCTTCGGCGTAGCGGAATTGTTCGGTGTAAATGGAGCCGAGGTTGCTCAAGGTGCGTCCCTGGTTCAGTTTGTCGCCGATTTCGGTCGAGATGGATAGGGACTGGCTGTAATATTCAACCGACCCTTCGAGATCGCCCTGCAGCCAGGCGACGTTGCCCAGGTTGTTGAGGGTCATGCACTCGATGCGGCGTTCGCCCAGCGCCCGCACGGGCTGGAGGGCGGAGATATATTTGTCTCGGGCGGCGCCGCAATCGCCAAGGCGATAATCCACATTGCCGAGGTTGATGAGACTGCGCGCCTCAATCAGCGGAAAACCTGACTGTCGGCTGATGTCGCCCGCCTGGGTTAGTCGCTGGCGGGCTTCTTGCAACTCGCCCGTTTCAGAAAGGGCGCGTCCCCACAGCATGTAGGCTTGCGCCTGGACGGCGGGCAGGTTGGCTTGTCCTCCCAGTTCGATGGCCTGTTGGGCGTGCTCGATGACGCTGGCTTGCTCGCTGGACTGGAGCGCGAATTCGGCCAGGGCCATTTCCACCTCGGCGCGCAAGCCGACCTCGCGGGCGGCCTCCGCCTTGAGACGCGCGGACTCCAGGTCTGCGGCTTGCAGGGCGCGCTGTCCGCGCAGGTCGTAGACCTTGAGGCGGGAGAGGAGCAGTCGGCAGGTCTCGGCGGGATCATCTTCCACAAGCGACAGCGCCTCGCTGTAATAGCGCACGGCGTTCTCGTGGGCATAGACTTGCATGGCGCGTTCCGCCGCCTTGCGGAAATAGGCCAGCGCGCGCGGGACGTCGCCTGCGGCGCGGCAGTGACTGGCCAACAGGCTGAACTCAGTCGGCTGGATTTTTTCAGTGACCTCGAAGGCTTTTTTGTGCAACGTGCGTCGGCGCGCAGCGCTCACAGTTTCGAGCAGGACGGTGGAAACAAGGTTATGGGAAAACTCGAAGGCGATACGGCTCGACCCTTCCACGTCCGTGATGATCTGGGCGCGCCTGGCCGCTTCGAGTGCCTCGATCAGGCTTTCCTCCTGCAAATCGAGCGCGGCCTGCAAGATGTCGAAGTCGAAGCGCCGCCCGAGGATGGCGGCCATCAACAGGATGTCCTGCGTCGCCTTGGGGAGTTTGTTGAGGCGCGCCTGGATGGCGGTCTGCACGCTGGGTGGGACGTGGATCTTGTCCAGTTCCTTGCGTTCCCAATGATCGTCCAGCCAATAGATGTCGCCGTTTTCGATCAAGTCCTTGCAGACTTCCTCGATGAAGAACGGATTGCCCTGTGTCTCGCGGTGGATCAGGGCGATGAACTCATCGGTGATTTCCTGGTCGAAGATGGAGGCCAGCAGGGCGCGCGTCTCCTCCAGGTCGAAGCGGTCGAGGCGGATGGAGGTGGAGAGGCGGGCGCGCAGGAGTTCATCGAACAGGCTGGGCAGGCTCGATTCGGGCGGCAGTTCCTCGCGGGCGGTCAGGGTCAATAGCACGCGTTCCCCTGTTTGGTGGAATCGGTGGGCAAGCGAGCGGATCAATTCCAACGTGCCGTAATCCGCCCAGTGGACGTCCTCCACCAGGAGCAGGAGCGGGGCTTGTTCCGCCAGTCGGCTGAAGAGCAGGTAGATGCTTTCGAACAGGCGCGTCTGTTCGGCGAGCGACTCCAATTTGGGGTTGGGGGGAACGTCGGGGAAGCGCGCCTCCAGTTGCGGCGCGACCGCTTTCAGGTCCGCGAGAGCGACGCGGGGCAGGTCTTCCGGGAAGTCGCACACGTTTTGCAGGATGCGCGCAAATGGCGCGTAGGAACGTTCTCCGGCATTGTAACATTCACCTGGAAGCGTCAGCGCGTTTTGCGATTTGACGTGCAGGCTGAGTTCGCCTGCCAGGCGGGACTTGCCGATGCCCGGTTCTCCGTGGAAGACGAGCACGCGGCTTTCCCCGCCCTGGGCGGTTTCCCATTCATGGAGCGCGGAGGCCATTTCGGCGCGGCGACCCACCAACCGGCCGCGCGAGATGCGGGCGATCAGCGCGGGGACGCGCATTTCCTCGCTCTGCAGGGTGGGAATATCCGGTTCCCGCGGCCGGCTTGCAGTCCCATCTAATTTTTCGAGATTCCTGGAACTTTTCTCCCCGCGCAAGATTTGCACAAACAGATCCGCCTGTGTTGTGGCAACCTCGAGATGTTGCGCCAGCAGGTGAGCCATCTCCCGCGAGGGACGGCGCTCGTCCGCCTCGATTTTGGCGATGGTGATGAGGGCGCACCCCACCCGATTTGCCAGGTCGGCCTGGGTCAAATCCAGGGATTTGCGCCGCCGTTTGATCCAATAACCGACGGAAATGTCTTCTTTCATGGCAAATGGGAAGTTCCTAAAGTACCATCCAATTGTATGGGCGTTTGTATAAGTTTATTATACCCGCTGGAGGCGCGGTTCGATTTTAATGCAGGGGAAATTAAAGCCTTCCAGATTTTCGAAAATTTTTCTCAACGGATTGCACGATGTACCCAACCAATTCTGTTCTAACATCCCTCCGCGTGACCGACGATGAGTTGATGGTGCAGGTCGAAAATACTCCCGCCGCGTTTTGGGAGTTATTCGAACGGCATTGCCAGTCGGTGTTTCGCTATTACGCCGTTCGCGCCAACGGCGATCTCGAACGCGCCAGGGAGATGACCGCACAGGCTTTCTGGGTGGTGTTACAGAAATCCAGGACCTTTCACGGGGAAGGGTTTGTTTCCTGGCTCTTCGGGATTGCATGGGATGTGCTAAACGAGCACCGTCAACGGGAGTACGAGCGGAAGTCGAAAGATAACACTCAATCCACTGCGACGTTCAAAGCGCAGAAACTGGGAGCCAATCCCGGGGAGAACCGCCAGATGCTGCGCGTTCTTCGCTCCGTCCCCTTTTATCCACGCGAGACGCTTTACCTGCGGTACTTCGCCGGGTTGAACGTCTGCGACATTGCTTCCTTCATGGACCTAAGCGAGGCTGATGTTCGGTCCGCTGTCTATCAGGGATTGCTTCTCTTTGATTCGCAAATCGTTTCGGAAAGGCGGATGGATTTTCCTGTAGGGGAGAAATTGGTTCTGGTGGCAGATATCTACGATTTTTATTTGAGCGATTGGCTTAGAGGAAATACACCGCGGGTAGATGCGCCAATCGAGGCGATTCGCGCCACCAACCGACTCCAATCCATGCGTGAAGCGGTGAGTCTCCATCCTGACATGCAGGCGGCGCTACGCGACCGATTGAATCGGATGATCCATTCCGTTCCCGGTTCGGGCGAAAGGTTGTAGAACCTGCCGGACTGTCAATGGCCGCGCTTGGCGGGCGCGGATTCGTATCAACAATATACTTTTTCCCCAAGGAGAATACTTTCATGATCTCTTCCTTCCAATCCGTTTCCCGCCTGGGAAAACTCCAGGCCATCTATGGCTTTAGTTCCAAATTTCGGAACAATCGTTTCGTCCTCGGCGGGGTGATCATCGTGGGCATTTTCAGTTGCCTGGGCGTAAGCCTTTTCGGGATGATGGAAGATGCGCGCAACGGCTTGGGGTCGGGCGGATATGGAACCGTGCTGGTCACCGCGGCGTTTTTCTTCCTGTTGGGCGGCTTCATCATATTCTGGCTCCTGCGCGATTGGATAAAGAATCGCAAGGTTGCGGCGGCCCTTTTTGAGAATGGCATTGCCGTCCAGAATCAACAGGGAGGTATCCAGAGCGCGGCCTGGACCGAGATTCAGTCGGTGCAGGTGTACCAACTCAAGCAAGGCGGTTTTCGCAACTACAACCTGATATGCCGCGATGGACGGGTGATCGTGCTCCCATATTTCCTCGAAGGACTTTCCCAAGTGGTCAATATGGTGACGCAGAACATCGATCCCGTTTCTTGAGTGATTGTTTAGATATAGGATGTCGAAATGAAAACTCTGAAAAAATCGCTCGCGTTGCGATCCTTGTACCTGGGATTGGCTGTCTTTTTCAGCCTGTCTGCCATTGTCTTCGATTTTGTCCCTGATGGGATTCATTGGAGGTGGAGCAGCCAGCCTGCGGTAGCCCTTATCCTTCTCACTCTTGGTATTTTCTGCTGGCTGGGGCTGGCTCGCACCATCTGGAAAATAAAACGATTGAGATTGGAATAGCATTGTTCTTTATGCGGAGATCAGATGATCGTTTACGTCCATCGAAACAAGGAAATCGAGCAAAATACCGGCATCTTCCAATGCCCTTCCTGCGGGGAGCAGAGAGCCTTCAAGCGCATGAAAATTGTGCGTTACTATACCCTGTTCTTCATCCCCTTGTTTCCATTGGGAACGATGGGCGAGTTCGTTGAATGCCAGGGCTGCCGCAGAGGAAATATCAGCCGGACATCCTTTCGGCTGCCGGTTCATTTCCCGGAATGCCTGCCGGCCAGCCTCATTATTTCCCGTCAATAGAAAGGGAAACCGCGCCCAGGAACAATTCCTGCCTGGGCACAGGGCTGTTGGCGGGAGGAAGCCTGGCAATGCTCCTTGCCTGCGGCCTTGCTTTTCTGTTCACCATCGCCCAGGCGAGTGATCCCGGGAATTGGCAGGGATTTTTGGACGTCATGGCTCTTTGTCCTGTGCCGTTGCTTGTTGCAGGTCTGGTCATGTTGCTGGTTGGATTTGGCTTGCGCCGTAAATTGGAAACCGCTGATTGAAGTTCTCAACAGGAAAAACCATGCTGGAACCAGCCACAGTCATCGTTGAAATACTGGCAGGGTTGGCAGACCGCGTATTCATGAAAATCCTCGCCAGGAGAATCCTTGCCCGCTGGCCGAATCATGAAATCATCGAGTTGTTTCTTCCTGCTGATTCTTCCTCCTATCTTGTACGCCGTGCAGAGCGGATGAAGAAGATTGCCCAGATGCAATCCGAAGGATGGATATATTTGAGAAGCGAGAGCGCCGAGTCTTCAAAATCGGACGGGAACTTTGCATGTGGAGAAATCGTGTACTTTCTGCGGCCTTTGGCAGGATCTCGGCAGCAGGTTGCTTCGCAAAGCCAGGATTGATTTTGCCGTGCGGCACAAGATGGTCAATTAAACGTTCTGTGTACGGAGAAAAAAATTGAACTTCAAAAACCTTTGCTGTATGCTGTTGATCCCCTTCCTTTTTGCCTGTGGATCAATCCCGACGACGGGCCCGACGCCTGTTTCATCCCTGCCCGATCTTGCCATTTTAGGTGTCCATGTGAGCGATGTGGATGAGAATAATAATTGTCTCGATGGCTACGTCATCATGGCAACGATTATCAACCGCGGCGATGCCCCGGCGGATAACGTGACCCTGGCCGAGACGGCTACTGGTGTCTCAACACAAGTGCAGGTTTTAGGCGCAAATGAAAAATTTGTTGTGCATTTCCCCGTTGCGGCGGGTGGAATGTACACCGTTGTTGCCGACCCTGACAACTCCATTCTGGAAAGCGATGAAGCGAACAACAGCTTTTCCTACATTGCGCCTACCCCAACCCCTTCCATTCCATGCGCGCCGACCCCGCCAGCGAATGCCATGCCAATTCCGCCTCCATCCGACCTTTCACTTAACGGATTGATCTTTGCCGATTTGACGGAAAACTACTTAACCAGAATTGTTCCGGGGGGCTTCATGCCTTTGGTGCAGGGTGCGAATGCTGTATTTTCCCCAGACGGCAGCTTTGCCGTTCTCGAATCGGGCGGCGACCTGTTGCTGGCGGAGCCTATGGTTAATCCGGGCTTCAATCTCACCAACACACCCGAAACGATCGAGCGCTTTCCACACTGGTGGCCGTCTAATTCGTCGAAGATCGTATTTACTTCCATAGGGGTCGGTGAGGAAACACAGCGAAGGATTGCCGACGCGCCGAACGTCGCAGGATACCTTACGATGATGAACACAGATGGAACGGGTTATACGGTCCTGTCTGATATACCGTCTTACACCATG
This sequence comes from Chloroflexota bacterium, assembly GCA_049324715.1. GTDB lineage: Bacteria > Chloroflexota > Anaerolineae > Anaerolineales > Villigracilaceae > Denitrolinea. The sequence continues at coordinate 46,812 of JBMOMR010000008.1, read as the reverse complement.
CCTGCCTTAAGCCCGGATGGAAAAACGATCGCTTTTGACGAGCTAGGATCGCCGCGGTTGTATGAGATTGGAACAGGGTTGCTCACTTTTGACCCTGTCCAGTTTGGCTACCTGGGAAGTTTGGATAATGTTTATTCAAGTCCCTCATTCTCAGCTGATGGAAGCCAATTTACATGGTGGGTGACGCAACCCCACGCCGCGCCTTTTCTGCCTATGGCTCGGGATTTTAGCCTGGTGATATTTGACCTGGTCAAAATGAAATCAAAGACGTTACATTCTTATTCGAGTCCGTGTGGGACCTTGGGCTGGCTCCCGAACCCGGTCTGGAGTCCCAGCGGACAGTGGATCGCGTTCCAGACGCGCGACGAGACAACCTCCAACGATTTGTGGATCATGCATCAGGGCGGCGGCATCGGTCAACGGTTGGGGCTGGCCACGAACCCAGTCTGGAGTCCAGATAGTCAGCGGTTGGCTTTCGTGCAAAAGCCACAGACTTTAAGCAATCTTCCATCCATGCTATCCATTGCCGACGTGCCATCCTGGAACATCCAACAACCCAGCTTGCCTGCAGGAAGCATTCCCCTGGTGTGGGTAACATCCATCGAGACCGGCGCTATACAGCCATTTCCCGCGTATGATACTCACGCCACCCGGGGAACTTATGTCAACCCCTTCGTTCGTACACAGTTCGTTACCCACCCTTTGCAACTTCAAGGAGAGTAAACAATGAAAACCACATCTTTTTTCTGGCGCATCCTGTGCGCGGCCGTCGCCCTCATTCTGGCTATGCTTGCCTGCGGAATCGGTCCTGCCACACCCGAGTCAGCGCCCCAACCAACTGCCGCCATCTTTCCAACTTCTTCGCCGGAGCCAGTCCCACCTTCTTCGCCGGAGCCAGTCCCACCATCTAATACTAGCCTGGATGGGACGTATACCACCCACGGCACGGATATGAATGGCAATACGTACAGCGGCAGCCTGACCGTGAAAGTGAACAACTCCGCCGCCCAGGTGTCGGATATCGTCTATGACCTTTCCTGGGACAACGGCGCGTCCGGCGCGGGCATCTTGATCAACGATGTGTTGGCGGCCAGTTATGGGGGCCCCTCCTGCGGCGCCGTCCTCTACGCGGCTGACGCAGACATGACGCTGACCGGCATCTGGGTCACACTCGATACCAAGGCCATGGGCTCGGAGATCGCTTCACCCCTCGCCGCCTCATCCTCTTTTTTTGCAGGTGATTATTCCATTCTGGGAACAAATGCGGATGGAAGCGGGTATGACGGCTCACTTTCCATCATCGAGCAGGGCGATGTCTGGCAACTGGTGTGGATCATCGGCTCGGATACCTACGATGGAATTGGGATCACCAGCGGCAACGTGCTGGCCGCTGCGTACGGGGGACAGGGCTGCGGGGTGGTGATCTATTCCGTCCAACCCAATGGCGACCTGGCCGGCGTCTGGGGCATGTGGGGAAACAACAATCTGGGCACGGAATACGGAACCAGGTAGGCGCGTCGGCCTGACCCCCAAATTGCCTGCCAGCTCCATGGCTGTGGGAGCGAAATGAAAATCGTTTAATCTCCGAACCGCGTAGCGCCTGGAGATTTGGTTGCCTCATGTGCAAGGAGAAAAAATGCGAAGTTCGTTGTCAAGTAGTGATGAACCTGAAATTGAAAGAACAAAACCGATTGAATTGTTCCGTCCTTTGATTGGAACGATGATTGGCGTGTGCATCCTTTGGGTTTTCGTATTCCTGGGACAGGATGTCAAGCAGACGCGCGCGAATGCAATGGCTTTTATATCACCGGGAGTCTTGGCGGTAATAATGTTGAATCTATTTTTTTCGGCAGATATTGTTGTTGGATCGTATCAATATAGCATCGTAGTTGCCGTCGTCTCCAGCGTTCCCGTTGCAATTCTCGGCGCGATGTTTTCCTCGGAGAAATATGAGATTAGGAACGCCGCGGGTGAATTATTTATCATGTATGGGATATTCTGCATGGTAATCGGCTTGGCAGGCAGCAGTATTCTTTATCCACTTCTTGAGTCTCCTTGACAACGTTCGTTCGCCTGTTTTCGAAATTTTGGAATTATTTATCTTCACCCAATCCGAGTCTTTTCGTCCGCCGGTAAATAGAAGCGACCCGCTGGCAGACTCATTTCACAAAATCAGAAACGGAGATTACGAAAATGAAACACACTCGCTTTGTTGCACTCACACTGTTGCTCCTGGTTCTTTCAGCCTGTTCGCCGGTGATTCAAGCGCCCACCCAGAATAACGTACCAACTACATCACCGCTCCCGGACCTGACAATCACTTCCGCGTACGTGAGCATGGTGGATGGAACTGGCGTCTGTCTTTCCTACTACGGTCTGATCGTGACTGTGGCAAACCAGGGCGGCGCGCCCGCGCCGGATGTCATCCTTGCGGAAAACAACACGGGACAGCAAGTCGGAATTGGGACGATTAACGCCGGCCAGAGCATCACCATGCCGTTCGTTGCAGAAGCGCCAAACGGAGCGTATACCGTCATGGTTGACCCGCAAAATGCGATTGCCGAGGCCAACGAAGCCAACAACAGCGCGGCATTTGCCGGGCCGACGGCGACTCCGCCCGCCTCCTGCCTGCCGGTGCAACTTGGAACCAGCACGTTCACCCCTCCGCCATTCGAACACACACTCACGCCTTCTTTCACCCCACCGCCGGTTTCCAACTTGATCGGTTACTACTATTTCGTCCCTGCAAATTCTCCCGTTCCGCAGGGAAGCGTGGTGATTGCGTCCACTTACATTCTCGCTCCAGCGAAACTGGGCAACGCGTTGAGTTCCGACCCGGCCGCCGACTTGACGCTTGCCCTAAGCACGGTGATTGGCGACCCGCGCAATCTTTGGAACAGCAGCAGACTGGAGATTGCCGCAATCACATTCACCGACAGGCATGTGGACGTGCTTCTGCAAGGGGAAATCTTCGGCGTGGGCGATGTAACGCTGATTGCCGCCAGGATGCAGATCCTCATGACGATCTTTGCCCATCCCGCCGTGCGGGATGCCAGGGTTACGTTCAATGGTGATACCATTGCGAATTGGGGCGTAAGCAGCAGCATGGAAGCTAAACCCGCGGATTACATATTCAATCGCATGGAGATCGAAGCCTTCATGGCGAATAATGCCTATAAAGCGCCGTGATCCCGTTTGTCGCCCCGCGCTCGCGCCCCAGATTTTTTCCAACCTTTTGCAGAAACTTTGATGGGACGCGGATGTTTTGGTTTCATCCGCGTCCCAACCCATTTATAACGGCTCGAAGCGCGCTGTGAAGTGGCGGAGCAATTCGGGGGCGTAGGTGAACTTGTAGCCGCGGATAGATGCGGCGCGGGACTTGATGGCGATCAACGCGTCGGCCACGTAATCCATGTGGCTCTGGGTGTACGTCCGCCGTGGGATGGCGAGACGCAGTAGTTCCAGTTTGGGATAAACCATCTGCCCCGTTTCGGGATCGGGATGGGCGAACATGACCGAGCCGATCTCACAGCCGCGGACGGCGCCCTCGCGGTACAGTTCGACGGTCAACGCCTGACCAGGGAACTCGCCCTGCGGGATGTGCGGCAGGACGGCGCGCGCGTCCACGTAGACGGCGTGTCCACCCGCGGGTTGGATGGTGGCGATCCCGCCCTCGTTCAGGCGCGAGGCGAGGTAGGCCGTCTGGGTGAGACGATAGTTCAAGTAGGCCTCGTCCAGCCCCTCGTAGAGTCCGACCGCCATCGCGTCGAGGTCGCGTCCCGCCAGTCCGCCGTAGGTCGGGAATCCCTCGCGCAGGATCAGTTCGTTCTTTACATTCTGGAACACGGACTCGTCGTTCATGCACAGCAGACCGCCGATGTTGACGATGGCGTCCTTTTTGGCGGACATGCACATGCCGTCAGCGAGGGCGAACATTTCGCGGGCGATCTCGATGGGCGATTTATTTTCGTAGCCCTGCTCGCGCTGTTTGATGAAGCAGGCGTTCTCGGCGTAGCGCGCCGCGTCGATGAAGAAGGGGATGCCGTAGGAGTGATAGGTCTCGGCCACCGCTTTGAGATTTGCCATCGAGATGGGTTGCCCGCCGCCCGCGTTGTTGGTGACGGTGATCATGCCGAAGGGGATCTTGTCCTTGCCCGTCTTTTCGATGAAATCGTTCAGTTTGGCAATGTCCATATTGCCTTTGAACGGATGCGGATTCGCGGGGTCGAAGGCCTCGTCAATGACCAGGTTGGTCGGACGCCCGCCGCGGGCACGGATGTTGGCGTCGGTGGTGTCGAAGTGCATGTTGCTCGGGACGTACATCCCGGGCCTGACGAGTACCGCGCTGAGGATGTTCTCGGCCGCGCGTCCCTGATGCGCGGGGACGAAAAACTTGAAGCCGAAGATATCTTCCACCGCGGACTTGAGCCGCAAATACGAGCGCGCGCCCGCGTAGGACTCGTCACCGTGCATGATGGCGGCCCATTGGTCGTGGCTCATCGCGCCTGTGCCAGAGTCGGTCAGCAGGTCAATGAAAATGTCCTCGGCCTTGACGGCGAAGATGTTGTAGCCCGCTTCTTTGAGCGCGGCTTCTCTCGCCTCGCGCGAAATGAGACGGATCGGTTCGGTCACTTTGATGCGGAAGGGTTCGGGCGGGTATTGCATGGTCATTGTTTGCTCCTGGTGTGTAGACTTCGGAGTTCTTTAAGAACTCCGAAGTCTTCTTTGGGATTAATCTTGGGTAGCGAGCCTGGCGTGTGCCCCTGTGCGTTGCCATTCGGTCTCCAATGACGAGGCAATTTTACAACAATTTCATATTCGGTGGTCGAGTAGCGAGCGCTCGTTGCGAGCGTACCGAGACCACCATGTATCAAGGAAACAATTGTTTGGTTGTTCTCGTTGGTCTCGGTACGGCCTCGGAGTACCTCGGCCTACTCGACCAACGGGGACTGCTCTCTACTCTCTGTTCTCTTGGATCTTCTTCTCGATCTCCCCCAGCGTTTCCTGCGCGGACTGCAAATCGGGATGACGCAGGCGCGCGTAAATCTCGACGGCGCGGCGGGAGAGGGATAAGGCTTCCTGTAGGGCGGATTGCCAATCCGCCCCACCGCTTTGCATGAGCAGGGCTTCGGCGAGACGGTGACAATCGCTGGCAATCAACTCCAGCCGCCCGATTTTTTCTGCCAGCGGGAGGGCTTCGCGGGCGAGGGACTCGGCTTCTGCCCACTGCTCGCGGTTGAGGGCAAGCCCCGCCAGGTTGCCTGTGAGACCTGCAACGAGTTCATCGTTTTTGATTATTTTCGCAATGCGCAGGGCTTCGCGGTAGTCGCGCTCGGCGGCGGGGTAGTCTTTGTTGTCTTTTTCCGCGCTTGCCAGATCGTTCAACGTAGTGGCGACAACATCGTTTTCGGGGGAGATGGAGCGGTAGATATCCAACGCTTCGCGGTAGGCGGTGATGGCAGCGGGGTAATCTTTGTTCAGTTTGTGACCGCGTCCGCCCAGGAGGATGGCGGTCGCTTTGTTGAACGGTATGCTATCCTGCCAGTGTTCGGCGGCGCGGGCGGCACACGCCAGCACTTCGGTAGGTTGGTTGCGGAGTTGGTAAGCATATCCTGCCCGATATGCGTTCCAACCCGCGCTCTCTTTGTCGTCAGCGGCGCGTGTGCATGATTCTGCTTGCTCGTAGAGCCATATCCCATCATCCCATCTGCCAGTAAAGTTGAAAAATTGGAAAAGTTCGCGGGACACAGCATGTAAACGATTACTTTCGCCCGTTGCTAGTCGCGGCAAGGCGGCGGAGATGAAGCCCCATTCGGTGTCCAGTGTTGGGAAACCATCGTATTTAGTTTGTCCGCCATATTGCAGGGCGAGGGCGTAGGCGCGGTTGGTGAGGGCGTCGCCTGTCTGGGTCACGGCTTCGGGACGGCGCGTGCGGATGAATTTCGCTGTCAGCGGGGGCAAAAAGTAGGTTTGGGCGGATAGGTCAGAGGTCAGGATGGAGCGGTCGGTTAGGTCTTCCAGCGCGGTCTCGGCGGCGCGTTCGGGCAGGTTGGTCATCTCCGCAATCCACTTGAGTTTGGCGGGCAGGCTGAAATACGTCAGCGCGGCGAGGACTTTCGTCTCGTCGGCGGTGAAGGTCTCCAGCAGGTCGCCGAAGATGTATTCGAGCGGGTCGTTGCCTTTGGGGGCTTTGTCAATGAAGGTGCAGGCTTCGGTGATGGTGCGGCACTGCGAGCCTTCGCGCCCCAACTGTCCCGCGATCCAGCGGATGAAGAGCGGGTTGCCCTGTGTGATCTCGTATAGGTCTTCGCGCTCTTTTTGGGAGGCGCGGGCGAGGCGCGGAGTTTTGGCGGCGAGTTCGGCGATGAGTTGCAGGGCTTCGTCGCGGGCGAGGCGGTCGAGACGCACGATGCGCGCGTCCACATCGGTGCGGCGACGGGAGGTGACGATGGCTTTGTTCCCTTCGGGCAGGCGCGAAAGAAATTGGAATAAGCGCGTGCGCTCGTCTTCGGGCAGGGTCTCCAAATTGTCGAAGATGATCAGTGCCTTCTTGCCCGCCAGTGCGAGGCGCAGTTCGTTGGGACGCTCATCGGGCGCGAGTTTTTCGAGACCGTCTGCGCCTAATTCCTTGCCCAGTTCATCCAGCATGGCGAGGTAAGTCGGGCGGGTGAAGTCGGTCAGTTTGGCTTCGCCTTCGGCGGTCAGTTCGCGCACTTTGGCGGTGATGAAGATCTTGCGCTCGAATAATTCGGCGGGCGCGTCGTGCGCGGCTTTGATGGCGAGCGCGGTCTTGCCGATGCCGCCAGGTCCGTCAATGAGCGCGCCCCAGGTGCGGGAGTCGGGGGAGAGGGCGGATTTGATGATGTCGAGTTCTTTTTCGCGGCCAACGAAGAAGCCTTCGGGTGGGAGGGTGTTGCCTGTGGGTTTGGGAGATTGGAGATTAGAGATTGGAGATTGAGCGCCGATGGCATTCTGATTACCAACGATGAGATTGCCGCTAAAGTTGCCGCCCACGCTGACCATGATCTCGCGTTGTCGCGCCTCTTCTATTTCCGCTTGGATTTCGGCAAGCCTGCGTCCGATTGACGAGGCGATTTTTTGAGCCAAATTATCAGGCGTTGTGAAGAACTCAATCGGACGTTTCTTGACCTTGCCTAAAAATGCGTCGAGATTGGTCTTCTTGTCGTGCTCGATGTGCTTTGGATGCCAGGCATGGTCTTCGTCAACGATAAAGCCAAAAATGGGCTTGTCGAGTTTTTCGGCGTGATTGAATTCCTGCTCGGTGATCGAAGCCTTTTTACCCTTGGGAACGTATCCGTAGCGATGTGCATAAATGCCGACGAATAAATCGCATTCGGCAACTTCGTCCAAGCACGCTTTGGTCGATTCCACGGGGCGCGCGCCAAAGGCTTCCATCCAGATGACGTGCAAGCCAAGTTGCTCCAAGGCATCGTGCGCGGCTTTGCGGTGTTCGATCAGGTCGTTGTAGGTGGAACTGAGAAAAACCTTCATCATGCCCTCGCGTGTTGTTATTGCGTGTATTTTACATCCAATTCCTGCCCATGGAATATTTTCTCCGATGTTGCGCGGGAACAAGACGCCTCGCTGAACGCTGCCAAACCCGCTCAAACAGGCAAAAAAGCAGCGTAAATAAATATCCCATGATAGTTTTCTAAATCAGACCTTACCAGCCTTTAATCTCGTATATAGACTATGTCCTTAGACTTATTTTACAAGGTGGGCCCAAAACGAAACAAGCATCAAGCCTAAGACCAACTTGCTCATGGCGATCCTCGACCCACAGAGGACACACGCTTCAACGTCAGTGTTCGGATGCACAGGCGTGAGATGTTCCTCTTGATCGGTCAGATCGCGATGACAGCGAAAGGAGTATGTCATGAAAAGCCAGATGCGGTTTCAACGAAATGCCCACGTGCTGGACGCCAACGCCCGTGAAATTGGTACGCTCAACCGGGTAGTGGTGGACACGAAGACCAGAGAGGTCACTCACGTGGTAGTCCGAAAGGGGTCTCTTTTCAAGAAAGAGAACAAGCTTGTCCCCATCGGCATGGTGGCCGAAACCGTCAAGGACCAGGTGCTATTGAGTCCCGACGCCGGTGATGCAGAAAGACTGCCCCTTTTTGAGGAGACGCAGTTCGTTTCCGAATCCAGAGGCAGTGAAGCGCTCCCGGTCCAACCGACTATTATGCCAGGGGGTGGCGCAGGCAGCGTGGCGGTTGTGTCGGATCCCGTCAAGCCTGTTGTTACCGAAACCGTGCAGAACATCCCGCGAGGGACGGTTGCCATGAAGGAAGGCGCCCGAGTCGTCACCGCCGAAGGCCAGGAGGTCGGAAAGGTGGAACAGGTCCGCGCTGGACCCGAAACCGATCGAATGACCGACCTGCTCGTTTCCAGCGGTGGAATGTTCACCAGGGAAGAGGCGCTCATCCCTGCCGACCTGGTGAAGTCCATTGACGAGGATGAGGTCCGCCTGCACGTGAAGAAGGCTTCGCTCGAAAACGCGCGTCCCTTGCATCCATCCACCGAGTCAGAGTAACGCGTTTCAAAATCTGGAGGTCCCAATGCTTGCAGCCAAAGAGATGATCGCGAACCTGTTCGAGAACCGTGAAAGCATGAAGTGCGAAGTTTGCGGCAACGAGTACGACAAAACCTTTGAAGTGCGCATCAACGGCGAAACGCACGTGTTCGACAGTTTCGAGTGCGCCATTCAGGCGCTTGCTCCCGTATGTGCCCACTGTGGATGCCGCATCATTGGACATGGCGTGGAAGCGGACGGCGTTTACTTCTGTTGCGCCCACTGCGCCAGCCAAAATGGAGTGTACGGTCTGGAAGACCGTATCGAAAAAGAAAGGAGCCCCGCATGAAAATCAACATGATCATGACGCGCGAAGTGGATGTCGTTCACCCGAATGACTCCCTCCAAAAAACCGCCCAGAAAATGCGCGATCGGGATGTCGGTTTTCTCCCGGTCTATGAAGGCGACCAACTGCTCGGTGTGGTCACCGACCGCGATATCGCGGTGCGTGCCCTCGCCAACGGCATGAGCGCCGACGCGAAACTGGGACGCGACTACATTACCAGTCCGACCATCAGTTGTTTCGATGACCAGAATGTGGAAGATGCCGCCCGGCTGATGGAACTTCACCAGGTTCGCAGGCTGTTGATCTTGAGTCGCCTCGACAACCACCCCGTTGGCGTTGTTTCCCTGAGCGATTTGGTCGCCGCCGACGAGCAACTGGCGAATCGGGTTCTGCAAGGAGTCTGCGCCCCAGTGGAAGTCCTGTAAGGCCGATTCCGCCAGACGAAAAAAGTACCTCCTGTGATGAAGCAGGAGGTACTTTTTTCGTCTGCTTTCATGGCAAAAATCCACTTCCAATCCTCATTGCGCATGTGGTATATTTTTCCCGATGTCCGTCTACCTCCACGATATTCCCCTCGTCACCGCACAGGAGCGACTCAGGCAGGCGCTCGAAGAGGCGGGACTCTGGCGCAGGCTTGGCGCGGAAACCATCCCGCTCGACGAGCACGCCCTCGGCCGCGTCACGGCGGAACCCGTTTGGGCCAAAGTCTCCTCGCCGAATTATCACGCCTCTGCCATGGACGGGTTTGCTGTCCGTGCCGAAGATACCGAAGGCGCTGGCCCCACAACTCCCATTCAATTACCAATCTCCAATAACCAATCTCAATATGTGGACACAGGCGACCCGCTCCCCGATTGGGCGAACGCGGTCATCCCCATCGAAAACACCGAAGCCCTTGATGCGGACGGCAATCTATCGTCCACCGTCCGCGGTCCATCGTCCATTCGGATCCGCGCCGCGGTTGCGCCGTGGACTCATGTCCGCCCGCTGGGGGAGGACATCGTGGCGACTCAACTCGTCCTGCCCGCGGGACACACGCTCCGCCCCGCGGACCTGGGCGCGGTCGCCGCTTCGGGTCACGCGGACCTGAAAGTGGCTCGCCGTCCGAGGGTCGCCATCCTCCCGACGGGGACGGAACTCGTCACGATCGGGAGCGAACTCAAACGCGGCGACATTCTCGAATACAACTCGCTTGTCCTAGCCGCGCAGATCAAAGCCATGGGCGGCCTCCCGACGCGTTTCCCCATCACCCGCGACGATTTCGATTCCATCTGCCAACGCGTGGAGGAAGCCTCCCGCGACCACGATCTCATTCTCCTCAATGCAGGCTCCTCCGCAGGCGCGGAAGATTTTTCTTCCAAAGTGGTGGAGAAACTCGGCACACTCCTCGTCCACGGCGTCGCGGTGCGTCCAGGTCACCCTGTGATTCTTGGGACCGTGAACCGTAGACCGTTGACCGACCAACCGTCCACTGTCCACCGTCTACCGTCCGTTGTCCCCATCCTCGGCGTCCCTGGCTACCCCGTCTCCGCCGCGCTGACGGTGGACATCTTTGTCGAACCGATCCTTGCCAAATGGCTCGGCAGGCCTCCGCTGGAATTGCCTGAAGTGGACGCCGCGCTCACACGCAAGATCACCTCTCCCGCGGGCGATGACGATTTCATCCGTGTGGCGGTTGGAAGGGTGGGCGAAAAACTGCTCGCCGCGCCGCTGGCGCGCGGGGCGGGCGTCATCACCTCGCTCGTCCGCGCCGACGGGTTGCTCGTTTTGCCGCGCGGCACGCAAGGCGCGGAGGCGGGACAGAAGGTGCGCGTGCGACTCGTGCGCGGCCAATCCGACCTGGATAAGACCATCTTCTGCATCGGCTCGCACGATGTCATCCTTGACCTGCTGGCGCAATTCCTGGCGGAACACGACCGCCGATTCGTCTCCTCCAACGTCGGTTCGCAAGGCGGACTGATCGCGCTGAAACGCGGCGAGGCACACCTGGCGGGTTCGCATCTGCTCGACCCCGAAACGGGCGAATACAATCTCGCCGCACTTCGTCAATACCTGCCCGATGTCCCCGTCCGATTGATGACCCTCGTCCACCGCGAGCAGGGACTGATGGTGCAGCGCGGCAACCCGAAGGGAATCAAAGGTCTGGGAGACCTCACTCGGCCCGAGGTCGGGTTTGTGAACCGACAGCGCGGCGCGGGGACGCGCGTCCTGCTGGACTATCATCTGAACTTAATGGGGATAGTCACGCCCGCCATTCGCGGCTACAATCAGGAAGAATATACCCATTTGGGTGTGGCGGCGGCGATTGCTTCTGGACGTGCCGACTGCGGGCTGGGAATTCCAGCCGCGGCGCAGGCGCTCGACCTCGATTTTGTCCCGCTTTTCCACGAGCGTTATGACCTTGTCGTTCCCAGCGAATTTGCAAAGTCGCCCCTGCTTGCCCCACTCTTCGATCTGATCAACGGACTCGAATTCCGCCAGGCCGTATCTGCCCTGCCTGGCTACGATGTGCGGGAAATGGGTAAGATGATCCTGGAGAATTAATATGTCTGAAGCACTCATCATTGACGATAATCGCGAAACCGCCGATGCCCTGAAACAAATGATGGATGTGTTGGGTGTTCCCGCACGCGTAGCCTACGGTGCCAGCCCGGCCATTTCGGCGTTGAGCAGTATGACGCCGCGCGTGGTGCTGTTGGATATCAACATGCCCGGCGTGGATGGGACCGAGATCCTGGCGTTTCTGCGCCGTGAACCGAGGCTGGCCTCCGTCCCCGTCATCATCATCACCTCGGACGACCAGCCCGAGACGCGTCAGCGCGTGATGCAGGGCGGCGCGACCGCTGTCATAATCAAGCCCGCCGATTTCGACCTGCTGGAGGCCGCCCTCAAAAAAGCAGGGACGCTGAATTAGCTCCATTCTGCACGCTTTGTGATTCCTCAGGCCGACTCGTTGTTCAGAGTTGGCCTGAATTTTATCCCGCGGCCTGAGTGGTATAATCCCGCCTCGATGAGTCGAATTTTGAAAATTAATGGAGGAATGTTGAACCGTCGTCATATTTTGTTCACGCTCCTGTTGTTTGTGTTGGTCGTTGCGGCATGTGGAACGCCCGCCGCGCCCTCGACTGCAATTCCGCCCGTGCCGGCAGAGTATGCTGGCAAGACCAATCCTCTCGGTGCGGACGCGGCCACAAAGGGCGCGCTCGATTACGTCAGTTATTGCGAGGCCTGCCACGGTGCGAGCGGACATGGCGATGGGCCTGCCGGTGCGGCGCTCAATCCGCCTCCTGCCAGTCTGCCCAAACTCGCGGCACAGGTCGGAGACGACTACCTGTTCTGGCGCGTCAGCGAAGGCAAATTTGGCACCGCCATGGTGGGATGGGGAAGCGTGTTGAGCGAGGAACAGATCTGGCAGGTGGTGGCTTACATCCGCACGTTGAAATAGTTATTTTTGAGCGTAGACGCTTTATTTGATCTTGGAGAAGTTGTATGCCTTTGTCCAGTGGAATCCCAGCCCCTGATTTTGAATTGCCCGACGATACCAACATGCCGCGCCGTTTGTCGTCCTATCGCGGCCAGCCTGTCATCCTTTACTTTTATCCCAAAGACGATACGCCCGGTTGCGCCAAGGAAGCCTGCAATTTCCGCGACGATTATTCCGCGTATGAAAAGGCGGGCGTCACCGTCCTCGGCGTCAGCCCCGATACGGCGCGTTCCCATGCCAAATTCAAGGCCAAATATCAACTGCCCTTTCCACTGCTCGCGGACGCGGACCACGCGGTCTGTGATCTGTATGCAGTGTGGGGCCCCAAAAAGTTCATGGGGCGCGAATACGAAGGCGTGCTCCGTACAACGTATCTGATCGACGCGCAGGGGATGATCGCACGCGTCTTCGAGAACGTTCGACCCGCCGAGCACAGCGCCGAAGTTTTGGATGCCCTCCGCTCGCTCTAGCCGACCCGAAACCTGCCTGCTGTGACTGAGACCGAATCCACCCACATCCTCCAAATTAGCCTCGCTTTGAGCGCGTCCCTGCTCGAAGCCACAGACGAGTCCACCATCTTTCATGCCGTCATGCGAGCGGGATGCGACGCGTTGAACGCGGATGGCTGTCTCTTTTTGCCGTTCGACGAGTTCGCGCAAAAACTCTCTCCGTTCGAGTTTGGCCACGTTCCAGAATCGGATCTGGAGCGCGAGTCTCCGCCCGCGTTGCGTCATCGGTGCAAGATCTGTCTGACGCGTCACGCGGAGCGGGAATGTGCCCTGTTGCACGGCGATCCCAACGCGAGTTTCGTTCACTGCGTCCCCCTGCGCCTGCGTGGACGGGAAGCAGGGCTGTTCAGTTTTGTGTCTGCCTCCGAGCCGCGGGTGAGCGAAGCGCTGGCGAGTTTCCTGTCTGAAGCGATGCATCTCACCGAAGTCGCACTGGATACGCTGGAACGCGGTCAACACGTCCGCGCCATGCAGTATTCCGTTGTACCCTCTTCTGTTTTGTCCAAAGAAACCCAATCCCTTTTGCCGCAAGTCGAATACCGCGCCATCCTCGGGGAGCGGACGCGGCTGGCGCGCGAGATCCACGATGGGTTGGCGCAGACGCTGGCGTTCCTGAAGATCGAGATCGGCCGTGCCGAGTCCTTTTTGGCGCAGGGCAAATCCGAACAGGCGGCGCGCATTTTGAAGGATTCTTCGCGCACCGTTGACGATGCCTATCTCGATGCGCGTCAGGCCATCGAGAACCTGCGCCGCGCTCCCGACGATTCGCTGGTCACCTGGTTGGGTCAGGCCGCCGATGATTTTGCCGAACTCTCTGGGCTGCCTGTGGATGTGGACCTGCGCCTCACGCGCGACTTTCCCCCCATTGTGCAGGCGCAGTTGATCCGCATCGTGCAGGAGGCGCTGACCAACATCCGCAAGCACGCGCAGGCGCATCACGTCCGTCTGGCGGCATGGGAGGATGAGCAGGACACGTTGATCGAGGTGGCAGACGACGGCCGCGGGTTCCGTCCCGCCGACTCGGTGGCCGCGGCCCGCTTCGGGCTACGCGGGATGCGGGAACGGGCCGAATCCGTCGGCGCGGAATTCCAGGTCACCAGTTGTCCCGAGAGCGGCACCACGGTCCAGGTGCGCATTCCCGCGCGGGTAAGGATGGAATCATGAAGCCGATCCGTCTCTTCGTTGTGGATGACCACGCCTTGTTCCGCCGCGGACTGGTCGGCCTGCTGAGCGATATGGAAGAGTTTGAAGTGGTCGGCGAAGCGGCCAGCGGGGAGGAGGCGTTGCGCGCGGCGCCGAGCGCCCATCCCGACATCGTTTTATTGGACGTGAACATGCCTGGCCTGAGCGGCGTGGAGACCCTGCGCGCCCTACGAGAAGCGGGACAAAAAATGAGCGCGTTGATGCTGACCATTTCGCAGGATGAAAGCGACCTGGTCGGTGCGATCACGGCCGGTGCGAGCGGGTACCTGCTGAAGAACGCCGAGCCTGAAATGCTGCGTCGCACCCTGCTGGATGTGGCCGAGGGGAAATCCGTGCTTTCGCCAGAGATCACCACGCAGGTGTTCAAGTTGATGCGGCGCGCCCAATCCAGCCGTTCGCACGACCTGATCAGCGGCCGCGAGCTGGACGTGTTGCGCTGTCTGGCGCGCGGACTCACCACGGCGCAGATCGCCACGCAGTTGTATATTTCCGAGAACACGGTCAAGACGCATATCCGCCACGTGCTGGAAAAAATGGAAGTGAGCAACCGCGCCGAGGCGGTGGCGAAGGCGATGCAGTTGGGCATGCTCTAGCCTGTACATGATTATGACAACGGGTGATGGACAATCACCCGTCTTTTTTTTCTGAAATCCCCCATTCAAAACTCCTAGATTAATGACAAATAAGACGGATTTTGGTAAATTTATGACCAGAATCTGTTTATGAGTCAAACCACCCAGCCGCGCCCGCAACGTGTTCTCATTGCTTCTGCAAATCCGCTGTTTCGCGAAGGATTGCGGAAGGTCTACGCCTCGCGCTGGGGGGATATGGCGCTGGTGGTCGGGATGCCATCCACGATGGAGGAGACCCTGACCTCCCTCGAAACGCTCAATCCTGACCTTGTGATCGTGGACCACGACGACACCACCATCAATCGGGAGGAGTTTCTCAACCGTTTCATGGAAGGCGAATCGCCGATGCAGGTGGTGTTGGTCTCGCTCAGTTCGACCGAACCCGTTGTGCTCTATCAGCGGAAGCACTTAACCGCCGCGCAGGCGGAATCCTGGCTTATGAATCCCTGGGGCTAACCCGAATTCTGAGGAGAAGACAAGAGTATGCGACACTTTATCATTGCAGGCATCCTCGTCATTGTGGCGGCCATCCTGACCTACCTCGGGCTGGATGCCATCGGCTTGATGCCCGTGCAAGCGAGCGCGCAGGCCGTCTCGATCGACTGGCTGTGGAATTGGGAAGTGATGACGATCTCCTTCCTGTTCGCGTTGATCGTTGTCCCGATCGTTTACAGCCTGGTCGTTTTTCGGCGCAAAAAGGGCGACACAACTGACGCCGAACATATCGAAGGCAATACCAAATTGGAAATCGCCTGGACGATCATCCCGCTTTTCGTGGTGATGGCCTTCGCGTACATGGGCGCCTATTCCCTGGCCGAGACGCGGCGCGTCGACCCGCAAGCGATGGTGGTCAATGTGGTCGCTTCGCAATGGGCCTGGAGTTTTGAGTATCCCGAATATGGGATCGTTACCGACAAACTGTATCTGCCCGTGGACAAGCAGGTGGTGCTGAAAATGCAGTCCAAGGATGTGATCCACTCCTTCTGGGTGCCCGAATTCCGCGTCAAACAGGACGTTGTGCCGGGCCGCATCACCGAATATCGCATCACGCCGACGTTGACAGGCAACTATCAGGTGCGCTGTGCAGAACTGTGCGGCACCTCCCACGCTTACATGGAAAACCCGGTCATCGTTGTGACCGAAGCGGAGTATGCCGCCTGGGTGGACGAGCAAGTTGCGCTCCTCGCTGCGGCGGGACAGACACCGGAGGGGAAAGGCGAATTACTGGTCAAATCCAACGGATGCCTGGGCTGTCACTCGATTGACGGTTCCAAGCTCATCGGTCCGACCTGGCTCGGGCTGTTCGGCTCGGAAGTGGAGTTGTCGGACGGGACCACCGTCCCTGCGGATGAAGCGTATCTCAAGGAATCCATCCTCGATCCCCAGGGTGCGATCGTTGCTGGCTTCGAGAATCAACTGATGCCGAACGTGTACACATCGCTCACTGAGGAAGACCTTGCCAACATCATCGCGTACATCAAGACACTCAAGTAATTATTGCGGAGGCATGGAATGAAAAATATGAAACCTGGTATTCGCAGTCTTCTGCTCATGGTCGTAGGGTTGGTGGTTGGATACGGCCTTGGGCTGGGACTGCACACCCTCGTCAGCGGGCGGATGAATCTCACATCCTCGGTGGCTGGCTTTTTCAGCCTGTTGGGCGGCGTCATCCTGTATTTTTATGGATGGGTGGGCTACCGCACCATCACGCGCGGCCTCGTCTGGCAGACGGTCGGTACGTTGCTCGGCGGTCTGTTCGTCACTGGCATTCGTGCTGTGATGGGGCTGAATCTCATCGACACCAATTATCTCTTTACCGAACCCGCCTGGGTCTTTGGCGGACTGGTCGGCGTGATCGCCTTCCTGCTGGGACATGGCGTGGCCGACGATTGGATCAAGATGGCGCGCGGCATCGATGTCCCCGAGCATCGCGACGACGCGCCTGGTCTGGAAAAATTCTTCAGCCCCTCGCTCGACCACAAAGTGATCGGCATTCAGTACACCATCACTGCCCTGGTTTTACTTGCGTTGGGTGGCACGTTCGCCCTGATCTTCCGTACCGAACTGGCGAGTTCAGGACTGCAATTCCTGACCACCAATTTCAAACTGTTCAACCAGAACGGACTGCAGTTTTACAACACGTTGATGAGCCTGCACGGCATGGTCATGATCGTCTCGATCCTGCTGGGCATCGCGGGGCTGATGAACTACCTCGTGCCCCTGCTCATTGGCGCGCACGACATGGCCTTCCCGCGGCTGAACGCCTTCTCGTTCTGGATCGCCGTGCCCGCGGCGGTTTTACTCGTTTCGAGCCTCATCCTCGGCGGCTTCGACACAGGCTGGACGGGATATCCTCCGCTTTCGGCCAAAGCACCCGTGGGCATGCAGATGTTCTTCCTCGGCGTGTTCACAGCGGGATGGTCGTCCATCCTCGGCGCGTTGAACCTGATCGCAACCGTCCTGCGCATGCGCGCCAAGGGCATGACCGCCTTCCGCCTGCCAATCTTCGTCTGGGCAGCCCTCGCCACCTCCATCATCTCGTTGACCGCCACGCAGTTGATCGGTCTCTCGTTCCAGATGGTGATGTTCCAGCGTCTCTTCGGCATGGGTTTCTTCGACCCAGCCAAGGGCGGCAACCCCGTCCTCTTCCAACACCTATTCTGGTTCTATTCGCACCCCGCGGTGTACGTGTTCATTCTGCCCGGGTTGGGGGTGGTCTCTGAACTGTTGCCCGTCTTCGTCCGCAAGCCGCTGTTCGGGTACAAGTGGATCGCCATGTCCTCGCTGGGGATCGCGTTGGTGGGCTTCCTCGTCTGGGCGCACCACATGTTCACGTCGGGCATGAACGAGTACCTGCGCGTCCCGTTCATGTACAGCACCCTGCTGGTGGCCGTCCCGACGGGCGTGAAATTCTTCTCGTGGGTTGCGACGCTTTGGAAGGGCAAGATTTCGACTCCCATGCCGTCCGCCTTCCTCTTTGTCATCGGCGCGATCGTCGTCTTCCTGCTGGGCGGTCTTTCTGGACCTCCGAACGCGACCGTCTCGACGGACCTTCACCTGCAGGACACGTACTGGATTGTCGGCCACTTCCACGACACGCTTTTCGGCGGTTTCGTCTTCCCGTTCTTTGCCGCGCTTTATTACTGGTTCCCCAAAGCGACAGGCAAGCGCTTGAACGAGACGCTCGGCAAATGGCATTTCTGGCTGATGACTCCCTCCTTCCTCACCCTGTCCCTGGGCATGATGCGCATCGGCCTGCTCGGTATGCGCCGCCGCATCGCGGACTACGATCCCCTGCAGGGATTTGACTTTACGCATTTGATCCTGACCATCGCGGCCTTTGCCATTGCGCTTTCCGTGCTGATCTTCATCATCAATATGGTGACCAGCCTCAAGCGCGGCGAGCCTGCCGAAGGCAACCTCTGGAACTCGCGTTCCCCCGAATGGCAGGTGCCTTCGCCCATGCCCGCTCACAATTACGACACGCCCTTTGAAGTGGTCGGTGAACCGTACGATTACGGCCTGCCTGGCTCGAAGTACGTGGAATTTGCGAAGAAATAGGGAGTTTCAATGGAACACACACAAGATAAATCCTCCGCACTTGCGCAGGGTCTCACCATCTTCATTTTCCTGGCGGTGTTGACCGCCCTGGAATTTGGCATCGCCATTGCCATCAATTCCACCATCCTGTTGGTGCTGGTCGCGCTGATCAAGGCTGGACTGGTGGCATACTACTACATGCACATCTACAAACTGAATCAGGATGAGCATGGAGAGGGCCACAACAGTTACGCCTACAAGACAGGGACCTTTCGCGTCGGCCTGTGGCTCTTCCTCCTGTCGGACGCGTTCGTGTTTGGCGGACTGCTCGTCAGCCGATTCAACCTCCTTGGGATGACGCGTCCGCACCTGAACCAGACCCTCGGTCTGGTCGTGACCGCCGTCCTGCTGATCTCCTCCTTCTTCATGAACCGCGCCGAAACATCCATCGCGCACGGCGACCGAAAAGGCTTCCTAAACGGGACCCTTATCACCATGATTCTCGGCCTGCTCTTCGTGGTCGGCGTGGTCGGACTGGAATGGCAGTTGGCGAAGATCGAGGAAGTGATCGCCAACAAGGACGTGGCGGGCGCCATCTTCTACATGATGACGGGCATGCACGCCTTCCATGTGTTGACGGGCGTCATTCTGCTCTTCACCGTCTGGAACAAGGGCCGCAAGGGAATTTACACTGCCGAGAAGCACTGGGGCGTGGAAGCCGCCACCGTTTACTGGCACTTCGTGGACGTGGTGTGGATCTTCTTCTATCCCGCCCTCTACTTGATCGGCACGCTGGCTGTATAACGGATTTTGAATCGGGGCGGCCAACAGGTCGCCCCGATTTTGATTGGAGATTTGGTAAACGATGAAACGGACTCTCTGGGTGGGGCTGGCCTCTCTTCTGTTTGTGGTTCTTGCCGCGTTGGCAGTTTACTGGTTTGGCAAACCCGCCAGTTTCCGCGGTACCTCCTACGGTGAACCGTACCCCGCGGCGCCGTCCATCGGGTTGGCGCGTTCCAATGGTGAAGCGTTTCGACTGGCCGACCAACGCGGAAAAATCGTCTTGCTCTTCTTCGGCTACACCTCCTGCCCTGACGTTTGTCCCACCACGATGGCCGAGATGAAACAGGTGATGGACGCTCTCGGCGATTCGGCTTCGTCGGTGCAGGTTGTTTTCATCTCCGTGGACCCCGAACGCGATACGCCAGAAAAAATCAAAAAATACGCCGAGCATTTCCACCCAACGTTTATCGGTCTGACAGGTTCGCTGGAGGAACTCCAACCCGTTTGGGACGCGTACGGAGTCTACCGCGCCGTCCAGGAGACGGATTCCGCTCTTGGCTATATCGTGGACCACACGGCCCGCGTCACGCTTGTGGACGCGGACGGCAACCTGCGTCTCTCGTACGGATTCCAAACCCCCGTCGCGGACATCGTCCACGATATCAAGTTGCTGCTCAAATAGCCCATGTCCAAAACAATCATCAAGCGCGTTTTGCTTTCCCTGTTGATCGGCATCGCCATCGGCGCGGCCATCAGCGAGTTGACCTTTCTCTTTTTGCGCGAGTCGGCGCGCGCTCCCAAGGCGATTATCCTGACCATCCCCAACGGGACGGGCGAATTGGTGGCGCGCGGCGAACAGCCTCCCACGCTCCCCGAGAATATGGTCTTTGTGGTGGGAGACGTGTTGATCGTCAAAAACGAGGACGTGATCGATCATCAAATGGGCCCGCTGTGGATCCCCGCGGGCGCGTCCGCGCATCTGGCGTTGACCACCGAGGAAAACCTGGCGTTCGAGTGCAGTTTCCAGACCAGCAAATATATCGGCCTCGATGTGCGCGAACCTGTCACGATCTGGACGCGGGTGTATGGCATTCTCTTCGCGGGCCTGCCTTTGGGCGTTTTGATCGCCATCTACAGTTTCATCATGCCGAATAGAAAGCCTTCGAATCCGCAATGATCTTGAAAAGCATGTTTCGCAAAAAGTGGATTCTCACTACCTTACTGGTCATCCTCGGCGCGGCACTTTGCATCCGTCTCGGCATCTGGCAGTTGGACCGTCTTGACCAGCGGCGCACGTTCAACGCGCATTACCTGTCCATGCTGGAACTGCCCCCGCTCGATCTCAATGCGGACACCACTTCCGACTTGACCGCGATGGAATACCGCTCGGTCACCGTCCGCGGTACGTATGACTTCGACAACCAGGTTGCCTTGCTGAACTATTACAACGAAGGCGTGTACGGTTACCATCTCTTTACCCCGCTTCTTCTCGCGGACGGGAGGGCCGTGCTCGTGGACCGCGGCTGGATTCCTGCGGAGGGCAACGACTCGCCCTCAGGCTGGATGCGTTACGAGGAGGCCGCGCCCGTTCAAGTTCAGGGCGTGATGCGCCTCGGTGTGACGAACGTCCCGTTTGGTGGCCGCGCCGATCCGCCCCTCGCCGAAGGTCAGACGCGTCTCGATTTCTGGAACTTCGCCAACCTCGAGCGCATCGGACGGCAGATCCCGTATCCGATCCTTCCCGTTTACATCCAACCGACGGTGGACCTCACCGACGCGGTGCCGCCCATCCCGTCTGCATCCACGGTGGAGATCACCGAAGGCCCGCACATGGGCTACGCCATCCAGTGGTTTTTCTTCGCCAGCCTATTGCTGGTGGGCTACCCGTTTTTTCTTCGCAAGCAGGAGCAAGCATGAAATTCAAATCACCCTTCACCCGATTGACATTCGCCGTTCTTTTTGCCACGTTTCTCGCGACCGCAGCAGGACGCTTCGTCACGCTGACGGGCGCAGCCGCCAACTGCACGGGCTGGCCGTTGTGCGCGCCCGTCGGATCGCTGGGTTGGCTCGCGCTCGGTCATCGCTTCGCAGTGGGGCTGGCGATTGCGCTCATGCTCTGGCTCTTGCGCACGGCCTGGCGCAATTACCGCGAGGAGCCCGTGCTCCTGCCGCTGACCACCGTAGTCACGACTCTCTACTTCGGGCAGTCGCTCATCGGCGCGACGCAAGCCCTGAGCGGTTATCCGCTTCACTTACGCATCCTGCACGCGCTGACAGCGGTCTCGCTATGGATTGGCCTCGCCGCGCTGGCCTACGTTTCGGCAATCCGCTCACCCGAACCGAAGGACTACCCCGCGGTTGGATTCCGCCAACGCGCGCTGGATTTCCTGACGCTGACGAAACCGATCGTCGTCCTGCTTCTGCTGGCGACGACGGCCACCACGCTTCTCGCGGGATGGGGAGGTTGGCCGCCGCTTTCGTTGACGTTGTTCACGCTGTTGGGTGGCGCGCTCGCCGCGGGTGGATCGTCCGCGCTGAATCAATACATTGACCGCGACCTCGACAAGCACATGCAACGCACGCAAAACCGTCCGCTCGCCGCGGGACGGATGTTCCCCGCCGAGGGTCTGGCCTTCGCGTTGGCGCTGTGCCTGATGAGTTATTATGTGTTGGCGAGCCTGGTCAATCTCACCGCGGCGTTGCTTTCACTGGCGGGAATCATTTATTACGTGATTCTCTACAGTGTTTTGCTCAAGAAAGCCACGACGCAGAACATCGTCATTGGGGGCGGCGCGGGAGCCATCCCGCCGATGGTGGGTTGGGCCGCCGCGACGGGACGCATTGACCTCGTCTCGATCCTGCTCTTCGCCCTCGTCTTCTTCTGGACACCGCCGCACTTCTGGGCGCTGGCCATCGTCCGTCGGCAGGATTACGCGCGGGCGGGAGTGCCCATGCTCCCCGTCGTGCGAGGCGAAGCGGAGACGCGCCGTCAGATCTGGATCTACACACTCGAACTAGTCGCCATCTCGCTCCTGCTCCCGCTCTTCCAGTTGACGGGGACGATCTACCTCGTCTCTGCCGTCCTGCTCGGTCTGTGGATGGTGTGGGGCGCGTGGCGCGTCTGGAAACAGGAAGGGAACAAGGTCGCCTGGCAGATGTACCGTTGGACGAGCATGTACCTGTTATTCATTTTCGTGGCGTTCATGGTGGATCGGATGGTGTAACGCTCACAGTGACAGCCGCGGAAACGCGGCTGTCATTTTATCGGGCAACTTTGTTCGAACGTCCCCGTGATGTCAGTCGCCATATACGGCGTTGCGTAGGATGCGTAAAAATTTTTATCGGCCAGCAACGGAAGTTCCGTCCCGAAATATGTGTTGAAGATGACGCGGAATGAGTTGGCGGGGGTGATGGCAGGATACAAAGCCTCGTATTTTTGACCTGGGAAGTAGTACGCATTGAGGATGGAGTATCGTTCCCACAGGCAATCCACGTCCTCCAACTTGAGCATGCTGAAGTAACTGCCTGGGCCGTGATCGCCCTGCAAGATGATGATGGGTTCCTGCTGCGAATTTTCAAGGATGGAAGTCACCACCTGCTCCATCTGCTGGTTGATGTACGCGAGTTCCTGGGTGTAGCCGTCTCGGTATTCCTCGCGCGTTCCAGGGAAGCCTCCGCCGTCTCCGAGCGTAAATTGCGCCTCCGATTGGACGGGATTTCCGTTCGCATCAAAGACAAAAGGCGGATGCGGTGCGAGGATGTGCACGAAGACGAACTTCGGCCCAGGGATTTCTGGAATGGTCTTCAGGGTGTCCAGCTGATATTGGATCGCCCTCCGCTGGAGTGTGTATCCAGGGATGGGAAGATCCGAGCCTTCGGCGAAAAAGTCCAGGACGGTGGTGGATAGAATCAGCCCTTCAAATTCATTGACCCTCAGCCTGCTCATCGGAAGATAGATGTCGCTATCCTCCAAATTTCCGATCAGGGTGGTGTTGGGCACGTTGACGATGGTGTAGCCAAGTTCATCGAGGGACCGAATGACCTGACTTTGTTCGATCAGGTTTATGAAAGGGGCGCGTCCGTTCGTCTTTTCGAGTCCGCGCGCCCAATCGTCGAGGTACATGAAATTCAACAAGGACGAAAGGGAAAGTTGTGTCTGCGGATAGTTGGGACTGCTTTCGTCGGCAACGTAGAATCCTTTTTCGCGCAGAAAATCGGTGAAGCCGCTGTTATCGTATTGGAACACATCCCGCAAAAAATCCTCCCGCGCGTACGCGTCGAGGATGATCACGTAAATGTCGGGTCGGGAGGAGGCGGAGAGAGTCATCGCGGCCTGCGTTTCTCCGCGTCCATGTAGGATGCGCGCCTGTTGAATGGATTGAACGGTAAACGATATGACAAAATAGGTCGGCAGGAGAATCACAGCCCAGGATGTCACATTGAGAAAATTGGTGACCAGTTCGGGGATTTTGATTCTTCTCCACAACCATTTGCTTCCGATGAAGAATAGGAGCAGACTCCAAACGCCGAGCAGAAGCAGTTGTTGCGTCATGCTGAACGAGGAGTCGGTCACCTCCATCAACGCGTTGCGGATGTGACCAAAGAACAGCCACCCCAATCCTAGGGTGGTGATCAGCCCTGCGTGTTGTGGGTCACCCGTCCATCGTTTGGTTAGAAGGAAGAGGAGCGTGGTCAATCCCAGTGAAAGGAGCAGGGGCCGCACGAGCCACTCCATGGGCAATTCCTGGGGATTCTGCGCGTACAACCCAAAGACAAGGTAGACGGCAAAAAAGAAGGGATGAAGTATGGGCGTTTTTTTCATCGTTGTTGATAGATCGAAATTTCAGGGGTTTGATATACCAGTTGGTAAGCGGGGTCTTGTTCCAGGCGGATCTGAAGCGGCGAGGCGGACAATCCCTTGTTTTGGAGATTGGAGAACAGGATGTGAGTGAACCTGACCTCGTACTTTGCGCTCCACGCGTCGATGCAATCCACATTCTGGGAGGCGCAAGCTTGCAGGGAATTGTACGCGTCCACCCTGAACGCAAATGGGGGCTGCGCGATCCATTCGTAGCCGTACACCGTCGTTGGGCTGACGCGTCCAGCCAGGACGGGGAACCACTCTGAGATCGGGTCGCGCAAAGGCAGTCGATTGGTCAATACAAGGAAGACGCTTTCGGGAGGCGTGTTCTGTTCCACCCATTGCATCGCTTCGCGTTCCGCGGGCTGGACGGTGATGTCCCGCGCGACGGTCGAAGTGACGCTCAGCGCAGACGCGATGGAATAGGCCAGAAGGAGTCCCAGAAAAACGGCCGACAGTCGTTTGGCGCCTGTGCGGTCCAGCGCGGGGAGGACGAACTCTGCCAGTCCCTGTGCCGATAGGATCGCCAGCGGAATGCAGACGAACAGTGGCGCACTGCGCGGCTCGATCAGTTGGGATGCGATGATCCACGCGGGTAGGAACCAATCCTTCCTGCCGATGGCCGCGAAGAATCCGATCAACCCGAACACGGTCAGCAGAGGCAGGAAGGCCTCGTCGGCGAACTCGAAGCGGAAGAGCAGGACAAAGCGCGTCACCACATTGACCAGGTCGCTGCGGTTGCCCGCCGAGGCGGACGCGGCCGCCAGAAACGGATCCACGCCGTGGCGCGTCAGGGAGGTGATCCACCAGGGAGAGGTGAGCAGGATCACGGTCAACGCGACGAGGAGGGCGCGCACAACGTTGGCGCGTGAACGCTGGAAGAGGAACATGACGAGAACCGCGATGACTGTCTGCAAGGCGGCCTCGGGGTGAGTCAGCACGGTGAGCGCGGTCCAGATCGAGGCCCAGAAAAGGAAGCGCCGTTGTGAGGTGGAGAAAAGACTCCACGCGCAAGCCACCGTCAGGATGGCGAATAAGAATCCAAACGCGCGCGTCACGCCTCCGCCCATGATCAGCCAATCGAAGTCGCGCGGGAGCAGGGCAAAGACAAACGTCGCCAGTATCGGAATGCCGTGCGTACGGCTGACGCGTTTGGCCAATGTGTAAAACGCGGGGATGGTCGCCGCGCTGACGAGCGGAGGAAGCCAGCGCAGGACATCCAGCAGGTTCTGATCGAGCAAGTCGCTGAGGAAGCCTGTGAGATAAAAACCCAGCGGCGGATAGGTGAATGGAATCGAAATCCCGTTGTAGAAAAATTGCGCGGGCAGTTGATAGTGACTGGCTTGCAGTGCCTGAATCATGACGTAAAACAGCCCGCCATCGTTGAGCGGAAAATTGGAGGCCAGCGGCGCGGCGAATCGCACCACACCACCGATGACGGTGGCCGCGGCGACTAGCAGGATCGTTACGGAACGCGAAGCAAAGGGACTGTCTTTCATGATCATTTTTTGCAGGTGGTTTCGATCTGGTCGGAAACAGGCGTGAAATCGTACGGCCATGACTGCGGCGAAAAATATGTTTCGTTGGCAAGCAGGGGCAGGCCCGCGTCGAAGACTGCGTTGAACACCACGCGAAAGGAGTTGACAGGGGTGAGATATGCGCTTAGCCACTCTGACCCGTTGGGGATGTAATACGCGCTCAGGATGGACGTCCGCTCGAAGAGACAGGTCTGCTCGAGGGAGTCTCGCATCAGCATGGACCCTGGCCCGTGGTCGCCCTGAATGAGGATGATCGGCGGCTGGGACGATCCCGCCAGGATCGCGTCGATGGCGAGTTCCATCTGGCGGTTGATGTAGGTCAGTTGTTCGATGTAATCGCGCTGATATTCTTCGGGGGTTCCGCCAAAGGCCATGCCGTCTCCTGCCAGATAGGGACGGTCGGTGTGGACGGGGTCCCCGTTTCGGTCGATGACGAAGGGCGGGTGCGGCCCGACGATGTGGACAAAGACGAATTTCGGTCCCGCGAGACGCGGAATGGTTTGTAATTCCTCCAGCGAAAAAATGATCCGCTCGCGGCTGGCCTGGTAACCTGGCAGGGGCAGGTAAGTCCGCAACGAGTCGCCGATTTTGGTGTCGGTGGAAATGACCGCGTCCAGCGCGGTGGTGCTCAGGAAGAACCGCTCCAACTCGTTCAACGAGGGACGGTAGGGTGAGAGATATTCGTCCGCATCGAGGAACTCTGTGAAGGGGTATCCGCTCGAGGTGGCGACGACGCGATATCCCTGGTCGCGCAAGAGTTGCACCGTGCGGCTGTCCTTCAGCAGGTCAAACAACGGGATGCGGTTGATCGAATCCGCACCCGCGTATTCTTCGGCGAAATTGATGTAGTCGAAGTTGAGCGACGACGAAAGCGAGAGCGGCGTCTGCACGTAATTACTGCGCGCCTCATCGGCCACGTAAAAACCGCGGCTGGATAGAAATTCCACAAACTCGGAATTGTCATAGCCGTATACATCGGCCAGCGCGTCTTGCCGCCCGTAGCCGTCCAGGATGATGTAGTAGATGTCGGGCGGGGACGATGGTGCTGTCAACGTCACCGTTTGCGGCGCGAACGATTCCGCCCACGGACGCGGCGTGTCGTCGTAGGCCTTCATCCAGAATTGCATGATCGGCCAGATCGCCAGCACGAGGCTGAGTCCGCCCAGCAGGTTGAGATACCCGAAAACAGTTTTCCACCAGCGTTCGGCCTTGAGCAATGTCCACACCCTTTTTTGCGCCAGAAAAACGAGCAATCCAAAAAACACAAGGATGATGACGGGGTGCAGCCACGCTGACGCGCTCGCGAAGGCGTAATCCACCATCAAGCGATACACGTGACCCGACGAGGAGAAAAACCAGATCGCCAGTGTGCCAAGCAGAACGGAGCGAACCCAATCGCGCGTCAGCGCGTGGAGCAACCAGATCACCGCGAGCGTCAACGCGCAGAGGATGAGAGTGAATCGCAAGGCCATCGTTGGCACGATCTCGCCCGGGTTGCGCGCCATCAGCGCAAAGAGTGGATAGACCGCGAACAAAAAAGGGAATAATGGGATATTGAATTTCATCTCGGCGCTCTCAAAATGATAGCGGTTTCATCCTCATACAAAACCGTCCAATCCGTTTCCTGCAACCGCGCCGTCAATGGCGCGGCGACGGGAAGGATGGCCCAATCCACGGCGTACGCGTCCAGCACAGTGTCCCAGCCCTCGGCCGCCGTCCACGCGGTTTCGTACTCCTGCACCAACGCCTCACCGTAAAAATCCGTCTGGCTATCCAGAAAAACTTTTTGCTCTGGCCAGAGACGGTACAACAGATACCCGCCCCAATTGAAATCGTTGAACATGTTTTCCGACTGCGGATTTTGGACCAGCCAATCCGCGGCCGCGACGGGAAAGACGCGCGCGTCAAAACGGGTCAACGCCTCTTTCTGGACCTGATAGCGGCTTCCGAGAAAGACGGCGATCCCCAGCCCGAGCAGAATCGGCCAGACCGCGCCACGCAGGGGACTCTCCAACGCGGCGATATTGGATTCGATTCCCTTCCACCGTTTGATGCGTTCCAACAGTTTGCTTACTTCCTCGGACAAAATCGGCGCGGACGCAATGGCAAAGAGTGGAATGTTGCGCGCCATCAACAATCCCAGCAGGGCAAAACCTCCCAGCAGAAAAATGTGACTGGCAGATTGTGCCTTGCGCGTAGCCAGAATTATGATTATGCCCATCCCGATCAACAAAGCGAACGGCCATGTGCCTGCGCTTGAAAAATCAGCGGGCATGGTTTCCACGGTGCGATTCAAAATATAGGGACTGTTATTGCTCAGCACGGCCTTCCAGTTTCCCCATCCGCTGGGGGTGATGAAACTGGCGAGGATGGAGGCGATACCGATGAACAAGAGTTTTCTTCCGTCGCCAAAACCGAGGGATTGCTTCGTCGGGGAAAACACCCTCCTCGCAATGACGGAGAAAAGCCATCCGCCAAAATAGGCCAGCCATGCCAACATGCCGAAGATGAACCCGCCGTGCGCATTCGCCCAGACCAGCATCAGCAAAGGGAATTGCCATAACGGGATAGAATCTCCTCGGCGGACGCGCTCCAGCCGTTCGAGCCAGAGTGCGAGAAGGAGGAACGTCATCACATGCGGACGCGGCAGCCAGTGCAGGCTCGACGCGCCCGCGGCCAGGATGACAATCAGTAGTGCCGTGAGCGGCATCTGACTCCGCCGCGCCGCGTCGTTGTACAGGATGACGAATCCCGCCGCGATGATTACCGCGCAGAAGAGGATCACTCCGTCCAGACCGAGCAGGGTGTCGGCCGACGCGAAGAGGACCTGTGTCAGCCATTCGTAGGGCGGACGCGGCTCCCCGTCCCGCGTGAACGAGAGAATGTCGGTGGTAGGGATGGTGTGTGCCTCGAGCATGAATCCACCCAGGGTCAAGTGGCGGCCGAGGTCGCTGTCCAGTGACAACATGCGCGGTCCCAGCAACAGCGCGCCGAGAAAAATGGCGATGAAGAGGATGTCACGCAGGCGGGGGAAGAGGTGTTTCAACATAAAATGAGACAGCCACTTGGAAGTGACTGTCTCATTTTATCGCATGTTACTCGCCGAGGTAATCGCGCAGTTTTCGGCGGATGGTGGGGTGGCGCAGACGGCTGAGCGCCTGTGCCTCGATCTGCCTCACGCGCTCGCGCGTCACGCCCATTTTGCGTCCCACTTCTTCGAGGGTGTAGGCCTGTCCATCGAGCAGGCCGTAGCGGAGTTGGAGGATGCGGACCTCGCGCGGCGGCAGTCCGTTCAACACTTCGCCGAGGTGCTCTTTGAGCAGGTTGTAGGTGGCAGTGTCGTCGGGAGGGGGAGCCTCGTCGTCTTCGATGAAATCGCCGAGAACGGAATCTTCCTCGTCGTCGGTCGGCGTCTCGAGCGAGAGCGGACGGCGCGCCACCTGGATCATGTTCTCCACCTTCTTGGGCGGCACTTCCAGCGCATCGGCCAGTTCCTCCACCGAGGGTTCGCGGCCGAGACGTTGGGTCAGCTGGTGTTGCACGCGCAGGAGTTTGTTGATCTGGTCGCCCATGTGGACGGGCACGCGGATGGTGCGTCCCTGGTCGGCGATGGCGCGGGTGACGGCCTGGCGGATCCACCACGTGGCGTACGTGGAGAACTTGTGGCCGCGGCGGTAATCGAATTTCTTGGTGGCGCGGATCAGGCCGATGTTGCCTTCCTGGATCAGGTCGAGGAACGGCACGCCGCGTCCCATGTATTTCTTGGCGACGGAGATCACGAGGCGGGAGTTGGCGGTGATGAGATGTTCGCGCGCGGCCCAACCGTCCTCGATGAGGCGGCGCAATTCCACGCGTCGACGCGGCGCCGCGCTCCCTTTGGCGAGTTCCTCACGCGCCATCCGCCCGCGCTCGATGCGCTGGGCCAGTTCCACTTCCTCGGTGGCCGTCAAGAGCGGCACGCGGCTGACTTCCTTAAGATACAGCCCAATCGTGTCGTCGGTGTCGATGTTGGCGAGGTAGTCGTCCAGCGAGGTGTCGATCTCCACCTCGGTTTCGGCTTCCTCCACCGCCACCAGTTCGTCTTCGGTCGGCTCGGCAGTAGTCACATCTTCCATGAAGGGGATGCCCGCACTCAGAAGCGCGGAGAACGCCTCCTCCAATTGCTCCACATCCTGTTCGGCTTCAGGGAAGAAATGCAAAATGTCGTCAAGCGTCACATAGGACTTTTGACGACCAAGTTCAATCAAACGGGCAATAGCGGGGAATTCTTCTTCCTCGTCTACAATTAGGATTTTCTCCATTTACACTCTTCCACTCGCTGTTCTGATAATAGAATACACACTTTCGTGATGAAATACAATACCCAATTATGGCGTTTTCGTTACGATTGGCGTTATCGAAGCCTCTGGGGTGGGGGTCTCTGTCTCTGGCGCGGGGGATGGTGTCGGCGTTTCCTCGTATGGCGGATATAGCACCAGGTTGAGCAACGCGTCCATCCCGTATTTATCTATGACGATAATGCTTCCGTCATCCTTACGCACATAATACCCTGACTCGGTGGGGGTCACATCACCCACCTGGGCGATGTAGAACTTTCCACTGCTGAAGCCGACGGTGATGGTGTAGGCTGGAGATTTCAGGCCGACCACCGCGGGGTCCAGATCGAGGCGATTGAGGACGGTCAACGCGGCGACCTGACTGGCCGCTTCTTCCACCGACGCCTGAGTGGCCTCTGTTTCGACGGGCTGGGTCACCATCCAGCCGCTCTCGCCGCGCTCCACGCCGATGACATCACCTTCGCGGCTCTGGATCAACAGACTGGTGATCACTCCCTCCTCCGCGGGGAAGAGGAATTCCACCGGTTCGGTGGTGGGCGGCAGGGTCGCTTCGGCGTCTGTCTCAGACGAGGGGTTGTATTTTAGAAAGAGGGCAAATCCTGCCAGCACTGCGAACAGTACCAGCAGGATCCAGGTTTGCTTTTTGACCATATCCTACCCTCGGCGTTTGCGTGAAAGCCAGGCAAACACGCCCGCGCCCAGGACAAGACCCGGCAGGATGCAGACGGAACTGAGCAGGATGGCCAGCCATTGGATCTGCCCAGGCGGCAGGAAGGTGCGCTGGGTGGGTTCGTTGATGGTGATGTCCAACGGGGCATCGTCGCCCGCGGCCCAGTCCACTGCACTGACGAAGAGGTCGCCGTTGCCATACGCGTCGAAGTTGTCGTCGTTGGCAAACGCAGAATTGCCGAACACGATCACCCGTCCATTAGTGGCGAGTTCTTCGCTTGCCGCGACGAGCGTCAACGGGCCGGGAGTGTCTTCAGGGTCGAGTTGGACTGTGGCGTTGCTTTGGTCCAGCGCGGAAAAGTCGGTCTCACCCCAGGCCTGCGCCTCGGGACTGGTCTCCACCAGCGATGTCTGGGAACGTCCCTCGGAGAGTTGCGTCGAGACTTCGATACTGCGGGCCAGCGGGAAGATGGTGACCAGGTTCATGGTGTTGGTCACCGCGTGGGACGGGTTGTAACTTGCGCCAATGGCATATTGGACGGTGGTGCTGGCGGTGTCCACGACAAAGTCATTGCGCAGGCGGATACCCCAGACGCGTTCGAGCGATTCGGCCAGCGGGTCGGTCGCATCGCCGAAATCGGTGAACGGAATGGGGTCTTCCATGACGATGAGCGTTCCGCCCTGTTGGGCGTATTTGTTCAGCAGGCCGACCTCGCTGGGAGATAACGGCTGCATCGGCCCGGCGATAATGACGGCTTTGGCGTCTTCGGGAATGCGATTATCTGCCAGCAGGTTCAGGGCCTTGACGGTGTAATTTTTGCTTTCCAGCGTTTCACGGGCGCGGCTCATGCCCGTCTGCCCGTAGCCATTGATGTCTTTTTCGCCATGGCCGGTCAGGAAGTAGACCGTCCGCGCTTCCGGGTTGAGGATGCGGTTCATGGCGCGGAGCAGTTCCGATTCGTCCGCGTAATCGGCGATCTCACTGCGGCCGCTCATGGTGAGTACGATCTTGCCGTCGCCCGTCACGCCCGCGTTCTTCGCAGACAGGGGATCCGCTATGGGGTCAACGAAGCGATAGTCAAAATTGCCGTTGCTTTTGACCTTCATGTTCTCGAGCAATTGCTGGGCGTCATCGCGCGGCGTCTGCGAGTAGTAGCCGACGGCCGTCATCTTTTCGGGAAGAAGTTCCAGCGCGGCGATCATCTGCGGGGAGAGCGTGTTCTGCTTATCCTCGGTCAGGTCCAGCGGCTCGACCGGGTTTTTGTAGACAAGGTAGTTGGCAACGAGGATGATGCCCGCGAACGCCAGGATCATGACGAAAGCATTGCTGCCGTAGCGCGCCTGGCGTCCGGTCAGGAAGTTCCGCACCGAGTCGGGCGCGAGCATGGCATAGACCGCCAGCCCAAGGATGGTCACCCCCGCGCTGATGGGCAGCGCAAGGTTGATGGCATCCGGGTTCTCCGGGGTAAACATGCCAAGCGCCATCGTCCCTTTGACCAGCGCCAGCAGGACAGCGGCGATCAGGCTGATCAAGGAGATGATGAGCGGGATCTTGTTATAGCGGTTTTGTTTCTGCTGTTTCATTAGCGCCATCTCCGAGTCTCAACGGCCATTGTGCCGGTGAACAAGCCCACTGCGATCAGGCTGAGAAAATAAATAACATCTGAAAGAATGATCCTGCCCTGCCCGAGGGAGTAGAAATGCGACTGCAGGTCGAGGTAGCGGAAGACTTCCGAGCCAGCCTGAATGTAATCCGCGGGAAATCCCATCAGCCACCACAGGGTTATCAGCAGGATCATGGTGACGAAAAAGGCCGCCACCTGGTTGCTAAACAAGGCGGAGATACCCACCCCGATGGCAAGGAAAGAGGCGGCTACCAGAATCAATCCGAGGTAGGATGTGATCATCGCTCCCTGGTCGATGCCAGGCTGCACCAGGCTGTTCATAATGATCGGATAAACCAGGGTAATGCCGATGACGGTCAACACGAAGAGAACGCCGCCCAGCCACTTGCCGATGATCAATTCCGAGTCGCGGACCGGCGCGGTCAGCAGGAGTTCCATCGTGCCCATGCGGTTTTCGTCTGCCAGCAGGCGCATGGTCAACGCGGGAGTCGTCAGAACCAGCAGGAAGGCGAAGGAACCGGTGATCGGGCTGATGTCGGGGACGGCTCCGTACAACGCGTTTTGTGCCGACGTGTAGATGACGAGCGCAAAGATAATTCCCAGCACCAGCAGAATGGCAAACGCCACCACGTAGGCTACCGGGCTGATGAAATAATGATCGTACTCTCGTTTTGCAATAGTCCAAATATTACGCATGCAACACCTCACGAATGCGCTTTCTTTTTCTTGGCGGGTTGTTCTTCCTTGGTCAACTCGAGGAAGATCTCCTCCAGGCTCAAGCCAACCGGCCTCATTTCAAGCAGTTCGTATCCAGACTCGATGATCGTCTTTGCCACCTGCGGGCGCACATCCTGTGCGGGCAGGAACTGGAATTCGAGCGCTCCATCGGGGTTGGATTTGACATTCTGCACGCCCTTGATCTTGCCGACCTTCGCGGCCAGATCGTCCGTTTCGCCGCGCACCCGCAGGATGACGCGTTCCGCCCCAACGAGGCGGGCCTGCAGGTTTTCGGGGGTATCCTCCACCACGATACTGCCCTTGTTGATGATGAGCACGCGGTCGCAAATCTGCTGCGCCTCCGAGAGGATGTGCGTGGAAAGCAGGACGGTGCGCTCCTTGCCGATCTCGCGGATCAAGTTGCGGACGTCCACCACCTGACCGGGGTCCAGGCCGATGGTCGGTTCGTCCAGAATCAGGACCTCGGGCCGGTGGAGGAGCGCCTGGGCCAGTCCCACCCGCTGACGCATCCCCTTCGACAGGCTTCCAATGTAGCCGGTCGCGCGGTCGATCAAGCCGACCATCTCGAGTGACTCGCCGACGCGTTCTTCCGCATCGGGCAGGTGCCGCAGGTCGGCCATGAACTTGAGGTAGTCGAAGACCACCATTTCATTGTAGAGCGGAACGGTCTCAGGCAGGTAGCCGACACGTTTCCGCACCTCCAGCGACTCGCTGACGACATCGTATCCTGCCACGACAGCCTCGCCCGAAGTGGGCGGCATGTACGAGGTCAGGATGCGCATCGTGGTCGTCTTTCCCGCGCCGTTTGGCCCGAGGAATCCGACCACCTCGCCTTGCTGGGCTTCAAAGGTCAGGCCATGAAGCGCCCGCCGCGAGCCATAATCTTTGGTTAATTCATTGACTCGAATCATGGATACTCCTCGCCCCGTAGAATGAGCGAAACAAACGGCACGCCAGCGAATGGTGGCCGTGCCGTTTAAATGTGGGGTCATCGAAAGTACTATACAAAATTTAAGAGGCAAAGTCAAGTAGGTTGCCCTACCTCTAATCAAACGTTAATCTGAACTTTGGCCTCAATAAACACAAGGATTCTTTTCCCCGGAATCCTCGTGTTTGGGTTAAGTGCTCCACTTACTCGACCAGTTGCAGAACGGGCGAGGTGGGGGCCTGAAACTGGCTGGACGCATTCATTTCGATTTGCGTGTCGCTGCTCCCGCTGAATTTGACCTGATACGCGATGATCTGCGAATCGGTCTTCTGCAGTTGTGTGTTGTTACCATTGATGATCAATTCCACGCTTGGCAGGAAGATGGTTCCCGTCAACTTGGAATTCGAATTCCCGTTGATGAGCATCTTCGGGTGGGTATTCGGGTCTCCAAGGCGGGAGAAGATCAGCAATCCTTTGAATGGACCGCTTTGTGGTGCGGTAAGTTTTATTTCGGCGCTACCGTTCCAATCCAACGATCCACCCTCTTCCAGAACGATCAGGACTTGATTCCCGGTGAGTTTGTTATTTGCATTCATTTTGAAACTGCCGGAGAGGCAATAAATGCCCGATTGAAGTGTGTTGACGCCGCTGGGCGGGAATGTGCCGCTGTAATTTCCGGGCGACATGGTATTGCCGTTCTTTGTTGCATTGCCGCTGCAAACCGGG
This sequence comes from Chloroflexota bacterium, assembly GCA_049324715.1. Classification (GTDB taxonomy): domain Bacteria; phylum Chloroflexota; class Anaerolineae; order Anaerolineales; family Villigracilaceae; genus Denitrolinea. The sequence continues at coordinate 12,357 of JBMOMR010000008.1, read as the reverse complement.
TTGGGGAGATCGGTGGGGGGATAGGGCACTTGAGGCAGATTGGCGTGCGTACCCTCGCCATGCGTTTGAATGCTTGGATTCCCGGTAACTTGGTACCCACTTGCGACCATGTTCAGCCCGCCGCTTCCTTCGTGAGTCTGGGTTTGGGAACTTCCCTGAAAATGCAAACCACAGGTATCTGACGAATTCGAGAACAACCCTCCGCCCCATGTCTGGATTTGCCCATTACCGGCAATGTAAACCGCGTCACAACCGCTGGGAGCCAATCCCACTACTGCAAAACCGGGGTACATGTAGGCAGAGGAGGGGGGAACGGCGCGCGCGACTGCTTCCACGCAATTGTTGACTTCGTTAATACCGACTACACCGCCAAAATAAGTGTTAGTTACGTTGCGAATGATCACCTGGACATATTGGACGTTGCCGGTGTATGGACCGCTTAATCCATCGCATCCTGCTGCGGGTGGGTTGTTTACAGCCACGGTATTGGATGTCCCGTTGTTGTCGAAACCGTTGCTGGCCGCCAGGGCAAGGCCCTCGGTTTGCCAGCTTCCACCACGGATTTTGGCCAGCGCGGCATCCAAGGCGGCGGCGTCGGCGGCATTTTGTGCTTGGCGGCGCTCTGTGTATGCCATTCCGCCGTCTACAGCGACGGCAGTCAATCCAATCATTCCTATAATTGCAAGTACGATCAGGATTAGGGCCTGACCCTTTTCGTGGTTTTGTTTCATAATGGTTTTCCTTCGGCGATTTTTGAAAAACTACTGTAATTCTACAAAATAAATGCAAATTGTGCAATATACAGTTTTGAAATTAAAAAGGACCGGTAAAACCGGTCCTTTGGAGTGTGCCAGATAAACTTATTGCACGAGTTCTACCTGAGGTGGGACAAGTGAGTCGTAGTTTTCGTTGTCGTTGTAACGAACGATACCATCAAACGTACCACCAATTTCAACCGTGTACCCGATGATCTGGCTGTGGAACGCGTCTGAGTCGGCGGTTCCCAGCATGACAATGGGCGAGGCTGGTGCAAGGATGGTTCCGGTCCAGGATTGATCGTTTGTACCGTTGATGCGGATTTCGCTGGGGTTGCTCATTGGGAAGTAGATGAGCAATCCCTTGAAAGGGCCGCTGGTCGGTGCGGATAAGTTCAATGAACCGTTCCCGTTCCAGTGGATATCACCAGAGTTCATCACGATCACCACTTCATCCCCGCTTAAGGTATCGTGCCCATTGAGCCTGAAATTGCCGTTTACACAATACACTCCCGGGTTTAGAACGGTAACACCGCTGGGTGGAAAATTGCCGTTGACCGTGCCCGGACTGAGCGTATTCCCATTTTTGACGGCATTTCCACTACAGACCGGATTGGGCAGGTTGGTGGGGGGGTAGATCACTTGCGGCACGTTGTACGAGATGCCCACGCCTGCCAACTGGGGGCAGGATTGACCAGCCACCATGGTGATATTGGGAGTGGTTAGGTCAGGCACGCCGTTGCTGGTGAAGCCACAATTCGTGGATGAGTTGACGAAAACCCCGCCACCGATTGTGGTCATGCTGGGATTGCCGTGCATCCAGAACGTTTTCGTTCCGCTTGGTTTTAAGGCCACGATCGCGTTGCCGAAGATCAACGGCTGGACATCTGCGGGCTTTGCGCGTGCAATGGCCTCCACACAGTTATTTACTTCGTTGATGCCCACAACAGGGCCAAAGAATGTTTGTGTGGACAGACGAATGACCACCTGCACATATTGCGTATTGCCGGTGTAGGGATTGCCTGCACCGTTACAACCCGTGGCTGGGGGGTTGTTGACCAACACGATATTGGTGTCCCCGTTGTTATCGAACCCATTACTGGCCGCCCGGACGAGTCCCTCTGACTGCCAACTTCCTCCGCGGATTTTTGACAGCGCGGCGTCCAAGGCGGCGGAATCTGCGGCGTTTTGTGCCTGGCGGCGTTCCGAATAGGCCATTCCGCCATCAACGGCTAGGGCGGTCAGGCCAATCAATCCGACCACTGCAAAGACGATCAGGATGAGTGCCTGCCCTTTCTGATTCTTTCGCATAAGTGCTTCCTTTCATGATACAAAAAAAAGACGACACGTAAATTATAAGTGACTTTTGTGTGTTTGCGCACAATCAATTTTGAAAGGATAGTATCTCTGGGGGGTATCGTCCGTCTTAGTGCTGAAAAACAGCCGCCCTCGTAAAAACGAGGGCGGCTGTCCAGACTACTCGACGGTGACTGATTTTGCTAAATTTCTTGGCTGGTCCACATCCAGGCCGCGGATGGCTGCAATGTGATACGCCAGCAGTTGCAGAGGCAGAACGGTGATGATCGGAGAAAGCATCCACGGTGCTTCGGGAACCCACAACACATGGTCGGCTATCGAGGCCACGAGTTCGTCACCGTCTGTCGCGACCGCGGCCACCATCCCGCCGCGCGCCTTGGCCTGCTGGATCTGCGAGATCATTTTCTCGTGCCAGGGGTCTTTGGGCGCGAGGCACAGGACGGGCATCTCTTCGTCGATCAACGCGATGGGACCGTGCTTCATCTCGCCTGCGGGGTAGCCCTCGGCGTGGATGTAGGAGATTTCCTTCAACTTCAACGCACCCTCATACGCGATGGGCATGTTGATGCCGCGGCCCAGATACAGACAGCCTTTGATGTCTTTCAGCGCGTGCGCCAGTTTCTCCACCTCGGCCTCGCGTTCCAACGTGCGTCCCGCCAGGTCGGGGACGAGGCGCAAGTCCGAGACGAGTGCGTGACGCGTCGATTCGTCCAGAGCGCCGCGCAAGTCCGCGAGAAGGATCGCCAGCATGTACTGATCCACCAGCGGGGCGGTGAAGGCCTTCGTCGAGGCCACACCGATCTCAGGTCCAGTTTGCATCGAGATAGACCCGTCCGCGATGCGCATGGCCTGCGAGCCGATGGCGTTCACGATGCTCCACACCACCGCGCCCTTGCGTCGCCCCTCTTCCATGGCGGCCAGCGTGTCGGCCGTTTCGCCCGATTGCGAGATTGCCAGCACAACCGTCCGTTCGTCAATGATGGGATCGCTGTATCGGAACTCGGAGCCGATCACCACTTCCACGGGGACGCGCGCGATCTTCTCGATGAGCGTCTTTCCGACCATGCCCGCGTAGGCCGCGGTGCCACAAGCCGTGATGTAAATTTTTTGGATGCGCTTCGCCAGTTCGGGCGTCAGGTTCAATTCGGGGATGCGGATCTTTCCATGCTCGAAATCGACGCGGCCCGCCAACGTGTCGGTCAGCGCGCGGACCTGTTCGTGGATCTCCTTCTGCATGAAGTGACGGTACTCGCCCTTTTCTGCCGCCACGGGATCCCACGCCACCACATGGACCTCGGGCTGGACGCGGCTTCCTTCGAGCGTTTCCACGCTCGCGCCGTTCCGCGTCACTACCGCCATCTGGCGTGATTCCAAAAAGGCCACGCGGCGCGTATGTTCGAGGATGGCGGGCACGTCCGAGGCGACGAACATCTCCTCCTCGCCGAAGCCGATGACCACTCCGCCCGCGTTGCCGATGCGCGCGGTGACGATCTTGTCGGGTTCGTCCGCCGACATCAACACGACGACGTTCGCACCCTGAATGTGTTGGAAGGTTTTGCGCGCCGCCTCCACCAGGTCGAGTCCGCTGGCGAGGTAGTGTTCCACGAGATGGACGATGGTTTCTGTGTCGGTGTCCGATTTGAATTCCACGCCCTCGGCGGAAAGTTCGTCGCGCAGTTCGAGGAAGTTTTCCACGATGCCGTTCTGTACGACGACCACGCGTCCCGTCCGCCCGAGGTGCGGATGCGCGTTGCGCGCACTGGGCGCGCCGTGTGTGGCCCAGCGGGTGTGACCGATTCCGAGACTGCCTTCGATGGGGGATTTTTGCAGCAGGTCGCCCAGCACCGACAACTTGCCTGCTTCGCGGCGGACTTCGATTTGTTCATTTTGCAGGACGGCAATGCCTGCCGAATCGTAGCCGCGGTATTCCAGTCGTTTCAAGCCGTTGTAAATGATCGGAGTCGCGTCGCGACTGCCGATGTATCCGACGATTCCACACATGGGTTCCTCCAGATTGGATGATTGGAGAGTAGCAAATAGAAAGTAGTCATGAGTCTCTACTCTCTGTTTGCTGTTCTCTTGTCTGCCATTCTCCGCGTTTTGTCCGCATGGTTGCCCGTGCGGTGTTGTTCGCGAAGATCTTGTACTGGAGGGAAAGGTGGCGGGCCTGGCTGGCCCGGAGGGCATCCGCTGATCGTTCGATTTTTTCGCCCTCACCCTGCCCTCTCCCGATTTCGGGAGAGGAAAAGATTAGGTGCGATTGGCTCCATCCCGCGATGGAGAACCCTCTTCCTCGTCAACTCGTTGACTGACCAACCGTCAAACGAGTCCATGCGCTCTTTCCCGTTGAAATTTGTCGGGCAACCTCCTTGGTTGAGAATTGTGCGGGCGGGATTATACCGCACTCAGTCACACCTTGTGCTTGATGAGAGCGGGGTGCATGGGTGTTGGATAAACCAATTAAACGGCAACCGGCCGGAGGTCCGGCCGGTTGCGAGTTGTGTTTTCTGTCTACTGGCTGATCTCTACAGACGGGCTGATGACCGCGTCATAGTTCTGGTTGTCGATGTATTTGACGAGCATATTCGAGGAACCAGAGAGTTCAATGTAGAGGCCGATGATCTGGCTGTGGAAGCCGTACGACGATTCATTTCCGTTGAGACGGATCAACGAAGCGGGTGCAAGGATGGTGCCGCGGAAGGAGGAATCCGCGTTGCCGTTCAGGGTGACGGTTCGGCTGTTGGACATCGGGAGGTAGAGCAACAATCCCTGGAAGGGGCCGCCGCCCGGCGCTCCGAGGTCGATGGTGGCGCCGCCGCTGAAGTGGACGGAACCGTTTTCGACCACAAGCAGGACTCCCGTGCCTTCGAGCGTTTCGCCGCCATTGACGCGTACATCGCCGTTGATGCAATACACGCCTGATTTGAGCGTGGTGACGCCTTTGGGCGGGAATTTTTCACCCTTTTCCACGTCCCAATAACCGGGGTTCATGGAGGTGCCGTCGGCGGTCACTTTCGCGGGTTTTCCGCCGCAGGATGGCTTGGGCATGACGAACGGCGGAGGATAGGGAAGGGGGACCGCGCCAACGATGGGTTGCATCGGAACGCTTCCGCCCTCGGCCCTTTGCATGTAGCCATAGCCCTGGACTTGCCGCTTGACCAGTTGCGGTTTTTGGATGGAGGCGCCGCCGACAACGATGAACGGACTGCCGTCATCAAACGCCACGCTCCCATTGCCCTGTTGGATAAAGGCGCAGGTCGGGTGGTCGGAATTGACCCAGATACCCCCGCCCTGGATTTCGATGGTGGCTTCTCCGTGTGCCCAGAAGGCCTTGTTGCTCTGGCAATCGCTGTGCGGAGCGAGGCTGACCACGGCGTAGCCGCCCATGATCTGGCTCCATTCCGCGGGTTTCACGCGCGCGACAGCTTCCACGGTGTTGGTGATATCATCAATGCCGATGACGGATGCGAAGAAGGTACGCTGGCGCGAGGTGATGATGACCTGAATGTACTGGGCGTTACCGGCATACGGTCCGCTGGCAGGCGGGTTATGGACCTCGACCACACTCTGTTCGCCGTCATTGTTGTATCCGTTTTGCGTGGCTTGTTGGTTCGCGGCAAGGATGTAGTTTTCGCCGCGTACCCGCGCCAGTGAGGCGGCCAAGACAGCCGCGTCCGCCGCGTTCTGCGCCTGACGCCGATCGGCAAACGCCATGCCTCCATCCACGACCAGGCCGGTGATGGCGATGAGGCCGACGATGGCGATGGCAATCAATACAATTGCCTGGCCGCGTTCCGAACGGGGTGTATGGATGGGGGTTCGCATGTTATTGAACGAGTTGAACGGCCGGGTTTTCCGGCGCCTGATAGTTCTGACCAGCATTGTAATTGATAAAGGTGTTGGTCGAGCCGGTCAGGTTGACGGTGAAGCCGATGATCTGGCTGTTCAGCCCGGTCACCCCGCCAGTCCCGTCAATAGCGACCGGTGACGAAGGAGCGAGGATGGTGCCGGTAAAGGTGGAGGAGGAATTCCCGTTGATCTGCACCTCGTTATCGTTTCCTTCAGGCAGGTAGAGCAATAACCCTGCGAAGGGTCCGGTGGTGGGCGCACTCAGATTGACCGTCGCGCCACCATTCCAGCGCACATCGCCATTGTCCACGCGGATGACCACGCCAGAACCGTTCAATTCATCCCCGGCGTTGAGACGGAAGTTGCCGCTGGTGATGCAATAGATGCCAGATTGGAGTTGCGTCACCCCGGAGGGCGGGAAGGTGCCGCTGTAGGTGCCGGGGCTGAGGGTGTTGCCGTTTTGGACTGCCGGTCCGGAGCAAGTGGGGTTCGGATAAATGGGAGGAGGCAGGGGTGGCGCGCCGCTGATGATACAACTCGGGGGGATGTTGATGGCACCGGGCTCATATTGAATTCCGCCCACGGCCTGCAGACAGGGCGCAGTGAGCTGGGCGGAGGAACTGTTATTAAAGAAGGCCGCCTGGTTCCCGCCGCCGCTGCAGTTCGAGTTAACGTAAATGCCACCGCCCGTAACCGTGGTGTTGGCATTGCCCTGATATACGATCGCCTTGCATTCCTCCGGGGACAGCCCGACGATGGCGTTGCCAGCGAACATGGGACTGAAAACAGGCGGTTTGGCGCGAGCCACCGCCTCGACCTTGTTGGTCACCTGGGTGATGCCGATCACGCGGCCGAAATAGGTACCGACCCTGGCGGTGATGATTGCCTGAACGTATTCCGCATTGCCGGCGTAGGGACCGCTGATGGGCGGGTTGTAGATCTCGACGTTCACATCGGGGGTGGATTGCCCGGCGGTCGGGTCAGAGTCCACGTAGTGGTTGCTGGCGGCGCGCGCCAGACCCTCGGTGTAGAGGTTCTGGCCGCGCACTTTGGCGAGGGCGGAATCCAATACGGTGGTGTCGGCGGCATTTTGGGCGCGGCGGCGTTCCGCATAGACGTTGCCGCCGTCCACCGCCAGTGCGGTCAAGGCGACGAGCGCCACAACCGCCAGTGCGATCACGATGATGGCCTGTCCGCGTTCGGAGGGAAATTTACGTTTCATGGGTGTTTTCCTTTTGGATGTCCGCGCTAGGGACACGGAGGAGTGAGGATCGTATCGGTTACCGCTGCTCTCAATCGGATGAAATCTCGTCCGATGAATGGTTCGATAAATGCTCCAATAGGAAGCCAACGCAATGAATAGTCGTGCTGGAGCGTTACGGTAATTCCGTTCCCCTCACAATGCGCGCCCGTATAGGTGACGGTCACGGTCAATTCCCCGGCGTCGAACAGGTCCCGAATGAGACCGGGGCCGGATGCATCTGCGACGCGGGTTTGAATCCCGCCCAGATTGTCCGGGTTCATCGAGCCAAATAGCGCGCCCTCCTGTGCGGCATCTCTCATGGCGACATAATGGAAAAGCCCAATGCCAAAGTATACGGCTCCTGCAAGCAGGATCAAAATGAACGTCAGGCTGATGGCGAATTCCACCAGGCTCTGGCCTTTTTCACGTGAGCGGTAGGTAAAAGTTTTCATTGCAGTTGACTTGAGTTATTCGAATCCAGGGTCGGGCAACCGTTCTCGGCGAAGTTCACCAGGATCTGTTCGAGCCCGTTGCTTTTATAGTTCTTGTTGAACGAAATTTGAAGAAGTTTGTTGCTGTTGGGCGCAATGCTGATATCGCCGCTGAACGTGGTGAACAATGACGGTTGTCCAGTCAGAGAGCCGCTCCAGATGGTGACGCCGCCCAGCGATACTTGATCGAGCGACTGGCCAGCCGGGGAGGATGGGTTCCAGTACACCTGGATCTGCGTAACATGGAGTGTCACCGTCGGGTGATTGTTGTAGATCGTCATGCCAAACGGCGAGGTTTTCAACGGGTTGTGCCGCACATCGCAGACGATGGCTGTCCCTGTTGGGGTGAGTGTGGTTGTCGGGGAGCCGGTATTGGTGGGCGAACCGGTCTTGGAAGGGGTCAAAGTGATGGTGGGGGTGCGTGTGACGGTCGGCGTATTCGTGATCGTCGGCGTCGCGATCGTGGGGGTGATGGATGGTGTCAGTGTGATCGTGGCTGTTGCGGTGTCGGGCGGAATCGGGGTATCGTTGGGATTCCATCCCTGCGGCGCGGCGGTGATGATAATCGGCACGCTGACCAGAATGGTGCGCGCACTGACTGATTCGATCACAAATGGCTCGAGTGGTAGCAACGGGATGATGGGCGTGTACTGTGTGTGGACGCGTACGCGAATGCGATTGATGTTCCCTGTGGTGGGGGTGAAGGTGGTGTCGATGGCTTGGCCGGCGGGGCAATAAGATACCTGGTTCACGCCTTCGCCCTCATCGTGCCAGATTTCAATATCTGCATCGGGCAGATTGTTGATGAACGCGACCCGTTGGGCGGCGTCCCGTATCCCAGCGCAATCACGGTAGCGGAACGTGCCCGCCCCGTTCACACCGGTCGTGGATCCGTAACGGGCGGCCTGTCTCGCAGATGACACAACACTGCTGTAGATGAAAAGCAAGCGTCCCACCTCGAGCAGGCCGTAGATGAGCAGTAAAAGGATGGGCAACACCAGCGCAAATTCCACCATGGCTTGCGCCGGGCTTTTGTGAGAGTGGGTGGGTTTCTTTTTCATATAATCGGTTCCCGATTCTAGTTTAGAGGCACGGAAATAATCATCCAATCCTACTTAGGTACTAGGAACTTTACGAGTTGCGGCAGGTAAACGATCAGGAAGGCGCTGGTGATGAAGAACGGTCCGAACGGGATGAACACCATCCACGATTGGAAGCGCCGCGAGACGAAAAGGATGAGCATGATCAGGACGCTGATCACGCCTCCAAGCAGGACGCCGAACAGGATGCCGAACCACGTCAGCGGCCAGCCAAGGACAAGCCCGATGATGGTCGCCAAGATCACATCGCCCGCGCCGAAGGCCTCCTCATCGTCCGCTTCGAGGCCGACGGACTTCAAGCGCCGCGCCCGTATTTTTGTAAAGAGCACGCCGAACAGGTAGAACAGGAACACCATCCCGAAGCCGACCGCGCCACCTATCAGCGTGGACGAGAGTCCCTGCCGCAGGACCCCGGCTCCCAGTCCAAGAAAGAAGCCGAAAATGCTGGTCGGGTGGAGGATCAGGCGGTGCTCCAGGTCGATCACGAAGTCCATGGTAAAGTACAGCAGAAGCAACAGTCCGAGCGCAAATCCCAAACGGGCGGGCGGCGAAATCCATATGTAAACGCTGAACGCCGTCAGGAACAGTTGAACGATCCAGGTGCGAAGGGTGCGCCTGTTTCCGCACGAACGGCAGGCGCGAAACAGAAGGGTATCCTGCCAGGGATAAATTGTGTTGCAGTGAGGGCAGGTGGGGCGGCTGAAACGGCGGGTGTGGGGCAGAACGTCGGCCAGATAGTTCACGATCCAGCCGCCGACCCACCCCGCGATCAGCGGGATGACTAGACCAGATTCCACGGCGTCATTATATTCCAAACGAATCGCCGCTCATAGGGATGTAAGTGTTTTGTAATGTGCTTGGCGAAAGCGAAAAACTGCCTTAGAATGACGGGGATTTCACAGGAGACCCCATGGAAAAATTTGTCATCGAAGGAAGGAATCCCCTGCGTGGGGAGGTCACGCCGGGTGGGAATAAAAACGCCGCCCTGCCATTGCTGGCGGCCTGCCTGCTGACCGACGAGCCGGTCATTCTTCACAACGTGCCGCGCATTCGTGACGTGAGCGACATGCGCAATCTCATCGAACGGCTGGGCGTGACGGTGGAGGATTTGGGCGGGGACTCCTGGCGCGTCACTGCGCGGACCGTTCGGCCGGCGGACCTGGACCCCGACCTCTGCCGCCGCATCCGCGCCTCGATCCTGCTCGCGGGACCGATGACCGCCCGCACCGGCGAACTGCGTCTCTTCCCCCCCGGCGGGGACGTGATCGGCCGCCGCCGTCTCGATACGCACATTTTTGCCTTGCAGGCCCTCGGGGCGGAAGTGACCTACGGGCGTGAATTGGAATTTGTATCGCGCGGCTTGAAAGGCGCGGATATTTTGCTCGACGAGGCCAGCGTCACCGCCACCGAAAATGTCATCATGGCGGCGGTGCGCGCCAGGGGAATTACCGTCATCCGCAACGCGGCCTCCGAACCGCACATCCAGGAACTGTGCCGCTTCCTCAACAAGTTGGGCGCGCGCATCGAGAACATCGGGTCGAACACCCTGCACATCGAGGGCGTGGACAGTTTGCGCGGCGGTGAGTTTGCCGTCGGCCCCGATTATCTCGAAGTGATCAGCCTGGTCGGCGCGGCCGTCGTCACCCAGGGCGAGATTCGCATCCGCAACGCAGGGGTGAACTACCTCGAGATGATCGCGCAGGTGTTTCGCCGTCTGGGGGTCGTCTGGCGGACGGAAGGCGATAACCTGATTGTCCCAGAGGAGCAGCCACTTGAAGTCGTGGCCGATCTCGGCGGGGTCATCCCCGAAATAAAGACCAACGTCTGGCCCGCCTTTCCCACCGACCTGATGAGTATTGCCATTACGGTCGCGACGCAGGCCAAAGGCTCGGTGCTCTTCCACGATTGGATGTACTCGGGCCGCATGTACTTTACCGACAAACTGGTGGGGATGGGGGCGCGCATCATCTTGTGCGATCCGTACCGCTGTCTCGTGCAGGGACCGAATCCATTGTACGGCGAAAAACTGGAAAGTCCCGATATCCGCGCGGGCATGTCGCTTTTGCTGGCTGCGCTCGCCGCGGACGGGACGTCCACCATCCGCAACGTAGGTCAGATCGACCGCGGCTACGAACGCGTGGATGAGAAATTACGCGCCCTCGGGGCGAAGATCGAGCGGGTAACCGAGTAATTGACGAGAATAAAAAGCGGACGCGATTGGGTCGCGTCCGCTTTTTTGATTCAAACGATGTGATCTACGGGGGGAGCAACTGTACGTTGTTGGCAGTGATCTTGAAGGTCCACTTGTCCGAGTTGTTGGCGCAGAGTGCGGAACCCGAAGCGGTGGAGGGGGCCTTGGGATCGTTCACCCAGAAATAGGCCGAGTAGCATCCCTGCGGAATGCTCAGGATGGTGTCGGCGTTCCTACCGAGCGAAATGCCGATGATGCCTGTTACTCCGTGCCCGCTCCTGTCATCGTAGAGACAGATGTTTCCAGATACGGGCGCCTTGTTCGTGTTCCAGACCCGGGCCGTGAACTTTTTCCCAGGGGGATCGGGCATGATCGCATGGTAGCAGGGACCCTCTCCGCTGGCGGCTTTGGTTGCGGTGGCCGCAAGGGTCGGGAGAGAGAAGAAGGTCGGGGTGGGAGGCGGCGGGGTGAAGGTCGCCGTCGGCTCGAGCGTGTTGGTCGCGGTGGGAATCGCGGCCTGAGTCTGCGCGGCCATGGTGTAGGCCATCGAGACGGCCGTGGCATTGACGCTGGCCGCATCAATGGTGGGCGTTGCCTTTGGGCCGCAGGCCGCCAGTAAAACGGTAATCCCCAAAATCAGGGGTAACACTTTTTTCATTCGCTAACTCCTTTTACTCCTTTGTTTAATTACGGTTGCGTGAAGAGTACCTTCTTGGGTTTGAATGTGAAGGTATATTCCTCGGATTTCTTGAGATGAACATCACCTGTAAACTGCTGTGCCTTCACCCAGGCCACGTAATGACATGGGCCGGAAGGTATCTTCACCTTGAGCGTGGAATAGACAGGAAATTCCAGGTACGAGACCAGTCCGCTCTGCAATGTGCAGTGGAACGAAATGTACACCATATCGTTCGTCAGGTTCTTCAGCGTGATGAACGCGTACGGTACATCAGGCGGGACGGTTCCCCAGAGAAGTGGGCCCGGTATGGGTGTGCGCGTAGCCGTGACGGTTCCAGTGATCGTGGCGGTGACTGTCGTTGTGGAAGTCGTCACCGTTGCGGATGGCGCGGTGCCCGTCACATTGCCTGTCCCTGTAGACGCTGCCGGGATGCCTGCGGTTCCAGTTGTCTCAGGCGCGGTGGTCGCTGTGTCGGATGGCTTGTCGGTGGCCGTTGGCGCAGGCGTGTTCGTAAATGTGGGGAGCGGTGTGTTGGAGGCTTGGATGGTTGGGGAGGGGAGCGACATCAAGGTCTGGGCCGCCTGTGTACGAGCCAGCGCAACCGCCGTGGCCTGTGCATCGCCTGCGGAAACTGGAGACAAGCCCGGCATGCACGCGCTAAGAGCGACGGACAAAGCCAGAACCACGAAGAAAATACGGTGCCTCATACACACCTCCTGAAGTTATGCCTGG
>JBMOMR010000007.1:0-23742 GCA_049324715.1 Chloroflexota bacterium | reverse complement strand
ACGTCCGCAAGATCGTTTCGGGCGTGGAAAACATGTCGCGGCTGGTGAACAACCTGCTCGATCTGGGACGAATCGAGATCGGCGTCGGCCTGCAGGTGGAGACGGTTCCCATCCACGATATTGTGGATCGCGTCGTCGGCGCCTTGCAATTACAGGCCAGCCAGAAGAACATTCAACTGACGGTCGAGTCGGCGCGGGACATCCCTGCCACCGTGGAGGCGGATCAGGCGTTGTTGCATCAGGGCGTCTACAACCTGGTGGAGAACGCCATCAAGTACACACCGAACGGGGGACAGGTGAAGTTGCGCGTGCGCGCCACGCCGAACGAATTGGTCTTTGAAGTGCAGGATAACGGCATTGGCATTGCCACGTCCGATCTGCCGCGTCTGTTCGAAAAGTTCTATCGCGGCAAACAGCGCGACGCGCGTTCCCAGCATGGATCGGGGCTGGGGTTGGCCATTGTCCGCTCCATTGCAGAACGTCACGGCGGCAAGGTCTGGGTGGAAAGCGAACTTGGCAAAGGCAGCATCTTCTTCCTGCAGGTTCCGCGCGCGCAGTCTGCTGGTAATCCTTTCCCTTCGGAATAAATCTGGTATATAATCCTGCGCGCCTCCGCTCGTTGGAGGACTTATATTTTGCTTGTATATAGAAAAGAGTTGTTATGAGTACGGTTGCACCCGAACAGCACGATCAAAATCAATTGATGAGGCGGACCACCGCACACAAACCGCGTTGGACGCCGAGTCACTGGTTCATTGGAAGACCACTTTCGACGGCAGACGCGCCTCACCAGACCATTGGCAAGGCGGTCGGCCTGGCGGTCTTTGCATCGGATGCGCTTTCATCCACCGCGTATGCCACGCAGGAGATCCTCGTCATTCTCGCCGCCGCGGGGACAATGGCCTTCGGCTACGTGTTTCCGATTTCGATGGCGATCGTCATCCTGTTGGCGATCGTCACCCTGTCTTACGAACAGACCATCCATGCCTACCCTGATGGCGGCGGCGCGTACATTGTCGCACGCGATAATCTTGGCGAGTTCCCCGCACTTATGGCGGCCGCCGCCTTGTTGACCGATTACATACTCACCGTCTCTGTTTCCATTTCATCGGGCGTGGCGCAGATCGTTTCCGCGTATCCTGCTCTTTTCGATTATCGCTCGGTCATTGCGGTTGGATTTGTCCTTTTCGTAATGCTGATGAATCTACGCGGCGTGAAAGAATCGGGCACGGCGTTTGCCGTCCCAACCTATTTCTTCATCCTGATGATGTTCGTCACCGTCGGTTTTGGACTGATTCGTTTTGTGACTGGGTCGCTGGGGACGGTTCCGAATCCTCCTGAACTCGAAGCGCTTCATGAACTTTCGGCCATTACTCCCTTCCTGATCCTCCATGCCTTTGCGAGCGGCACCACCGCGTTGACAGGCGTGGAAGCCATCTCCAATGGCATTACGGCGTTCAAAGAACCGCGCAGCAAGAACGCAGGCATCACTCTCATCTGGATGTCGATAATCCTGGGTTCATTGTTCCTCGGCATTTCCTTCCTTACCCATCAGATCGAAGCGGTCCCATCGGAAAGTGTGACTGTCATTTCGCAATTGGCTGAAACGGTCTTTCAGGGACGCGGCCTGCTGTACCTCGCCTTGATCGGCGGTACAACCGTCATTCTTGTAATGGCCGCCAATACAGCCTTCGCAGATTTTCCCCGCTTGAGCGCGCTGGCCGCCAAGGATGGATTCCTGCCCCGCCAATTAACGTATCGCGGCAGTCGCCTCGTTTTCTCGCGAGGCATTGTGGCGCTGGCGGTCATTGCCTCCCTGCTCATTGTCATCTTCAAGGCCAGTGTCACGCGTTTGATACCGCTTTACGCCATTGGTGTGTTCCTTTCGTTTACCCTCTCCCAGGGCGGCATGGCTTTGCGCTGGTGGAAAATCGGTAAACTAAAAGAGGGCGAGGAAGTGAACGAGCGCGGTTCCACTCTTCGCTATGAAAATGGCTGGCAGCACAAAATGCTGATCAACGGATTCGGCGCGGTCTGTACGTTCATCGTCATGATCGTCTTCTCTGTGACGAAATTCAGCGACGGCGCCTGGTTCGTTCTCATCCTGACCCCCAGCCTGATGGCAGTTTTCTGGATGATCCACCGTCATTACGCCAAGGTGGCGCGCAGTCTCAGCCTCGATCGCTATACCGAATCCGCCCCCAATGTCGTGCGTCATCGCGTCATCATGCCCGTCAGCGGTGTGCATCAGGGCACGCTGGAAGGACTTCGGTACGCGCGTATGCTGTCTCACGATGTGACCGCCGTCCACGTCTCGATCGACCCGGCGGAGACGGAGAAACTTCAGAAGAAGTGGACCATCTGGGGGGACGGAGTCCGCTTATTGATCCTCGATTCGCCCTATCGTCTGTTCATCGAACCGTTGCTTCGATACATCGATGAGATCATCGCCTTGCGCCAGCCGAATGAGGTGATCACCATCATCGTGCCGCAGTTCGTGGCGGGCTCTCCATTGGAAAGCACCCTGCACATGAACACAGCCGATATGCTTCGCAAGGAATTGCTCAATACCCCCGGTATTGTCATCACAGACGTGCCGTATCAGGTTTCGGAAAGGAAGGAAAGCGAATGAACTTTATCGTTGTCGGTTGTGGACGCGTGGGTGCCGAACTGGCACTGCGTCTTTACAAAAGCGGACATCAGGTGGTGGTGGTGGATCAGAACGAAGATTCGTTCCATCGCATCAGCCCTGAATTCCGCGGCCGCACGGTGGCTGGGGAAGCCCTGCGCGAAGATGTGTTGGAGCGGGCGGGGATCAAAACCGCAGATGGGCTGGCCGCTGTCACCAATTCGGATACGCTCAATGCGATCGTCTCCCATGCGGCGCGGGTGATCTACAACGTCCCCATGGTCGTGTCCCGCAATTATGACCCGCGTCTGCGCGGCATGTTGGAGGCCTTCGGCCTGCAGATCGTCAGCTCCACCTCCTGGGGCGCGCAACGGACCGAGGAACTGCTCACCAGCGTCACCTCGCGTGCGGTCTTTTCTGCGGGCAATGGCGAGGTAGAGATCTACGAACTGGTCATTCCCGATTCGTGGACGGGACGCACCTGGGATGAACTTTGTCTCGGCAACGCGGGGACGCTGCCGGTCGCTCTGACCCGCGCGGGCCGCGCCATCCTGCCTGCATCCGACATCAAGTTCGAATCAGGCGACGTGATCAACGTCAGCGCCACTTTCGACGGTATCAAATCCCTGCGGGCGCGGCTGGGGTTCGGAGTGGAGGCTTAACATGTTTGTATTAATTGCCGGCGGCGGACGCACAGGCGCCCAACTGGCCGCCTTGTTGCTTTCAGAAAACTACAAAGTGCGCATTGTGGAGGATCGCCCTGAGATCCTTGCGCATCTTCACCAGGAACTTCCCACCGAGTCCATTTACGAGGGCAATCCCAGCGATCCCGATGTGCTTGATGCGGCTGGGATTCGTCAAGCCCATGCCATGGCCGCCACGACCAAGGAAGACGCCACCAACCTGAGCCTGTGTTTCATCGCTCGCAAAATGTTTGGCGTGCCTCGCACCATTGCGCGCATTAACAACCCGCGCAACGCCTGGCTGTTCAATGAAAACTTCCACGTGGACGTGGCCCTCAACCAGGCCAACGTCCTTGCCCACCTCATCCAGGAGGAAATGTCCCTCGGCGACATGATGACCCTGCTCAAGATCCGCCGCGGCAGTTACTCGCTGGTGGAGGAAAAAGTGGAAAAAGGCGCCAGAGCCATTGGCGTGGAGTTGCGCAGCCTGGGCCTGCCCGAGGAATGCATCATCGCCGCCATCATCCGCGATGGACAGGTGACCCTGCCGCGCGGCACCACCACCTTCCAGGAATGGGACGAAGTGCTCGCCATCACCACCCCTGAAAGCGCCCGCCAATTGTCGGTACTGCTTTCGGCAGAGAGCCACCCCGAACGCGACGAAGAAAAACGCTGAAAATCGTTTGACCGATTCCGATTCGTTACGGTATAATGCCCTGCCTGTCCGCTCTCACGCGGACTTTATCCTGTCAACAGCTTCCCCCGGGGAGTTGCAATACCTTCAGTGAGGAACGTTCATGACCAAACGAACATACCAACCCAAGATCCGCCGCCGCGTACGCGTGCATGGCTTTCGTCAGCGCATGGCCACGGCCGATGGCCGCGCTGTGCTCAAACGCCGCCGCCTTAAAGGACGCCATAAACTGACCGTCACCTCCAACGAGCACGTCAAGCGGACGCGCTGGTAATCGCGGACATTCCAGGAAAGGGTAGTGCGGTTTGCATCGCAGGTTCCGCCTCACCCGGTCAACCGATTTCAAGCGGGTGCGGCGTTTCGGCAAGTCTTATGCCCACCCGCTTGTTGTCTTGATTGTCCAGCCCAGCGAACAACCCTGCCTGCGCGTGGGCGTGACAGCCGGCAAGACGGTCGGATTCGCGGTGCGACGCAACCGCGCCAAACGTCTGTTGCGAGCCGCCATGCGAAGCCTCCTGCCGGACCTCGCACCGGGTACCGATATCCTGCTGATCGCCCGCCCGCCCCTGATCAATTCCACCTTTGACCAGACACGCGCCGCCCTGCAGACCCTCCTGCGCCGCGCTGGCATGTTAGCCGTCCCTGATGCGACCTGAGTTTTACCTCCCTCAAGAATATCCCAACGAACCACGCCTGCGCGATCTGCCGCGCACGCCGCGTAACTGGCCGCGCCTTCTCCTGCTGGCATTCATCCGCCTGTACCAGATGACGATTTCGCGCGCCATGCCCGCCGATACCTGCCGCTTTTATCCCTCATGTTCTCATTACGGTTACCAGGCCATCTATAAACACGGCGCGCTCAAAGGTTCAGCCATGGCGACCTGGCGCGTCCTCCGATGCAATCCGTTCAACCCCGGTGGTTACGACCCCGTTCCATAGGAGTGAAATAAACCCCGATGAAGACCAATCGTTTGCTATTATTCCTCGCTCTCGCCCTGCTTACACTGGCTCTCAGCGCCTGCGGCGGGACGCCCTCTGCCACCACCTGGCCCGGCCTTGCCGCCGATGCGAACGCGGCCTACCTCACCAACGGCTCCACCGTTCATGCCGTCCGTCTCAGCGACGGTGACGAACTCTGGAGTTTCCCCGAAAAGCCCAGCACCAAACTGATCTTTTACTCCAACCCCGTCTTTACCTCCGACGGGCAGATACTTGTCGGCTCCAGCGGATCGGACCACACCCTCTTCCGTCTCGACCCCGATAACGGCAACGAGACCTGGTCGTTCAGCGATGCCAGGGATCATTGGGTTGCCAGCCCGCTTGTCGTTGGAGACATGGTCTACGCGCCCAACTCGGACGGGATCCTCTACGTTTTCGACATGTCCATCCAGGGCGATGACAAATTGGCCTGGACGGTGGAAATCGGGAAAAAGTTCTGGGCACAACCGGTGAACGATGGGGAAAATCTCTATCTCACCTCGCTCGATAAAAGCCTGTACGTGGTGAACCTGCAAACGCACGAAGCGCGCGAAACCACCGTGCTCGGCGGCGCCATCCCTGGCACACCTGCACTCGGAAACGGACAACTGTACATCGGCTCCTTCGATGCCGCCATGGTGGGAATCGATTCTGCCAAAGGAACCGTTGCCTGGACCACCCCCGTCGAATCGTGGATCTGGGGCGGGCCCTTGTTCGTGGATGGCACGCTCTACTTTGGCGACCTGAATGGTAATTTCTACACGCTCAATGCCGCCACTGGCGAAGTCATCGACTCGTTCAAGCCAGATGGCGCCATCCTTGCCACGCCGATCTTCTTGAATGGACAGATCATCTTTGTCAGTGAAGATGGCACCGTCTACTCGCTCACACCGGGCGAAAACCCAAAAAGCATGGAAAAACTCGGCGGCAAACTTTACACCGCGCCCGTTGTCGCCGATAACAAGCTCCTCGTTGCCCCCTTCCAGGGCGATTACCTGCTAGTCGCACTGGACGCCAATGGCAAAGAGGAATGGCATTACCCGTTGACACAGAAATAGAGGCAACATGTCACCCTGGGATTTTTTCGTTTCGATTTTTGTCAACACCTTGTTGTGGATCTATAACGTCGTTGGCCAGCAATTCGGCGTGGCCATCATCCTCTTTACGATCCTCATCCGCGTCGTCACCTGGCCACTCAATGGCGCACAGTTGAAAAGTTCCAAAGCGATGCAGGACATGCAGAACGACAAGGACTGGCAGGCCATCCAAAAGAAATACGCCAAGGATAAGGAAAAACTGGCACAGGAACAGATGCGCATCTACAAGGAGAAAGGCATCAACCCCTTCTCCTCCTGCCTGCCCACGCTGATCCAACTGCCGGTCATCTTTGCGCTCTATCAGAGCATCACGCGTTCGCTCGCGACCACCCCGCTGGCGCTCCTGCAACTCACCCGCTCCATCGGCTCCTTTCTGGATGTCTCCGCGCTCATCCCGCTGAACAGCAAGTTTCTGTGGATGAACCTCGGCCTCCCGGAGGGCATTCCCCTGCCGTTCGAAATTTCCTGGCTTCCGAATGGATTTCCCTCCCTCGCCATCGTCGTGGCCATCACCACCTACATCCAGACCAAACTGACCACCCCGCCCACCACCAATCCCAATGACCAATCCGCGGCCATGAGCAGCATGATGAGCATCTACATGCCTCTCCTGCTGGGTTGGTTCGCACTCACGTTCCCCTCGGGGCTGGCAGTCTACTTCATTACCAGCAACCTGCTCGGCATTTTACAATACGCCATGATGGGACGCGCCAACTGGCGCAACCTTCTGCCCGGCGGCAACAAACCCGCCGTGACCGGTTAGCCTCGAGGTTTCCATGGAAGAACGACCCACTCTCGAAATCATCGCACCTACTGTGGAGGAAGCCATCACACAGGGACTTGATCAACTGGGGCTGACCGCCGCCGACGTTTCTGTGGAAGTGCTCGATGCCGGCACAAAAGGCCTGTTTGGGATAGGGGGACGACAGGTGCGCGTACGGTTGACCGTGAACGGCCCGGCTGGCGCGTCCGCTCCCTCGACCCCCGCGCCCGCGTCGAAGGGTCCGGACCGTGAAGCAGCCCCCGTTGCGAAGACCGTCCTCGCGGCGGACGAGGTCCACGATCCCATCATCGACCTGTCTGAAACCGTCGTATCCAGGTTGTTGCACAACATGGGATTCGAAGCGCAGGTGTCCGCACATCTCGATGAAAGCGACCGCACCGACCGCCGCTCGGTCCGCGTGGATGTGCGCGGCCGCGACCTGAGCGCGTTGATCGGGCGGCACGCCGAAACGCTCAATGCCTTCCAATACATCGCGAGTTTGATGGTCGGCAAGGACGCACAGGAGTTTGTGCAGTTGAGCGTGGACGTGGAAGGCTACCGCGCCCGCCGCGAAAAACAACTGCGGCAGATGGCCCAGCGCATGGCCGACCAGGCCCTGAAGATGGGACGCCGCGTGGCGATGGAACCGATGAGCGCCGCCGAGCGTCGCATTGTCCACATGGAATTGCAGGGACATCCCGCCGTCACCACCGAAAGCACGGGCGAAGAGCCGCGTCGAAAAGTGACGATCGTGCCAAAAGAATAAAACGTAAAACGTAAAAACCAGGTTTCTCGCAGAAACCTGGTTTTTTCTTCCACCTTTCCACAAGGTATAATCCTGTCATGCTTTCCCTCGTCCCGCTCGAACCTGTGGATTACCTCGTCGTCGGCCATGTGACGCGCGATCTCACTTCCTCGGGTGCGCGTCTCGGCGGGACCGCCGCCTTCTCCGCGTTGACGGCCCGCGCGCTCGGACTGCGCGTCGGCATCGTGACCAGCGCGGGCGCGGACGTCCCTCTCGATGCATTGCGCGGCATCCCGACTGTCACGATCCCCTCCGAACACAGCACAACTTTCGAGAATATTTATTCCGCCGATGGCAGGAAACAATTCCTGCATCAGCGCGCCACGCCGATTGATTTTGTCCACGTGCCAGAAGTTTGGCGTCACGCGGGCATCATCCATCTGGGACCGATCGCCAACGAAGTCAGCCCCATCCTCCCGAAGGGATTCGCTCCCGACCTGCTCGGCCTGACCGCGCAAGGCTGGATGCGGACGTGGGACGAATCGGGGCGCGTCCAGACTGCCAAGTGGGAAGACCAATTTGCGCTCGAAGCCGCGGGCGCGGTGGTCATCAGTCTCGAAGACGTGGGCGGAGATATGGAGCAGGTGGAACGTCTCGCGCAACATACGCGTATTCTGGCCGTCACCGAAGGCGCGGCGGGATGCGTGCTCCACTGGCACGGCGACCGACGCAGAATCAACGCGCCGAAATTCAACGAAGCCGACGCGACAGGCGCGGGCGACATCTTCGCCGCCGCGTTCTTCATCCGCCTCTACACCACCCGCGATCCCTGGGAAGCCGCGCGCTTCGCCACCCTGCTCGCCTCGCACTCCGTCACCCGCGTTGGCCTGGATGGAATCCCCACCGAGCAGGAAATCCAATCGTGTTTGGTGGAAGTGTTGTCGTAAGGAGGAAATATGTTTCGAATCAAACCATCTTTTTGGAGTTTCCTTCTTATCAAAAACTCAATTCTTAAAAACATTCCAATCGCATTTGGGACAAGCATTTTAACGATAACAATTTATGATGTAGTGATTGAAAAATCTTATCTTCTTCAGGAATTAATATTTAACCTGTCTCTCGCGTTAATGTTTATTGCTTTGGGACTTATTCCTGCAAGAAAAGAATTTCTTCAACTTGTATCGGTTTATGAAACAGGCATCGAAACTTCTGGCGTTATTGTAGATTTGTTTGTGAAGTGGTGGGGAGGTTACGTAACGTATGAATATCCTTATATGGATAAGAAGCTTCGTTCGACTGAGAGAATAAATCGAACTTGGAAGACGAAAACATTGCAAATAGGCCAAAAAGTCTGGCTTTATATAAACAAACAGAAACCAGAACAGGCATTTATTCGAGACTTATATTTATAAAGTTCATCGATCAAATCTCCAATTACCAATCTCCAATCACCACCCACCAATCTTAAATCGTCAATCGGAAATCGAAAATCGAAATGACTCGCATCTACACCTTCGTCAATCAAAAAGGCGGCGTGGGCAAAACCACCACTGCCATCAACCTCGGCGCGTACCTGGCGCAACTCGGCCAACGCGTCCTCATCGTGGACCTCGACCCGCAGGCCAACGCCACCTCCTGCCTCGGCGTGGACAAGTCCACCGTCACGGGCGGCACCTACGAAGTCCTGCTCGATCTCCTGCCGCCCGATGCGCTTCCGCTTCACAACGAGCGGCTCAAAATGTCCATCCTGCCCTCGTCCCCGTCACTGGCGGGCGCGGAGGTGGAACTGGTCAACGAGTTGGCGCGCGAGATGCGTCTTAAGAACGCGCTCGAAAAACTGGACGGCCGCTACGATTACATCCTCGTGGACTGTCCGCCCTCGCTCGGCCTCCTGACCGTGAACGGACTCGTCGCGGCCCGCGACGGGGTGGTGATTCCCGTTCAATGCGAGTATCTCGCCCTCGAGGGACTCGGCCAACTCACGCAGACGATCCACCGCGTCCGCACGGCGCTCTTCCCCGACCTGAAAGTGCGCGGCGTGGTGCTGACGATGTTCGACCCCCGCGCCAACCTCTCCGCAGACGTGGTATCCGAAGTCAACAAACATTTCCCAAAGCAGGCTTTTCATGCGGTCATCCCGCGCAGTATCCGTCTCGCGGAAGCGCCTTCGTACGGACTGCCCATCTCGGCCTACGCGCCCTCGTCCGCAGGGGCGAAGGCCTACGAATCCCTTGCACGCGAAGTGTTGAAGGGTGATGGCGTCAAGATTTAATATGTGGTGCGGACTGGCAGTCCGCATAGAATAGCGGGATACCATCCCGCTCCACGTTTCAAGGAGTAATTCATGCCTCAACGAACTGGACTCGGTAAAGGACTGGACGCCCTCATCCCCGGCGGCAACGCGGAGACGCGGACCGTCGTGGCGGGCGGGGTGACTCAGGCCGCGGTGGAATCCATCTCTCGAAACCCGCGCCAGCCGCGGGTCCAGTTCGACGCGGGGGAACTCGAGGAGTTGGCCGCGTCCATCCGCGAGCATGGCATCATCCAGCCGCTCATCGTCTCGCCAGGCCGCGGCGGAAATTTCACCCTGATCGCGGGCGAACGTCGTTTGCAGGCCGCGAAACTCGCGGGGCTGAAAACTGTCCCCGTCATCATCCGTCAGGCCAGTGACCGTCAACTGCTGGAACTCGCGCTGATCGAAAACGTCCAGCGCGCGGACTTAAATCCGCTCGAGGAGGCCGAGGCGTACCATCACCTCGTCCAGGATTTTGGGCTATCGCAGGAACAGGTGGCCGAGCGCGTAGGCAAGAGCCGCGTGGCCGTGACCAACACCCTGCGCCTGCTGGGACTCTCCGCCAAAGTGAAGCAGGCGTTGGTGGATAACCATATCACCGAAGGCCATGCGCGCGCCCTGCTCGGACTCACCTCCGCCAAGGCGCAGGAAGCCGCCTTGCAGACCGTCTTGAAGTTGTATCTTTCGGTGCGCCAAACGGAGGGACTCGTCCGCAAGTTGGGAGGTGAGAAGCCCAAGGCCAAGTCCAAGCCGCGCGCCTCCGCCGATGTGTTGGACATCGAACGCAAACTGCGCGCCAGCCTCGGCACGAAGGTGGCACTCAAGCACGGCAAAAAAGGCGGCGCGGTCACGATCTATTATTATTCGGATGAAGAGTTGGATACGTTATTGGAACGACTACTCTAATTCGTCAAAGGTCAAAAGTCGAAAGTCGCACGACCTTTGACCTTCGACTGGCGGTCTTCCCCATGAAACTTTTATTTAACGCCCGTATTTACACATTGAATCCCGCGCAAGAGGAAGCCTCCGCACTGCTCATTGACCGTGGCGAGATTGTCGCGGTCGGCGGCGAGGAACTGCTTGACTCGCGTGCCGAAAAATTCGATCTCGGCGGACGCGTGGTGATGCCTGGTCTCACCGACGCGCATATCCACCTGCAATATTATTCCCTCGGCCTGCAAAAAATTGATTGCGAAACGTCCACGCTGGAGGAATGTCTGCGCCGCGTGGCGGAACGCGCGAAAACCACGAAAGAAGGGGAATGGGTTCTGGGTCATGGATGGAATCAGAATGAATGGATAACCCTCACCCCGCCCTTCGGGCACCCTTCTCCCGATTACGGGAGAGGGGAAGGGGTGAGGGCTAATTGGCCTCACGCCTCTCATCTCGACGCCATCGCTCCTCACCATCCCGTCTATCTCACCGCCAAATCCCTGCACGCCGCGTGGGCGAACAGTGCCGCGCTGAAATTGGCGGGCATCACTTCGTCAACGCCCAACCCCGAAAACGGAGAGATCCAGCGCGATGAGCATGGACAGCCGACAGGCATCCTGCTCGAATCAGCGATGGACTTGGTCAGCGCGAAAATCCCGCAACCGAGCGTGGACGCGGTGGCCGAATCCATCCGCGCCGCGCAAACGATTCTGTGGAAGATGGGGTTGACGGGCGTCCACGATTTCGACCGCCGCGTTTGCTTCATGGCATTGCAACAGTTGCACCAACGCGGCGAACTTAAATTGCGCGTCGTCAAAAATATCCCTGTCGAAGATTTGGACCACGCGCACGAACTCGGTTTGCGAAGCGGCTTCGGCGATCATCGTCTGCGTATCGGCAACGTGAAAGCATTCATGGACGGCGCGCTCGGCCCGCGCACGGCGGCCATGTTCCAGCCGTATCTGAACGAACCCGAGAATCGCGGCATTCTCAATATGGACGGCGAGCATCTTTTTGAAATTGCGCGCCGCGCCGCGGATGTGGGACTCGCGATGACCGTCCACGCGATCGGCGACAGGGCGAATCACGAAGTGTTGGACGCGTACGAGCAACTCCGCCGCTACGAACGTGACCTGAACCTGCCTCCGCTTCGACATCGCATCGAACATGTGCAGGTTTTGCATCCCGATGACGTGACGCGGCTGGCAGAATTGGACATCATCGCCTCGATGCAACCCATCCACGCCACCTCGGATATGCACATGGCGGACCGCTACTGGGGCGAACGCGTCCGACTCGCGTACGCCTGGCGGACTCAACTCGCACACGGCGCGCGTCTCGCGTTCGGGTCGGACGCGCCCGTAGAATCGCCGAACCCGTTCCTCGGTCTGTATGCCGCGGTCACTCGTCGGCGGGCGGACGAATCGGGCGAGTCGTGGATCCCCGAAGAAAAATTGACCATGCGCGAAGCCGTCGAAGCGTATACAATTAACCCGGCCTACGCGGCGGGCATGGAATCCCGTCTGGGCCGCTTGGCCGAAGGTTGCCTCGCCGATCTTATTGTCCTGGAAAAAGATCCGTTCACCTGTCCCGCAGAGGAGTTGCTCACGATGGAGTCGTCTGCAACGATGGTGGGAGGGGAATGGGTTTGGAGGTCTGAATGACTACACAGCCAGTTCGTCTCAGCCCGGAAATGCTGGTGTCGCGTTTGGGTGATTCACTCGTGCAGAAGGGGCATATCAGCGAAGAGGATTTGCACAAGGCGTTGGCATATCAACAGGACCAGGTTGCCCAGGGAAAAACCTGCCTGTTGGGGCAGGCCCTGATCGAATTGAAACTATTGAAACAATCCGCGCTCGACCAGGTGGTGACCGAGCAGATCATCCAGTTGCGGAACGCGTTGCAGGCGGCCAATCGGAGCCTCGAACAACGCGTGCAACAACGCACCGCGGAATTGCAGGAGGCGTTGGAGCGCCTGTCGGAATTGAGCCAGATGAAGGCTAATTTCGTTGCCAATATTTCGCATGAATTACGCACGCCGCTGACTCACGTGAAGGGCTACATTGAATTGATGGTCAGCGAATCGCTGGGACCGATCACGACGGAGCAGAAACACGCCCTGCAGATCAGCCAGCAATCGGCGGCGCGGCTGGAGGGATTGATCAACGACCTGATCATGTTCTCGCTGGCATCGCGCGGCGAATTGAGCCTGAAACTGGAAGCGGTGGATATTGTCCGTCTCGCGAATTTGAGCATCAAGTCAGTGGAGCAGAAGGCCAAAGACCGCGGCGTCACTGTCCATGCGGTGTTGGACAAAGACCTGCCGCTGATCCAGGCGGATTCGCAGAAGATCGCCTGGGCGTTGAGCCAACTGCTGGATAACGCGGTCAAGTTCACCTCGTCGGGCGGACGCGTGGTGCTGGGCGTCCAACGCGAGACGGCCAACCTGGTCATCATCTCGATCACCGATACGGGCATCGGCATCCCGCCCCATCGCATCGAGGAGATCTTCGAGCCGTTCCACCAACTGGACAGTTCCTCCACCCGCAAATACGGCGGGACAGGCATCGGCCTCTCGCTCGTCCGTCAGATCGTGGAGGCACACGGGTCCATGCTGGAAGTGGTGTCGGTGGACGGAAAAGGCTCCACCTTCAAATTCCCCCTGTTGACCATTGCGGAGGAAGGGAAGGAATTCTGATGAACGCGGAGACACTCAGTTCCCTGTTTCGCCTCTTCCAAAAAGCCGCCGCACAGGCCGATTGGAAGTCCGCGCTCGAAGCGCTGACCATGGAACTGCGTCCGTTCATCGTGTTCGATAACCTCGCCGTCTATCTGGTCGATCCACGAACAAATGGACTCGAAATCGTCTACGCCCGCGCTCTCGGCCGCGGAAAGAACGCCGAAGCCGACGCCGCCTGGGGTGACCGCATCGCGGCGGAAGTCCTGGCGAAAGACGCGTTGGTCATCGAGACGCCGCCGCTCAAATTCAAACCGCATACCGACCGCCTCGAGATGTCTCACCTGCTTGGACTTCCGCTTCACGAGGGAACGCGATTGGGGGGAGCGATCGTTTTTGTCCGTTTTGGCGGCCCCGAGTTTTCGGAAGAACATTTGCATGTGGCCGCGCTGACCTCCACGTGGATGTCCTGTCTGTTCGAGCGACGCGCCTGGCAGGAGACCTATCACCAACTGGATGAGGTCCAGCGCCGCATCCGCCTGCAGGACGATTTTCTCGCCACCATCTCGCACGAACTTCGCACTCCCCTCGGTTTCATCAAAGGTTATTCCACCACCCTGCTCCGTCAGGACACCAGTTGGGACACCAACACCCAGCGCGAATTCCTCACCATCATCGAGGAAGAAGCCGATCGCCTGACCCAACTCATCGAAGACCTGCTCGAATCCGCCCGCCTGCAGAGCAACACCCTGCAATTTAAATTCCAACCCATGCGGATGGACGCCCTCATCCGGGACGTGGTCCTGCGCATCAAACAGCGTCACCCCGGCCTCTTGGTCACGCTGGACTTTGGGCCGATTCAGCCCATCCCCGGCGATAACATCCACCTGGCGCGCGTCTTCGAGAATTTGTTCAGCAACGCCATCAAATACGCCCCCAACTCGCCCCTCGAAGTGAGCGCGTCGCAGGATGGCGATACCCTGCATGTCCGCTTCATAGACCACGGCCCCGGCATCCCTCCCGAACATCAATCCATGATCTTCGAGCGCTTCTACCGCGTGCCCGGTGAACATATGGTGAGCACCGGCACCGGGCTGGGACTGTACATCTGTCACCAGATTATCATGGCGCATCATGGTAAGATTTGGGTGGAGTCCACTCCCGGGCACGGCACCACCTTCCACATTCAACTTCCGCTCGATGCGAGCGCGTATTCTGCAACGTGATTCGAAAAGGAGAGTCCCATGGCGAAACGAGTCCTGATCGTAGATGACGAACCGCGATACCTGCGTTTATTGGAGGCCAACCTGCGTACCGAAGGCTACGAAGTGGTCACCGCGCAGGATGGACAGCAGGCTCTGGACGTTTTTTCCTCCCAGCCCATCGACTTGATCCTGCTCGACATCATGATGCCCCGTCTCGATGGGTTTGGCGCCACCCAGCGCATCCGCGAATTTTCCAGCGTCCCCATCATCATCCTTACCGCCAAAGGTGAGGAACAGGATCGCGTTCGCGGTCTCGACCTGGGTGCGGATGATTATCTCGTCAAACCCTTCTCCGCCACCGAACTGCTGGCGCGCGTCCGCGCGGTCCTCCGCCGCGCACAACTCCCCTCCGAAAGCGGACAGGCGCGCTTCTTCACCCACGATAACCTTCGAATCGACTTTGCGCGCGCCGAAGTCTGGCGCGGCGAACAGGATGTCTCCCTCTCCGCCACCGAATATCGCCTGCTCCTACAATTCGCCCATAATCTCGGAAAGATCCTCACCTCCGAGGACCTGCTGACCAGCGTTTGGGGACCGGAATACAAAGGCGACAAGGAAATCCTCTGGGTGAGCATTGCCCGTCTGCGCCAAAAACTAGAAGACGATCCCCACACTCCCAAACACATCGTCACGCGTTCGGGGTTGGGCTACTTAATGCCGCCCCTGGAAGGTTGATTATTGGTATAGGAGGCCGCCATGGCCGGAAAGACGATTCTGATCGTAGATGGGGATGGGCCCAGTCGAAATTACCTGGCGCGTGCCCTCGAACAGAAAAATTGCATCGTTCTGGAGACATCGCTCGGCAAGGAGGGATTGGTCTACGCCTGGCGCGACCGCCCGGACCTCATCCTGATCGACCCGAAACTGTCTGATCTTTCGGGAGAGGAACTCCTGCGCAAATTGCGCTCCGACGCGCGTACCGCATCCACTCCTGCCATCGCGCTCAGCAGTGACCTCAGCGCGGCGCGGAAAACGGCCTGTCTCGAAGCGGGGTTCAACGAGTTCTTCTTCAAATCCGCAGAAAATATTCCTCCCTTGATGGACGCCATCGACCTGTGGCTTGCATCCCGTCCAGGGGAATCAAACCCCGAATTGGAAGAGACCGCCCCTGTCGTCTCGAAAAGAGGCGGCGGATTGTTGGTCGTCTTCCTCAGCGCCAAAGGCGGGACAGGCGCCTCGTCCCTGTGTGCCAATCTGGCAATGAACATTTTCGTTCATCGGCCCACCGCCCGCGTGGCCGTGATCGACAGCGTCCTGCCGATCGGCTCCATTGCCTCCATCGTCGGCTATGACGGCGGGATGAACCTCATTAGCCTCGCCGCCATGGCGCCCGAAAAAACGGACGCGGCCTTCGTGCGCGAAAGCCTGCCCAAACTACCCGCCTGGAAATTCCACCTCGTGGCGGGTTCGCCCGATCCCGAAAGCGCCTCCAGCCTGCGCGCCGACCGCATCGGGCAGATCGTTGAATCTCTGCAGGCCGCCTACGATTTCATCTTCATCGATGTCGGACGCTCGCTCTCCCAGATCATCCTGCCCATCATCCAGCAAGCCAATCTGATCGCCATGACCATCAGCCCCGATATGGGCACAGTGCGCTTAAGCCGCATCGTCTGGCAATACCTGCAATCCAAAGGCTTGTCGAAAGGGCACATCTATGCCATCCTCAATCGCGTGGTGGGGTTCGAAGGCATCACCAAATCGGAGGTGGAGGATGTGCTGGGGCTGCCCATCCGTTCGGCCCTGCCTCACCTGGCGGGAAACCTGCTGATGGCGAACAACCAGAACGTGCCTTTCGCAAGCAAATTCCCCAACGACACTGCCACCATGGTCCTGAAAGAATCGGCCGCGCAGATCATCGAAATGGCCGGGCGTACCCGCAACGGCAATGCACAAGGAGTTTAAAATGGTTTCTGGATTTGAAGACGAAAAGGGCAAGATCTTTACCGAAGTTGTCACCAAAATTCCCGTCGCAGTGACGTTACAGACGACCCTGCAACGCCTGCGCGGGAACATCCACATCCGCCCGGACGAACGCCTCAAAGCCGAACTCGACCGCGAGGAACCCTTCCTCGCGATGACCAATGCCGTCATCCTCGACGAGGACGGGAACACGCTTCACCACGCGGACTTTCTGGCGGTCCGCCGCGACCAGATTGTCTGGGTCATACCCGACGAGGGGGAGTGATGACCTCGATCCAAAATCAACCGTCCACCGGCCTGACCGCCGCGGACATGGTCAAGTTCAAGAACTACCTCATCGAAAACCTGTCGCGCTCGCTCGAAGGTCAGGAAATTCCCTTCGACAAACAGCGGGAATATATTGTCAAGGGGATCGGCGAGGTGTACGAACGTTCGCAGTTGCGGTTGCCCGAGGCGGCGCGCCAGCAACTCGTCCGCGATGTGCTCGATGAGGTGTTGGGATTCGGGCCGATCCAGCCCCTGCTTGATGATCCCGATGTCAGCGAAGTGATGGTCAACGGGCCGAAAAAAGTGTACGTCGAGAAAAAAGGACAACTGACCAAAACCCCCATTGTGTTCGAAAACGATAAACACGTCCTGAAGGTGATCGACAAGATCATCCTGCCGCTCGGCCGCCGCGTCGACGCCGACAGCCCCGCCGTGGACGCGCGCCTCCCCGACGGTTCACGCGTGAACGCCATCATCCCGCCCGTCGCGCTGGACGGGCCATCCATCACCATCCGAAAATTCCGCAAGGACAAACTGGGGATCCAGCAACTGATCGAATACGGCTCGATGACCGAGAACATGGCGCAATTCCTGCGCGCCTGTGTGCTGGCGCGGTTGAATATCGTCATCTCCGGCGGGACGGGTTCGGGCAAGACCACGTTGCTGAATGTGCTGTCCAGTTACATCCCCGAGAACGAGCGCATTGTTACCGTTGAGGACGCGGCCGAATTGCAACTCCAGCAGGAGCACGTGGTGCGATTGGAAACCAAGACCGCCTCCACGGACGGCCACGGCGCGATGACGATTCGCGACCTCGTCCGCAACTGCCTGCGCATGCGTCCCGACCGAATCGTGGTGGGAGAGTGCCGCGGCGGCGAGGCGTTGGATATGTTGCAGGCCATGAACACGGGACATGACGGCTCGCTCACCACGGTCCACGCCAACTCGCCGCGCGATGCGCTCTCTCGTGTGGAGACACTCGTCATGATGGCAGGCATGGACCTGCCCATCAAGGTCGTCCGCCAGCAGATCGCCTCCGCGGTGGATGTCATCGTCCAGCAAACGCGCCTGAAGGACGGCTCGCGCAAGGTGACAGCCATTACCGAGGTGGCGGGCATGGAGGGCGATACGGTAGTGCTGACCGATGTCTTCAAGTTCGAGCAAACTGATGTAAGCGAGGATGGAAAGATTCTCGGCGAACTCAAACCCACAGGCATTCGTCCGCTGTTCAGCCCGCGTCTCGAGGCGGCTGGAATGAAACTCGGCCCCGAGGTCTTCGGCGCCAACCTGGCGGAGATGCTCGGCAATCGGCCGCGTCGCCGCGATTAAACGTCTGTGCGCGGATCTGCACGGACAAGGGAAAGGGTCCGTGAAATCCGCGCATGCATAAAGTTGCCTGCAATAAGGCAGTATAATCCGAGTACTACGCCTTCGATTTTCATCCGCAAGGAATCATCATGGATACTCGCTCCCAGATCACCATCCGTACGAAAAAATTTGGCGTTCTCATTCGGGACGCGCGCCTGGCCTCACGCAAGACGTTGCAGGAATGCGCCGAAGCCATCAACGTGACGAAGGCCATCTTCAAATCCTACGAGGAGGGACGCCGCTCGCCCTCGCTTCCCGAACTGGAAGTGCTGGTCTATTACCTGAAACTGCCCATTAACCATTTCTGGGGCCACGAGGCCATCTCGGACGACGAACCCGTCACCGCGCCGCTCGACCTGCCGCGGCTTCTCCTCGTCCGTCAGCGCATGATCGGCGCGTTGCTGCGTCAGGCGCGCGAGAAGGTCAACAAATCGGTGCGCGACCTTTCGCAGGAGACGGGGATCCCGTCCAGCCGATTGAAGGCCTACGAACTGGGTGACCGTCCCATTCCAGTGCCCGACCTCGAGGTCCTGCTCGAAGCGCTCGATAGCCGCGTGGACGAACTCTTCGACCAGAATGGTCCCGTCGGCCAGTGGATGAGCGACCAGAAGGCCATCCACGATTTCCTGAAACTCCCCGCCGACCTTCGTCAGTTTGTCAGCCAGCCAGTCAACATCCCCTACATTGAACTGGCGCGCAAACTCAGCACCATGTCCAAGGATCGCCTGCGCTCGGTGGCCGAAGGCCTGCTGGATATCACTTTCTAATTCACCTCCCTCTCCCCACGGGAGAGGGTTGGGGTGAGGTTTCCCACCATGGAAAAAGAACCGCATCAACTTGCCGAAGAGGGGAAACGTGCCTTTGCCGCCTCGCGCTACGCCGAGGCCGCGCGTCTCTTTGAAGAAGCCTCGCGCGGATTCACTCTCGGGCGTGACGGATTACACGCCGCGGAGATGGACAACAACCGCAGTGTGGCCCTGCTGAAGAACAACCAGCCGCAACAAGCCCTGGACGCCGCGGCGGGTACCGACAAAATTTTCGAATCCCACGCGGACGTGACCAAGCAGGCCATGGCGCTTGGCAACCAGGCCTCTGCCCTGGAGGGGCTGAAACGCCTCGACGAGGCCCTGCCTCTTTACGAACGCGCCGCTGAATTGTTCGACAAGGCCGGTGAAAAAGACATGCGCGCCCTCGTGTTGAAATCCGTGGCCGCCATCCGCTTGAAACAGGGGAAACTCAGCGAAGCGGGAATGGAAATGCTCGGCTCGCTTGGCGCAGTGGAAAAACCCAGCCTCTGGCAACGTTTCCTTAAATTCCTCCTGCGCTTCAGCCGATGATCGGAACCCATCTCCAGATCCGCCCTGCGGAATTGCGGGACCGTCAAATCCTTTCCAACCTGACCTTTTTTCAGACTCACGCTCATCGCCACCTCGACTGGCGTCACCCGCTCGATTGGCTGGGCTCGCCCTACTTCTGGCTGATCGAGGAGGATGGACGCGCCCTGGCCGCGCTGGCCTGTCCGCCCGACCCGCCCGGGGTGGCGTGGTTGCGCCTCTTTGCCTACGGGGGAGCGATCTCCGCCTCCGAGGCGTGGTCTGCCCTTTGGGATCTGGCCCGCGATGAGATCGCCCGCCGCGGCGGCGCGCAGGTGGCCGTCATTGCCATGCAGTCGTGGATGCGCGACCTGCTGGAACGTACCGAATTCGACTGGTTGCAGAACCTCGTCATGCTCGAATGGCAGGGACGCCCCGTGTTGCCTCCCTCGCTCCACGCGGGACTTCATCTGCGCGCCATGACCGAATCCGACCTGCCCGCGGTGGAGCAGACCGACGCGGACGCCTTTGACCCTCTCTGGCGCATCTCCCTCGACAATTTGCAGCGCGCATTCTCCCAGTCTATTTCCGCGGTCGTGATCGAATCACAGGGACGCGTGCTCGGCTACCAACTGTCCACAGGCAAACCGAATGGGGCCCACCTCGCCCGCCTCGCCGTCCGAAAAGAGGCGCAGGGATTTGGCCTGGGTGCGGCGCTCGTGGCAGGTCTCATCCAGCAAATGCGTCAACGCGGCGCAAACATCATCTCGGTCAACACACAGAGCGATAACCGCGTCTCGCTGGCGTTGTATCAGAAAATGGGCTTCATCCGAACGGGGGAGGAATATCCCGTGTTCCGCTCTTTTGTGCAGCGAGGAGGCTGACATGCCAAGAGAAGATGCCGTCATCGTCAACGCGTTGGTGCGGCAGGCCCTCGTCGCCGCGCAGGAAGTGATGGGCGAGAATGGCCTGAATGCCATTTTGCGCAACAGCGGGTTGGAACGCTTCATCGGCAATTTTCCTCCCAATGATATGAACCCGTCCATTCAAACCTCTCAGTATGCGAGTTTGAATGCGGCCATCGAAGAGTTTTACGGACGCGGCGGGCCTGGAATCTTAAAACGCATTGGCAAAGCATCGTTCGAATATGGTATGCGCGAGCAGTCCGCCCTGCTCGGTGTCGCGGCGGGCGCGGCGCTCAAACTTTTGCCCGACCGACAACGTATAAAAATCATCCTCAATCAAGTGGCGAGCGCGCTCAAAAAAACCAACGCACAAGTGGAAGCCTGGGTTGACGACAGCGGCGAACACGTGGCCTACCTCGAATCCACCTGCGCCATCTGCCACAGCCGCGCCAGCGAAAAACCCATCTGCCATCTCTACATCGGCTCCATTGGCGAGGCCGTGCGCTGGGCCACGGGCCGCGAACACGTCATCACCGAGACACATTGCCTTGCGAAGGGCGATCCCTATTGCCGCTTCGAAGTGGGAGAGGCGAGGGATGCCTGATTTTTCGCCGCGACTGCTCCGCTCTTTCGTGCAGACCGTCTCCGCGGAACTGGGGACGGACACCCTGTCGGCGGTGCTGGACAAGGCGGGACTCTCGCTTCTTCTCGCGGACCCTTCGACGGGCTCAGGACGACGCCCCGCGGCGGTCGCGCGTTTGGACGCGTCCGCGGCCGCCCATTCCTACGCGGGAATTCAGCAGTCCCTGCGTGTCTACTACGGACGCGGCGCGCGCGGCATCCTTCTGCGCGTCGGCGCGCAATTCTGGAAGCGCCTGCTCAACGAGGCATCCTTAACGCTCAAACCACAGATTCCCATTGCGCGTGGACTGTCCACGGCCGCGCGTCCCAAACCCGCACTGGACCTGCTGGCGCGATTGCTTTCTTTCAAAGCGGGCGACATCACCGTCCACACCCTCGATCTCGACTTGCTTCTCGTGGATCACGTCTCGCCCACCACCTACGAACAGCGCGATGACGAGTCCATCTGCTGGGTGACGATGGGGCTGATGCGCGAATCCCTTTTCTGGGCCGCGGGCCGCGAATACGACATTACCGAAACTTCCTGCCGCGCCAATGGCGCTGGTCAGTGTGAATTCCATATCAAGACAGTTTGAGAGTAAAACAAATTGCCAGTTTGTTCCAAAAAGGAGAAAAAATGAAAACGTTTGAATGGGAGTGGACATCTTTCGATGGGTTGAAGATGTACGCAAAAGGTTGGACACCCGAAAAAGAGCCGAAAGCCGTCATCTGCCTCATCCACGGGTTGGGCGAGCACATCGGACGCTACGAACACGTCGGCGCGGCGTTTGCAGAGGCAGGCTACGCCCTGCTCGGATTCGATCATCGCGGCCACGGCCATTCGAGCGGGCCCCGCGGCCATACCCCCTCATACGACGCGTTGATGGACGATATAGCCTCCTTCGTTCAGCAGGCGCGGGAACGTTATCCCGGCAAGCCGTGTTTCCTTTACGGCCACAGCATGGGCGGTAACCTGGTGATGAATTACTCCCTGCGCCGCAAACCGGACCTGGACGGCGTGATCGCCACTGACCCCCTCCTGAAATTGGCCTTTGCCCCACCCGCCATCAAGGTTGCGCTGGGACGGTTTATGAACAACATCGCCCCGGGCTTCACGCAGGCCAGCGGGTTGGAAACCAAGGCGCTCTCACGCGACCCGAAAGTGGTCAATGCCTACCTTAACGACCCGCTTGTCCACGATAAGATTTCGGCGCGGTTGTTCCTCGGTTTGCTCGATGGAGGGCAGTACGCGTTCGAACACGCCTCCGAATTCCCCCTGCCCATGCTCCTCATGCACGGAACTGCAGACCGTCTAACATCGGCCGAAGCTACCCGTCAGTTTGGCGCGGCCGCCCCCAAGTTTGTGACGACCGAGCTCTGGGAAGGCTGGTTCCACGAGATCCACAATGAACTGGAGAAGGAAAAAATCCTTGCGAAGATGATCGCCTGGCTGGACGCGCAGGTTAAGAACTGATCTGCGTGAGTGCGCCGCATCCTGCCCGAAGGAAAATCCAATCGGCCTGGTGCGGCGCACTTCCATTTCCTACTGATGCAGGTTAAGACTGCCTGAGTTTTTCTCTGGACAAATCAATTTTTACGTGGCAAAATTCCGCCACTTAATCGAGAAGGAGAAGAAGTAAATCCATGCCCAACGAACAAGCAAAAAGCAAACGTCAGGTACTGCGCGAGAAACGCCAGCGCGAACAGCAACGCGGCCGCATTTTCAGTATTGTGGCCGTGATCGCCGGTGCACTGCTCGTGGCATTTTTCTTCATTTACCCGAATATCAAGCCGATCGGTGATGTGGTCTCCATCACGCCGGGCACGTATCCCCAGAATGAAATGAACACGATGGGCGACCCGAACGCCCCGGTCAAACTGGAAACGTGGGAAGACTTCCAGTGCCCCGCCTGCAAGAACTTCAGCGAGGATGTGGAAGCCCTGTTGATCCAGAATTACGTTGCCACAGGCAAGGTCTACTACGTCTTCCATCACTATCCCTTTATTGACGATTATTCTGGCTCCGGGGAATCGGACCAGGCGGCCAACGCCAGCATGTGCGCCGGTGAGCAGGGACGTTTCTGGGATTACAAGACCAGCCTCTTTGCGAACTGGAATGGCGAGAACATCGGAACGTTCTCCGACCGCCGCCTGCTCGCGTTGGGCGAATCCATCGGACTGGACATGGCCCAGTTTGAAAAATGTTTCAACGCAAATACCTACAAGGCGCAGATCGAGCAGGACTTGGCGGACGGAACCAATCTCGGTGTCAACAGCACCCCCTCCATTTTTGTGAATGGCGTCATGGTGCTGAATGCCAATGGGGCGAATTATGTACCCACCTATGACGACGTTACCGTCGCGATCGAAGCCGCCCTCGCCACGGCTAGCGAGTAACGCTTCACTAAAAACGCAAACCTCGACTTTGGCTCTTTGAGCGAAGTTGAGATCGGAAAGAAGAAACGAAAAGGGTACGCGAGTGCCCTTTTCGCGTTAAATACGAGTGGAAGCGGCGATGGAATTGGAAAGGCCGATGAGAAAGGCTTCCTTTTTGAGCCAGTTGTCAGGGGTTCGTGTCCAAAGGGCCTGAA
>JBMOMR010000006.1:0-24000 GCA_049324715.1 Chloroflexota bacterium | reverse complement strand
TTGTCGCCCACCTTCATGCGGTTGGCGATCCACGGTTGGTTGAACCACGTCAGTCGCAGCGCGCCCGTGCCGTCGGTGATGACGGCTTCGGTGAGTTGCAGTTTGCCGCCCTTCACTGGCCGCGTGCTCACCGACTGCACCGCGCCAATGACGGTGACAATTTCGTTGACCCACAAATTTTTGATGGGCTTGAGTTGGCTGTAATCTTCGTAGCGACGCGGGAAATAATAGAGCATGTCGCCGAGCGTGGACATGCCGAGTTGACCGAGGGTCTGCGCGTGGCGAGGTCCGACGCCCTGGAGGACGGTGAGTTGCGCGCCGAGCGCGGCGGGTGTGGCGGATGTCTTGCCGCCTGGCGCGGTCTCGCTTCTTCCCTGGGGTGGGGCGGGTTGCCGTTGCTGTTGCGGGCGCGGCCGTTCGGCCTGTTCCCGCGGCGGCACGGACTTGGTCTCTGGCTCCAGCCATTTGGGCATTTCATCTTGAGACCCCCCTTCCGTCCCCCCCACAGGGGGGGAAACTTGAGGTCTTGCTGGTTGCTGTTGCTGTTGCGGACGGGATTGCTGTGGTCTCTGTTGCGGACGCGGCTGGCCTTGCGGTTTTTGCGTGGCTTCGGGATAGGTTTCGCCGAGACGTTTCCACAATCCCTTGAGCGAGTCGGCGCGGCCTGAGGGAGTCAGCGCTTCGTAGCCTTTGAGTCGCTGGGTCACGGCCTGGACGACGGCCTCTTCGACGCTCTCGGCGCGGGCTTCACTTTCCCAAAAGTCGAGGATCTTCACCAGTCCGCCGATGATGGCGGTGTTGTTGTAGCCGTTCTCGTGTTCGAGACGGAAGAATTTGCGGAGTTTTTCTAAGGAGGGCAACATAGGGGTATTTTATCATGGGGGAGGAGGGGAAAGGATGAAGGATGAAGGCGGAAGGATGAATGCAAAACCTTTGCCACGGATTTCACGGATTTACACGGAGAATTCTTTTTAAACACGAAGGGGCACAACCCTAAAGGGTGCTTCGCGAAGGGGCTCAAAGGTTGGATGAGTGGCGCAACGTGAGATCTTCTTTTCGATTATCACTCGGGATGATCGAGAGCGAAGAGCCACAGCCATCAATCACCCACCTTCGTTGCCTTTGTGTGACTTTGTGTTTAAAGGTTTTTAGGTGTTCTCGTCAGGGATTGGGGAAGTTGTTCCGCAGGTAACTCTCTATGACTGGCACTATTTCTGCTGGCACGGTAAACGCGAGTTCCTCACCGTTCGCCAACTTGACCTTGAGTGTGGTATTTGTCCAATGCCCGACCCATCGAGCTTGCACAACATCCGTGAACGGAATGGACCTTCCGCGATATACAAAGCCTTTCTGACGCCACTCGGTGGAATAATGAAAAATCAATAACAGGAAAACCATCACGATCCACCAAAATACGTTCCGTTTGACGGCCTCGCCTTCGTTCACATCTGTTAATACAGATATCAAACAATACATAAAAAGTAGCAAAGCGACTACTTGTGACATCTGAGCGTATTTTGCCTGACCATTCAAATTAATATTTCCCGCTATCTTGACTTTACGAAATTGAAGAAAATACACCACAGCCATTGAGAGTGAGGCAATTTCCCAAACAATGAACCCTATTTTGACTTGAATCCGCTCAGGCACGTACTGGGCATACAAATACAGTGGACCGACCAGCCCCAACACTAGCACAGAGGCAAATACCGCTAAAATGAATATTCCCACCCCGACAGCAATGTTTTTCTTGCGAACAGCAAGGACGCCCCCAATAACCAGCGCAACTAAACAGACTGTAGCAAGACCGATGAGACCAGATTCAATATCCATAGCAACCCTTTCCTTTCATCTTGGCAATTTATACAATCAACGTGAAAAACGGTCAAGCAAAAAGCGCTCGTCCTTGCCGTAGGCACGGAGAACCTGCGATTGGGTCGGGAATGCCGTGTAATGCCGTCCCAATCTTGACGAACGCGTTATCTGTCATACGTCACCTTATCCACGACGCGACTATCAGACTATTAGACTATCAGACTCAATTGCTTTCAGTATACAGAAACTCGCCCCTCATGGCAAGCATTGACAGACTTCAATTCCCGCATATAATCCGTCCCAACAAAAACATTGACGAGGACGAGTACGCGTTGAACGACGGTCCCAGAGAGCAGGCCAGTGGTCGTTTAAGACCACTGTGGTGAAAGTCCTGCCCGAGACGACAGCGCCGAATGGACCTCCGAGTTGCAGGGCGAACTCTTCGGAAAGTATCCCGCGCCGGACTGCCCCCGTTACAGGGCTAGAGCATAATCACTGCTAAGTGACGTGCTTGAACAGAGTGAAGCTGGCCTTTCCCGTTGCATCACAACGGGAATTTTTTATTAACTAGCTTAACTTGGGTGGCACCACGGATTCCACGTCCGTCCCATGATTTGGGATGGACGTTTTTGTTTAAGTCTATCCCGCCATCAACCCCAGCCCCTCTCCCGCGGTGGTCGAGTAGGTCGAGTGTAAGCCGAGGCCTTATCGAGACCAGGAGAGGGGAGAAACAGGAGAAACCATGAACCCGCAAACCGATCCCACCGTCAATCCCATGCAGATGACCGAGGCCGTCGCACTGGAAGACAATTCCCTGCCAGCCAGCGAAACGCTCAGGGAACAGCAGGCCGATGACACGGAAAAAGTGTCCGTGCCCGTTTTCATCCCGTAGGAAATTAAAAGAAATGCACCCCATCACTTTTCACCCGCCTTGAAGGACTTGGATAAACAAAGATGAAAGATGGGCGATAGCCACCATCTGACCCGCTCATGCAAAGAACCACTTTCTATTCTCTGTTCTCCATTCTCTAAAACAAGGAGTTTCCCATGTCCGACCAGACCCGCTTCAATCTTAACGAATCCGACCTGCCGAAATTTTGGTACAACGTCGCGGCTGACAGCCCGCTCGCACCGACTCCCGTCCTGCATCCAGGCACGCTCGAGCCGGTCACGCCCGACTTTTTGTCGGTCCTCTTCCCGATGGACTTGATCCTGCAAGAAATCTCCGCCGAGCGCTACATCCCCATCCCCGACGAGGTGCGCGAGATCTACAAACTGTATCGTCCCACGCCGCTGATCCGTGCCCGCCGCCTGGAGAAGGCACTCGGCACGCCCGCGCACATCTATTACAAGTATGAAGGCAATTCACCGGCGGGCAGCCACAAACTGAACACTGCCCTCCCGCAGGCTTTCTACAACAAGGTCGCGGGGACAAAGTCCCTCACCACCGAAACTGGCGCAGGGCAGTGGGGCTCCGCTCTTTCGATGGCAGGCAACTTCTTCGGCATTGACGTGGAAGTCTATATGGTCAAGGTCTCGTATGAGCAGAAGCCTTACCGCCGCGTGCTGATGGAAACCTACGGCGCGCAGGTCTACGCCAGCCCGACTGACCGCACGAACTACGGGCGCTCCGTTCTGGACCTCGATCCGGCCAACCCCGGTTCCCTCGGCATCGCCATCTCGGAGGCGGTGGAAGTGGCGGCCATGTCGAACGGCGCGAAGAAGTACAGCCTCGGCTCGGTACTGAACCACGTGCTGACTCACCAGTCCGTGATCGGCGAGGAGTCCCTCAAGCAGATGGACATGGCGGGCGAATATCCCGACGTGGTGATCGGCTGTGTCGGCGGCGGCTCCAATTTCGCGGGCATCGCCTATCCGTTCCTGCGCGAGAACCTGAAGAACGGACAGCGCACCCGTCTCCTGGCAGTGGAGCCGACCGCAACCCCGTCCCTGACGAAAGGCGTCTACACCTTCGATTATGGCGACACGGCCAAGATGGCGCCCGTGGTCAAGATGCACACGCTCGGACATTCCTTCGTCCCACCATCCATCCATGCGGGCGGACTGCGCTACCACGGCATGGCCCCCAGCCTGTCCGCGTTCTGCGACGCGGGTTTGGTGGAGGCGATTGCCGTCCCGCAGAGGGCGACCTTCGAGGCCGCCATCCAGTTCGCCAAGACGGAGGCCATCGTCCCCGCGCCCGAGTCCGCGCACGCCATCCGTGCCACGATAGACGAGGCGCTCGACGCGAAAGCCAAAGGCGAGAAGCGCGTCATCCTGTTCAACCTGTCGGGTCACGGCAACTTTGACCTGGGCGCGTACGAAAAGTACCTGCGCGGCGACCTCGAAGATTACGAGTATTCCGCCGAAGCGGTGGAAGAAGCGATGGCCCATCTGCCAAAGGTGGCGATCCCCGCGTAAATTAAAAACATACTCTCCTTGGTATCGTAGGGCGAGAGAATATCTCGCCCTACAGTTTTCATTGTCATCTCACAATTTTGGAGTATCCTGAAAAAGAAAGAACAAAATCGATCCGTTGAATTGATTTAGATATTCCTTTTTATCAATTGGAGAAGCTATGGACAAGGACTACCGCAAAGAAAAAGATTCTCTGGGCGAAGTACTCGTCCCTGCCTCGGCCTTGTTCGGTGCGCAGACCCAACGCGCAGTGGATAATTTCCCCATCAGCGGACTGCGTCCGTGGCGGGCGTTCATTTGGTCGGTGGCAGCGGTGAAGCGGGCGGCGACGCTCGTGAACTTTGATCTGGGTTTGTTTAATGATCTCGAAGTAGACGGAAAACATTTCACCGCAAAACAAGTGGCGGATGCTGTCGCCCAGGCCGCGGCGGAGGTGATGGACGGCAAGTGGGATGCCCAATTCGTGGTTGACCCCTTTCAGGCGGGTGCGGGCACGAGTCACAATATGAACGCCAACGAGGTCATCGCCAATCGTGCCACGCAACTTTTGGGCGGCGAACTGGGCAGGTATTACGTTCATCCAAACGACCACGTCAACATGGCGCAGTCCACCAACGATGTCATCCCCACCGCGATACGGCTCGGCGCGCTTTGGCGGTTGGATGAGTTGCTGGCCGCGCTAAAAAATTTACAGGCCGCGCTCGAAGCCAAGGCGGACGAGTTCGATGACATTGTGAAATCGGGACGTACGCATTTGCAGGACGCGGTGCCGGTGCGTCTCGGTCAGGAGTTTGGTGGATATGCCAAAGCGGTCGCGCGTGACCTGGAGCGGGCGCGTCGCTCCGCCGAGGGGTTGAGACGGCTGGGGATCGGCGGGACTGCCACGGGGTCCGGGCTGAACGCCCACCCCGAGTATCACGCACGGATGACCGATAAATTATCCGAGTTGACCGGGTTGGCATTGCAGACATCCGACAACCTGTTCGAGTCCATGCAATCCATGGCTGACGCGGCGGACTTCTCTGCCTCGTTGCGGACTCTGGCGTTGACTCTCAT
Organism: Chloroflexota bacterium; assembly: GCA_049324715.1. Classification (GTDB taxonomy): domain Bacteria; phylum Chloroflexota; class Anaerolineae; order Anaerolineales; family Villigracilaceae; genus Denitrolinea. The sequence continues at coordinate 18,711 of JBMOMR010000006.1, read as the reverse complement.
CCGCATCGCGAACGATTTCCGCCTCCTTTCCTCTGGACCTTCGACCGGGCTCGATGAAATTCGCCTGCCCGCGGTCCAGCCGGGATCGTCGATCATGCCGGGCAAAGTCAACCCCGTGATGGCCGAGATGCTCGACCAGGCCATGTTCCACGTCATCGGCTGTGATACGACAGTTGCGCTGGCTGTGCAGGCTGGTCAATTGGAGTTGAACGTGATGATGCCGATCATTGCCCACAATCTTTTCGAGATGATGCAGGTGATGATCGGCGCGGTGAACGCATTCACAGAGCGGGCCGTGAAGGGTCTGGCCGCCAACCGCGAAAATGCTGAAGGCTGGCTGATGAAGAATGCCATCATTGTGACCGCACTCAATCCGGTGATCGGGTATGCACAAGGCGCGGCGCTGGTAAAAGAGGCGTTGGCGCAAAACGCTTCCATAAAGGAATTGGCGATCGAGAAAGCGCAAGCAGGCGCGTTGAAGCATCGTGACGAAGAACGCCCAGTGACAGTGGCGGAGATCGAAGCGGCGCTGGGTAACTTGCGAAAATTAACGGAGGGCGGAATCGTAGGAGGAACAGGCTAAGATCTTTTTCCGAAAATTCCTCTACCGACTTAAGAGCAGGAGAACTCCTGAGGCAAGGGCACAGATCGGCACAAGGATGTCTAACGCGCCGAGGGAAATGCCGAACAGTCCATTCAGGCCAACCAGGATCAGGTAGACTGCCAGAAGGAGCGTACCGAAATTCTTGTTGAGTTTCATTTTGGTTTTTCCTTTAAAACGATAAGATGAACCGAACATACCCAGAATACGCCGAATTTGCCCAATCTGGAATAGCCCATTTTGGTGGGTGATATCCTGCTCCAATTCTTATTATTTCCATCATCTGGATTTGGGGGTATGATTTGAACAAGCACACAACAATTGGAGATTCCTATGCGAGACTTGACCAATGAAATTGTGGAACTGATCCGCCGCACCTCCTCCAGCCTGCCGCAGGATGTGGAAGACCGTCTGCGCGCGGCCGTCGAAAAGGAAGCGCCCGGTTCGGCGGCGCGCGGTGCCTTTGAGACGATCATGAAGAACATCGAGTTGTCGCGCCAAAACTCGACGCCGATCTGCCAGGACACGGGCACACCCATCTTCTACGTGCATTATCCCGAAGGTTGGAGCACGCGCAAGTTAACGGAGCAGATCCGCAACGGGCTGGCCGCGGCGACGAAGAAATCGTACATGCGCCCGAACGCCGTGGATGCAGTCTACGACAAGAACACAGGCAACAACCTCGGCGGCGATGACTTCCCCTCGATCCATTTCGAGGAAGTGGACGCCGACCAGCCGCTCGTCATTGAGTTGATGCTCAAGGGCGGCGGATGCGAGAACGTCGGACGCCAATACTCGCTCCCCGATAACAGCCTCGGCGCGGGGCGCGACCTGGCGGGCGTCCGCAAGGTGGTGCTGGATGCCGTCCAAAAGGCGCAGGGACAGGGCTGCGCGCCCGGCATTCTCGGCGTGTCCATCGGCGGTGACCGCGGCTCGTCGTACATCAAATCGAAGGAAGTGCTTTACGACAAGATCGGCACGCGCAACGCTGACCCCGAACTGGCGAAACTCGAGGAACGCCTGACCGAGGAAGCCAACCAGATGGGCATCGGCCCGATGGGTTTCGGCGGACAGACCACAGTCATTGACACCAAGATCACCGGCTTGAGTCGCCTGCCTGCCTCGTACTTTGTCTCGGTGTCGTACATGTGCTGGGCCTATCGGCGGAGGAAGATGGTGGTGAGGGGAGAAGAGGTGCAGTATGACTAGCGTGCCATGCGGAGCGTGTCCCATGTTTACCTGCCTACGTGTGTACCTGTGTACTTCCCGGGAGGAACAATGCGTGAAATAACAATGCCAATCGGCGATGATGTCATCCGCAGCCTGAAAGTTGGCGATCCTGTCTTGTTGACCGGTGTGATGGTGACGGGGCGCGACGCGGCCCATAAGTGGCTGGAGGAAACCTTCATCAAGAAGACGCGCTCGCCGCAGGGCGATGACGAGAAGATCTATGAAGAGTTGAAGAAACTTCTCAACGGAAGCGTCATCTACCATTGCGGTCCTGTTGTCTCGAAAGACGAGAAGGGCGAATATCATTTCGTCGCCGCGGGACCGACCACCTCCATCCGCGAGGAGCCGTACCAGGCCGATGTGATGAAGCATTTCAATCTCAAAGGCGTGATCGGCAAGGGCGGGATGGGTGCGAAGACGCTCAAGGGTTGCCAAGAGACGCCCGGTGTCTACTTCCACGCCATCGGCGGCGCGGCCTCGTTCATTGCCCAATCAGTGAAAAAGGTGCTGGGAGTCTACAAGTTGGACTTCGGCACGCCTGAAGCGATGTGGGTGATCGAGGTCAAGGAATTCCCCGTGGTGGTGACGATGGACGCACACGGCGACAGTCAGCACGCGGTGGTGGACGCCAGTTCGCAGGAAGTGCTGGATCGATTGTTGAAAGAGCCGTATTAGTAGTTACAAAAGCGCCGCCTCTCAAAAGAGGCGGCGCTTTTTTGCTTTTATCGATTCAACAACAACAGGATTCCTGCGATCAAGGCGCAGATCGGCACCAGGATGCTCAATCCGCCGAGGGAAAAGCCAAATAATCCCTGCAGGCCGACCAGGATCAAATAGATCGCCAGCAGGAGCACACCCAGATTTTTGTTGAGTTTCATTTCGATTTCTCCTTTTCTAAAATAAAGTGGATCGGATCGACATGATAACTATACTCTGTTCGGCTCCTGTGATGCTATACCCCGTTTTACCTATTTGGGAGTTCGATCACAAAACTTCTACGGTGAATTGAAGAACGGCCAAAACGCGCGATCGCCATGCGATGACTGAGTGTCCCGTATCCTTTGTGTTTTGCCAATCCATAATCGGGAAATTGCGCGTCCAATTCGCACATCAACGTGTCACGCGCGGTTTTGGCGAGGACGGAGGCGCAGGAAATGGTCAGGGATTTTTGGTCGCCTTTGACGAGCGAGGTGAGGGGGATGTCGGTATCGGGATTCAGGCGGAAATCCGTCAGCAGGGCATCGGGGAGGAGGGTCAACGCGGCGAGGGCGCGTTCGGCCGCGAGACGCGTGGCCGCGGAGATGCCGAGCGCGTCGATCTCGTCCGCTTCGGCGAATCCCAGTGACCAGGCGCAGGCGATCTCTTTGATGCGCGCCGCGGCGCGGTCACGCGCGAGGGGAGTCATCTGCTTGGAGTCGCGGACCCCGCGCAACGTCGAGGAAAGACGCGGGTCGTTTGGGAGGATGACCGCGCCCACCGTCACGGGTCCCGCGAGGGCGCCGCGTCCCGCTTCGTCCATTCCCGCGATGTGGAGCAGTCCGCTTCGCCAGAATTTTTTTTCGAAGGAAAGGTCAGGGGTTACGATCATAGTCACCGCGGCGCGCGTTGCGGTGGATGCGGAAGATGTCGCGCACCATCCGCAGGGCGTCTTGCACGGCGCTCAGTTTTGTTTCGGGATCGAAACGCCAACGGATGGGGATTTCGCGGATGGTGAGGCCGAGGCGGCGGGCGATGTAAAGCACTTCGATGTCGAACGACCAGCCACCCAGGATCTGGCGCGAAAAGACCTGTTCGGCGGCCGCGGCGCTGAAGCATTTGAACCCGCATTGGGTATCCTGCAAGCCCGGCAGGATGAGGACACGGATGATGAGATTGATGGCGCGTCCGCCGATGTGACGGTAGGGCGGCTCGTCGAAACGGACGGCGCCCGCGGCTTCGCGTGAACCGATGGCCACGTCCACATTTTGGGAGTGTGGAGGCAGGAAGCGGTTGACCTGCTCGATGGACATGGACAGGTCGGCGTCGCACATGAAGCGGTACTGGCCGCGCGCTTCCAACATGCCGCGGCGGACGGCGCGTCCCTTGCCGCGTTCGGTTTCACGGATCACGCGCAGGTTTGGATGGTTTTGGACAAATGCCTGCGCCACTTCGAAGGTGCGGTCGTGGCTTCCGTTCTCCACTACAAGGATCTCGGAATCGTAGTTTTGCGTTTTAAGAAAAGCAAGCGCCTGCTCCAGCGTGTGGGGCAGACGCGTCTCTTCGTTGTGCGCGGGGATGATGATGGAAAGGAAAGGCGGGTTCAAAGTTGGGGAAGAATGATGAAATAGAAGCCTGCCGCCATGGCGGCCAGCCAGCACAGGAATATGAAGGCCAGCACGCCGACTTGCCAGGCGTACATGCCGAAGATCCGTTTCTTTTTGGGCGCGGGCGAAGACGAGGGCTCCTCGCCGGGCTCGTAGGGATTGCTGACCAGCACGGTGGGGGAGGGTTCTTCCTCGAGGGCGAAGTCCACATCCGAAGGCGTGTTGGATGAACCTGTATCGATCAGCGCGTCGCTCTGCGGCGAATGGAGGATGGCCTGCATCCGCGACGGTTCTGTCTCTTCGAAGGGAGTCTCGTCTTTTAGCGCGAAGACGTCTTTCTGCGGTTCGGGCCGCGGTTCCGCCTGACGCGCCGAGCGTGGATTCTGTAATCGCTCCACGAACTCGCCCACTTCCTGCGCGTTGTAAACAGGACGGGCGGTGAGCAGGCTGGCGGCGTAGCGGTCGATCGCGTCGCTCATCACCGGGCGGACGGCGGGGCGGATCGACTCGATGTGCAGGCCCGGGTCCGCGGCCAGTAACACCGGTTCCACTGGGGCGGCCAGTTTCAGTCCCTGCCGCTCGAAGAAGACTTGCAGGATCTTTGCCAGCCGCGCGGTGCGGCTGAGGATGTTGACATTGGCAGGCTGGAAGCGGCCATTCGTGAGCGTGCCCCACTCTTCGCCGCGTGCCTGATACAGGCCTTTCAGCGGCGTGGCATCCATCACGTAGATTCCCGAAGTGCCGATCAGGATCAGCGGCACAATGATCTCGCTGGCGCCCAATTGCTGGTTGCGGAACAGCGTGTGCCCCTTCTCGATCACCTTGTTCAACTGTGCGATGACCCTGGCCTGTGCCTCCAGATTGGACGGCCACGAAAAGCCGTATTTCAGCATGCCCTGAATGCGGTTGACCAGGCTGAGTTGCCCGTTTGCATCCAGAAGGGGAGTCTGGTCTATGATTTTCATGTCAGCATGGGGATTTGCGTCGTTAGATCAGTGGCACGCCTTCGAGCGTGTCTTCGCTGGCGTCGGCGCGGGTGGAGACGAATTCGCGCCCGTCGCGCGTCACCAGTTGCACTTCGCGGTTGCGGTCGAACGTGCCGCCCCAAAATTCCTTGCGTTCCCCGGTCACGAACCGCTTGCGCGCTTTCAACCGTTCCAGCAGAGTCTTTCGGTCGAGCAGGACGCGGTCCGAAAAGCCGAACCCGCGCCGCTCGTAGGCACGCACAAAGTCAATTTGTCCGTTGCGGTTGTAACGCGCCGCTTCGATCACGCCGTCGAATTTCTTGTCTGCCATGGGGAGCCTCCGCGTGTATTTTAACACAAAGACTTCGGAAGTCTCAAAAGACTTCCGAAGTCTGGATTAGGTTGGGGTGGTCGGACGCATATTATCCCCTGAACGGGGAAACCGACGACCCTGCGGATCGTCGGTTAGATAGAGTCGGGGTGGTCGGACTTGAACCGACGACCCCCGCGTCCCAAACGCGGTGCGCTGCCAACTGCGCCACACCCCGAACAGTGTGAGTATACCGCACTCGGTCAAAAATTGCGCTTTTTTAGAATGGCGGAAAGCGCAATTTTTGACCGTGGGTATTATATAATGCGTGGAATGTTACCCCGTCAAGCGACTCGACTCCTCCTTGCCCTCCCGCTTTTCCTCGGACTTTGGGCCTGTTCCCCGTCCGAAACACCGTTTCCGACCCCGACCTCTTCCCCGCCGACATCCACCCCCACGCCTCTCCCGACGGTGATTCCCCCCACTCCCACCGCCACCCCGTTGACCTGTCTCAGCGCGCCCGGCGAATTGCAAAGCGGCGAAGTCACCACCGACGAGCGTTCCATCGTATACATTATCTACCTGCCGCCCTGCTACGAAGAGTTTCCCGAGGCGCGTTACCCCGTCCTCTACCTGCTCAACGGCCAGCCATTCTCGGTCGATCCCTACCCGCCCGGTGAGCAGTGGATCCGCATCGGCGCGCCCGAAGCGGCGGACTCGCTCATCCACTCCGGGCAGGCCGCGCCCTTCATCATGGTTTTCCCTGAAGACCGCTACTGGAACATCCAACAGGGCACGCGCTTCGGACAATATTTCCTCAACAACGTCATCCCCTACATGGACGCCAATTACCGCACCCTCGCGGACCGCGACCACCGCGCCCTCGGCGGACTTTCGCGCGGCGGCGGATGGGCCTTCCAGATCGGCCTGACCAACCCCAATCTGTTCGGTTCGCTTGGCTTGCATTCGCCCGCCATTTTTTCCAGCGACCGCGCCGCCTTCGAACGCTGGCTCCGCGAACTATCTTCCGAACTCTGGCCGCGCCTCTACCTCGACGTGGGTGATAACGACCTCGAGCGCGATTTCAACATCCACATTGAGGAAGTGCTGACCGTGAATGAGATCCCGCACGAGTGGCATCTCAACACCGGCGCGCACAACGAGGCCTACTGGTCCGCGCACGTGGAGGAATACCTCCAGTGGTACGCGGAGGGGTGGGCACAATCCTCTCCCTGATATAATCCTTTCCATGTCCCTCACCATTCAGCAAGTGGAACACATCGCGCGGCTGGCGCGTCTCGAGTTGACCGACGAACAGAAGGAACACTACCGCGGACAACTCTCGACAATTCTCGACCACATCGCCAAATTGCAGGAACTGGACACCCGCGACATCCCTCCGACGGTGAGCGGGTCGCTGTCCGAGATGCCTCTCCGCGCGGACGAGGCGCGCCCCGGCCTCTCGACCGATGCACTGCTTGCCAACGCCCCTGAAACCGCCGACGACCAAATCAAAGTCCCGCCGGTGTTTGAATAAGACCGAAGACGATGGACGGTGGACCGTTTCACACCGTCCACGGTCTACCGTCCACCGTCCAAAAATGCCATTCCTTTCCTCCCTCACCCTCACCCAGATGAAAGCAGGCCTCGAGCGCGGCGAATTTTCCAGCCGCGACCTCGTCCAAACCGCGTTGGATGAGGTCGCGCGCCTCGACCCGTCCCTCCACGCGTTCCTGCATGTGGACGGCGACCGCGCCTTGGCCGAAGCCGCCAAAGCCGACCAATCGCTAACAGCCAACCGCCAACCGCTCCTCGGGATTCCCCTCGCCATCAAAGACGTCCTCACCGTGGAAGGCATGCCCTGCACGGCTGGCTCGAAGATCCTCGAGGGATTCGTCCCGCCGTACACGGCCACCTCGGTGAAGAAATTACAGCAGGCGGGTGCCATCGTCATCGGCAAGACCAACACCGACGAATTCGCGATGGGATCGTCCACCGAAAATTCCGCCTACGGACGGACGATGAATCCGTGGGATACCGCGCGCGTCCCTGGCGGATCATCGGGCGGGAGCGCGGCCGCGGTGGCCGCGCGACTCGTCCCTGCCGCACTTGGCACCGACACGGGCGGCTCCGTCCGACAGCCCGCCTCCTTCTGCGGAATCACGGGACTCAAAACAACGTATGGACGCGTCTCGCGCTACGGGCTGATCGCGTTCGGCTCGTCGCTCGATACGGTCGGCGTGCTCGCGCAGACGGCGGAAGATGCCGCGCTGATTCTCTCCGTCATGGCAGGACGCGATCCGTTGGATGCAACTTCGGCGGATGATGCGGTCGTTGGTCGAGTAGCGCAGCGTATCGAGACCAATGGTGATTTGCGCGGTTTGCGCGTCGGCGTCCCGAAGGAATATTTCATCGAGGGGATGCAGGCCGAGGTCCAGGAAAAGACGCGGCAAGCCGTCGAGCAGATGAAATCCCTCGGCGCGGAGATCGTCGAGGTCAGCCTGCCGCACACCGAGTACGCGCTGCCCGTCTACTACATCCTCGCGCCCGCGGAAGCGTCCGCAAATCTGGCGCGCTTCGACGGAGTCCGCTATGGGCCGCGCAGTGACGCGGACGCGCTGTGGGATGTGTTCTTCAAAACGCGCGGCGAAAAATTTGGCGAGGAGGCCACGCGTCGGATCATGATCGGGACGTACGCGCTCTCGGCGGGATATTACGACGCCTACTACGGACAGGCGCAGAAAGTTCGCACGTTGATCACGCGTGACTTTGAGGCGGCCTTCTCCAGCGTGGACGTGATCGCCGCCCCAACGACTCCCTCGACGGCGTTCGCGGCGGGCGCGCACGCGGACGATCCGCTGGCGATGTATCTCGAAGACGTGTTCACCCTGCCTGCCAACCTGGCGGGGATCCCAGGAATTTCGTTCCCCGTCGGATTCGATTCGCAGGGTCTGCCGATCGGGATGCAGTTGCTTGGCCCGCGCTTCCGCGAGGACGTGGTCCTGCGCGCCGCGCACGCGTATCAGCAAGTCACAGATTGGCATGTAAAAATTCCGACCGTGGACGATGGACGGTAGACCGTCTACGGTCTTCGGTCTACGGTCTCTTCAGGAGAATCAATGAACATCTTCGTAACAGGTGGAGCAGGCTACATCGGCTCAGCCACAGCAGAAGCGCTTTTGAAGGCGGGACATTCCGTCACCGTGTTCGATTCCCTTGTCAGCGGACATCGCGCCGCGGTGCCAGAGGGCGCGAAGTTCATCAAGGCGGACTTGAAGAATGTGAGCGTCTTGTCCGCCGCGCTGAAGGCTGAGAAATTCGACGCCGTGATGCACTTTGCAGCGTCCATCGAAGCGGGCGAGTCGATGAAGCATCCTGGTAAATTCTTCCACAACAACCTGGTCAATTCCTTGAATCTGATCGAGGCGTCGGTGGAAGCCAAGGTGATGCGCTTCGTGCTTTCGTCCACGGCGGCGGTGTATCAATCGAGCGACGATCCGTTGACCGAAGAGTCGCCGCTCGGCCCGACCAACGTCTACGGGCAGACGAAGTTGATGGTGGAGCAGGCGCTCGAATGGTATCGGAAGATCTACGGGTTGCATTTCGGGGTTCTGCGATATTTCAACGCCTGCGGCGCTCTGCCTGGACGCGGCGAGGCGCACCAACCCGAGTCGCATTTGATTCCCCTCGTCCTGCGCGTGGCGCTCGGGAAGATGGCGTCCATCAAAATCTACGGGACGGATTACGATACGCCCGACGGCACCTGCATCCGAGACTATATCCACATTGCGGATCTGGTCTCGGCGCATCAACTCGCCCTCGACGCGCTCGCGTCACGCGACAGGCTGGTGTACAACCTCGGAAGCGGGAGCGGCTACTCGGTCCGCGAAGTGATCGAGATGGCGCGCGCCGTCACCGAGCACGACATCCCCGCGGTCGAGTCCCCGAGGCGGGAGGGAGATCCCGCGCGGCTGGTGGCGTCGTCCGATAAAATCCGCCGCGAGTTGGGATGGAGTCCCGCACGCGACAACCTGCGCGAGATCCTCTCCAGCGCGTGGGCGTGGCATCAATCGCATCCGAATGGATATGAGGAAACAACATGACCTTTGCCATCGTTCTCATCGGTTGGGTATTTTCCCTGTGCCTGCACGAATTCTTTCACGCGCTGGTGGCCTACCTGGGCGGCGACTACACCGTGAAAGAAAAAGGCTATCTCACTTTCAACCCGTTGAAATACACACACCCGTTGTATTCGATCGTTTTTCCGCTGGTGTTTTTGTTGATGGGCGGCATCGGCCTGCCGGGCGGCGCGGTCTACATTGAGACGTGGCGATTAAAGACTCGTTCGTGGCAGAGCATGGTCTCGCTCGCGGGACCGACCGCCAATTTGCTGATGGCGATCGTGCTCGCCGTCGTCCTGGCTTTCGCCCCTGCCGACGCGTTGGACAAGAACAGCCCGTGGCCGGGGATCGCGTTTCTGGCGTTCCTGCAACTCACGGCTCTCGTCTTGAACCTGATCCCGCTTCCGCCCTTCGACGGATACGGCATCCTCGAACCTTTCATCAATGAGAATACACGTGCGTGGGTGAATTCGGTGCGTCTCTATATCACCCTGTTCGTGTTCATCGCCCTGTGGAGAATTCCTGCCGTCAGTCAGTTACTCTGGAGTCAGGTTGGAAACCTTGCCTATCTGTTCCGCCTTCCCTTTGATTTGATACAGGCGGGCTTTGACCGCTTTATGTTTTGGCAGTTGTAGAATCATGGAAATACAAACAGCCTCCGCTGGCAATGGCGGAGGCTGTTTTTGTTATTGCTCTGCTGGTTTGGGCTTGGCATTGCCTTTGACGAACATTCTGGCGATAAATGCCATTATTGCAAGGGTGACAAAGCAGAGACCGGCGGCGGCCATGGGTGCGAGCCAGCCCATGTCTAAAGCGGGGATTTGCAGGGCTTCCTGCACCGCGTGGATGACGTCCACGTAAAAATTATCGCGCGATGGCTTCACCAGATAGAACGGGTCTTCGGGCTTTCCAATGAAGGGACTTAACCGCCACGTCATCTGCGTGCCGACAAAGCCATAGAGAATGATCCAAAGTAGCAGGATGCGTTGACCCAGGCCGCGGGCAGAATTGTCGCGGGTGGTGTCCACGAGGGTCATGCCGCGCCAGATGAAATAAACCCCGATCCACGCGCTGATGCCCGTAAACGCCACGGCCAGCAATTGAAAGAAAGCGTAATTGGTCGATGTCAGCACGAAGAACAGGGTGATCGGCGCGAGACCGAGCAGAAGGAACGAAGTGACTCCCATGCCCGCCAGCACAACCGTCAGCGCCTGAATCATCTGCAGGGGCGTGCCGAGCAGGGCCAGCGAGAAAAAGTACAACGCGGGCAGACAGAACGCCATCGTGACCAGAAACAGGATTGGCATCTTCACCGCCGCCGAAAGCGCCTGCACGGGACTCTTCGACAGCCCGACCATGAATCCATACGCCATGAAATACAGCGTCGACGCCAGGCCGAGAGTCAACGCCTTTTGCTTTACGTCCTTGTCTTCCTGAATACTGTGGAAGAACGCATCGGGGTCGCGCAGAAAATTCGGCATGATGTTGAATATGTTCATGAAAGCCTCCTGTAGGTGATGGGTTTCGGATCGACCCGCTCAGTATGACTGAAGACAACTTGCAGAGACTGACATTGACTCTCAGGAATCATCTTTGTGGAATACTTTACAAATTGGACTAATTTAGGTATAATAATAGTGTAATATTTCACAAAGGATGACCGCCATGAACACCACCCCACACGTTCTCATCATCGGTGCAGGATTTGCCGGGCTCGAAGTCGCCCGCGGACTTGCCAAAGCGCCGGTGCACATCACCTTGATCGACAAGCACAACCACCATCTCTTCCAGCCGCTTCTTTATCAGGTTGCCATCGCGGGCCTGCTCCCCTCGCAGATCGCGCAGCCCGTCCGCACCATTTTCCGCCGCCAGAAAAACCTGACGTTTCAAATGGGCGAAGTGACCGAAGTTAATTTCGACGAGCGTTTCGTCAAACTCAACGGTTCGGTCATCGCCTACGATTATCTCGTCATCGCGGTCGGTGGGCGCACCAACTTCTTCGGTCAGGATGCGCTGGAAGAACACGGCTTCCAACTCAAGGACATCGAATCCGCGGTCCGCATACGAAACCATCTGCTCTCGCTCTTCGAGAAAGCCAGCAACGAAGGCGATGCTGAAAAGCGCAAGACCATGCTGACCTTCGTCATCGTGGGCGGCGGCCCGACGGGAGTGGAAACGGCAGGCGCGCTGGCCGAGTTGGTTGAGCACGTGATGGTGAAAGACTTCCCCCGCCTCAACCTGGACGAGGCGCGGGTCATCCTGCTCGAGGCGAGTCCACACCTTATCAGCCCCTATCCCGATGAACTGCGCCGCGCCACACATCGTCTCCTGCGAAAGAAGGGCGTGGAAATTTTATTGAACACGAGGATGGATAACTACAACGGTCAACGCGTGACGCTCGACGACGGATCCCAGATCGAGTCGCGCACGCTGATCTGGACGGCGGGAGTCAAAGCCGCCGAACTCGCGGACCGACTCGGCGTGGAGCAGGTCTCCGCGGGACGGATCCGCATCCAACCGACCTTGCAGTTGCCGCGCCATCCTGAGGCTTTCGTCATTGGGGACGCGGCCTTCCTCGTCAACGGAAATGGACAGCCGCTCCCGATGTTGTCCACGGTCGCCATCCAGCAGGGAAAGGCCGCGGCAAACAGTATCCGCCGTCTGGTCGCGGGAGGCGATGCGCTCCCGTTCCAGTACAAGGATCCTGGTCTGCTCGCCACCGTCGGACGAAACGCCGCCGTGGCGCGCATCTTCGGGCTGTCGTTCAGCGGATTTATCGCCTGGCTGATCTGGGTGGGACTGCACATCTACCGCATCATCGGTTTCCGCAATCGTCTGGCGGTGATGTTCAACTGGGCGTGGGATTATTTCTTCTACGATAATCAGGCGAGGCTGATCACGAGGGAGTAAACAAGAAACCAGGTTTTTGCCAGAAACCTGGTTTCTATTTCACTTCCAGCTCGCGATACAAAAACCATTGCCCCTTGCGTTCATCCACGCTCTTCATGGCGCGGTCATAGTAGAGATCGAAGACCTGTCCCGATTCCACCCTGACCCGAAAATAGAATCGCCCCACGTTGAGTGAGCCGCGTCCCGTCGCGACGGCCGCGTGTGCGGGACGCATATTCTTGGCGGCGCGGCCGCGTCGGGTGAAGTCCGCCCACTCGGAGAGGGACTCGGTCACGCGGAAGGTTTGTCCGTTCCAGACGAATCCGTTCGGGCACGGCGGAGATTTTTCCAGCGCGGGAGGGGAATCAAAGAGGACTTCGATGGGGTCGTCGTAGAAGTGGAGAGGGGTGAGGTCGGTCATCGTATTTGATAAATCAGATCCCAAGCGGGATGCCAGATTGAACCATGAGCGTCAACGTGCACAAACTGAATGAGTTGAGCAATGTGTGCAGAATGATGCCAGGCCAGATGGAGTTCGACCGTTGGTACAGATAGGAAAAAAGAAAGCCGATGGCGAAGGTCGGGATGAATGCCGCGAGGGACAAGTGACTGGCGCCGAAAATGGCCGAACTGATGAGTGCCGCCTTGACCCATCCCAAATTCTGGCGAAGCCCGCCGAATAAAAAGCCGCGGAAGATCATCTCCTCGAATAGGGGGGCGAGCAGGATGCCCGTGATGAGTAAAAACACGGGTCGGTCGAGCGAGCCCAAGATATCGGAGAATTGTTGCGCCTGCACTTCCACGCCGAGCGCGAACATGATCAGGTTGTTGACCATGTTCACGAACAACAAGATGATGAGAAAACCACATCCAAGAGCCAGCACATTCGGTTGGGCTTTGCGCAGGCCGAGGTCCGCCCATGTTCCGCCGCGCAGGCGGAGCAGGACCAGGATGGGGATGAATTGCAGTGGCTGGTAAACCAATAAATAACCCGACATCACCCAGCTCTCTTCGGGCAGGAGGAGGGGCGTGAGTCCAAATCCCAACGCACACAGGAAGAAAATAGCGAAGCCGATGATGGTGTCGCGGAACGACCAGGGGGCAGGTTTTGCTTCAGGAGCGGGAGGGGGCGCAGTCTCTGGGCTGAGGATGTTGACGTCGTTTGACATGAGGCGTCCTTAGGATGGTTGTGAAATGAATAGTAGATTTAAGACCGAATAGACCAGCCAGCCTGATAAACCGCTGACGAGAAACCATAAATAGTAAAGTGGACGACCACTCAATATTTCCCACATGATTCTGAAAATCAAGGCCAGAGGATAGATGCGTATTTTACCCTCAATTTTTTCAGCCAAATGCTCGTGCGCCTTGAAGATCGGCGTGTAGGCTTTTACCAAAACAAGGATAGCGACCCACAGGGCGATTAGAAAATTGATGGCCTCCATTTTGGCGAGGAAGGCAACCAGGATCAATCCTGCGGAGATGGTCAGGTTGCGGACGAGATGCTTGCTCATTTGCAGTTCGAGCACTGGTTGGCGGGGAGTCTATCCGCCAGTTCGATCAGGTGTAGAGACGGTTGTTTGCAGACGGGACAGTTCATGGAGTCACCTCAGGAAAATATGATAGACCAAGTCAGTTTCTTTGTTGTAATTGTTTTTGCAGCTTTTTTGATTGGACGACCATGTAGATAGTTGCTATCAGTTGAAAAGGAAGAAGGGCAATCCTGACAAGATTCCAATCGATATTTCCACACCAATCGGGCAGAGGGGCAGGAAGGTCTTTTTGATTGGTATCCATGGACGTGATCCGCTGGTCAAATCCCCAAATTTTTCCATCGGGCGTCATGGTGGGGTCAGTAGAGCCGCTTTCCTGATAATTGGAATTCCCTGTTGTGTATTTCACAAGTTCGACTGCATTGTCATTCCAAATTGGCTGGAAAACTATGATGAAGGGAGGATAACTCCCTGTTACCCATATACGTTCGTTTGTATCAATAAATATTCTTCTGTATCCAAACCAATTTTCCAAACCGCTTGTCCAAGTGAGGGACGTTAACTGCAATTCCCCAGACGGACTGATTTTTTCCACAATCGTTGAATTGCTAGAATTGATAAGCACCCAAAGATAGCCGCTGTTGTCAAGAAAAAAATCCCGTATCATGCCGTTATCTGGCAGAATAACGGAATATTCCTGCGTTTGCCATTTCTCATTTCTAAAGAGATAAACTCGATTTATCGCGTCGTTTCTCATTAAGACCAGAATGTCGCCATTGACCGCCAGTCGTAAGGATGCGGGTGAAATCTTTAATTGCATCGCGCTTTCGGGTAACGGTATTGTCAACCATTTGCCTGTCAAGCCGTCAATTTTTAGAAATCTATTGTTTTTTGTTTCGACAGCCCAGCCATACCTGCCAATGACTACTCCATTGCTTTCCCAATCAATGAATTCTAAATTATCTTGAAATGGCAGAGCGTTCCAATTTCCGTTTGTAAAATGATAAATGCTTCTTCCATCCCAAACGATTGGATTCCCTGACGCGTCCTGACTGGCAACTGTTGGGTAATTGTCTCCCAGGATTGAATCGGGCAATTCCCATTCGCGGTTTGATTTGTCGGGGAAACTATAAATACGATAATGATCTGTGTGCCAACCTATCAACCAGAATTTGTCTTGCGGGTCAGGCGCATATCCCCAAATAGGTTCGAATAGACCTGGTTTAAACTCAGTCTGCCAGGCATTAATCCACGGACGTGACGACATTCTGGGGTCAAAGAGAAGGGTGACCAAATAAGCAATAAGCCAAATTAATAGTGGAATGCCTGCGATTCGTTGTTTCTTTATCCGGTCTTTCTGCACTTTCGAGTGATCGCTAATGGAACCAATCAGTTCAGAAGGTAAGTGGTTGCCTAACTCTGTTAGAACATTCTCGCCGTAATTTTTTCCGAACATGATGGGAGCAAGGCGGTATATTGTCCCCTGCATATCAAACATTTCCAATGCGCCCGTTTCCCCAAAACCATTTATTCTTTGGATTTGATCGTATTGGATGGAGAAAGGTTTCAGCCCTCGATTGCGAAAGGATGGTAAACGCGGGCTAAATTCAAATGTCATGGAACGATCGTCAAAGATGAGCCGCGCTTTGAAGACCGCGATAAAGTATGCCAACATCCAAATTGATAGCAGGCCGAAGAAAATAATGGGCAAGGAACACAATGCCCAAGCAATAATCGTAATTGGAGAGAGGGTCAGGTCATTATCAAAGGCATTTCCAAGTTCTATGATAGCGGAATTAAGAACGTTGGCAACGAATACCATTACTCCTGTGCCAATTAACATCAGGAGAAGTAATATGAACGTTCCGATTTTTATTGTTGGGGTCGCTGCGAAAGTCTTCATGGGGTTCCTCCCATCTTGAATGATTTCCTTATTATCGCGCCATTTCTCCAAATCAAAAATTACACTTTCCTAACTTCCCCCTCGGATCGCGATCTTCGTCACCCGCGGCTTCGCGACGCGGAAGAAATCCGCGCATTTCATAAAAATAGACCGATCCAGCCTGCCCGCGTTGAAGACCACTTCCTCGTTCTCCTGGATCAACGGGTCGGCCAGCACTTCGAGTTGGTCGTTGAACGAAAACGGGGGAATCGAGCCGATCACACAGCCCGTCAACTCTTCGGCTTTTTCGCGCGGCGCAAACGCAGACTGAGTCCCGCCGAACAGGTCACGGATGGCTTTCAAGTCCACGCGGCAATCGCCAGGGACGTTGGCCAGCGCGTAACGCGGCTCGTTCTTCCCAAAGCGGATCATCACCACAATGGATTTCACCGCCTGCTCGGTGCGGTTGCCGCGGATCTTGGCGATCAATTCCGTGCGGCCTTCGGCTTCATGCTCCACCACGCGAAAGTCCGCACCTTCGCGGATGAGCAGGTCTTTGAGTTGTTCGTGGATGGAAGATGGTTCGGTCATATGACTCCGTAAAATGATGGAGGGTCTATTTGTTCTTACAGGTCGTCGCCTCGAATCAAGGCGCGGCCCATGATGATATTTAGAATCAACGCGGCGACCAACATGGAAGGGATGATGAGAATCGGGAATAGCCAGCGTTCCGTCCACTTGTTGATCTGTGCGGTCTGCGGGTCAGACGGGTCGTAGATCACAGGCACGCGCTCGCCAATTTTATACGCAGGAGGATCGGAGGCGTTACCGCCCTCGATGGTGTGGACCTGTCCGCCCGCTTCGAACTCCACGATGGGGACGTAGGTACAGCACCCGCCGTCACCGTCGCTTTGTTCGTCCAGGCGGATGACGATCCCTTCAGTCGTCTCGCCGCCAGTCTGCAATTGCCAACTGACATAACCTGCGTACACTCCCCACAGGCAAAACGCCGCGAAGAATAAATTCGCCAGTACGGCAATACAGCCAACCTTCACGCGGTTAACGCCTGTGGCCACTTTGTCGATCGTATTATTGAGCTTGGACATAGATCACCTCTAAAGTAAATTTTTAGGTAGTAGTATCCAGTAAATGATGTAGTGCGGACACTTGCACCTGGCGCAAGTGCAGGTGATGGTATTCCGCATACCCATAATCTGGCGGGATTCCATCCCGCCCCACAAACCCATCACTTACACTGAACCACTACCAATTTTTATTCGTCTCGTATACAGATCATGGTCGCCTGCATGATGGCGCAGAGCGTTTCTTCTTTCTCGATGGAGAATAACTTCCCCTCGCAGACGGTCAGCGTGCGTCCACGCTTGATGACGTGTCCCTCGGCTCGAAAGCGCGGACCTCGGGCGGGCGCGAGCAAATTGACCTTGAACTCCACCGAAAGGACGCGCGACGCGGCAGGCATCAGCGAGTAGGCCGCGTATCCGCAGGCGGAATCCATCAGCGTGGTGACCGTGCCCGCGTGCAGGAATCCGTCCTGCTGGGTGAAGCGCGCATCGTACGGCATCGTCACGTGGACTTCGCCCGCGCGTATCAATTCGATCTGTGCGCCAAGCGTGGGCAACATGCCCTGACTGACAAAACTGGTACGTATGCGCGCTTCAAAATCTGGATCGGTTGGAAGGAACAGTTTCATGCGATGTGGAGAATGCTCTCCTCGGTCTTGCCGTCCACCTGTTCGAGGCGGCGCCAGGCGGAGTTGTCGTTGAGCGTGATCCAGCGGCGCTCCTCCATGCGGTAGAACCAGTCCTTGTCCTGTTTGTAGTAGATCTGGATCCCCTCGGCCTCCCAGATGTTGAGGATCTCGTTGCTATGCGAGTGGATCTGGTCGAAGTCCGTCGTGGCGCGCTGGCCCATCTCGCTGTAGAGTTCGTTGAGTTCCAGCAGCAGCGTGTTGACGGCCGCGGGCATAAGGTCCGCTTTCAGTCCGATGCGGCGCGCTTCCTCCATCAGAATAGGATAGGTGTGCGAGGGGTACTTCGAGTTAAGGGTGTTGGCGATCTGGTCGGCGGTCTTCTCGTCGGTGATGTGGAACGCCAGCAATTCCTTGCAGAGCATGATCGAGAGCGACTCCGCCCGATCCACCGCGCCGATGACGAGCGGATGGACGTACTCGAACAACGACTGATATGGATTCTCCCGTTTCTCCCCTTCGTTCTTTTCCCACAGACGGATGACGCGCGTCAACTCGTCGAGGCTCACGCTGACGCGGTCGTTGTCGCGGTCGATGGGGGAGAGGGAGTGCGTCAGGGACGTGTCCACGGCGGTGAGGTAGGCCATCGGCCCCATGAGAATCTCGTTGGCGCCGAGCACGATCATCGTCGCGGCGGAGGCGCATTCGAGCGGGACGAGCGCGATGAGACGGTCGCAATATTTTCGCAGCAGGTTCACCAGCCGCAGGGAGGACTGTCCGTTGCCGCCGCCCGACTTGAGGAAGAGGTACATCTTTTCCTGGCGGCCGAGTTTTTCCAGCAACTCGTACAGGGCCACCACGTCATTCTGGCAGACAGAGCCCATCGGATTGTTCCAATAGGTGATGAGCGGACCGCCCAACTGCGCGGCGATCCTCCCGATGATGGCCTGCGTCTTGTCGAACAGGACGGGGGGTTGCTTGACCTTGATTTGCTCGCTGGTTTCTTCGGACATAGAGACTCCTGTTGAGAATGTCATTCCACGATGAACGTTCCGCGCTGGACGAGATGGTTGTCGATGTATAACTCGACGGTGTACTCGCCCGAGGCAAAGACGAACAGATTGCTGTAGGCGTAACTGATGGGTTTGGCCGCGCCGCCCGATTCCTGCAATTTCCAGGTGCCGATGACGCGCAGGGTGGGATCTTCGT
>JBMOMR010000005.1:0-24852 GCA_049324715.1 Chloroflexota bacterium | reverse complement strand
GTCCGCACTCCCATAACAAAAAAGCCGCCTTTCCCAGACGGCTTTTCATCTTTCAGAATTCATCTCTATATTTCCATCCACCACACACCCGTGCACTCTGGCAGGATCGTCCAATTATTTTTCACCACGTTATCCCCCATCTCGTCACCAAAGAAGAAGCGCGAGAGATATTCCGCCTCCTCGAGCGATTCGAATTTGTAATCGGTGCGGATCCACGTGTTTTGGAATCCGACTTCATCGAGCCAGGGATAGAAATTCAGCAGATGCGGAAGGTGGAACGGCGACTCGTGTCCCGTGCCGAGCGATTCAAACAGGACGATGGGCTGGCCGCGGCGCAGGACGCGTTTCATCTCCCCCATCCATTCTTCCAAATTCGCGCGCCACTTCTCGTTCCCCCACGAAGCGAGGTAACTGACACTCCAGCCAGAGACAACGAGGTCGGCGGAGGCGTCATCCACGGGGAGGTGACGGTGGTCGGCCACGTCGGCCTGCCAGTTGACGAGTCCGCTCGCGGTGAGACGGTCGCGGCAGACGCGCAGCATCTCGGCGGATTCGTCGAAGGCGCGGACGTGTTTCACGCGCGGGGCGAGGAGACGCGCCAGGCGTCCCGTCCCCGCGCCGAGGTCCAGCACGACGCGTTGGCCGAGATTCGGGACGATCTGTTCGAGTGTCCGCAGGATGTTGCCCTGATGATCCTCGCGGGCGATGAGGGCTTCGTAGCGGTCGGCGTCGGTTTGGTAGATAATGCGTTGTGGATCGGTCATGGGGCGATTGTAACCCATGCGGCGCAAAATTAATTTTGCGGTACAGGTGGGGCTATGCTAAACTTGGGCGCATGACTCAACTCTCTCCCTCCGCCCAGAAAATCCAAAATTTGTTGAAGGAACTCGGCTACGATTACGCTGTGATCGAGCACACCGAGTCCACGCGCACCGCGCAGGAAGCCGCAGACCGCGCGGGATGTGAACTCGGTCAGATCGTGAAGTCGCTGATCTTCAAAGGCAAGGATTCGCACAAGCCGATCCTGGTGCTGACGAGCGGCGCGAACCGCGTGGACGAGAAACGCATCACCGAATACGCAGGTGAGCACATCGTGCGCGCCGACGCGGATTTCGTCCGCGCGGTGACAGGCTTCGCCATCGGCGGAGTGCCGCCCATTGGCCACGCGCAAAAGATGGAGACGTATCTCGACGAGGATTTTTTGCAATATTCGACCATCTGGGCCGCGGCAGGGACGCCCAACGCCATTTTCGAGTTGCGAACCGAAGACCTGCAAAAAATGACGGGTGGGAAAGTGGTGCGCGTGAAATGAACGAAATTTTCAACTTCCTGCAATTGGACGAAAACTTGTCGTGCAGCGGGATGCCCAAACCCGAGCAACTGCGCGAGATCGCGGAGGCGGGAGTGAAGTTCGTGGTCAATCTCGCGACGCCCAAGTCCGAGGGATGGATGCCCGACGAAGGCGATGTGTTCAAAAATCTCGGCGTGGAATATTTGTCCATCCGCGTGGATTGGGGCAACCCCACCGCACAAGATTTGGCGCAATTTCTGGACGCGATGGACGCGCACAAAGGTCAACGCGTGCACGTCCATTGTCAGGCCAATTTCCGCGCCACGGCCTTCGGCGCGTTGTATCGGACTTTGCGTCAGGGATGGACTTGGGAGCGGGCAAACGAAACAGTGCGAAAGATTTGGAACCCTGCAGAATACCCAGTCTGGCAGAAATTCATTGAAGACAGCCGAAAGTAGGCAGGCGAAAACCAGTTTTCACCAGAAGGCTGGTTTCGTTTTATCTTGCCAGTTTGCAATCGGAGTAACCTTGTCGTAAAATGACCCCATCCAGCCAAAGGAGTTTTAGAAATGACAGCACCAACCAAAACTGAAGAACGACCGATCACCGAGGAAGGCGACTTCCTGCAGATCAAGTCCGTGGACCACGTCCACTTTTACGTGGGCAACGCCAAACATGCGATGTATTACTGGTGGAAGGGATTCGGATTCACACCCGTCGCGTATTCTGGATTGGAGACGGGCAACCGACAATCCGCTTCCTACGTCCTTCAATCGGGGAACGCGCGCTTCGTCGTTTCCGCGGCTTACGCGCCTTCGTCCGAGATCGCCGCGCACCACATGGTGCACGGAGACGGGGTGAAGGTCATCGCGTTGGAAGTGGACGACGTGGAGAAAGCCTGGAGGGAGACCACCAAACGCGGCGGAAAGTCCGCGTGGACGCCGCGGGAGGAGAAGGACGACAACGGCATCTTCCGCACGTCCGCCATCCACACCTACGGCGAGACGTTGCACGTCTTCGTGGACCGCGCCGATTACAAGGGCATCTTCGCACCGACGTATCGTCCCATCAAAAACAAGGAGGCGGATTCGACGGGGCTGGCCGCGGTGGATCACATCGTGGGCAACGTCCAACTCGGCAAGATGAACGAGTGGGTCAATTTTTATCATCAGGTGATGGGCTTCCGTCTCCTGCGCCACTTCGACGACAAAGATATCTCCACCGAGTATTCGGCGCTGATGTCGAAGGTGGTGCAGAACGGCAACGGACGCGTCAAGTTCCCGATCAACGAGCCTGCCGAAGGGAAGAAGAAAAGCCAGATCGAAGAGTATCTCGATTACTATCTCACGCCAGGCGCGCAGCACGTGGCGCTGATCACCAAGGACATTATCGGTGCGGTGAAGAAACTGCGCGACAACGGGATCGAGTTCCTGCGCGTGCCCGATACCTATTACGAAGTCCTGCCCGAGCGCATCGGCAAAATCAACGAGGACTACAACGCCATCCGTGAACTCGGCATCCTCGTGGACCGCGACGACGAGGGCTATCTCCTGCAAATCTTCACCCGTCCCATTCAAGACAGGCCGACGATGTTCATCGAGATCATCGAACGCCACGGCTCGCAGAGTTTTGGCAAGGGCAACTTCAAGGCGCTGTTCGAGTCGATCGAGTTGGAGCAGGAGCGACGCGGCAATCTATGAGTCAAAAGTCGAAGGTCAAAAGTCAGGAGACCTTCGACTTTTGACTTTCGACCCGAAATGATATGAAACTCGCAACCATCTCCACCTCTGAAAACAAATCCATTCCTGCCATCTACAAAGACGGGCTGTATTACCCGCTGCCCCATCCCGACATGCGCGCAGTTATCGCCGCATCTCCTAACTCCTATCTTCTATCCCCGCAACCCAGTGTCTCTCCAAATAGACTCCTCCCCCCCCTCCTCCCCACCACCCTCCGCGACGCTTATGCCTTTGAACAGCACGTGAAGACCGCGAACCAAAACCGCGGGCGCGACGTCCCAAAGGAATGGTACGATTTTCCTGTGTTCTACTACACCAATCCGCACAGCATCTTCGGGCCAGAAGACGTGATTCCGCATCCCGCGTACACGTCCGCGCTGGATTACGAGCTGGAGATCGCGGTCGTCATCGGCAAGGCGGGGATGGATATCCGCGCCGAGGAGGCCGAGGAATACATCTTCGGCTACACCATCTTCAACGACTGGTCCGCGCGGGATGTGCAACGCGCCGAGATGAAGGTGGGGTTGGGTCCCGCCAAAGGGAAGGACTTCGCCTCGTCGCTGGGACCGCTCATCGTCACGCGCGAGGCGTTGGCCGATCGGGCAGTGGGACGCGCGGGCGTGTACGACCTCGAAATGAGCGCGAGAGTCAACGGCGTGGAAATGTCCAGAGGAAATTTGAAAGACATTTTCTGGTCGTTCGGCGAGATCATCGCGCGGGCTTCGCAATCCACGATGCTACAACCTGGGGATGTGATCGGTTCTGGCACGGTGGGGACGGGTTGCCTGCTGGAACTGACCAGGGCCAATGGGCCATGGCTCCAGCCCGGAGATGTTGTAGAATTGGAAGTGGAACGCATCGGAATCTTGAGGAATGAGATCGGTAGGAAGGTATGAGAAAGAGACTGCTAATTTTGGGCTTGCTTCTGGCGGTGACACTAGCCTGTGCGACGACGCAGACGACCCCGCCCGCCACCCCCGCGCAAAACGTGGAAACAATGGTGGCGGCTACAATCCAATCCTGGACGGCGAACGCGCCATCACCAACGCCCGTCCCGCCCACACCGCCCGTCAACGGGCAGGTGATTTCCTTTGAAAACGTCAGTTTCATCCTGCCCGCGGATGTGGCGAGCAACGCGCTGGCAGGGAAGGTGCCCGCCGTCAACGAAGTGGATTGGACGTTGGAAAACGCGCCAGAACACATCAAATTCCAGTTGGATGGATACAGGCTTTACGACACCTTCCATGATCCGCGCATCCTCATCATCCCCGCGCAGGAATATATGGCAGTCAACGAAGGTGGCAGCAGGAGCATCGCCAACTTGCAGGCCATCCTGAATGGGAGCGCCGCTCCAACCGCGGAAAACCTTCCCCACATTTCGTCATTCAACGCGGGCCAGTTGTTCGCGGCGCAAATCCAGGTGATCCAGTTCCAGGGAGGATCGGGGGTGCGGTTCCTGACCGAATACGGACAATATTTCGCCACAGCGAACAATACCGATCTCTTCTACCAATTTCAGGGATTGACCAGCGACGGGAAATACTACATCCTTGCCATTTTGCCCGTTTCGCATCCGCTTTTGGCGGTTGAAGAAAATCCAGAGGCATATGTGCCAGAAGGCGGCATCCCCTTCCCCGGCTACGAAAACGAGAGCGCACTCAAAAATTACTACACGGATGTCATCAATCTGTTCAATTCCACCGCACCAGATGGGTTTACTCCCTCGTTAACCAACCTTGATGCGATGATCCAGTCCATCACGATCGCCCCTTGATTCCCTCGAACGAGGAGATTCCCCCATGTTGACAGAACCAACCGCCCGCCCCGAGATCTACGATGAAAATATTTTCAAACTCCTGCTGGAATATGAAGTGGTACGCTCTCAGCGGTACGCAAATCCACTCTCCGTCCTGCGCATCGGGCTGGCGCTCATCAATCCCACCCACGTGGAGGCAGCCAACGCTCCCATCGCGCTGGCAAGCACGCTCAACGCCCGCCTGCGCCGCGCCGACATTCCCGCCCGCGTTGGCAACGACTTTGTTGTGCTTCTGCCGAACACCAACGAGACCAACGCCCGCATCGTCTGTGAACGCTTACTGCGCATCACGGTCGGTACGCAACGCACCTCCCTCGGCCTGACTACGCGCGTCACCATCTGCATCGGGTTGGCGAGTCATGGCGGCGGATCCAATCTCAATGGCGAACGTCTGATGCACGAAGCCGAATCGGCGTTGAAACAGGCTCGCGCCGTCGGCCCGCAAACTTACCGCGCCTACACAGATACCGCCCTCCGAAGATCCTAATTCACCATTTTTCCTTTAGAGGTACCATGCCCTTCTATCATAAGCTCGGACAAATTCCCCACAAACGCCATGTGCAATTCAAAAAGCCCAATGGCAAACTGTATCGCGAAGAAGTGATGGGACTGGAGGGCTTCTCCTCCATCCAATCCATTCTCTATCACCATTTCCTGCCGCCGCGCGTGACAAAAGTGGAGGACCTCGGTCCCGCCGCGCCCGAAACCGTGGACTTCGGCCCGATCCGCCACCGCGCCCTCCAAACGGTCAATCTGGACCTCGGAGCGGACGCGGTTTCCTCGCGCGTTCCCCTGCTCGCCAATCGGGACGTGATTCTCGGCGCGGCGCGTCCCACCCAAAGCATGGACTATTTCTACCGCAACTCGCAGGCCTATGAAGTCTGGTTCGTGCATGAGGGCAGTGGCACACTCAAATCCGTGTTCGGTAATCTCCCCTTCCGCAAGGGCGATTACATCGTCATCCCGTTTGCCGTCACGTGGCAGATGCAACTCGATGGCGAATGCCGCTTCTTCACCATCGAATGTCCCTCGCAGATCGTCCCACCGAAACGCTATCGCAACGAATACGGACAACTGCTCGAGCACGCGCCCTACTGCGAACGCGACATCCGCGTGCCCGAAATGCTGGAGACGCACACCGAGCGCGGTGAGTTCGATGTCCGCATCAAGGTCCGTGACCGACTGACTCGTCACGTGCTCGACCACCATCCTTTTGACGTGGTCGGCTGGGACGGCTATCTCTATCCGTGGATCTTCAACATCGAAGATTTCGAACCCATCACGGGACGCATCCACCAGCCGCCGCCCGTCCACCAGACGTTCGACGCGCGTAACTTCGTGGTCTGCTCCTTCGTCCCGCGTCTCTTCGACTATCATCCCGAAGGCATCCCTGCGCCGTATAACCACTCCAACGTCCAATCGGACGAAGTCATCTACTATGCCGAGGGAAATTTCATGTCTCGCAAGGGCATTGCCCGTTGCGATATCAGCCTGCATCCCTTCGGTCTCGCCCACGGCCCTCAACCTGGCATGACCGAGGCCAGCATCGGCAAAAAGGAAACCGCCGAACTGGCCGTGATGGTGGATACGTTCAATCCACTCCAACTCACCAAACAAGCAGCCGCCATGGAAAAACCATACATGGAAACGTGGCTGGAAGGAGATGGTGAGTAATGTACGCGAGTGCATCGCATCGCACTCTTTAGCGATTTTCCGCCTGAAAGGCGCGACACATCTCTGCACATTCGCGTTTTTATCGGTAGGAGATTGTCATGCAAAACTTGATGAACTTTCTGCTCAAAGTAATGGGCGCACGCGACCCGTATGCACGCGGCCATTCAGACCACGTGACCGAATTAACTGAAAGACTTGCCCACGCCATAGACCTGCCTTCAGAACGGCTCGAGAGTCTCCTCTTTGCATCCGAGATCCACGACCTCGGCAAGATCGCCATCAACGAGACTGTGATCAACAAGCCAGGACGGTTCACCGAAGCGGAATACATCATGGTGCAACACCACGCCGTGCTTGGCGCCAACATCATCGAGCCACTGGATATCGATCCTCTCATTCGACAGATCATCCTGCATCACCATGAAAACTATGACGGCTCGGGTTATCCGCACAAAATAGCGGGCGGGACCATTCCGCTGGAGTCGCGCATCCTGCGGATCGCAGACACCTATGACGCGTTGATCCACGACCGCGTTTATCGAAGTGCATACTCGCCGCAAAAGGCGCGCGCCATCATGCGTGAAGAGAGTCGTTTCTTCGACCCGAATCTGCTGGAAATCTTCTTCAAAATGGACTACGCCCAGGACTGACCTGACCCAATGGAATTGAATCCGAACGAACTTCCGCACCAATCCGTCTATAAACTGCTGACAGGATCGATTCTCCCTCGACCGATCGGCTGGATCTCCACCATGGATGCGGACGGCCACCCGAACCTGGCTCCGTTCTCGTTCTTCAACGTGGTCTGTCCCAAACCACCGACGGTGGTCTTCTGTCCCATGGTCCGCGGCGTGGACGGGAAGACAAAAGACACTTTGAACAACGTCCGCGCGACTAATGAATTTGTAGTGAATATTGTCAGCGAAGACCTGGTGGATGCGATGAATCTGTCATCGGTGGAGGCGCCGCCAGAGTGGAATGAGTTCGAATTCGCGCGGGTGACGGCAGAGCCGTCCGTAACGGTGCGCCCGCCAAGGGTCCGCGAAAGCCGCGTGCATTTCGAGTGCCGCGTCCGCCAGATCGTGGAGATCAGTCCCGAGCCGGGCGGCGGCAGTCTCGTCATCGGCGAAGTCCTGCACATTCACGTGGACGATACCGTGCTGTTGGGCAGTGATAAAATCAATTTGGCCGCGCTCAAGCCAGTGGGCAGGCTGGCAGGAGGCGGTTACGTCCGTGTGACGGATGTATTTGAGATGGAGCGACCCAGGACACAGATTCAAGGAAAAATAAAATGAAGCACACCATAGCCATTCTCAGTCTGTTTGCGATCTTGCTTTCCGCCTGCAACTTTCCTACCGAGCAGGATTCTGGCCTGACGGTGGAACAACAGGCCGCCACCGTCGTGGCGCAGACGTTGACCGCCGCGGCGGAGGAAAACTCGACTCCGCTTGCATCGCCCACCGCCAGGCAGGAGCAACAGCCGGCTGCCTCAGCCACCGCGACGGGCGCGACGGCCACCCTCCAGTCAGCCCTGACGCCCACCCCGTTGACAGGGACACCCTCCGCCACCATCCTGACGGTGGATTCGAACACCAATTGCCGACAGGGCCCGGGGCAGTCGTACACCATCGTCATCGTGCTGGTGCCAGGCACGCAATACCAGATGATCGGGCGCACCGATGACAACAAATATTGGATCGTCACCGAGATCGGAAAATCCAATGCCTGCTGGGTGCCTGCGGAAATGTCGAACGCGTTCGGGAACGTCAACCAACTGCCAGTGACGACGCCAAGCGCCCCCACCTCCGCCGCGGGACCGCTCCAGGCGCCAGGCGCATTGCGGTATCAATATGACTGCGTCTATAACGGCATCCCTGGGAATATTCAGGTTCTCCTTCAATGGGCAGACCGTTCCGATAACGAACTGGGATTCCGCATTTATCGCGACGGGCTTGTGGTGGCCGAAGTTCCTGCCAACACAACCACCTACGCCGATTACTTTACGGGAAGTACCACGGTGACGTACAGTTACCGCGTCTCGTCTTACAATGCCACGGGCGAGGCGCTGGGAGGGACGATTTCGTTCTCGTGCCA
This sequence comes from Chloroflexota bacterium, assembly GCA_049324715.1. Lineage (GTDB taxonomy): Bacteria > Chloroflexota > Anaerolineae > Anaerolineales > Villigracilaceae > Denitrolinea. Next base: position 16,238 of record JBMOMR010000005.1, on the reverse strand, counting down.
GTAACACAAAAGAAGGGACAGTCACTTTGAAAGCGGCTGTCCCTTTATGATTCATAAGATAAGCGCAGGCAAGAGACCTGGCAAGTACAACCGAATGGCAACGCGTTACAATCGCACAGCGATACTTTTCCGAATCGGTCTTTTGGAACAAGAGCCAGAATGAGAAAAAATCCCGAAGGTCTGGATCAAATCATCGCCGGGCTGGGCCGACGCACCGTCATCGTTTTAAGCCTGCTTACGGCTGTAATCCTGGGCACACTGGATTATGTCACAGGCTTCGAGATCGCCTTCTCTTTCTTCTACTTGATTCCCGTTGGGATCGTCACCTGGTACATTGGTAAAAAAGAAGGGATCGTGCTTGCCTTCCTCTGTTCCGTTTGTTGGGCCATCACCAATTATCTCGCGGGACAAACGTACTCTCACCAGTTCATCTATTTTTGGAACGCAGTGATTCGATTCGGCATGTTTCTGGGGGTTGTGCAGATCCTCAACAACCTGCGCCTCTCGCTTTTGCAGGCGCAGACTCTCTCTTGTACCGATTTTGTCACTGGAATCAACAACGGCCGCGAGTTCTACCGCCGCGCCGACCTGGAAATTCTAAACAGCAACCGCTTCGGGCATCCCCTCACCGTGGTCGTCATGGATGTGGACGGCTTCAAACAGGTCAACGATACGCTGGGACACCAGAAAGGCGACGAACTGCTCAGGATCATCGGCCAAACGATGCTCCTGTCCATACGAAAAACCGATTTCGTCGCGCGCACAGGTGGGGACGAATTTGCCCTGCTCTTTCCAGGCACCGACCCAAACGGGGCACATTTCATCGTGGGGAAACTAAAAGATACACTGGTCGCCAAAATGAATGAAATGAATCTTGAAGTCACCTTCAGTTTTGGGGCTGTCACATTCCGCGCCCCGCTCGCATTTGCCGACGCGGTCTTGAACAAAGCCGACAAGGTCATGTACACTGCCAAGGGACACGGAAAAAACCAGATCGCCTACCAGACCATCGAATAAATTGGACGTTCGTTTCATCGTTGGACCTCACGCGGGGTCCGCACAATGGACGAAGTCCTGCTCTTGACATATAGACGATTATCTATATAATAACCATCGAAGGTTAGCATGAAATTCGACCCCGTCCTCTTTGCCAAAGCCATCGCCGATGACACCCGCCAAAAGATCATGAGCGAGTGCTGTTGCTGCTGGCTATCCGTCAACGAGATCGTAGAAAAGGTCGGCTTTACCCAGCCCACCATTTCGCATCACCTCGCCATCCTGCGCGACGCGGGCCTCGTCCACATCCGCGAGGAGGGCAAGCAGACCTTCTACAGCCTCAACCAGGAATACGTCGCCACCTGCTGTGGACAGGTCATGCTCAAGTTCGCGCCCGAGTCCGAAACCACCATCAACCTAAAACAAATCATCGAAAGCTAAAGCGGGATTCCTCCTGAGTGGTATCCCGTTTTTTTGCGCCAACATTCATAGACAAACTTCTATACAAGGAGACAAAATGACCACCAACACCCCCATTCACGAAGCCGTCCGCGAACATTACGCGGAGCGCATCAAAACCAACGCTTCCTGCTGTGGAAACGATTCCTGCTGTTCCACCGACAGCAACCTCTACCCCGTGGACTTGCTGACCAGCCTCCCCGAGGGCGAGTCCGCCGTCAGTTACGGATGCGGCGACCCGATCACGCTCGCCACGCTGAAAGCGGGTCAGGTCGTTCTTGACCTCGGGTCGGGCGCGGGTCTCGATTGCTTTTTCGCGGCCAAGCAGGTCGGTGCGACGGGACGCGTTATCGGCGTGGACATGACCCCTGAAATGCTGGATCGCGCCAGGTCCAGTGCGAAGCGATTGAACTTGTCCAACGTGGAATTCCGTCAGGGCTACATCGAAGATTTGCCCGTCGAGTCGAACACGGTGGACGTGGTCATCTCGAATTGCGTCATCAACCTCTCGCCCGATAAATCCAAAGTGTTCGCCGAGACGTTCCGCGTCTTGAAATCGGGCGGCAAACTGGCCGTGTCCGACATCGTCACCGACGGCCCCCTGCCCGACGTGGTGAAGCAAAGCCTGAGCGCCTGGGCGGGATGCGTGGCGGGCGCGGTGGAAGCGAACGAATACATCGGCATGATGGAGGCCGTCGGCTTTACGAACGTTTCCGTCACCCCCGTCTTCTTCGACAAGGAAACTGTGGATTCCGCACTGGATGATATGAAAGACTCGGTCGAGCTCCAATCCATCCCGCGGGACGATGTTTACAAAGCCGTCTACAGCGCCAAGATCACCGCGTACAAGCCGTAAGTTGAGATGATCAACAACTTCCGCAGACTCGATCAAAGCGGCGAGTCTGCGGAAGGCAATACCGATCAATCCACTGCAACGATTCTCAATGTGTGACAAAATCCTAAGGAACAAACGACGTTCGTCACATTCATTTTTTTGAATGAGTGCTACAATATATTCAGGATTATGAATATGAAAAAGAACCCATTGATTGAAACATCCGAACAGATCGCCGCAACACTTTCCGCGATCGCGCCACTCCAGCGCATCGCCATCCTGCTTGCCATTGGCAACGGTGAAGCCTGCGTTTGTCATCTGGAAGCCGCCCTAGGCTGGCGACAAGCGTACATTTCCCAGCACCTGATGGCGTTACGCAAAGCGAACATTCTGACGGATCGACGCGAAGGGCGTTTCGTTTTCTACCGACTGAAAAACGCGGCCCTCCTCGACCTGATAACGGGCGCGGCCTCTCTGACTGGAATCTCCACTGAGACCATTTCCCGCCTCATCCACACCCAGACGAATCCCTCCTGCGAGTGCCCGCACTGTTCGACTGCCTTTGTTCCCACAACAACGTTGAAAGTAAGAACCACATGAACCTGCTTGCCGATCTCATTGCTGGCGGACTTGGCAACCTTGCCTCCTATCTTGCCGCTCACGTTTTGCTTTGTCTGCTTCCCGCGTTCTACATTGCGGGCGCCATGACCGCACTCATTCCGAAAGAAACGGTTACGCGCTTTCTGGGGCGAAACACGCCCAAATTCATTTCCTATCCCGCCGCGGCATTGGCTGGATCCGTGCTGGCGGTCTGTTCCTGCACGATCGTTCCGCTCTTCGCCGGGATTTACAAAAAAGGCGCGGGGTTGGGTCCCGCCATCACCTTCCTGTTCTTTGCACCTGCCGCCAACATCCTTGCCTTGATCTATACGGGTGGAGTCATCGGCGTGGACCTGGCATTTGCGCGCTTCTTCCTTTCCCTGGCATTTGGCATCGGCATCGGCATCATCATGGCGCTTATCTTCCGCAAAGAGGACGCCGCTCACGACCAGGCCACCGACACCATGTTCGCTGGACAAGGAAAAATGCGCCGCGCCGTGTTGATATTCCTGCTCGTGCTGGTGACGCTGCTTCTCTCTGGTACGCTCAAAGTCGGCCTGCTGACCAACACCTACGCCAAGTTCACGCTGCCCTTCTCAGGCATGGACACATTCCAAGCGTTTCTCTACCGCCTCGTTCCATTTGACCCGAGCAGGGGCGAGGAGGGAGTCACCGCGCAGGGAGCCATCCTCATCGGCTTGCTGGCGCTGATCGGTCTCGCTTCGTGGAAGGGCATCGAACATATCCACGAGGGCTTCAACCGCTGGACGTGGGCTTCGCTCGCGCTGGTCGGTGTGACCCTGCTGGTCGCAGCAGTGGGCATGTCTCCGCATGAGGGCGGGCTGGATATTTTGGTCAACGGCAAATTCTTCGGTGTGCTGATTGCCCTTCTCATTCTCAGTTGGGTACTGAAAACCAAACTGACCGAGGGCGAGACGCGCGATTTCCTGTGGGAATCGTGGAAATTTGTCAAGCAGATCTTCCCCCTGCTGGTGATCGGCGTGTTCGCGGTGGGAGTCATCCGCGTGGTCATCAAACCCGAATGGATCGAAACGCTGGCGGGTCGCAATACACTGCTGGGCAATGTGGCGGGAGTTATTTTCGGTGTGTTCATGTACTTCCCGACGCTGGTCGAAGTGCCGATCGCCAACATGTTCCTCAGCCTCGGCATGCATCGCGGACCGTTGCTGGCCTATTTGATGGCCGACCCTGAACTCAGCCTACAAAGCATCCTGATCATTTCCACGATCATTGGGCGGCTCAAATCATGGACGTATGTTTTCTGGGTGGCGCTCTTCAGCACGCTGGCGGGCCTGATCTACGGTGCGTGGGTGGACGGGGCCAGCGTGGGGCTGGTGGTCTTGTACCTGCTTGTCTTTATCGGTCTGCTTGCGGGAATCTTGTGGCTCGTCAACCGCCGCAACGAACAGAAAACCGCCCCCGTCTCTGCGAACTAATCACCAATTACTACTCTCTGTTCTCTCACTCTATTCTCTTCAAAAAGGAGTTTCCCATGCTCACCATCAAAGTTCTCGGTTCGGGTTGTGCCAACTGCAAGCGCGTGGAACAGATTGCCCGCAAAGTGGTTGCGGAGATGTCGCTCGACGCGGAAATCATCAAAGTGACAGACTACGCCGACATCATGGCCTATAACATCTTATCCACGCCAGGTCTTGTCATCAACGAGAAATTGGTCAGCGCTGGCCGCATCCCCAGCGAGGCGGAGGTCGTCACGTTTTTGACGAGCGCGATGGAAACCGCATAAACCTTAACAAGATCATAACATTCTCCGCAGTAGTACAAGATATGATCTTGTTCTACCAAAACGAGGAGATGCAATGTGAAAAAAGTCTTGTTTTTATGTACGGGTAATTCCTGCCGCTCGCAAATGGCGGAGGCCATTGTCAACGCGCGGCTCGGCGAAACGTGGCAGGCCTTCAGCGCGGGAACGAAGCCCGCGGGGTTTGTCCATACCAAAGCCCTGCTCGCGCTCGAAGAGATCGGTATCCACCATCGCGGCGCGTCCAAACACGCTGACGAATTCCGCGACGTGGATTTCGACCTTGTCGTCACCGTCTGCGATTCAGCCGCGGAGGAATGTCCGCTTTGGCTCGGAAAAGGAAAACGCATCCATCGTGGCTTCCCCGACCCCGCCGCGACGGACAACATGGACGACTTCCGCACCGTCCGCGACGATATGGAAAAAGCCATGATCGAATTGTTGCGATTTCACTCGGAGGCGCAATGACACACGAACCCCGTAAAGGTCTGTCCTTTCTCGACCGCTACCTGACCCTGTGGATTTTCCTGGCTATGGCTATCGGCGTGGCGATTGGCTATCTCATGCCCGTGACCGTGGCCGTGTTCAACAAAGCGGTATCGGTGGGAACGACCAATATTCCCATCGCCATCGGCCTGATCCTGATGATGTATCCGCCGCTGGCGAAAGTGCATTATGAAGACCTTGGCGATGTGTTCCGTAATTGGAAGATACTGGGGCTTTCGCTCCTGCAAAACTGGGTGATCGGCCCCATCTTGATGTTCGCGCTGGCGGTCATTTTCCTGCGCGGCTACCCCGACTACATGACGGGACTCATCCTCATCGGGCTGGCGCGTTGTATTGCCATGGTCATCGTCTGGAACGAACTCGCCAAAGGCGACAACGAATACGCGGCGGGACTGGTGGCCTTCAACAGCATTTTTCAGGTGCTGTTTTACAGTGTCTACGCGTATTTCTTCATCACCATCCTGCCCACCTGGTTCGGCCTGACGGGCAACATCGTAGACATCACCATCGGCGAGATTGCCAAGACCGTGTTTATCTACCTCGGCATTCCCTTCCTCGCTGGTTTCCTCACCCGCCTCATCCTGATCCGTGCAAAGGGCACAGATTGGTATCACAAGGTCTTCGTGCCGAGAATTAGCCCCATCACGATGATCGCCCTGCTCTTTACGGTTGTCGTCATGTTCTCGCTCAAAGGCGACGTGATCGTCCAACTGCCGCTGGATGTGGCGCGCATTGCCGTTCCCCTGCTCATCTACTTCGTGGTGATGTTCCTCGTCTCGTTCTTCATGGGCAAAGCCGTCGGCGCGGATTACTCGAAAACCGCCACGCTCTCTTTCACAGCCGCCAGCAATAATTTCGAATTGGCCATCGCCGTCGCTGTGGCAGTTTTCGGCATCAGTTCAGGCGCGGCCTTCGCGGCCGTCATTGGCCCCCTGATCGAAGTGCCCGTGATGATTGGGTTGGTCAATGTTGCATTTTGGCTGAAAAAACGGATTTTTATTAAGAACTAACTTATCCAAACTGGCGTCAACGAAACGCTATTCCTCCTCTGTCTTCGGCGGTAGGTGGATCAACCAATCCGCCAGGGCAAGGAAGAGGAGCGCGCCCACCACCTCAGGGCCAAGATTGAGCGGGCCAAGCGGAAAGAGAATCCACTCGCGCCACAATCCCACAAAATGGCCTGCGGCAAATCCGAGCACGCTCATCAGCAGGTAGGCCAGCAGGTGCGTAGCCTCCCCGCCGCGGACGAAGTGGTACAGCGCGCCAAGCGCCAGGGCGATCAACAGGGCAAAAAGAAGGGCTGGAATAGTCATAGGGCAAAGAAATTTTTCGCAATCCAAAGAATCTCGTGTGAGAGCCGCACTCTCCATCCTGGCTACACGCAAAGCCTAGACGATAATCCCGCCGCCGAGGACTTCCTCTCCGACGTAGATAACCGCCGCCTGACCCGCCGTCACATCCCGCACGGGCGCGTCGAATCTGACCTTGAAACGCGTCCCGCTTTCGAGGGGCGTCACCTCCGCAGGGACGGCGCGCGCCGTGTAGCGGATCTTGACCATCGCGCGAAACGGTGCGGACGGCGCTTCTCCGCTTACCCAGTTGACGTCGCGGGCGGTCAATTCCGTGAAGCCGAGCTCATCCGCCGTGCCGACCACAAGCATATTGCCTACTGCGTGTTTCGTGATGACATAAAGCGGAATGGGCGACGCGACACCCAATCCCTTGCGCTGGCCGATGGTGTAGTTGGCAAGTCCCGTGTGTTGACCGAGAACTTTTCCATCTGTCGTCACGATCTCACCAGGCTGATTGAGTTGTGGCGCGTTGCGCTGGAGAAAGTTGCGATAATCATCCCCTGCAAGGAAACATAGATCCTGACTGTCCGCTCGTGAAGCGGTCGGCAGGCCAAACGATTCGGCGATCTTGCGGATCTCTGGCTTGGGATAATCGCCAACGGGGAACAAGGCGCGCTGCAGTTTCTCCTGCGTTAGCACATGCAGAACATAAGATTGATCCTTCGTCTCATCCAAAGCCCGCAACAACTTAACTCTTCCACCATCCACTTTCTGCTTTTTGCTTTCTACTTTCTGCATTCCGCTTTCCGCTTTCTGCGTTCTGACGTAATGTCCTGTCGCCATGAAGTCCGCACCGAGCGCCAACGCGTGGTCCAGCAAAAACGTCCAGCGGATCTGACGGTTGCAAAGCAGACACGGATTGGGCGTCTCCCCGCGCGCGTATCCATCCAGAAAATACTGGACGACTGTCTCGCGAAAGACGTTCTTCGCGTCCACCACGTAAAAGGGAATGTCCAGTTTTGCGGCCACGCGCCGCGCCTGCGCCATCGAGTCGGGCGTACAACAGCGGTTGGAATCTTCTTTTCCAGGCTCGGACCACAGTCTCAGCATCATGCCGATGACATCATATCCCTGCTGTTTGAGCAGGGCCGCGGCGACGGAGGAGTCCACACCTCCAGACATGGCAACGACGACTTTGGTCATGGGAAATAAAGAAGTAGACAAGGACACACGTACACGGATAAACAGGTCATTTCAGTCTACGCGCTTTTTCGACAAGCGTGGGAAGGGATTGCAGGAATAACCCAATTTGTTCAGGTGTGGAATCTTTTCCGAGAGTGATTCGCAATGAGCCCAGCGCCCAATCGCGGGAGAGGCCGAGGGCGGTGATGACTTCGCTCGGTTCGGGGTTGCCCGTCTTGCAGGCAGAGCCAGAAGAGCAGGCAAAGCCCGCGGCGTCGAGCAGTTGCAGAAGCAGATTGCCGTCCACGTCCTTGAAGACGAACGAGGCGTGATTCGGCAAACGCTGTTCGGGATGACCCGTCAACTGCGCATCGGGAATCTCCTCGAGCACGCGTCCGACGATTTGATCCCGCAATGGTTGGATGTGGGCGATCCGCTGCTCGCGCTCCTCTTTTGCGAGGCGCATCGCCTCCGCAAACCCGACGATGTACGGCACATTCTGCGTCCCCGCGCGCAGACCGAACTCCTGCCCCCCACCCGTCAGGTGCGGAAGGAGACCCGTCCCCTTACGGACGTACAGCGCGCCAACGCCCTTCGGCCCGTAGAGTTTGTGTGCGCCGAGCGAGAGCATATCCACGCCGAGAGTCTGCACGTCCACATCCAGATATGCGGCGGCCTGCACCGCATCCGTGTGGAAGAGGATGCCGCGCTCGTGACAGATGGCGGCCAACTCCGCAACGGGATTGACCGTCCCGATCTCGTTGTTGGCGAGCATCACCGAGGCCAGCGCGGTCCCATCACAGACGGCGGCGCGCATCGCTTCGGGCGTGACCATTCCATGCGCGTCCACGAGAAGCCATTCCACTTGTGCGCCATAATATTTTTCAAGTTGTTCCGCGGTTTTGCTCACGGCATGATGTTCCGCCCCCGAGGTCAAAAGCCAGGTTCGGCCGCGTTCGCGTCCGATCATCATCGCACCGCGCAAGGCAAGGTTGTCCGATTCGGAGCCGCAGGAAGTGAAGATGACCTCGTCGGGGCGGCAGTTCAGAACGGATGCGACCGCCTCACGCGCGGAATCGACAGCCGCCTCCGCACGCTGTCCGAAACGGTGGACCGACGAAGGGTTCCCGAACGAAGCGCTGAAATAAGGAAGCATCGCGTCGAGCACGCGCGAGTCCACGGGCGTCGTCGCGGCATAGTCAAGATAGATCGTTTTGTCCATAGGCAGTGCGATTATACCCGCTTGAAATTAAAGGACGCCGAAAAGTTTCCTTTTCGGCGTCCCTAGCAGAGGAGGCTGCTGTTTGACTAATTGGGATAAATGATGGTCACTTCGGCTTCGCTCAAAGCCTCGATGAGGACACTGGCGCGCTTGCCAACCACCATGCTGGTGCCCGGGCGGAGCATGTAATCCTGCAGGTCGCGGGACTTGGTCAACCAGACCAGACCATCTTCACAGCGGACGGTCATCCCAGGCTTGATGCGATTCATGCGGTGAAAAGCGCGGCGATGAAGATGAAGTTTGAGTTTCTTTTCGGGTTCGCGAATAGCGTTCATGCGGGCTCCTTTGTTCTTCTGATACTATTATCCTCATAATGAAAAATAAATACAGATGCAAATAATTCAAATTGTTACCATAACAGTTCCTGTTATAATTAACTGTACCCATTAAACCGAACCAGCACTGTACCGACTTTTGCGAGGAAACATGACCAAAACCGCACGCCCGCGAGCACGTGACCAGTTTCGATACGAACAGGTCGCAAGCCACATCCTGCAACTGATCCAAAAGGGGACGTATCGCCCCGGCGACCGCATCCCGTCTGTGCGGCAAACGAGCCAGCAACAGGGCGTCAGCATCAGTTCGGTCTTACAGGCCTACCTGCAACTCGAAAGCCGCGGAGTGATCGAGGCGCGTCCACAATCGGGATATTATGTCTGCCTGCCCGCCGCCACGCACCTGCCCGAGCCCGAGATCTCGTCCCCCAGCCTCGATCCGAGCCACGTCAATTTGCACGATTTGATGATGATGGTCATGCGCGACACGCTGAACCCGGGTCTGGTCCAACTTGGCGCGGCCATGCCCAACCTGGAACTGCTCCCCACCGAACGAATGAGACGCATCATGACGGGTGTAGCGCGGAACGCCAATCAGGACCTGCACCAATACCAACTCCCGCCCGGAGACGAAAGTCTGCGCGTCCAGATCGCCAAACGCGCCGTCAACAGCGGATGTCAACTCGCGCCCAGCGATATCGTCATCACGTCAGGCGGGACCGAGGCGATCGCCCTGTGCCTGCACGCCGTCTGCAAGCCCGGTGATATCGTCGCCATCGAGTCGCCGATGTATTTCGGCACGTTGCAGATCATCGAAGTCCAGGGGCTGCGAGCGTTGGAAATCCCCACCAATCCGCGCGATGGCATCAGTTTGGACGCCCTGCAATTCGCCATCGAACACAACCCAATCAAAGCTGTTCTGACCATCTCCAACTTCAGCAATCCACTGGGCAGTTGCATCCCCGACGAGAAAAAGAAGGAACTGGTCGAACTGTTGACGCGTTACGACATCCCGCTCATTGATAACGACGTCTCAGGCGAAATCTATTTCACCGAGAAGCGCCCTCACGTCACCAAAGCGTACGACACCAAGGGGTTGGTGATGTTGTGCTCTTCGTTCTCGAAGGACATCAACCCCGCACTGCGCGTCGGCTGGGTCGCGCCAGGCCGCTACAAGAGCGTGGTGGAATGGTTGAAATTCACCTTCAATATATCCGCGCCCAATCTCGCCCAGGCCGCCATTGCGGAATTTTTGGCGGGCGGGGGCTACGACCACCAAATCCGACGCATCCGACGGGAATACGCGAACAACGTGGCGATGCTCTCGCAGGCCGTCATGCGGACCTTTCCCGAGGGGACCCGCGTCACGCGACCTTCGGGTGGGTATGTGCTCTGGGTCCAATTGCCAGAGACGGTTGATTCGCTCGCACTATATTCCATGGCGTTGCGGGGCGGCATCACGCTCACCCCGGGCTATCTCTTCTCCCCCACCAATCAATTCTCCAATTTCGTCCGCCTGAATGCCGCGGCGTGGAATTTGCCCATCGAGCGTGCGGTAACGAAACTGGGCGACATGGTTAAAGAACTGGTCAACGGCGCGGCGGTTTGAACATCTCCTCTTCCGTGACGACCCATTGGACGGGCACGTCGAATTCTCCATGCGGGAGTTCTTCTAACAGCAGGGCGCGAAAAACGATTCCCGCGCTGATTCCCGCAAAACCTTTCAGAAACCGATCATAGTAGCCGCCGCCATACCCCAATCTCCAGCCGTGACGGTCGAACGCGAGGCCCGGGACGAGAACCAACTCCAGCGCCTCGGGCGGGATCGTTGGCAGGTCCGCGGCGGGTTCGGCCATTCCAAAGGGATGGCGCACCAGCCGCGCCGCGTCGTAGGGATGGAAAACCATCCGATGCCCCTCCTCGGGGATGATGCGCGGCAACACCCATCGCTTTTCAGGATGGCGCGTCAACAACGGTGTCAAATCTACTTCGTTTTTAATCGGCATGTAGGCAAGGATGGTTTTGCTTTGCTGGAAGGCCGTCCACCGTTCGAGTTCCTCGCAAATGGATCGACTGGCACGAGCGCGCTTCTCATCGCCCAAAGTGGCACGGAGTTTGCGATACTGCTGCCGCAACAGGGATTTGGTTTCGCCAAGGGAATCCGACATGCCCGATATTTTAGCATGGCAATCTCGCCATAAGCGAGACTACGTTATAATCGTCACGTTATCATTTTTCAGGAGCATACACATGGCTTTCAAAATCACATTTGGTACAGACGGCTGGCGCGGCGTGATCGCTGAGGATTACACGTTCGATAATGTCCGTCGTTGCGCGCAGGGATTTGCAAATTACCTTTTGAAACACAGCAAGCAGGGGCAATGGGTGGTAGTCGGACACGACAAACGCTTCGGCAGTGAGCATTTTGCCGCGGCGGTTTCCGAAGTATTGGCGGGAAACGGCTTGAAGGTCTATCTCACCGACGGGGCTACGCCGACTCCCGTCATTGCCTACGCCGTCGTGGACAAGAAAGCCACGGGCGCGGTCAACATCACTGCCAGTCACAACCCGCCAACCGATAACGGATTCAAGGTCCGCAACGAGACGGGCGGGGCGATCGATCCCGAAGGTCTAAAGGAAATAGAAGCGGGGATTCCCGACGATTTGTTGAACGTTAAACGTTTAACGTTCAACGATGGTGTAGCCCAGGGAAGTATCATCAAGTTCGATGCTGCGACGCCGTACATCGAGCATCTCACCCGCGACGGCCTGATCGATCTGCAACCCATCAAAGACGCGGGGCTGACCGTCATGGTGGACGCGATGTGGGGTAACGGCGCGGGCTGGTTCACGCGTCTGCTTGCGGGCGGAAAAACGAAGGTCATCGAGATTCACGATGAGCGCAACCCGTCCTTCCCTGAAATGAAGCGTCCCGAACCGATCCAGCCGAACATTGACGTGGGCCTGCAAGCCACCGTGGACAACAAAGCCGACGTGCTCCTCATCACCGACGGTGACGCGGACCGCTGCGGCATCGGCGATGAGAACGGACAGTTCATCAACCAGTTGCGCGTGTATGCCCTGCTGGCCTACTACATGCTCGAAGTCCGCGGCCTGCGCGGCGACATCGTCAAGACACTCTCGACCACCAACATGCTCAACAAACTAGGCGAGATCTACGGCGTCCCTGTCCACGAGACGGGCGTGGGATTCAAATACGTCGCCCCGAAAATGACCGAAACGAACGCCCTCATCGGCGGCGAAGAATCGGGCGGATACGCCTTCCGCGGCAACGTCCCAGAGCGCGATGGGATTCTGGCGGGTCTGTACATGCTCGACTTCATGGTGAAGACGGGAAAGAAACCGACCGAGTTGTTGAAAGACCTGTTCGCCAAAGTGGGCGGAGAATATTTTTACGATCGCATCGACTCGGCCTTCAGCGGTGACCGCGCCGCGCGCGAGAAGATGATCCTGGACGCCAAACCCGCGACGCTTGGCGGGCTGAAAGTCACCGAGCTCATCACCGTGGACGGCTTCCAGTTCCGCCTCGAAGACGGCGGCTGGATGCTCATCCGATTCAGCGGCACGGAACCCATCATGCGCGTCTACTGCGAGACGCGGCACGCGGACAAGGTGAAGGCAATTCTGCAAGACGGGTTGAAGGTCGCGGGGATCAAGTAGAAAAATCACCGCCAGAGAAAATCCTCTGGCGGTGTTCGTTTAATTCTTCTTGCGTCGTACAGCCCACACGCCGCCCACCAGAATTGGCAGGATCAAAGCGGATGAGCCGCACAACGGATTTGGCGTGGTCGGCGCTTCGGCGGTCGGAACGACCGCCATTTCGGTGGGGGTGGCAGCGATCAAGGGCCTCAAAGTTGGCGCGGCCGTTTCCGTCAGCGTGGGAGACGCGAGTCCTGTGGAGGTCGGCCAGGGCGTGGGCGGAAGCGGCGTAGCGGTCAGCCCGAGATAGTCAATGTTGTCGCCGTCAACTTTCACAGCCTCGGGAATCGAGTAACTGATTTCCGTCAAAAGATCGCGCGCTTGTTGATTGTTCGGGTCGATCTTCAGCGCAGTTTGCAGGTGAGATAGTGCGGTTGGCAACAAGCCTTCGGTGTCGGGCTTGCTCATCCAATACAGATCGAAGTAATACTGCGACCACAGCAGGTCAGCGTATCCATAATGCCAGAGAGAATCGTTCGGTAAAAGCGCAAGGCATTTTTCGTAAGCATCCCTGCTCAACGCGATCATTTCCAACGCGGCGGGGTCGTCACGCAGGTATCCTTTGGGGAAACGGACGGCTTCCTTGTAGGCCTTTCCCAGCCGCCCCCACGCCTCGCCGTCATTTGGATTTTTGCGGACGTTGGCCGTTTCGTTCAATACCGATTGCCACAAGGACGGAGCGACGATCGTCACCATGATATTGTTTTCGTACGTCGGCTCGAGATCTTCAAAGTGCCAGCGGACTTCATTTCCGCTTCCGACTCCGCCCGCGGTGGGCGCGCCATAACCAGCATTTTCGCCACCCTGCAGCAAGACGTTCTTTTCGCTCACCTCATACGGAAAACGGACAACCACATCAACCGACCCGATGGTGCCATTCCAGCCCGCGCCCGTCTCAAGGATGTATTTGAAAACCAGGAACGGGTAATACCCGAAGGCCTGAACGGTGTAGGAAACGTCAATGCTGACATCCTGCCCAGGTGGAAACGTCACATCGAAGACCGCCCAGGGGATTTGCTCCATTTCATTGAAAGAGGCGGCGTTGGCAAGAAACGGCTGCATCTCACGTCGTGTGGAGACGGCTTTTCCATTTACTTTAACGGTAATTTGCGCAATTTCAGGGAATCTTCCAAAGCCATCCGAGGTGCCATTAAAAAACGTCAGCGGGAAGCGCGCCTGCATCGTTTCTTCCACACTGCCAAGATTCCGCATTGTGAAGGATGCATCCGTGCGGGCGATGGCGCTCTGTTTGCTTGCAGGGTCAGCAGAGACGTCGAGAGTCACCGTCTCTGCCACCATGCGGACCTGAGTCTGTTCCGCTCCAGGGACAAGGTTCGAGCCTGGCGGCATTTCGGGCGGAGCCACATCCGCCTGGACGGTCGTCGGCATCATCAAGGCCGCGAATGCCAGAATGGATATAAACAGGAAAATTTTCTTTTTCATGACGGGTTCCTTTGCCCACACTATACCGCACTCGGTCACAAATTGCGCTTTTCTGAAAGGCAGGAAACGCAATTCATGACCGCGGATATTTTATACAATTTCCCGCCTCGAAAGTCACCCGAACAGGCTGTATAATCCACGCCGCCATGCAACTCACCGACACCCATTGCCACCTCTACTGGGACAAGTTCGACACCGACCGCGCCGAGGTGATCCAGCGCGCCATTGCGTCAGGGCTGACGCGCATCCTCGTCCCTGGCACCACGCTCGAGACGAGCCGCGATGCGATTCGGCTGGCGGAACAATTCGAGCAGGTCTACGCCGCGGTCGGTTTCCATCCCACCGATTTGGAGACTTGGAACACAAACTCCATCGAAAATCTGCGAAATCTTGCATTATCCCCCTCTCCCCTTTCAGGGAGAGGGGCTAGGGGTGAAGGCAAGATCGTGGCGATCGGCGAGATCGGACTGGACCACTACTGGGTCAAGGAAGAGGCGAAACGCGCCTATCAGCGGGAAGTTCTAAAAGAGCAACTCGCGCTCGCAGCGGAACTCAACAAGCCTGTCGTCATCCACATGCGTGAGGAGGGAGACGCCTGGTTCGGCAGCGCGTCCGAACAGCTGTTGGGGATTCTGTCCGAGTGGCATGCGGAATTGAAATCCCAAAATCACCCGCTTGCCGAACGACCTGGGGTCCTGCATTCGTTCAACGGCACGCTCGAAACCGCCCAAAAAGCCATCGCGATGAACTTTTTCATCGGGGTAACGGGTCCCGTCACCTACAAGAATGCCGAGCAAAAACGCTCCATTATCCAACAATTGCCAATGACCCATTTGCTGATCGAAACCGATTCTCCCTTCCTCGCCCCCGTCCCACATCGCGGCAAACGAAACGAACCTGCCTTCGTTGTTGAAATTGCTGATAAAATTGCTGTGTTAAAATCCCGAAAACTGGAAGAGGTCGCCGCCGTGACTACAGAGAACGCGGCCCGCCTTTTCCTGTGGTGAGCCTTTGAATACCGTAACTTTCTTAAATCCCGTACAGGAACAAATTCTGCTGGTTGAAGATCGGATGCGCTCTCAGGGTGCGGACTGCAACCAGGACCTGCGCGCCGCCCTTGAACACCTGCTGGCCGCAGGAGGAAAACGCATCCGCCCGACCCTCGTCCTGCTGGTCGGAAACATGCTGGGCGGCAAATCCGAACCGCTGGTCACCCTCGGCGCGGCCGTGGAACTGCTCCACACCGCCACCCTTGTCCACGATGACCTGATCGACGGCGCGCTCCTGCGCCGCGGCGCGGAGACGTTGAACGCGCGCTGGTCGTCCGCCGCCACCGTCCTGACAGGCGACTTCCTCTTCGCACGCGCCGCCAAACTGGCCGCCGATGTGGACTATCTGCCCGTCATGAAACTCTTCGCCGAGACGCTGGCCGTCATCGTCAACGGCGAACTGACTCAATTGTTTTCAGCGCGCGGGGTGATCAACCGCGATAATTATTATCAGCGCATTTACGCCAAGACCGCCTCGCTGTTCGAAATGACCACCCGCGCCGGCGCCATGGTCAGCACGGAGAACGTCGCCACGATCGAATCCCTCCGCAAATTCGGATACGAACTTGGCATGGCCTTCCAGATCGTGGATGACCTGCTCGACTTCACGGGCGACCAATCTGCCGTTGGCAAGCCGCTCGGCTCCGACCTCCTGCAGGGACTCGTCACCCTCCCCGCCATCTACTTTACAGAAATGAATCCCGAGCATCCCGATGTCCGTTCGCTCGCCGCGGGCGGCTGGGGCGACCACGAACGCATGGAACGCCTCGTCCAGTCCATCCGCACCAGCGACGCCATCCACAAGGCCATGCGCGAAG
>JBMOMR010000004.1:0-25217 GCA_049324715.1 Chloroflexota bacterium | reverse complement strand
ACTCGCGGATATCTTCGAAGCGATTCTCCTGGATCTTTTTCGGCAGGAAGGGATCGGCAATCGAGGGCCGCGCCGCGCCGACAAAGTCCACGATGCCGCGCTGGACGATGGAGAGCATCGCTTCGGGTGACGTGTAGCGCCCCACGCCGACGACGGGTTTGGTGGTGAGACCTTTGACGAACGAAATGTATTTTTCCTGATAGCCCTGTTTGGCAAAACGCGAAGTGGCGGAATCGTTGGCCCACCTTGCGATGTTGACGTCCCACAGGTCGGGCAATTCCGCGAGCATGGATACAATTTCGCGCGCTTCGCCGTCGTGGGTCATGCCTTCGTCGCCGAGCAGTTCATCCACGGCGAAACGCAGGGCGACCGCGCATTTGTCACCGACGGCCTCCTTGGTGTCTTCAAGCAATTCCCTGAGCAGGCGGACACGGTTTTGGAGCGAGCCGCCGTATTCGTCGGGACGGTCATTGTGCCTGGAAAGCATCTGGAAGGCGAGCGCCAGTCCGTGCCCCGCGTAGACGTAAATGATGTCAAAGCCAGCCTTTTTGGCGCGCAAGGCGGCGGCGCGATGCCAGCGGCGCAGCGACTGGAAGTCATCTTTCGTGGCCGCGCGGGTTTGACCTGGTTCATAGCCCGACGCGCCTGTCAGACTCATCGAGCGCGGACCGAGAGCGGCCGTCCGCGAGTAGAGGTTGGAGGCGGCGTGGCCGTTGTAGGTCAATTCGATGCCCGCGAGGGATCCGTGTTGGTGGATCGAGTCGGCGATCAAAGCATAGGCGGGGATGTCGGCATCGTCCCACAGACGGCCTTCGAAGAACGGCGAGAGGTCGGTGGAGTGATGAATCTCCACCTCCTCGGTGCAGACCACGCCCCAGCCGCCCTCGGCTTTGACGGCGCGCATGGCGGCCTGTCCGCGCGGCATGCGGTAGCCGAATCCGTTGCAGTGGGGCACCTGGTAAAAGCGGTTCGGTGCGGTGACGGGTCCAATACGGAGAGGTTGGAAGAGGAGGGAGAAGGGGGAGGAGGACATTTGATGATACCTTTAGAGTATAATTTTCATAATATTGTAAAGCACAATGTTTCGGGTAGGAATGTAAAAATCTTCAGCCACTAGTTGAAAAAACCGATTCTGTACATGTGAAGGGAGAGACTGTCATGTCAAAAGAATACCGCTATCGAAAGCACATTCGCTGGATGCAGTATACAATTCCCGCAATGTTTGGGATTCTAATAATTGTCTTGGGATTTTCGGCCTTTTCGATATGGCGTAATAGTCTAGTTGGCGGGGTTGAGTTTTTAAATGTATTCCCCCCTGTCATTTCATGCATAATTTTGCTTTTCCTCTTGGAAATTGGGTTTTTGTGGTGGATTTTTTACCGTATGGCAGGTACTGTTATTTCAATTAATGAAAATGGAGTGGTTTACAAAGTTCGCAGAAATGTAAAACTTCTTCCATTCGAAAATCTTAGGATTGATTCTGCTTCAATTCGTTACACTGGCGGATGGCTCAAACTTATTTCAGGCAAGGATGTAATCCGTCTCACAGTGGTTCTTGAAGATATTAGTGGCTTTATTCTGGAGCTCAAAAACGCTCTCGATACACGCGGGTTTTCAAGTCATTACGATCCCAACAAACTGTTCGGCTTTATGAAAACCGCCGTGGCGGGAGATCAAAACTGGAATAGGTTTTACTCTCTCTTTGGGAAGTTCTACCTGAGCATCTTTGTGGTTGTTATTACGCTAGTTAATGGTTATGTATTCGGAAAAATTCCCTGGGGATTTGTTTTTATTATTGCGTGGGGAATCTTTACTTTAATTTGGGCAACAGGCGCTTATACAGTTGCCGAAATCAGGCTGATGCGAAAGATCGCCAAAGAGTCAAATGAGCAAGCCTTTACGTTTCCTCAACGGGATATGGCCTATGAAAAGCGGGTGTTTAATGACGCGATCAATTGGGGAGGCTGGCTGTATTTTGGGATTTCGCTCATTACGCTAACGATTGGCATCGCAATAAAACTTTATTTGGTGACGCAATCGCTGGCAGGCGTTCTGCATTAAGTATTATCGCGTCTTTTAGCGATCAGCGGTCGCCCAAACAAACGCGAAACGCCACAGATTTCAGAAGGTAACCCTAATGACAAACGGTGAATGTTCTAAATGTGGAAGCCATGATGTATACGCAGTAAGCAGTTATGGACAGCAAGCTGGTCTTAGCATTGACCTTTGGCATGTTGAGCATTTGACTTATCTCGTTTGCATAAAATGCGGCTATACCGAATCGTACATTTTCGATAAAAATTCTCTCCAGCGAATCGAGAAAATGGGACGGCGTGTTGTGCCGCCAGCCAAATAAATGCTCCGTAGAACATGGAAGTTTAATAATGTCCGCGCTCAAATTCTCGCCCTCGCATCGGAAGCATCAGCGGTAAAATAGGCCAACTTTTTCGCCAAAGGAGAATTTTCCCATGCCCAGTTCTGATCATTATCCCCTCGCCGTCGGCAACACGTGGACGTACAAAATGAAGGACGGCAAAACCTTCACCAACACGGTGACGGGTGCGGACGGCGCATCCTTCGCCATGTCCAATTCGCTGATGAACACCAATTCCACCGTCAAGAAGGAGGGCGATTCGTACGTCACCGATGCCTACCAGGCGGGCACGTGGCAGGTGTCCATGAAGGAAAATCCCAAGAAGGGCGACACGTGGAACGTCACCTTCAAGGCCAATGGCATCGACACCACCCTCATCCACACCGTGAAGGAAGTGGGCATCAGCAAGGACGTGGAAGGCAAAACCTACGCCGACGTGGTCGTCATCGAAGCCGAGAGCAAGATGTCCATGAACGGCAATCCCATCCCCATGCAGTTCTTCACGCAGTATTACTATGCCAAAGGCGTGGGGCTGGTCCTCACCACCACGTCCACGGGCGACGCCATGCCACTGGTCGAATACACGGTAAAGTAAATTCAAGACCTGGTTTCTCGGTTCCGATGAAACCAGGTCTTTGATTCGCATCGTAACTTGACTTATAATCAAGTTGTCCCACTCCTCAAGGAGGCTCCCATGCACATCATCTTTAACGGCAAGACCTACAACAGCGTGGATGAAATGCCCGCCAACGAACGTCAGGCCTACGAGCAGATGTTCCAGATCTTTACGGACAAGAATGGCAACGGCATCCCCGATTTTCTGGAAGGGGACATCGCCAAAAATGTGATGACCGCCTTCACCAACGTGGTGAATTATGATGGCAAGGTCTACAACAACATGGATGAACTTCCGCCTGAGGCGCGCCAGAAATTGCAGGATGCGTTCGCGAAACTCAACCAGATGGGAATCGTCACCGCGGCGCCATCGACACAACAGACACCCGCCTTTGAACCTGCCTTTAAACCATCCAAGCCGCTCATTCCACAGGAACCGACCATCCAGGAAAGCGGCGGAAGGAATTGGCTGGTCATCGTCGGCTTCCTGGGTGCGATGCTCGTTTGCGCCGTCGCCATCGCGGTCGCCATTTTCTTCCTGCGCTGAGAGTCACTCCAATAAAAAAAACGGTAATGGTTCAGTGTAAGTGATGGTTTCGTGGGGCGGGATGGAATCCCGCCAGATTACGGATACGCGGAATGCCATCACCTGCACTTGCGCCAGGTGCAAGTGTCCGCACCACATTACTTACTGGATGCCACTACCAAAAAAAACAAGGCCGAGGCATTGCGCTTCGGCCTTGTCGCTTCAAGTCTGCTTCATTGCTCGTGGACATCGTGCATGGAGATCTCATCGTCCACAGGCTCGAGATGCGTCTGGACAATGGCGTCGGGCAACTCCTTGCGGACGTCGCCCTCGAAATCCTCGGCGATGTGATGCGCGTCGTGGAGAGTCCACGCACCAGGCACAAGCACGTGCACCGAGACAAAGCGCCGCGCCGCCGATTGACGCGTCCGCAAGGCGTGGAAGGCGACGCCGCGTTCGCGGTACTTGGACATGACTCTCTCGATGACCTTCTGCTCCGCCTCGGGCAGGGACGCGTCCATCAGTCCCGCCACCGACCGACGGAGAAGCTGGTACGCCGTCCAGACGATGTTCAAGCCGACAACGACCGCGACAATCGGGTCGAGCACCTGCCAACCCGTCAACGCCACGACACCCATGGCCGTGATGACTCCCACCGAAGTCCACACATCCGTCATCAAGTGGTGCGCGTCCGCTTCGAGCGTGATCGAATTTTCCCGTTTGCCAGCCGCCAGAAGGACGCGCGACGCGGCGAAGTTCACCACCGACGCGACCGCGGAGACGATCAGCCCGATTCCCAATTGCTCCAGTGGCTGGGGATTCAAAAAT
The DNA here is from genome assembly GCA_049324715.1 of Chloroflexota bacterium. Classification (GTDB taxonomy): domain Bacteria; phylum Chloroflexota; class Anaerolineae; order Anaerolineales; family Villigracilaceae; genus Denitrolinea. Next base: position 20,874 of record JBMOMR010000004.1, on the reverse strand, counting down.
CGTTGGACTGCCGTGGAGATGATTCCCCCCGCCGCGACCAGGATCAGGATCCCTTCGGTGGTGCTCGAAAAATATTCGGCCTTGCTGTGCCCAAACGCGTGACTCTCATCCGCGGGACGCGCGGCAATCGTCAGCATCACCAGCGCCATAACTCCCGCCACCAAATTCACGAGCGACTCGACCGCGTCGGACAGGAACCCGACCGAATTGGTGAGCAGGTACGCGCCCGATTTCAACGCAATGGTCACGATGGACGCGGCGATGGACATCCACGCGAAGCGCGTCAAGTTGGAACGACTGGTTGTCATGCTTCAATTATAGTCTCGGACTGATGCCTTCCACTTCAGATTCGGGACACGGATGAACGCAGATGGACACGGGTTTTCCATTCGCTGTTTCCGCGCATGTCCGTGTAATTCCGCGTCCCGTATTTCAGCGGTGATAAAATATCCGCCTATGAAAGAATTCATCTACTCTCGCAACGCTGTTTACGAAACCCTGCGCGCCCAACGCAGGGACATTTTTGAGATTTTGATCGCCGAGGGGGCGCAAGAGAAGGGCAAGATCAAGCAGATCGTCAAACTCGCCATAGAGCAAAAGGTCAAGATCAGCAAAGCGCCGCGCCCGCGGCTGGACAAGATCCACGAGAACCATCAAGGCGTGGTGGCGGACGTCAGCGCGTATCCCTACTCGGACGTGGTCGAGATCCTTGACGCGGCGCGCCAGAAGAGCGAACCGCCCTTTGTGCTGATTCTCGATTCCCTGCAAGACCCGCAGAATTTCGGCACGTTGCTGCGAACGGCGGAAGCGGTGGGAATCCACGGAGTTGTCATCCCGTTGGCGCGTACGGTGGAAGTGACGCCCGCGGTGGTCAACGCCTCGTCGGGTGCGAGCGAGCATCTGCTCATCGCGCAGGCCAATCTCTCGCAGGCGATCGACACGCTCAAAGACGCGGAAACGTGGATCGTCGGCCTCGACCAGCACGGGGTCAGGATGGAAGCGGGTTCCCGTCACCTGCGCGGCGCGCTGGGACTCGTCGTCGGCTCGGAAGGGGAAGGTCTGCGCGAGTTGACGCGTAAGAAGTGCGACATCATCCTGCAACTGCCGATGCGCGGCGAGATCGAATCGTTGAACGCAGCGGTGGCGGGGTCGGTGGCGTTGTATCTTGCGTATCTGGCGAGGAATCAATAATCCGTCATTGCGAGGGCGTTAGCCCGAAGCAATCCCCACGTTGGACTGGAGATTGCTTCGTCGGGACACCTGCCCTGGCAGGCGGTGCCAGGGAGAGCGCCCTCCTCGCAATGACGAGCGGACTAGAAGACTAGAAGACTAGGAGATTAGCAGACTAATGCCAACAGCAACCTATCATTTTCCAAAAGGCTTTTTGTGGGGCGCGGCCACCGCGTCGTATCAGGTGGAGGGGAATAACACCAACAGTCAATGGTGGAAGTGGGAGGAGGACGGCCGCACGAACGGACGTTCGGGGCTGGCTTCGGATTGGTGGGGCGGACGCTGGAAGGAAGACCTCGACCGCGCCGCCGAGACGGGACAGAACGCGCACCGCCTGTCGGTGGAGTGGAGCCGCATCCAGCCCGCGCCCGATCGCTGGGACGAGGACGCACTCGAAAAATATCGCGCCATGCTGCGCGGGATGAAAGAACGCGGCATCACGCCGATGGTCACCCTGCATCATTTTTCAAATCCGCTTTGGGTGGAGGAAAAGGGTGCGTGGGAAACCGCCGACGTGGTTCCGCATTTCGAGAAATTCGTCCGCAAGACCGTGGATGCGCTCAAGGAATATTGCACGTTGTGGGTGACGATCAACGAGCCGAACGTCTACGCGCTGGAGGGATACATCCGCGGCCATTTCCCGCCTGGAAAGTCGGATATGAAACTGGCGATGACGGTGCAGGCCAATCTTCTGCGCGGGCATGTGGCCGCCTATCGTGCCATCCACGAGATCCAGCGCGAGGCGCGCGTGGGCTACGCGTTGCACTTCCGTCCACAGGAGGCGCACCGCTCCTGGTCTCCACTCGACCGTTTGATGCGCAACCTGAAATTCAATGCCATCAATATGGGCTTCCCCTCAGCAATCTCAACGGGTGTGATGCGCACGCCGCTGGGAAAGGTCTCCATCCCCGAAGCCAAAGCGACGCAGGACTTCTTCGGCCTGAATTATTACTCGGTGGACACGGTGGCCTTCGACATCACCAACCGCGCCGAACTATTCTCGCGCTCGTTCTTCCCCGAAGGCACCGACCTGGCCGACGCGAAACAAAACTCCAACACACCCGACGGCCTCTTCCAATCGCTCAAATGGGCAGTGCGCGCCTACCCCGACCTGCCGATCCTCATCACCGAAAACGGCATCGAGGACGTGAGCGACCGCATCCGCCCGCGCTACCTGGCGCAACACATCCATGCCATGTGGCGCGGCGTCAATTTCAACTGGCCGATCAAGGGCTACTTCCACTGGTCGCTGGTGGACAACTTCGAGTGGGAGCGCGGCTGGACTCAACGCTTTGGACTGTGGGCGCTCGACACCGAAACCCAAAAGCGGACAAAACGCCCCAGCGCGGACCTTTATGCCGCGATCTGTCACGAGAACGGCCTCTCGTCTGAGATGGTGGCCAAGTGGTGTCCTGAGGTGATGGGAAAACTCTTCCCATCTTGAGATGTGGAAGGAATCCGAAAGTTCTACTTTCGGAATGAGCCATCCTGAAGTAGAACTTCAGGATTCCCACTGATGACTGATCACTGAAAACTGATGACTTCCTTCACATCCCCCCTCCCCGTCATCCGCCCCGCGCTCCCACGCGATAGCGCCGACGTGGCCGAGTTCACCAAGTTCATCTGGGGTGGACACGATTACGTTGGCTATGTCTTTCCTGAATGGCTGGCAGACCCGCGGGGACGGTTGTTCGCGGCTGAATACGCGGGGAAGTGTATTGGTTGCGCCAAAGTTTCATTCCTCGCGCCAGGCCAATGGTGGCTGGAGGGATTCCGCGTAGACCCGAATCATCAGGGCTTGAAAGTCGGCTCGCGTTTGGATGCGGCCTGCAACGAGTGGTGGGACGAATACGGCGACGGGACTCTACGCCTGCTGACCAACTCGAAGCGCGTGCAAGTCCATCACCTGAGCGAGGCGCGCGGATTCGTGCGCGCGGGCGAGGTCTGCGCGTACGCGGCGGATCCGCTGGCAGAATCGACGGACGCGTTCACGCCCCTGCGCGCCGAAGAAGCCGACGAGGCGGCCGAGTTCTGTCGGTGTTGGATGCCCAACGGATATTTGAACGTCGGCTGGAAGTTTGCCGCGCCGAACGCGGATTCGATTCGCTCGGCGATGAAAGACGAGAATCTGTTCTTCTGGTGGCGCGGGCGCAGGGGAATCGTCTCAGCGTGGGAAGATGACGAGGACGACGCGTCCCGCCTCATCGTCGGGATGGAGGCGTGCGCGGGCGAGGAGCGAATCCAATTGCTGGAAGACGCGCGTCGGCTCGCGTCCGCGCGCGGGGCAGTCGTCGCCCGTTGGATGAACGTGATCGATGAAAACGTCCTGCGCGACTTGGACATGGCGGGCTATCGCCAAGATTGGGAAGACACGGCCTATTTGTACGAGCGAAACAAGTAGGGGCAGACCTGTGTGTCCGCCCGTGCTGTCTTAAAACGAACAGCCTCCCGATCGGGAGGCTGTTTTGATGCTGGCAAATTTACATGCCAAGGAACGCGAACACGGCATAGCCGAGTGCGAGCACGCCGGCAATAGTTGCCGACATCGGAAGCGCAACAAAGGATCCGATGCCGAACCACAGGAAGAACAACCACATGCACCAGCCAGAGATCGTTTTGGGCAGACTGACTTTCATTGTACATTCTCCTTTGGAAATTGGGGTTGAGTGTTGTCAATTCAGACAACCTTTATCTTGATAAACACAGCAGGGTATCAGGAGTTACGCAACATTTTGACATGGTAAAATCCAATTCCTTCCATGACCGCTACTCCCCTTCCCGCTGAATTCACCCTTGCCCGCTCACACAACGCCGACCGCTCCAGCCCTGCGCGCTGGGTGGTGTCGCACGCGCTTCGCTACTGGCCAATCCTCCTGCTCATCCTGATCGGCGCGTTCGGCAACGGAGCGCTGGCGGGCGTCGTACCGCGTTACGTCGGCCGGGCTTTCGATGACATGCTGGCCTCCACGCCAAGCCTCATTCTGCTACTCCAGACCGCGCTCGCCATCGGCGTTTCGCAGGTGGTGCGCGGCGTACTGCAGTTTGGGCGCAACTTCGGCGCGGAGATCATGGCCCAGCGCATCGAGCGCGACATCCGCGACGAACTCTACCTGTCCCTGCTCGGCAAGAACATGACCTTCCACAACCTCCAGCCCGTGGGCGACACGATGGCGCGCGCCACCAACGACGTGCGCGAAGTGAATTTCATGTTCAGTCCGGGACTGAACCTCGTCGTCGGATCGTTCTTCTTCCTGCTCGTTCCGCTCTACACCAGCCCCAGCATCCATCCTGACCTTTTACTGGTCCCCGTTCTATTTAGCATTGCCTACTTTTTCGCGCTCGCCAGCTACCTGCGGACGCTATCGCCCATCACCGACGATGTGCGCGCCACATTCGGCACAATGAACACGCATCTCTCCGAGACCCTCGACGGTGTGGAGACGATGAAAGGCGCCGCGCAGGAACAGACCGAGATCGAACGTTTCGCGACCAACGCCAGGAGAGTGCGCGCCGCATTTGTGAAGCAGGGCGACCTGGAAGCCAAATTCCTGCCCATGCTGCTGCTCGGCATCGCCTATGCCGCGGGACTCTTCCACGCCCTCCTGCTCTACCGCGCGGGCGAAGTCTCCGTCGGTGACGTGGTGGCCTACTTCGGCCTGCTCCGCCTGCTGGAATTTCCCACCTTTGCTTCGATCTTTGCCTACAGCCAGATCTCGCTCGGACTTTCGGGCGCGCGCCGCATCCTCGACCTCATCAACCGTGAAAGCGACCTCGACCAGAACGCGGCAGGTTTCAACGGCGAGATGAAAGGCAACGTGGAATTTTCGGATGTGTGTTTTGAATACGAAAACAGCGAGAAAATTCTCGAGGATATTTCCTTCCAGGTGAAGGCGGGGCAGACCGTCGCCATCGTCGGGCAGACGGGCGCGGGCAAAACGTCGCTCGTCAAACTCATCAACCGCATCTACGACTCGCACCGCGGCGCCGTGAAAGTGGACGGCGTGGACGTCCGCGAGTGGAATCTGGCGGCTCTCCGCCAACAAATTTCCATTATCGAGCAGGATATCTTCCTCTTTTCACGGACGATCGCCGATAACATCGCCTTCGGCAGACCCGACGCGACGCGCGAGGAGGTCGAGTCCGCGGCCAGGTCCGCGCAGGCGCACGAGTTCATCCTGACCTTCGAGAAGGGCTACGATACCGTTATCGGTGAACGCGGCGTCACGCTTTCGGGCGGACAGCGCCAGCGCCTCGCCCTAGCCCGCGCCTTCCTCACCGACCCGCGCATCCTCATCCTCGACGACTCCACCTCCGCCATCGACTCGGCCACCGAAGACCGCATCCAGCGCGCCATCTCCGCCGCCTCACGCGGACGCACTACCTTCATCATCACCCATCGCCTGTCCCAGATCCGTTGGGCGGATTTGATCATCGTCCTCCGCAAGGGACGCGTCGCCGCCATCGGCAGTCACGAGGAGTTGATGAAGACTTCGGAAGCATATTCGAGGATATTTCGAGAATAGAGATTGGCTTTTAGCCATGCCAACTACCAATCGCTTTTTGCCAACCGCCAACCGCTAACTGCTAACCGCCAATCGCTAACCGCTAAACCACCATGGGCTTCTTCGCAGGACTTAACCCCGAAAAATACGACCGACAATATTCCGACCGCGTCCTCGCGCGCCGCATTGCATCCTATTTCAAATCACAAGCCGGGCGGATCACTGCCATCGTTGGCCTCGTGATCGCGCTTTCCGCACTGAACGCCGCCACACCGGTCATCGTGGGAAAAATCGTGGACGCGCTCGGCGGACAGCCTTCACTGAACATCATCTGGCTGATCGGGCTGGCAATGCTGGCAGTGGGCGTCGGGACGTGGGGCTTGAACTGGGCACGGCGCAGTCTCTCCGTGCGCGCCGTCGGTGACGTAGTGCTCGACCTGCGCGGACGCGCCTTCCGCGCCGCGGCCGACCACGACCTCTCGTTCTACGACCAATTCTCCTCGGGACGCATCGTCTCGCGCATCACCTCCGACACGAACGACTTCGGCCAACTGGTCGTCATCCTCACCGACGTCACCGCGCAGATGTTCCAGGCGATCCTGCTCGGCTTCATCTTATTCAACACCGAGTCGAGAATGGCATGGCTCATGCTGGGATTCGTCCCCATCGCGCTCGGTTTCACGCTTGGCTTCCGCGCCCTCGCCCGCCGCGTCACCAAACGCGGCATGCAGGCCATGGCAGACGTCAACGCGGCCATCAAGGAGACCGTCAGCGGCATCTCCATCGCCAAGAATTTCCGCCAGGAGCAAAGCATCTTCGGGACCTTTGACGCGGCCAACCAGACCTCGTACGCGGTCAACATCCAACGCGGCCTCGTCTTCTCGCTGGTCTTCCCCATCCTCAACGCGATGAGCGGCATCTTCGTGGCGGTGCTGGTCTACGCGGGCGGCCTGTCCATTGGGCAGGGCATCATCACGGCGGGCGCGTGGTATCTCTTCATCCTCGCGCTCGATAACTTCATGTTCCCCATCCTCAACCTGGCCTCGGTTTGGGCGCAAATCCAATCGGGACTTTCGGCCGCGGAACGCGTCTTCGCGTTGATCGACGCGGACCCGAACGTCGTGCAGACCGACTCGCAGGAAGCGGGTCCGCTCAAAGGGCAGATTCGATTCGAGCATTTGGGATTCCACTACAAGAATGACGAACCGATCCTGCGTGACTTCAATCTGGTCATCCAGCCCGGAGAGAATCTCGCGCTGGTTGGACACACCGGCGCGGGCAAGTCGTCCATCGCCAAGTTGATCGCGCGCTTCTATGAATTTCAATCGGGATCGCTGACGATCGACGGACGCGACATCCGCACGTTCGACCTGCAATCGTATCGCCGCCGACTGGGGATCGTGTCGCAAGTCCCGTTCCTTTTCTCAGGGACGGTGGCCGAGAACATCCGTTACGCCGCGCCCGACGCCCCCGAAGCGGATATGCTGCGGCTGGCGCGTCAGATCGGCGATGGCGAGTGGCTGGAGACCCTGCCCGACGGGTTGGAAACGCAGGTGGGCGAGCGCGGCAACCGCCTCTCGATGGGACAACGCCAACTGGTCGCGTTGATGCGGGTACTCGTCCAAAACCCCGCCATCTTCATCCTCGACGAGGCCACCGCCAGCATTGACCCGTTCACCGAGTGGCAGATCCAGCAGGCGCTGAACTTGGTGTTGAAGAATGCAACCAGCATCCTGATCGCGCACCGTCTCTCCACGGTGAAGGCCGCCGACCGAATCGTGGTCATGCGCAGTGGCACGATCATCGAAGAGGGAAATCACGAAGGCCTGCTCAAACAAAGCGGACATTACGCTGAGTTGTACAACACGTATTTCCGTCACCAGAGTCTCGCGTATGTGGAGCAGGCGCGGGAGTTGGTGAAAAAGTAGAATTGGGCGACAACCTATTCCGCCCGGCAGAAATCCATATACGCAAGTTGCAAACAAAATATACGGTTTTGTTCTATAATGGTATTGGATGACGTTCAAAAAACGGTCCCAAACGATAAACTATAGATCGGATACGATATGAAAAAATGCCTGTTTGTTTTCCTGGCCGCCATGATCCTTCTTGGCGCCTGTGGCAGCCCAGCAACAACTCCAAATGCCCTTGAGCCGCTTGCGACTCCCACCGTTTCTTATCAGGTCGTTGGAAGCACAACGAAGACCTTCATGGTCGTTGTAGATCCAAAGAGCAATAAAGACAGGGAAGGTCTGCTGAAAGTAGCAAAGTATCTGTGCAGCGATTTGCCCGATTGCTGGGTCTGGTTCTGGGATGACATCAATAAAGCGGATACCAGTTATCCTGTTGACCCCGATAAGGAAGAAACCTTGATCGCATTCTATAGATTCAGTTTTGCGGAATGGGCCGGTGAACTCAAGGTCTATACGCTGGGAGATGAGCGGTAGGTGACGGTTCCTGCAAACGGTTTGATGTTTGCATAGGGCGGGCACTATGCGGAGTTGCATAAAACGTATTTACAGCACTAGAGTCTCGCGAGTGACTGGTTTTCACGTATAATCAAATCATGCAGACCACGCAACGACTTCCTTATGTGTGGGATTACGATCTCGACCTCTCGGAATTTCGCGAGATCCTGGCTGGCCGCCGCACGCGTGGACGGTTGAATCAGGACTGGGCTGCGCGCCGATTGCTGGAATACGCTTCCTATGACGAGATCATTCGAATGATCGGCTACAAAAAATTGGTGGAAAACTGGCCGCGCTGGCGCGAACGCGTCCGCTCGAAAAGCCGCGTGCGAGGATTTGACTTTCTTGTACAGTGGCTCCCTGAAAAACATCCCGAGTTGCTCCGTGGTTAACGATCCTGCCTATTATTTTGACACGCTCTATCCTTTTCAGGATCGGGTGATCCGCGTCATCAATCAAGCGGACACTGGTTTTTACCTCACTGGCGGAACCGCCGCGTCGCGCGGCTATTTGCAACACCGTTTTTCGGATGATTTGGATTACTTTGTCAATGACGATGCGCGTTTTGGTCTCTGGGCAGAACGAATCATTCAAGCCCTTGGCTTAGAATGGACGTTAGACGTCATCGCAAAGGAGGAACGATTTGTCCGCCTCAACATTGTTCAGGAGCTGGTTTCCCTAAAGATTGAGTTGATCAACGATGTTCCAGCAAGGGTGGAAGCAGTCCAAATCCACCCCATTCTTGGGCGATTGGACAGTGCCGAGAATATTCTTGCCAACAAAATCACTGCCCTTCTCGACCGGGAAGAGCCAAAAGACCTGGCCGACATTTGGGGCTTTTGCTGTGTGAAAAACCTGTCGATCACTTCTGCCATCACAGATGCGCAAAGCAAGGCTGCTGGCGTGTTCCCAGCCGATTTGGGGCGGCTTCTGTGTTCTGTTCAAAAAGCGGATTGGGATTCGATACGTTGGATTCAAGCACCACCCGTTGACATATACCTTTCGCAGTTGATACAACTTGGCGAAAGCCTGTTACTGGTCAAATAGAAGACTTCGCAGGAATTCCATCCTGGGCCAGTAGCGCAATGATAAGAGTAGGTATTTTAAGAAGTCCTGCGCTCCAGTCAGCCTATTACTTTATGCTCCTCAACAAGCAGGATAAGCTCCCGGTTCCCGGTTCGACTCCGGGCTGGCCCACAAAAAAATCCCCGTTTTCCGTCAGATGCTGGAAAACGGGGATTTCATCTTTAACTTCGCGTCTCTGATTCCCTGTTCTTCCTCGTCTCCAACAACCTCCGCACGCGGGCGTGCTTCTCACGCGTCAGCGGGTAGAACCAGGCCATGGCAACAGCGGAGAATAACAGAACCGCGCCCAACGGTCCGATTAAGAAGCGGATCGCCATCAGTGCGGACTCGGGTTGCATGAATTGTTCCGCGCCTTCGGGCGGAGTCTGGTAGCCGAACCAGCCGAGAGTCTGCAGGCCAATGAAAATCGCTAGCGCGCCCGTCAGTTTGCGGATGAAATTCTTCACGCCGTAGTAAATCCCCTCGGAGCGGCGGCGGGTTTTCAGTTCATCCCATTCGATCACGTCAGGAAAGAGCGAGTCGGGGAGCAGGTGGGCGGAGGAAACGCTGATGCCCGCGAGGACGCTCATGGCGAGGACCAAGGTCACTTGTCCAGGCTGAATCGAGAAGATGACGAGTTGGACGACCGCCCAGAAGATCATCCCGATCATGTAGGCTGTCTGCTTGCTGAAACGGTAGGAGATGAAAATCCAGATGGGGAGAACCAGCACAGAGGTGATGAGCAGAAGCGCAAAGACCGCCGACTCGATGGGCAGGCTGATGCCGAAGACGTCCGCCTGCGCGAGGACATTGCCGCTGGAAACCCAGTAGATGAGATAAAAGGGCAGGATGAGCGCGACGAGGTCGAAGGTGATCCAGTTGAGCATGTAGACGGCGGTCGCGAATCGGAACGGGACGTTGCCCCACGCGGTGCGGACGGTTTCGATAAAGGTGGCTTGATGCTCCTGTTCGGGAGTCAAATTGTGCTCGCGCACGACAAAGAAGATCAGCAGGAACGGCGCGGCTGCCATGCCGCCGAAGATGGCCGCGGTGACGAGGTAGCCCTGTTGTTGTGTTCCGCCGCCTGCAATGACCGCATCCACGATCATCGGCGCGGCCACCGCGGTGACGAGTGAAATGGCGAGGTTGAAGAACATGCGGAAACCCGTCAACGAGGTGCGCTCGTCGTAATCGGGAGTCAGTTCGGGCGTGAGCGCGGAGAACGGGACGGCCACCAGCGTTTCGAGCGTGTCGGCGATCATGAACGCGATGGTGATGAAGATGGCTTTGGCGATCTGTCCCTCGAACGGCGGCGCCCACCAAAGCAACAGGAAACCCGCGCCGTAGGGGATGGCGAACCACAACAGGAACGGACGCCTCCGTCCCCAGCGCGTGCGGACGCGGTCGCTGATCATCCCCACGATGGGATCGTTGATCGCGTCCCACACGATGCCGATCAGCGCGGCCACCGATGCGAGGCGCGGCTCCAGCCCCACCACATCGGTCAGGAAGATGGCGTAGAAAACCTGGCGCAGGGTTCCGTATCCCGCGGTACCCCAATCGCCTGTGCCGTAGACGAGTTTTGTCCAGAACGATAACCGACCTGTTTTGGCTGTGGTCATGGATGCTCCTGTTTCGCCGAATTTAAAAGGTTAACACCACTCTCCGCCATACGATACAGAGTTTACAAGGAATTTGCTTGACGTATAATCTAGCGTAGAGCGATACTTGGAGGCAAAATATGGCATCGAAGAAGATTCGAATCAGGCTGTTTTCTGTTTTCGGGATTCTGGTTTCCATTCTTGTCGCATGCAGTGGGGAAGCGCCAACTACACCAATCCCAGCATTGACTCCGGTGGTTGCTACTGCAACTCAATCCCTAGCTGAACTCACCCCCACTCTGTTCACCCCATCAGCAACACAAACATCAATTTTTCCGTCGAGTCCCACACTTGATTCTGCACAACAAGTATGGCGTTCTACAGAGATTGCAATTGCAACCATAGAGAAAGCGGCATATGTACAAGGCAGGGATGCCAAGGAAACGCAGATGGCTCAATTTTCAGTTGCTTGTGATGAACTGAATGTTTATGCAAGCCAGGTTTCCCCAGATGGGAATTGGTTTGCTGCAAGCTGTGGTTACAAGAGAGATCAGACATTAATCGTTAAAAACAGGCAAGGGGCAACATGGATAATGAAATATAAGGATTTAATGGTTCGGGAACATTCAGGGACAGTATTTCCAGAATCTTGGAGCCCTGACGGGAATTATCTGTATTTTTCTACAAGTATAGGTTATTCAGGTGGTGGAAACCAGTGTTTTCCAAAGCCAGCTTATTCACCAACGAATTACGATGTGAGTTACGGGCTTTTTCGGCTCAATCTAAATAATGGCTTATGGGTGACTCTTATTTCACCTACAGATTTGTTTCCTGGATATAACATAAAGTTTTCACCAACAGGACGACGGTATGCTGTGGATATGAACGGGATTACAGTCTTTGATTTACAGTCAGGGGCTTCGGTAAAGATCGATGCCCCAGGTTTTATGGATTTTATTTGGTCACCTGACGGTAAGCGCCTAGCATATACTACAGCACATTGTGATCAATCGGGGTGGGCACAATCAGCATCCGTATATGTTTGGAGTTCTGAGACAAATCAAGTTCGGCACCTTTTCACCATCACAATCGAGAAAATGATTTTGTATCCTGAATCTTGGTTGGACAGCAACACCTTTCGGATTCTAGGAGACAAGTTGGTTGAAGAAGCCAGTGGGGGATATAACAGCACGTATGAAGTTTATATCTTCGATGTTTCAAAACAAGAGCGCATTTTCTCAGGGACAGCAACTCCTCACCCATAAATTTCCAGATACAATTGCCCCGTGGACTCACCCAAATCCCTCGGCGCTAAAGTGGAGGTACAAGTTCCCGACAAATTGTCAGTCGGATTGACAATTTGTCGGGAATAACCTATACTGTCAGCATGATCAACCGCGCGATTGCCCCTCAAATTCTTTCTGTGGCTAAAACCTATCCCTTTGTCGGGCTGGTAGGTCCGCGCCAATCGGGGAAAACCACGCTGGCGAAGGCTCTCTTTCCTGATTACACCTACATCTCCCTCGAAAACCTTGACCAGCGAACCTACGCCCAGCAAGACCCGCGCGGCTTTTTGGCGGCCTACCCAAACCACTGCATCTTTGATGAAATTCAAAAAGTCCCTGAACTATTTTCCTACCTCCAGGAGATTGGCGACCAAAAAGGGATGGGACGTTACATCCTGACAGGTTCGCAGAACTTTTTGTTCCATAAGCAAATCTCGCAATCCCTCTCGGGACGAATCGCCCTGCTGTCCATTTATCCCTTCGCGATAGGCGAATTATCCGGCGCTTCGTTGGAATTTGACCAACCCGAAGATTACATGTTCACAGGCATGTATCCGCCCATCTATGACCGTTCCATCCCACCGACAAATTGGTATCCCAATTACATTCAAACCTACATCGAGCGTGACATACGCGACCTGACACAGATAACCCAACTTTCCACGTTTCAGGTTTTCGTCAAACTATGTGCAGGGCGCATCGGGCAGATCCTGAACCTCTCATCGCTGGCGCGCGATTGCGGCATCACCCACAACACTGCCCGCGCCTGGCTCTCGCTTCTCGAAACGGGATACATCGTCCATCTCCTGCGCCCCTATTATCGAAACTTCAACAAACGTCTCGTCAAAATGCCAAAGTTGTATTTCTACGATACGGGGCTGGCCGCCTCGCTTTTGGGCATCCAATCCGCAGATCAACTTAATTCACACTATCTGCGCGGTGAGCTCTTCGAAAACTTCGCACTCACAGAATACCTGAAACACAAAGCCAACACGCAATCGAACGCGGAATATTTCTTTTGGCGCGACCAGGCGGGGCGCGAGGTTGATCTTCTCGCGGAAACAGGTTCCTCCCTTTCAGCCATTGAGATCAAATCGGGAAAAACCATTTCCGACGACTACATAAAAAATCTCATCTACCTGCAATCCCTTTTTGTGGACGCGCAAACCGAACTGAAACCGCTGGTTGTCTACGCGGGGGATTTTGCGCAAACTCGTTCCAACATCCCTGTCCGAAGTTGGAAAGACCTGCCGTTGTTTGAGTAGCGCAAGTCTATAGACCTGTTCTACGCGATACAATTGCCCCGTGGACTCACCCAAATCCCTCGCAGATAAACTCAAATCACTTGGCGTCAAAGTGGGGACAGCGGATCTGACTCCGCCCAAAGCGGTTGACCACATCCCGATCCATACCATCGTCCCAGGCGGATACCGTCAGACCGCGCGCGGCGAGGCCTTCGTCTCCGAGCAGACCTTCGGCGCGGATTATCGTCACGGCGCGCATCCATTAACCATTAACCATCCACTCGAAACCATCGCGACCTGGGCGCGTGACCCTCTCCTTTCCACTTTTCCTCTTTCCTCCTTCGCCTTCCTCGATACCGAGACCAGCGGCATGGCAGGCGGCACAGGGACATATGCCTTCATGGTCGGGGTGGGACGCTTCGACGGCGACGATTTCCGTCTTGCGCAATTCTTCTTGCGTGATCCGTCCGAGGAACCCGCCATGCTCGAAGCGATGATCGAGTTCCTCGCGCCTTGCAAAGCATTGGTGACGTTCAACGGCAAGGCCTTCGACGCGCCGTTACTCAATACCCGCTACGCACTGCACAGCATCCCTTCGCCGATCAAGGAATTTTCGCATCTCGACCTGCTTCCGCTGGCGCGGCGTCTCTGGCGCGACAGACTCCCATCCCGTGCGCTGAAATATCTCGAAGAGAACATCCTCGGCCTGCCGCGCACCAGCGAGGAAGTGCCTGGCTACGAAGTCCCCTGGCTGTATTTTGACTACCTCCGCACAGGCGACGCGACTCCGCTGAAGGGCGTCTTCTACCACAACGCCATGGACGTGGTCTCGATGGCCGCGTTGCTCCGTCACATGGCCGCGATGCTCCACAATCCATTCAACGGGAATGTGGAACACGGACTCGATTTTATTTCCCTCGGCAAACTCTTCGAAGACATGCGTCAATGGGACTTGGCCGCGCGTCTCTTCGAGCATGGACTCACCCACGAGTTAAGCGAAGTCGATTTCGGGTCCGCGGTGGAGCGATTGTCGCATCTGCAGAAGCGCCGCGGGGACCTCGACGAGGCCGTCCGCTTGTGGGAACGGGCCGCCGCGCAGGGTCACATCTACGCGCACGTCGAGTTGGCAAAGCACTTCGAGCACCGCGTCCGCGATCTGGAGGAGGCGACGCGCTGGGCCAGGTCCGCGCTGGAGTTGGTGAAATCGTCCGAGTTGCCCGCCTACGTCAAAAAGCATTGGAAGCAGGAATTGGATCACCGCCTTACGCGGTTGAAAACAAAAAGCGCCAGCAGGAAATAACCGCTGGCGTTTTTTCTTCGAGAATCTGCTACTGATTTATCACACCGAGTAATAGAATGGCGATCAACAAGAATCCGAGTCCCAGCGTTAGAATCACCGCGATCAACCGCCACAAGATGATCTTCTCCACAAAACGGATATTGTTACGCCGCTCGATCTCCGCTCGAATTCGATCCAACTCAGCGCGCTGGAATTGGCCGTTCCACTGGAAGGTGATCGGGGTACCGTCGGGCGCGATGCCGTTGACCGTCATCTGGCGCGCTAAACCGAATTTGTGGAGGGTGCCGTCGGTGATTCTGGCAAAGACCGCTTTTCGGTAATCATGGAATTCGAACGCGACCTCTGCCCCACGGAAGCCCACCTTGTGGATCTTTGCCGTGTTGACCACCAGCGTCCCCGCGACCAAGTCGCCGAGGCGCTGTTTGAGCGGTGTCACCCAGATGACGATGGCGCCGATGGGGTTGTACTCGATGAATGCAAACAGAGCGCGTATGACCGCCTGCCACCACGCGATCTTTCCGCCATCCTTGCGAATCACTTTCAGGTTGCTGCTTTTCTTTCCAGCTGTCATGCCCCAGACCGTCTCGCAGAGGATCAAATACACAGGCCAAATTGCGATATACAGGACAACAATCCCGCCAGTATATATCGCCATCAGATCATCGTTCATACCCTGCGGATTTGCCAGCGCCACAGGCAGGGTGATGAGCGTGCCAATGAAGGCATAGATGAGATAGATCAGGACCGCGTCCACGAACACACCATTGAAGCGCCAGTTGACTCCCTCGCCGCGGATGGGTTCGATCACCCACTCCACCGCGTCCCCCGTCGGGACAGGGGTGGAGGCGGCCGCGGCCTTTCCTCCCTCCGCCAACAGGCGGGTTTCGAGACGTATGTCCAACACCTCGTTCCCGCAATTTTTGCATTTGCCATTTTCATCCACCTCCATCATGGCATGGTCGGTGGAGCAGTAGCCGCGGCGGGTCACGTCGAACGTGGCGCCGCAAAAACGGCAGACTTTGGCCTCCTCCTTAATCTCCTCCGCACAGACAGGGCATTTCTTTGTATTATCTGACATGGCAGACTCCTCTCTCTCATAATCATTATAGGAAGAATGCGAGACAATTTCAATCATGACTTTTGGTTCTAAAAATCCCCGTTATAGAATACCCACGGTCACAAATTGCGTTTTCCTATACTAAAAAAAAAGCGCAATTTGTGACCGCACTGGGTATAATCCTCGCCATGTTACCCAACGATAAAAACTGGTTTCTGCGCCTGCTTTTCGTCCTCCTTGCGGCGGCGCTCCTGACCCAAGCCTGCATCGAACTGAACCGCGTCGCCTGGGGAACTGGGATCTGGCTCGGAGAATACTCCCCCAAGTGGGCGATCGGATTCTTCGGATTCATCCTCCTTTCTCTGGGACTCTTCGCCTCCATCCTGACTTTGGCCTGGGCGCCGCGGCGGCTGGACCCCGCGCGGGCCGCGTTGACCCGTCTGCGCTCGCGGCTGGGATTCCTCCGCTGGATGTTCGCTGTCGTTTTCGCGCTCGCACCTGTGATTTTGTTTCAATACACCTCGTGGGGCGTGGTCTTCACAGGCTTTGGGATTCGCCTGCTGGTCTGGATCCTGTCCACGCTGGGGCTGGCGGTCATGCTCGGTCACGGCGACGCGCTCCTCGTCTGGAAGGATGCGTTGGTCGCGTCCCTCGTCAGCGGCGCGGCCGTTGGCGCGTCCATCCCGTTGGCGGGCGTCACGAGTTATCCGTTTTCGTTGGGCTGGTCCGAGGGCAACCGTCTGTGGGACTACTCCATCCTGTTCGGCCGCGAGCGTTACGTCTTCCCCGCCGATTCGCAACTGACGCCCTTCCTCGACGTGGGCCGTCAACTCATCGGCGGTCTTCCATTTCTGTATTCCGGCCTGACGATCTTCCAGGAACGCCTGTGGATCGGGCTGATGGGCATCCTGCCGTACGTCCTGCTCGGCCTTTGCGTTTTTTATTTGCCCAAACAAAAGAATTCCACAGCCTGGATCCTCGCGGGGCTGTGGGGCTTCCTCTTCTTGCGACAGGGACCGATCCACTCGCCCCTGCTCTTCAGTGCGGCGGTCGTTGCGCTCGCGTGGCGACGTCCGCTCTGGCTTTCGCTTCCGCTCCTCGCCGCGGCGGGATACTTCGCCGCGGTCAGTCGCTTCACGTGGAGTTTCGCGCCCGCCATGTGGGCAGGGATGCTCTGGCTGGCAAGCGCGGGACTGGACAACGGACGCCTCTCCGCGCGTGACTGGGGCCGCGCCATCCTCCTCGGACTCGCGGGACTTTTCGGCGGACTCCTCCTCCCGCAACTGACAGGTCTGCTGGCAGGGACGGGCAATGCCTCCGTGACGCAGGTGGCCGAGTCGGTGGGACGACAACCCCTGCTATGGTATCGCCTGCTTCCGAACAGCACCTACAACCTCGGCATCCTCGTCAATCTGGTCATCGCCATCACGCCGCTCGTGATCGTTTTGCTCTTCGCGGTGCGGCAAAAACTGTGGACTCTGAACCTCTGGCAACGTCTCGCCATCCTCGGCGTGCTGTTCGCCTTCCTCGTAGTGGGACTGGTCGCGTCCACAAAGATCGGCGGCGGCGGCGACCTCCACAACATGGACATGTTCCTCATCGGCCTGTTGTTCTGCGCGGGGATGGTCTGGGAGAAGACCGACCGCACCTGGCTGGTCAATGGCACAACACTCCCCGTGTGGATTCGCGTCGCGTTGATCGCGCTGGTGGCGCTCCCCGCCTACGGCACGTTACTGCGCCTGCGTCCCCTGCTCTACGCCGACGATTTCACCCGTCTCAAGGTCCTCGCGGACGTGGAAGACCCTTACGCCGATCCGCGCATCCTCGGCTTGCTGCCTCCCCGCAATAAGGTGGACAACACGCTCGACCTCGTTCGCGAGTACGTTGCCAACGCGCAGAGCAAAGGCGACGTCCTCTTCATGGATCAGCGTCAACTGCTCACCTTCGGCTACATCGAAGACGTCCCGCTCATCGCCGAATACGAGAAGAAATACCTGATGGATCAGGCCATGGGCGAGACCGCCGCGTCCACCTTCCCCGCCTTCTACCGCGACCTTGCGGACCATCGTTTCTCGCTCATCATCAGCGACCCGCTCCGCCTGCCGATCAAGGACAGCGATTACAGTTTCGGCGAGGAAAATAACGCCTGGGTGAAGTGGGTGGCCGCACCGATCCTTTGCTACTACGAGCCAGCCATCACGCTCGAGGAGTTCAAACTGCAACTCCTCGTTCCGCTCGAAACCGTCTCACCTGATTGTGTGATGCCGTAATTGACTTCCGTCATTGCGAGCCTTCGGGAAGCAATCCCTGTTACGCGAGGAGATTGCTTCGCCAAAAGCGCTCGCTAAAAGCGCTCGCAATGACGGGTAAAACTTGTAGGTGACTTGTGAATCTTCGCTATCTCCTCCTCCGCCTCATCCGACATTTCCTCCCCGAATCCATCACGCGCTTCCTCCTCCGCCGCGGACTCATCATCCGCCCGGGGCTGGAGACGCGCGAACCCGCCTCTGCCGTGACCCGTTACCGCGACGCGCTCGAGACGCGCGGCGCGTCACTGACGGGAAAACGCGTCCTCATCTTCGGCTATGGAGGCAACTTCGCGGTCGGCGCGGAACTCCTTCGAGCGGGAGCCCGCCACATCGTCCTGCTCGACCGTTTCGCCCCGCCCGATGACCGTCGCAACCGCGAACTCGTCCGCGCCTATCCCGATTATTTCAGCCTGCGCGGCGAACAGGTGGTCACGAACGAAGCATTCCTCACCTTGATCCACGATGACGTGAAGAACGTCCGCACGGAAAAGTTCGATCTCGTGCTGAGTTCCTCCGTCTACGAGCATCTCGATGACGTGGACGGGTTGACCGCCGCCCTGGCCGCATTGACCGCGCCGAGCGGCATCCACATCCACTACGTGGACTTGCGCGATCACTTTTTCCAACTGCCATTCGAGATGCTGAAATTCTCCGAGCGGACATGGAAGAACTGGCTCAACCCCACCAGCAACTTGAACCGATTCCGCTTGCGCGATTATCGGCGGGTCTTCGAGAACTATTTTTCAGATGTGAGAATCAATGTGCTGGCGCGTGAGCCTGAGACATTTGCAAAGGCCAAAAGCAAGATCCGCCCCGAGTTTTTGACGGGAGACGACGCCCACGATACGGTGACATTGATCGAAGTGGTGGCGTCAGTTCCCAAATAAAAAATCGGGTTTCTCAAAGAAACCCGATTTTTGTTGTGCCTTTTAAGTGGCAAACGCCTGGGTGAGGGGGGCACCCAAGCGCTTGCCGCCGATATATTACTATAACTCTTGCAAGAACGCAAGACCCAATTTAAACGAAATTTAAGGTGCCCCGGGCGGGAATCGGACCCACATCTAAGCCTTAGGAGTGCCTTGTTCTATCCATTGAACTACCAGGGCGCAGAAATATTATAACGGAAATTCGCGACGGCGGGATTTCATTTTCCGCGCGGATCGCCGCGTCACTTCTTCTTCTGCGATTTCTGATACGCGTCCCAGGCACGCGCCGCTTTCACCAGGAAAGGTCCGAGAAGGAAGGCGACGATCACAAAAATGATGAACAGTTCGCTCCAGCCAATGGCAATGACCGGGCGGCAGGCCAGCAGGCCAAGAAGCAGTCCCGCGGCGGCGAATCGGATCGGTAATGGTTTCATGGTTTCGTCTTTGGCCAGTCGCCCACGTCCAGGTGGAACGCCATCAGTGACTGGTTCAACTCACGGATGAAAGCGACCAGCGAAAGGATGAGCGACGCGAGCGAGCAGATGAAGAGTCCGCCAATCAGCCAGGCGTCCTCGATGGAGAATGCGGCGGTGAAGAACAGGGTGATGATCAGCACCGCGGCGAACAGCACACAAAAGACGGCAAAGATGATGGCCTGTTGCAAAAGGTTGGCGCGGCGGGAGAGGATGTGCAATTGCGAAGTGACGCGCGCATGGTTCCGCTCGGGGATCTCGGGCAGTTCGCGCACGAGACTGCGGCCGCGGTCGATCACGCGGCCGAGGCGGTTGGTCATCGAAAGGATGAGCAATCCCACGCCTGAGATCAAGACCACAGGGCCGATGGCGATCTGCAAAATGGGGATGAGGGTCTGGACAGTCATGCTACGATGCTACGATTTCCTTCACGCGTCCCACCTGACCGTCGGTGAGGCGCACTTTGATCCCGTGCGGATGCGTCGGCGATTTGGTCAGGATGTCCTTGACGATGCCTTTGGTCAGTTTGCCTGTGCGTTGGTCCTGCTTGAGGACGATGAGCACGGTGAGGCCAGGTTTGATTTGAGAGCGGGTTTGGCCGTTCATGGCAAAAAGCCCCCAGTCTGGAGCGCATCGAAGAACAGTTCCACAGACAGGGAAGCCAGGATCAACCCCATCACGCGCACCAGCAATTCGGCACCCTGCTTGCCGATCAGGCGAAGGATGCGGTCGGCAGAGCGCATCATCCAATACGTGATGACGAGGATCAGGATGGTAACCGCGGCTGTCCCAGCCTGAACGCCGATCGGGTAGATGTGGTTATCGGTCAGCACAATGACGGCGATGATCGCGCCCGGTGCGGCGATGGAGGGAACCGCCAGCGGATAGACCGCCGGGTCGTGGTCTTCATCCCCGTTGGGAATTTCGGACGTCAATTTTCCAAAGGTCAACTGAATGGCGAATAAAAAGAGGAGGATGCCCCCCGCTACCTGAAACGAGACCAGGCTGATACCGAGTGCGGTGAGAATGATCTGACCCACGATCAGCGATGCGATCAGGATGACCCCAGCATAAAACACGGCCTTACGCGCCATGCGCGCACGAGCCTGCCCATCCATACCGCGCGTCAACGCGACGAAGATCAGCAGGGTGCTGATGGGGTCAATGGTGGCCCACAGGGTCAGAAAATCGCGGATGAATTTTTCAGAGAGCATTGCGCTCAGTATAGCACAGGGTCTTCGGGATGCTCGCTGTTCCACAGGGCAATGACCTCGGCGGCTGACTTCCCGATGTTGCGCCTGTTGCGGATCTTCCCGCTGAACGTGCCGCCGTTCAACTCCCGTTTCAATTCACGGTCGAGACGGTGCGCCACGTCGAACTCACCCTGATAGTTGACGTTGGGCAGGTAGGTCC
>JBMOMR010000003.1:0-25228 GCA_049324715.1 Chloroflexota bacterium | reverse complement strand
AGCGCCGCGAGTCCTTCGATGACAGAAAGCAAAAAGAATGGGGGCATATTAAGAGTAGAGCGAGATGTTCTCTCGCTCTACAACATCAGAACTGAAACCCGCCGCGAGCGGGGACAATTTTATGGGAATAGTTTTTCACGAATGTGAGCAATTGGTCGGAGATCCTGATCCATTCGGGCGAGTTGAGGGCACGCCGCGCCGTGGGGGCATCCTCGGCCATCAGGCCCACCTGAATCTGCGGGTGGTCGCCGTAGATGGTGGCCCAGGCATCGATGGGTTGCAGACCCATGCGCTGGACACCCGGCACGAATTCGCCAATGACGAACTCGAAATATTCCTGTTCGCGCTCCGGGGAGATGTCCCAGGTCATCAATACTTTAACTGGCACGGGTGCACCTACTCGCGCTGGTATTCAAGAGCGATCACCTTCGTCTCGTCGGGCAGGCTGGAACGGGTCACTTTGAGCGAGGTCTGTTTTTCCACGGCGTTCGCGCTCAGTCCCATTTCCTTCAGGAATTTGTTGAGCGAATCGAGCTGGACTTTTGCATCAGGCGTGGAGTAATGCATCGGAATGACGAGGTTCGGCTCGAGCAGGCTGATCACTTCCGCCGCCTTGGCCGCGTTCAAACCGCCGCCGCCGCCCACAGGGACGAGCGCCACGTTCACCGTGCCAAGCGCCTCCACCTCAGCCTGCGAGGGGACGTTCTTTAGGTCGCCCAGGTGCGCCACAGTAATGCCGTCATAATCGAAAACATAGAGCGTATTGCGGACCACGTCTTTGGCTTTCTTGCCAGAAGCGTCTGTCTGCACGCCTGTAATAAAAACGCCGCCAATTTCGAACTCGCCCGGCCCATCAATGACGTGCGAAGTTCCCTTCACCGCGTCGGTATTGTTGTGTCCCGGCGCGTCGTGGCTCACCGTCACAATATCCGCTTTCAGTTTCAGTTGGCCATAGCCGATGCTTTTATGATCGAACGGGTCGGTCACCACGGTAGCCATGCCGCGTTCTGTCAGTCGAAAACAGGATTGCCCATACCAGGTAATTTCCATGCGTAAACCTCCGGGCGCAATTATACTCGGTTCGGAGTACATAATGCCCACGGTTGAGAATTGCGCTTCCCGCACAAAAAGTGCACAATTCTCAACCGAGTGCGGTATAATGCCGCCGACTTTTCAATCCATGAACATGCTCAGTGTGCTCGAAGCACAGGAACGCATCCTCCAGAAAATCCACGCCGTCGGGCAGACGAAGTTCCCGCTCGAACATGCCGCGCGGCGCGTCCTCGCGGAGGACATCGTCGCCGCGGCCGACCTCCCCAATTTTGACAATTCAGCCATGGACGGGTTCGCCCTCCGTTCGCAGGACACGTCCGCCTCACGCGTGACGTTGCGCGTGGTGGCCGACCTCGCGGCGGGCGCGGCGCCGACGGGTTCGCTCGCGGCGGGAGAGGCCGCGCGCATCATGACGGGCGCTCCCCTCCCCCCCGGTGCGGACGCGGTCATCCCCGTCGAGGAGACAGATTTCAGCGAGCGCGGCGCAGGCGTCCCCGCGCCTGAAACAGTGACGATTACACAAAAAGTAGATACAGGCGAAAACATCCGCCCGCGCGGGACAGATGTGCGCGCTGGACAGGCCGTGCTGGCCGCTCCTCACCGCCTGCGCGCACAGGACTTGGGCATGCTGGCCATGCTGGGCATCGCGAACGTGCCCGTTTACAACATCCCACGCATCGCCCTGCTCTCCAGCGGGGACGAACTCATCCCCGTGGACGCGCCGCTGACAGAGGGCAAGATCCATGACTCGAACTCGTACGCGCTGGCCGCGCAGATCGAGGAGGCTGGTGCGGAAGCCGTCCGCCTTGGCGTGGCACGGGACGAGCGCGCCGCGGTCGAGTCCCTGCTGGACCGCGCCGCAGACATGGCAGTGGACATGATCGTCACCTCGGCGGGAGTTTCGGTCGGCGCGTTCGATTTCGTCAAAGAGGTGGTTGAGGCGAAGGGGAGCCTGAATTTCTGGCGCGTGAACATGCGCCCGGGCAAACCGCTGGCCTTTGGCGAATATCGCGGCATTCCGTTCGTTGGTCTGCCGGGGAATCCCGTTTCGGCGTTCGTCACGTTCGAGGTGTTCGTCCGTCCCGCCCTCGAAAAACTGTCGGGGCTGGAGCCGCGTCCGAGACGGCGGACCACCGTTCGGTTGGCCGAGGCGATCGAATCGGACGGGCGCGAATCCTATCTACGCGCAGTCGTGGACGAGCAGGGAGTCGCGCGATTGACGGGTCACCAAGGTTCGGGAAACCTGTTTTCGTTGGTACAGGCGAACGCTTTACTAATCATCCCCGCTGGGGTAAAATCCCGCCCTGCCAGTTCGGAAGTGGAAGCCTGGCTGATCTGATTTCATGAGGTTATGTATGGATAAATGGCTGTATAGGGCCTCGATTGTCCTGGTTGTGATCGGTCTGCTCGTTTCCGTCTATATGACGATCTATAAACTGACGGAGAACAACGCCATGTGCCTGGGAAGCGGCGATTGTTCCACCGTCAATGCCAGCAAGTACTCGGAGATATACGGCATCCCGGTGGGAGCAGTTGGCGTGCTTGGTTACGCGGCCATCCTGGTCCTGCACTTGTTCGAAAACCGCAACAAGTTCCTGCGCCAAAATGCGCTCCTGTTCATTTTCGGCCTCGCGCTGACGGGTTTCCTGTTCACGCTCTACCTGATCTATGTGGAGTTCGCCATCCTGAAAGCGATCTGTCCCTTCTGCCTGACATCACAGATTTCCATGACGGTCATCTTTATCATTTCTGTAATTCGATTTGTACAACAACCCCAACAGTAGGAGAACCTCATGCCCCGCATTCGCTGTCATTATTTGGATTGTGTCTTCGTGGACGAAGGCTATTGCAGCGCCGCCGCTGTCGAGCTGGACCCCGATACGGGGTGCGCCACCTATTCCCCATCGGAGGGAGAGGCCGCGGAGGACGACTGGGAAGAGGAAGAAGAATTGGATGAGTGGGAGGACGATGAAGAAGAAGATGATGAACTCTGGGAAGAGGACGAAGACGAGTTCTAACGAAAACGGCGGCCGATGGCCGCCGTTATTATTTCGATCCATGGAGCAGGATGATGATTCCCGCCAGTTTTGCGGAATGCCATCACCGCACCTGCGGTTCGGTGCAGGTGTCCGCGCCACACGCTAAACGCGAGTGATGTAATCGCCCGTGCGAGTGTCCACGCGGATCTTGTCACCCACGTTGACGAAGTTGGGGCATTGCACCGTCAATCCCGTTTCGGTCTTGACCTTTTTGGTGACGCCTGTGGCTGTATCGCCGCGGATGGCCATTTCGGCCTCCACCACTTCCATATCCACGGAGGTGGGAAGTTCGATATCGAGCGGCTTGCCTTTGTAGAAGGTCAACTTGGCTTCCATGTTCGGCATGAGATAGAGGGCGGTCTCGCCGAGCATGTCTTTTTCCAGCGCGGGCTGGTCAAAGGTCTCGTTGTCCATGAAATAGAACAATTCGCCATCCGAATACAGGTAAGAGACATTGTGGAAGTCGAGACGCACGTCCTGCACGCTTTGGCCTGAGGAGAAGGTGCGCTCGATGTTGGCGCCTGTGACCATATTGCGCGCCTTGATGCGGATGGAGGCGTTGCCGCGTCCCGTTTTGTTGTGGCTGTAGTCCAGCACTTTGTAGAGCGTACCGTCCAGTTCGAAGGTCACGCCTTTGCGGAGTTCGTTAACGTCGATCATGCTTGCACTTTCCTTGTGTTAGATTTGTTTATAGCGGCGGGATTATACACCATGAAAGGATGAAGGCGGAAGGATGAAGGATGAAAACGATCTGCTTGGTGGCGGCGATGCCAGCTCAAATTTATTTCGTTGGTATCCAAAATACTACTTCATCATTAGTATTATTATCCCTATAATGAACCCACCAATCATCTCGCCCAAAAACATCGGGCCACATAACAACGCTGATGTAACAATCCCCCCAAGACTTTCGGGCTTCCATACCACCGCTCTCTTCTGCCCTACGCAACGCTTCTTCTGCGGTAACGGTCATCGCTTTCAAATTTATCGCTTTCCATCCGAAAAGCGGACGATGGTAATAGGTATCTCCACCCCACCAAACATATCCATACTCAGGTTCCATAAGAATGCCACGCACAGAATATTGCTTATTATCTGAAGTTTCCAAATAATAGAGAAATTCCCCATTGTAAAACCCATCGAAATTATCACATTCTGTATCATATGCTATTTTGTAAACTTTCCAATCGTTAATGGATTCATTCCATGTGACTTGAAAAATACTAGTTGCCAAATTCACATAATCCAACCGCTTCCATTCAATTGAAGTAACAAGCGGCGGATCGTCAGGGGGAAAACCCGACTCGAAGTTGAATATACTTTGATCGTCTTGATGGATGGATGTAAGGATGGTTGCAGGATCAATCATTGAATACTTAATAACATTCAATGACCCAATTCCCAAGGGAGCATCCGCTCTTGGTTCATTAAAAAATAATGTCAGACGCATAATAAATACCGAATAACAATAATGGCACAACGAGCAACAACAATGGTATTAGCCACAGCAATGATTGTTTTTTCATTTTCACCCCTTTGACTTTACAGCATGTCCCGCCTCTGCGCCTGCATCCTCCCGCAACAACTTGACCGCGTGTTCCAGCACCCCTGCCACGGCCTGCAAACTTTCCACTGCGCCTTTGGGACTGCCAGGCAGGTTGATGATGATCGTCCGCCCGCGGATGCCAGCCAGTCCACGCGAGAGCATGGCGTGGGGAGTCACTTTCAGCGATTCGGCGCGGATGGCTTCGGCCAGGCCTGGGGCTTCGCGCTCGATCACGTCACGGGTGGCTTCGGGGGTGACGTCGCGCGGGGCGAAACCCGTCCCGCCGGTGGTGAGGATCACGTCGAGGTCGCCGCGGGCGCACCAACCTGTCAGCGTGGAGGCGATCTGGGCGCGCTCATCCGCCACAACGTCGAGGAGGGAGGCGTTCCAACCGCGGGCGCGGACGAAATCCGCGAGGGCGGGTCCACTCAAGTCCGCGCGTTCACCACGCGAGGAGCGGTCAGAAATTGTGAGGATACCAAATCGTAGGGTCATAGGCCAAAGGGCTTTGTAAAATCAGCACGAGGATTCATCCCCGTGCGGGGCGCGGGTCATGCAATATCCTTCGAATAGACGACATCATTAGCAAGCAAGACCCAGTCCTGTTTTTCGTAGAGGGCGCGGGCTTCGACATTGTCCGCATGGGCGATGAGGAAGGCGCGGATGCATCCCTTGGCGACGAGGCGTTTTTCGATCTCGCACATGAGCGCTTCGGCAACACCGCGGCGGCGATGCGCGTGCGCCACGGCCAGGTGATAGACCATGCCGCGGCGGCCGTCGAACCCGCCGATGACCGTGCCGACGAGTTCGCCATCCGACTCGGCCACAAGGAACAGGTCGGGGTCGCGGGCAAGTTTCTTTTCGATCTCCGCGGGGACATCGGAACGGCCGAAACGCACACCCCTGTCCATGCTTTGCCAAAGGCGTGCCGCCGAATCGTAATCTTGCAAATAATTGAATTCGCGGATCAGGAGAGCGCTTGGGGTCACTTGCTTATGTCTCGCAGGGAATTGATCAGGTCGTCGGGCATGAACGGTTTTTGGAGAAAGCCGTTGGCGCCGAGTTTCAAGCACTGGTCTTTAAAGTCCAGCCCGGAGGTCATGAGCACGCGCACCGATTCACCGCCGGGCAACGCGCGTAGTTTTGCCAGTTCATCCATGCCATTGGAGTTCAACAGGTGAACATCCATCACAAGAACATCAGGGTTGGCCGCAAGGACCTCTTTTGGGATGTCTGAATCGATATCCAAGGCCGAAACCTGATAACCCTCCATTTTCAGGAGGGTCTTGAGCAGGGTCACCATGGTCTGGTCATCTTCGGCCAGAAGAACTTTTAGCATTTGATTTGGCTTTCGTGGGTTTTTTCTTTGCCGCGGGTTTGGAGGGCTTCTGCGGTTTTTCGAGCGAGGCGTTCAGCACGTCCTCCACCGTTTCGACAAAGATAAATTTCATCGCCTTCTGGATCTCATCGGGGACATCATCCAGGTCGCGTTTGTTGCGCTTCGGAAGGATGATCGTCCGCAGGCCGTTGCGGTGTGCGGCCAGGATCTTTTCCTTGATCCCGCCCACGGGCAACACCTGACCTCGAAGCGTGATCTCACCAGTCATGCCCACCTGCGGAAGGACTTTCCGCCCCGAGATGAGCGAGACGAGAGATGTCGCCATCGTCACACCCGCGGACGGGCCGTCTTTGGGCGTCGCCCCAGCCGGGACGTGGAGATGGATATCGTTGCTATTGAAGAAATCTGCGGACAGTTTGAGCGCGTCCGCCCGCGAACGGACGTACGAAAACGCCGCCCGCGCCGATTCCTGCATCACGTTGCCGAGTGAGCCCGTCACCTGGAAGCCTTTGCCTCCGGGCATCTTGGTGGATTCCACATAGAGGATATCGCCGCCGAACATCGTCCATGCCAGGCCGGGTACCACGCCGGGGATGGACGTGCGCTGGCTGATCTCCTCCTGCCCGAGGAAGATCGGCTTATCGAGCAGTTCCTCCACCACTTTTGGCGTCACTTTGACCGAGGCGCGCTTGCCCTCGGCGATGCGCGTCCCCACCTTGCGGCAGGCCGCGCCGATCTTTCGTTCCAGGTTGCGGACTCCTGCCTCGCGCGTGTACTGGCGGATGATCTTCTGCAACGCCTCGTCGGTGAAGGTCACTTCCTTCACGCGCAGTCCGTTCTCGCGCAGTTGCCGCGGGATGAGGTAACCGCGTGCGATGGCGATCTTCTCGCGGTCGGTGTATCCCGAAAGGTAGATGACCTCCATGCGGTCATACAACGGTCCGGGGATGTTCTCGAGCGAGTTGGCCGTGGTGATGAACATCACCTGCGAAAGGTCGATCGGCACTTCGAGATAGTTGTCGCGGAACTCACTGTTCTGTTCGGGGTCCAGCACTTCGAGCAGGGCCGAAGCGGGATCGCCGTGGAAGTCAAAGACCAGTTTGTCGATCTCGTCGAGCATGAAGACCGGGTTGCGGCTTTCAATGCGGCGCAGGGCCTGCAGAATCCGCCCGGGCATCGCGCCGATGTACGTGCGCCGGTGTCCGCGGATCTCAGCCTCGTCGCGCATCCCGCCCAGCGACATGCGCGTGAACTTGCGCCCCATCGCCCGCGCGATGGACTGTCCCAGCGAGGTCTTACCCACGCCGGGCGGCCCCACGAAGCACAGGATCACGCCTTCGCGTTCGCGGCGGATCTTGTCCTCGGAGGCTTTGGCAAACTCCTCTTTCCGTTCGAGGCGCAGTTTGCGGATGGCAAGGAACTCGAGGATGCGGTCTTTCACATCCTCCAGCCCAAAGTGATCGGTATTCAACACATCGCGCGCGTGTTTGATGTCGAGATTGTCCTGCGTCTGCACGGCCCAGGGGAGGGAAACCAGCCAGTCCAGGTAGGTGCGGATGACGCCATATTCCGCCGCGGCGGTGGGCAGGCGTTCCAGCCGTTCCAGTTCGCGGCGCGCCATCTTTTCAGCCTCTTCGGGCATCTTGGCGGCTTCGATCTTCTTGCGAAATTCCTCCGCCTCCACCGTTTGCTCGTCGCGTTCACCGAGTTCCTTCTGGATGGCCTTCATCTGCTCGCGCAGGAAGTAATCGCGCTGGACCTTTTCGATCTCACCGCGCGCCTCATTTTGGATCTTTTGGCCGATGGTGAGCACTTCGACCTCGCGCACCAGCAGGCCCAGCAGTTTTCGCAATTTCTCCGAGATGGAATCGATCTCCAGCAACTTTTGGGCGTCCACCATTTCGATGCGCTGGAAATTGGCAATGGTGTAAACCGTCTGGAGTGGCTCTTCGATCCCGAGGATGGATTGCGCCAATTCCTCCGGGAAGGAGGGGATCAGTCCCACGATCTGTTGGAACTGGTCACGCGCATTTCGAGCCAGCGCGTCGATTTCCAGCCCGCTTTCCACGGTCTCGGGCGCGAGTTCGATGTGCGCCTTGAGATACGGTTCCTCCTGCACGAACTCGCCGAGGCGGAAACGCTCCAATCCCTGCACCAGCAGGCGGATCGTCCCATCGGGGGCGCGCAGGAGACGATGCACCGTGGCGATCGTCCCGACCGTGTAGAGGTCGTTCGGGCCGGGTTGCTCCAGCTCGGGGTCGCGCGCCGCGACGAGTCCCACCAGTTTGGGTTCGCTGGCGGTCACATCGTCCACAAGGCGGATCGAGCGCGCCTGTCCCACCGTCAACGGGACGGCCGTGGTCGGGTATACCACCACGCCGCGCAGCGGCAGAATGGGAAGGACATCGGGATATTTTGTGTTCTCAGAGGCTGGTCCGCTTTCCGCGGGGTCCGTTTCGTCTTTCTTCTTCGAGCGCGAAAACAGGGATGGCAGAAACGACTCAAATCCTGCGGGGTCGTTCTCCCACATCCAGTTCACAAATTCATTTGCGGCAGTATTCCAACGGGTTGCGCCCATGTTACTCTTTTACTTCGATGAAATTGGGTTTTGCTTTTGGCATGGTGACGGTGAGAAAACCGTCTTCATAGTTTGCACGGGACTCGTCCACATCGATCGGACCGGGCACGCCGACGGCAGTGGAGAATCGCCCGAAGCGGATCTCCATCTGTTGGTAGGCGCGTCGCTCCGAGACGTCGGGGCGGGTCCCGCTGATGGTGAGGAATCCATCCTCGAACGTGATCTCGAAATCAGACTCGCGCATTCCCGCCACTTCCACTCGGACGATATACGCGTCCTCCGACTCATACGCATCCGTCGGCGGACTCCACACGCTGGAGCGCACCGTCCAACTCACCGCGTGGACGAGGTCGCGTCGCTTCTCTACCAGTCCTACCGTCGTCTCAGATTTGCGAACTACTCTAGGCATAATACTTGCTCCTTGCTTCATCCCGTCATTACGAGGCGGCGCTTTCCCGCCAAAGTAATCCCTATGTTACAGAGGAGATTGCTTCGCCGCAGCGAACGCGGCTCGCAATGACGAAACATCAACTTTATAAAGCCTTCTTTGCCGCTTCGAGCACTTCCTCATAATTCGGTTCGTTGCTATTCGAAGGCATGTAAGCCACATAGACCAGTTTGTCATCGCGGCCGACCACAAAGACCGCGCGGCGCAGAGTGCGGCGCTCCTTGACCAGCACGCCATACTTCTCGCCAAACTCCGCGTGCTGATGGTCCGAGAGGACCATCACCTGGTCCACGCCCGCCGCGCCGCACCAGCGCTTCTGCGAGTAGGGCAGGTCGGTGCTGATGGTCAGGATGACAATGTCCTTGTCGAGCGCGGCCGCTTCGGCGTTGAAACGACGCGTCTCACGGTCACAGGTATCCGTTTCCAGCGAGGGGACGGATGCGAGAATGCGGACTTTCCCTTTGGTATCGGCCAGCCCGCGCACGAGCGACCAATCCGGTGCGTGAGCGGTGAACTCAGGCGCGGCCTGTCCCACCGTCACATCGTCACCAATCACAGTTGCGTCCATGCCACCGACTTTGATGATTCCAAATCGTTCGGTTGCCATATTCCTTCAACTCCTTGCTTACCTGTAAACCTTGTCCATTTGCGTACGTGACTACGTACCCAGCGCCCCCGGCGGGGATCGAACCCACAACCTCCTGCTTAGAAGGCAGTTGCTCTGTCCATTGAGCTACGGGGGCAGATTTGTGCCGCAAAATTCATTTTGCTTCCAACAGGCGAAATAAATTTCGCTTTACTACACCGGTCTCAAACCTTTATACACACGCGGACCAGCCAGCGTGCTCAGAATTGTATTCGCGGGTCGGCCCAGCCTCGCGGCCAGATCCTCCGCGCTCATCGGCTGGTTGCCGTTCACCAAAAACAAGCGGAAGACCGCCTCCACCAGCGCCGTCTGCTGGGTGACAAAATCAGGCTGGCGCGCGCAATGGCTCATCAACGCGTGCTGAATGCCATCCACCTCGCGCACCTCGGCGGTATTCTCGTCCACCCAGTCGACCATCTGGCCCTCCTCCAACGCGGCCAGCGATTCCTGGTGGGCAGGGCACAACAACGAGCGCAGGTACACATGCCAATCGCGCTCGCTTTCCTTCCACCATTCAAAATCGATCTGGAAAGCAGTGCGGACAGTTGGTTTTAATAAACGTTTCCCTTCGGTCATGATTGTTCATCCAATCGGAAATGCAGGTCGCCAACATGGGCATAGTCGGGTTGGGTGGCCAGCAGGGCCATCAGCGGGGCGGGCGGCACGCGGCGCAAAATATTGATGGCGGCGTACAGCTCCTGCACGTGGACGTGTCCCTGCGGGCTGAGTTTCGTCAGTTCGCGCATCAGGTTTTTCGTCAACGCGTCGAACGGAATGCGCGACTTCGCGGCCTGATCGCGGGCCGCGTCCACCGCCGCGGGGTCGGTGACAGCCAGCGCCATGCGGTCATTCAACTCGGCCGTGATCTGCTGTTTCAGGAGGGCGAACACGAGACCGCCATCCGCGCCGACGATGACCGTCCGCACCCAATCGCGGACCGAACGATGCGTCAGCGCCTCGATCTGGACTTCGCCGGGCTGGTTGCTCTTGCGGACGCGGATCAGCGCCCCGGGCATCAGGTCTTGCGATTTATACCAGTCGGCCAGCCCATACACATATCCGTGCTTGCGGACGACCCAGGCGGGGATTTTCTTTCCCGTTTTCGCGTCCAACAGCGTAAAGCGGACGCGTTCCGTCTCGTAGGCGGTGGGGAACAACCGTTTGACACGCGCCGAGATCGGCAACGTGCCTGCGCGCCAATGCGGATAAAGCAGGCTGATCGTCACCTCCTCCGCGGGCGGGGCGGAGGCTTCGCTCAGTTCATCGTCCACCTGCGATTCGAGCGCCAGCATCTGGTCGGTGAGGACGGCACGGTCGTGGGGGATCTCCACATATTGCAGCGGCGCAGGGATGGTCCGCACGCCTTCAGGCTCGAGACGTTCCAGGCACCACAACACCATCCCAGAAGGGCCGACTTCGTCGAAGCGGGCGTCCTCCTGCAGAGCGTAATTGAGCGAAAATTCCGTCAGTTTGGGATTCACCCCCGCTGGCAGTTCGATGTCCTTCATCAATATGTCGGTGGTAAGAGGTTCGCCGCCAGCCATGTCGAGCACGGCTTCGGCCAGGTTGAGGTGACCCGTATTCACGTCCAGCAACAGGGCTCGCGGGAACCAGCGCCCCGCGATGCGGACGAGTGAATCGTCGGCCGCGAAGGCCGCGTCCAGCTTCTTTTCGAGGTCCGCGCCAAAGTCCCGCGCGATCGCCTCCGGGTCCAGCCCCGAAGCGGATTCGTCCTCCTCAGGAGGGTTGTTCAGTTTGTGGTCCTGCAATGAGGCGGCGAATAATTTCTGTCCGCCGCGTTCCATCTCCACGGTCAACACATCGAATTCGCCCAGTTCGGGGTTCACGCCCGCGCGGACGGCGCTCACGCGTCCGCTGGTCTGGAGGGCGGGGAATTTCAATAGGTCGCCGGCGGCGTATTTTTCCATCGGCAGGAAGATTTTGGCTTTGTCCTGTTTCGTTTCGGCCGCTTCCTGTTCGGCGCGCAACCGTTCCGCTACCAACACCGTGACCAGTTCGCTCGGTGTGAGGGGCGTCTCATGTTCGAACAGATGGGTTTGCAAAAATTCAATGTCTTTGGGAGTGACGTGAAGTGTTTGCCAGTAGTCAGGAGGGAGGTTAAGAGATGCGCTTGCCATAACAACCTTATGCAGGGATGTGTTGAGTGTTTCTTTATTATACCTTAGTGTTTTGCGATTTCCCGCGTATCGCGCGCAATTCAACCCTGGGGACGGTCTGATTGGTTTTTCATGTCTCTGCTTGAAATTAAAGTTGTTAAGTTGTATGCTATTGACAATGGAATTGAGGGTTCCGATTCGTTCCGGGTTTGTCAGACCTGAAAGGAGAGCAGTATGTCACATCATCACCCAATAACGCGCCGCGATGTTCTCAAGTTGGGGTTGGCCGCGGCAGGGGGAATTACCTTATCCTGTTTGGGCGGGGAGAAACTCATCGAATTGACTGCCGTTCCCACACCGCAGATTCAAGCGCCGCCCACGTTAGCCGTCGGGGAATTTGCCGACAGCATTCTGGTGAATGGGAACATTGTCACCATGGATGCGCAACGGACAAAGGCGAAGGCGCTGGCCATCAAGAACGGAAGGATCATCTCTGTGGGCGATGACCAGGCGATTCGCAATCTGGCCGGGGAGGGCACGCAGGTTTTCGACCTGAGCGGCCGCACGGCCACGCCCGGCTTGATTGATGCACACTGTCACTTGAGCGCGTGCGGCCTGCTTGGGACCGCCTACCTCGATGTCAACTGGCCGGGGGTCAACACCATCGAACAGTTGCAGACCAAGATCACGGAATGGATCGCCAGGCTGCCGCCCGGTGAATGGGTGGTCGGCGCGGGATGGGTCACCTTTGAGGGGCGCGGTCCCACCCGGCACGATCTCGACCCTGTCTCGCCCAACAATCCCGTCATGCTTATCAACCAGGGAGGGCACATGGCGGTGGTCAACAGTTTGGCGTTGGAGATGGCCAACGTGACCGCCCAAACAAAGGACCCCGGTAACGGACGCTTCCTCCGCGAGGATAATAATGTGCCGAATGGCCTCATCCTAAATCATCCCGCCATGGATGTCATCCGCCGCTTGTGGCCCCCCGACCTGTTGAATTTGCAGGCTTACGAAACCAGCGTCATCAGCCCGCAGGCAAAATTTGCATCCATGGGCGTCACCAGTTTTCAGGATGTCTACGCGCGCGACATGGACCGTATGCAGGCCTACTTCAACGTCGCAAAACGCGGCGAAATGACCATTCGCGGCCAGGTGATGAATGTGCTCGAATACATCCAGGAATTGAACGGGCGCATTGAAGACATTGAAGCCATCCGCTACGAGGACGATTTCATGCGCTTTGGCGGCGCCAAGTTCCAGGCGGACGGTGGGTTGGAAGGTTCCTACACCCACGAGCCCCACAACGGAATCTCCTGGGAGATTCCCATCTGGAAGCCCAAGGACTTGAACGAGGCGGTGCGCGCCTTCCACGATGCGGGCTATCAAGTGGCCATCCACACCGGCGGCGATGCGGCTTTGGACATGGCCCTGGATGCCATCGAGAACGCCATGAACAAGAATCCCCGCCCCGACCCGCGCCATCGCATCGAACATTCCGTCCTGAATACCGAGGCGGCTTTGCAACGCGAAAAGGACCTTGGCATCATCGTCTCCACACAGCCCACCCTCATCACAGCCTTCGCGGACGGAATGATCAGAATTTGGGGCGAGGAGCGCACCCAGCGCGTCATCCCCACCCGCACCTGGCTCGATATGGGAGTCCCCCTGGCCCTGAGTTCGGATGCGCCTTCCATGCCGTGGTGGGACCCGCAAAGCACGTTGTTCGCGAGCATTGCGCGCGTTTCCATCTCCGGAAAAGCGATTGGCCCCGAACAGGCCATGACACTGGACGAGGCCATGTACGCCCACACCATGGGTGGCGCGTATGCCGATTTTGCAGAGAACCAGAAAGGTTCGCTCGAAGCGGGCAAATTTGCCGACATCGCGGTCTGGCATGACGATCCCTATACCGCCGCCGTGGAGGATATCCGCAGTTTGACCGTTGACCTCACCATGGTCGGCGGGAAGGTCGTGCATCAGGTGTAGCGTAAATCCCTGAGCGCGCTTCCCCTAAGAGACTGTTTCTTAAGTACACGGATTGGACGGATTACACGGACAAACACGGATTTTTTTTTAAAGATTTTTCCGTGAAAATCCGTGAAATCAGCGTAATCCGTGTACCAACAAGGACTTAAAAAACGCTCTCTAAACATTTCTGGCCGACTCCCATGGATGGAGTCGGCCAGATTTTCATGGATCAGCGGCGGTGGTTAGATTCCCGCGTTGTTGAGCGCGTTCAACATCTCGGAGAGGGCCATCGTCAACTTGGGATGCGTGATCTCGAAATGATCCATCGCAGACTGGAGTCTCTTCATAATGGAATCGCTCCCCGCTTCGCCCGAACGTTCGAGCAGGGCGCGGATATCGGCATCGAGGTCGCGCAGCAGGTCGCGTCCCTTTTCATCCACACTTTCGATGCGTTGGAGTTCATCGTGCAGTTTGCCGAGCAGGTCGCGCAGAGGTTGGTCTGTCATGGGGAACTCCTTTCGAGTGATGCCTCTATTTTACATCGAATCGCGCAGGCTTGTCGGGTGAGACGGAAGCGAGTAGGATGGAACCGTCCGCAGAGAACTGCACGGCCAGGAGACCCAACACCATGCTTAAACTCCCGCTTGCCATTTTGGTCCAGATCATCGCATTCGGCATCTACTTCTACATTGACGCCCGCCAGACCACCGCGCCCGATTGGGCCAGCGTGGTCAAATTTGGCCTCAACCCACTGGCCTTGCTCTACTTCGCGTTCTCCGTCTTCCCCGTCTGGTGGAGTTACCGCACCATGTACGAATTCTATGGACAGCGCTTCTGGGCGGCGGCCATGTTGCAGGGACTGGTCATCCAGTTCACCTACGTGCTGGCAAGTTACCTTGGCTCGCGGCAGGTTCCAAGTCTGCGCGAGGGAGTTGCCATTGGGCTGGTCTTCCTGAGCGTGTTGGTGGCGGGGAAGCGGTGAGAGAGGCCCGATAGGCTTGTCGTCTGGGAGGGATGGGGGTAGGATTGGGGAAATCGCGAAGGGATTATGAACGAAGCCGATACTTGCCGAAGAATGTCGAAGGAATACAAGTCCGCGAGCGGGGAGGAGTTGGACGCGTTGCTGCCGACCGTGGTGGATAGGGCGTTTAAGGGAGAGTTGTGAAATGGCTAATCAAGAGCAACTGGTGATATGGGCCAAAGGTGTTGAGGTTTGGAATAAGTGGCGGGAAGAAAACCCTGCTATGATAATTGACCTTTCGAATTCGCACCTTGGTAAACAGATTAAGATTAAGTTGAATTTTGGATCCAGCGAGGCGGTGCACACTCTTGGAGACAAGCTTGGGGGCGTCAATCTCGATAATACCAATCTTGGTGGTGCCATTCTCACTAAGGTTGATCTCAGCAAAGCAAGCTTTTGCGGGGCAAATCTCACCGGAGCAATAATAGATGATGTTGATTTGACAGATGCTAATCTCAGTTCTGTTAACCTTGACGGTGCCAATCTTATGAGGGCAAACCTTACCAATACTAATCTCAATAAAGCAAAAATAACCAATGCAAAATTGGATGGTGCGCAGTTCATAGGTACTTTTGTCGAAGGCGCAAATATTTCGGGAAGTTCAGTTTATGCTGTCAATGTTTGGGATGTAAAAGGTGAATTTGAAGAACAAAAGGATTTGGTTATTACTCGTGAAGGTGAGCCAATAATTACTGTTGATAACATAAAGATTGCTCAGTTTATCTATTTGATTCTGAATCATGAACAAATTCGAGACGTAATTAATACTCTTACTTCTAAATCGGTTTTGATACTAGGTCGCTTTTCAATTCCAGAACGCAAGGGAATATTAGATGTGCTGAGAGACGAGTTACGTAAATACGATTTATTACCAATTGTTTTCGATTTTGACCGACCCACCGATAAAGACTTCACAGAAACGATCAAGACGCTGGCAGGTTTATCGTATTTTGTGATAGCAGATATTACCAATCCAAAATCTTCACCGCTTGAGTTACAGGCAACAGTTCCCGATTACCAAATTCCTTTTGTGCCAATTATTCAGGAGGGCGAAAGTCCCTTTGCTATGATGATCGATTTGCAGAAGAAATATAACTGGGTATTAAACACAGTAACTTATGATTCAATGGAAACCCTAATCAAAGTATTGAGACCACTGATTATTGATCCTGCCATGAAAAAGCGCAATGAACTTAGGCTTATCAAGGCACAAGTGCCAGAAGTAATTTCAGGTAAAGATTTTTTAGAAAAGGGCAAAGCATGAAAAGCGATGTTGAACAGCGGTGCATCGTGGCATATCTCGATAGTGCCCAAGTACGGCTGGCGTCGCTGCGGGAGTTACAGTCCGCTACGGGGGAGGAATTGTCCGCGTTGTTACCGTCCGTGCTGGATAGGGCGTTCAATGGGGAACTGTAAAATGATTTTTTTAGAATCTGAAATTCAGAGTTTGCTCAGAAATATTTTGGTTAGTCGAAAAGATGTTACATATCTTGCTTGTCAACAACGTGCTAAGTTTGAAGGTTGGCTAAAATTCGAATTAGCTTCTGCGTTACATGGTTATCCAGGCATTCAAGCTATTATCGTTGAGGACTGTTACGCTACAAGTGGTCGATCAGATATTTCATTTCAATATGGCGAAGAAAAATGGTTCATCGAAATGAAGACAGCAAATACCAATTGGCGGGCTGAAAATCTGGAAAATCTTCATCGTCCAATAACAAAGAATATGACAGGAATTATTGAAGATATTATGGTTTTGCGAGAAAAGTGTGCTCCTGCTCATGGCATAGCGGTTTTTTGTATTTTCCCCATTCCATTTTATCTATGGAAAAACACAAGAGAGAAGCTAGATTACCACCTCCGAAGTATTGAGGGTGCAGGCATGTTACCGCAAAACACTCTGATAGATGGTGCTCAGTTTGTGGAAATTTCAGAATACTTTGGAATTTGTACTTTTGTGGCAGCGGTGGTATGAGAAGGTCATGCCATTTACGATTGGCGTCGCTGCGGGGGTTACAGTCCGCTACGGGGGAGGAATTGTCTGCGTTGTTACCGTCCGTGCTGGATAGGGCGTTTAAGGGAGAGTTGTGAAGACCCTAAGGGTTTCTCCCGTGAACCTTTGTCATGTCAAGCGGGAGAGTCTTGCCTGCGGGATTGCGAGTCAGTCAAGGAAACCCTTAGGGTCTCGGATGATGATGTATCCGCGGCTGGCGTCCCACAAGGGGATGATATCGCTGCGGGAGTTACTGTCCGCTACGGGGGAGGAGTTGGGGGCGTTGCTACCGAGTGTTTTAGATAGAGCATTCAAAGGGGAGTTGTGAGGTAAAAATGTATTTAGCTGAAATTCATGGCAAGCTATCCCGACAAACGGAAAATCAAGAGGATATTCTTACATCCAATGTATTTTCGTTTTTCAAATACTCGGATAGAACAACCTTTTTATACGAGTTTATTCGATCACTTGAGTTAGAAATTTCCATTAATGACGCCCTGAATGCGGAATTCCTTTTTTGGCCCAGATTCGAAGATAATACAGAACCTGATCTAGTAATAATCATTGGCGATTTCTACCTACTTATCGAAGCAAAATATCATTCAGGATTTGGACAGGAGACGCAAAGCAAGGGACATCAATTAATAAGGGAAATTGAAGGTGGAATTATCGAATCAGAGAAGTTGGGAAAAAAATTCAAGATAATCATTGTCACAGCATACTATTCTGAAAAATCTGATTTATTAGTAAATATTCCCGAAAAACATAGAAGGAACATAATTTGGACCAACTGGCAAAAAATCGCCTTCTTCTTGTATCAACAAATTGAAAATAATCCAAGTTTCTCAAGTGAAAACAGGTTATTTGCAAACGACTTATATGAATTGTTAGTTAGGAAAAAACTAAGGAATTACGAAGGATCTTCTGCATTAATGGTATCTTTTAAAGCATTGAGCATTAATACAGGAGATGTCTTCTTTGGAGCACGCTCATCTAATTATCGCGGCAAATTTATGGGGTTTATGAATATCCTGCCAATTGTTCCTTTGGTCAAGTTGTTGACCGATAATTTATTTTTTCAAGACCAAAGGGAGTTTTTTAATGCACTTCTTTCTGAAGAATTGGTAATTCAACCCGTAGATATAATATTCCTTAGGAGGTCTGGCAATGAATAAGCAGTTGATCATAGAACAAAACAAGTTAGCCTTTGAGTATTTGCAGAAACTTTATTTTGAAGTCTCATTTTTTATTAAAGAGATTGAGGGACTACTGGCAAAAGAAAATGAGGAGTTTATTATTGGGCGTCCCGGGGGATATCAGATGAGCACAAACCATTCAAACGGCCTTGAACCAATAAACGTCGAATTATGGGTGTTACGCAAACTGGCTGTATTCTTTGTTCCCAAGGAATCCACTCACCAAAAAGGTGGAACGACTGTCACAAACATAGAAGGCCAAACAAGAATTCTGTACTTAAGAATAGTTCTGGATGGAAAAGATATAAAGGAACCGACTGTTTATAGCGGAGTATTATCTAATTTCAAAAAGAAGGATAAAAAGTATCCTGAAAAAATCGAACAATTAATGACGCATATTGAATATCGAGAATCTCAGGTTTTCAAAAATCCACTGTCAATTGAATACGAAGATGGATATTTGGCGTTTCATGGAAAACTTGCAAAACATAATTTGTTTGATATGAATTCAAGCAAAGATATTTACGAAAAAATCGTAATGCCTGCTCTCCAAGCATTCAGATCTGAAATAAAAAAATAAGCGTCCTTGCTAAAAAGAGGGGTTGTCCCCATTGTTGCCATCTGTTCTGAATATGGCTTTCAAAAGTGAATTATGAAAGGAGTGTTCCCATGCCATCAACTGACGATTTTCAGCTGCAATTAGATTCTATATTCTCTTTCGCAGAAGGAAAACGCTTAACTGCAATAATCATAAAATCAGGTGATTTGCATAGACTGGTCGGCGGCTACCCAGGAACCGATCATCGAATGCCAATTTGCTGTAATGTTATGCGTAAAAATATGATGAGCGGCGATGAAGTTCTGTCTGAGCCGCCAAGTGGCGCGGGCGCAACCTTGACAATCAAATATCAGTTTCCGAGAACAAGATGAACAGCATTGTCGAACAGCGGTGCATTGTGGCGTATCTTGACACCATCCAAGCACGGCTGGCGTCGCTGGGGGAGTGGTGGTTGAGCGCCGTCCTGAGCCTGTCGAAGGATGGGGCGGGCGCTCTTCTCGCCCGTATCGAGACCCAGTCCACGGGCCGGACAATCGGATTTTCTTATCCTACAACAATGGAGCAAGTAAATTGAACGAGAAAACCACCTTCGACATCCTCCTCCTCATCGCCCGGCCTGCCGCTGGGAAAAGCGAGATCATTGATTATCTCAAAAAGACCCCGCAGGAGCAACGCGCCGAATGTTTCCATATCGGCATGTTTGAAGAGATTGACGACTTCTCCATGCTTTGGACCTGGTTCGAAGAGGATCTGCTTCTCGAAAAGATGGGGCATCCCCGCCTGCATACAGATTCGCAGGGGCTTTTTCGGTTTCAATATCTTTGGGACCTCTTGATCGAACGCATTGGAATGGAATATCAGAAGAAACTGCGGGATATTCCGAATTACGAGGGGGAGTTCACCACCATTCTCGAGTTTTCGCGCGGGACACAGCACGGCGGGTATCGGTCGGCCTTTTCCCATTTGTTGCCGCAAATGCTCCCCAAAATGGCGGTTCTCTACATTGATGTAACCTGGGAGGAGTCCATGCGTAAGAACCGCAAACGCTTCAATCCAGAAAAGCCCGATAGCATCCTCGAGCACGGCATGGACGATTGGAAAATGGAACGCCTCTATAAAGAGGTGGACTGGAGCGAGGTCAGCCGCGGCGATCCGCAATACCTGAACATTCAAGGGGTTCGGGTTCCCTACGTTGTGTTCGACAACGCCGACGATGTCACCACCCAACGCGGCGATGCCCTGGGCGAAAGATTGCAGCAAACATTGACGAAATTGTGGGCTCTCTACAAAGCCTGACCCGTTCCAATCAATTCTATGGTTCCAACCCGTCCGAAATCGAACAAGAAATGGAACAGGCGCAGTCCACCCTCCAGCAATTTCTGCAAGAAACACAGGAACCTCCCCATGCATAATTGTTCCTCCATTGTTCCTCAAAAACAAATACCCCTGCCACCTGGCACCTCAACACCTGACACCTCAACACCTGCCACCTGGCACCTCAACACCTGACACCTGGCACCTCAACACTTGACACCTGGCCCCGAAAGATTTATACTCCAATCATCCTATTCATCCGATTAATCACAATCATCTGATGTTACGAGACCGACCCCTCTCCGAGTTCCTTCAATACCTTG
Organism: Chloroflexota bacterium; assembly: GCA_049324715.1. Taxonomy (GTDB): domain Bacteria; phylum Chloroflexota; class Anaerolineae; order Anaerolineales; family Villigracilaceae; genus Denitrolinea. Next base: position 5,085 of record JBMOMR010000003.1, on the reverse strand, counting down.
CCTCGCACGAGCAGACCGAGCAATCTCTGCCCGCGCTCACCGCGCTGAGTCAGGAACTGGGCGTTTCGGTCGCCTCCCTGCGAGAACAATTGGAGGTGGCACGCGCCCTCGGCCTCGTCGAAGTGAAGCCGCGCACGGGCATCCGCCGTCAGCCATATAACTTCCTGCCCGCCGTCCGTCAAAGCCTGCGATACGCGCTCGCACTGGATAAGAACAGTTTCATCGCCTTTGCCGACCTGCGCCGTCACATCGAAACCGCCTATTGGCACGAGGCCGTCCGCCTGCTCACCCCCGAAGACCACGCCGCCCTCAAAGACCTCGTCGCCCGTGCCTGGGAAAAACTGCGCGGCAACCCCATCGAAATCCCCCACCCCGAACATCGCGAACTGCACCTCGCCATCTACTGCCGTCTCAACAACCCCTTCGTCATCGGCCTCCTGCAAGCCTATTGGGACGCCTACGAAACCGTCGGCCTCAATTTCTTTACCGATTACGATTATCTCACCGAGGTCTGGACCTACCACCAAAAAATGGTCGACTCCATCTGCAATGGCAAGTTCGACGCCGGCTTCCAAGCCCTCAGCGAACACTCGGACCTTATCAACCAATTGATCTCGTCCGCAAAGTAACACTTCGTCTCAAGCGGCGGGTCGAGTAGGCGGCGGTGATTGAGTAGGCCAAAGGCCATATCGAAATCCCGACGCCGTATCGAGACCCAAAGCGGCGAACAAGCGCCACCATCAAACCTCATCGAGGAGTCCATGAACCAAAAAATAGTGAACGATTTCTCCATCACCGTTGGCACCGTGAACGGCTCAGGCTCATCCACGGCCAACAACACCATCCTGCGCGCCATCTTCAAGATGGGTATCCCCGTCAGCGGCAAGAACCTCTTCCCCTCCAACATTCAGGGACAGCCGACGTGGTACACCATTCGCGTCAACAAGGATGGATTCACCGCCAGCACCGACACGCACGAGATCGTGGTTGCCATCAACCCCATCTCGTTCACGCGTGACCTTGAGTCGGTCGCGCCGGGCGGGGCCTTCTTCTACGCTGACGATATCAAACAGCCCGTCACCCGCACCGACATCACCGTCTACCCGATGCCCATCAAACAACTGATTCGCCAGCAGACCGAGGTCCCCTCCAACCTGCGCGATCTGGTCGGCAACATGGTCTACGTGGGCGTGCTCGCCCAGATGATCGGCATGGACCTGGAGAAGATCCACACCGCGCTCGATTTCCACTTCAAACACCGCGAAAAACCGACCATGATGAACTTCAACGCCGTCAAGGCAGGCGCGGAGTGGGCTCGGGAAAACCTCACCAAGACCGACCCGTTCATCCTCGAACCGATGAGCAAGACCGACGGCATGATCATGGCCGATGGCAACACCGCCGCCGCGCTGGGCGCCATCTACGGAGGTGTGCAATTCGCGGGCTGGTATCCCATCACGCCTGCCACCAGCCTGGCCGAGTCGCTCAACGATTACCTGCCCCAACTCCGCAAGCGCGAAGACGGCAAGCGTACCTACGCCATCGTCCAGGCGGAAGATGAACTGGCCGCGCTCGGCATGTCCATCGGCGCGGGCTGGGGCGGCCTCCGCTCCATGACATCCACCTCGGGCCCGGGCCTCTCGCTCATGACCGAGTTCGCCGGTCTCGCCTACTACGCCGAAGTCCCCGTCGTCATCTGGGACGTACAGCGCATCGGACCTTCGACCGGTCTGCCCACCCGCACCTCGCAGGGCGACCTGACCTTCACTGCCCACATCGGCCACGGCGATTCGCACTCGGTCATCCTCCTGCCCGGTGACGTGTTCGAGTGCTTCGAGTTTGGCTGGAAAGCCTTCGACCTCGCCGAACGCCTGCAAACACCCATCTTCGTCCTCTCGGACCTCGACATGGGCATGAACCAGTGGATGAGCAAGCCCTTCGAATATCCCAACACCCCCATGGATCGCGGCAAAGTTCTCACCGAGCAGGACATCGAGGAATTGAAAGGCAATTGGGGTCGTTATCTCGATAAGGACGGCGATGGCATTCCCTACCGCACACTGCCGGGCAACCAGCATCCCATGTCTGCCTATTTCACACGCGGCACAGGTCACGACGAGTACGCCCGCTACACCGAGGACGCGGCTGTCTTCCACCGCGTGATGGAACGCTTGAAGAAGAAACACGAGACCGCCAAAGACTACGTCCCTGCACCGATCGTCCACGAGACGCGCGGCGCGGAAGTGGGCATCATCGCCTTCGGCTCCACCGAAGCCGCCGTCGAGGAGGCACGCGCCCAATTGGCCGCAGCCGGCCTCAAGTCCAGCATGATGCGCATTCGGGCCATCCCGTTCACCAAGACGGTCGAGAAGTTCATCCAGAAATATGAGCAGGTCATCGTCGTCGAAATGAACCGCGACGGCCAGATGTACCAACTGCTCTGCACAGACTACCCCGCGCTGGCGCCCAAGCTGCGCTCGGTGGCCTATCAGGATGGCATGCCCGCCTCGGCGACATGGGTGCGTGAAGGCATTTTGAAATTTGCCAAACCCGCCAAGTCGGCCCCGAAGGCAAAGAAGAAATCCACGCCGAAAACGTCGAAAAAAGTTACCGTTAAAAAGTCAAAGACCTCCGCCAAGAAGGGAGCGAAGAAATGACACAACCTTTACCTGTCGCTGGCGCCAATGTTGCCGTCAATGCCATTGGTTTGAGCCGCAAAGATTACACGGGCAATCCCAGCACCCTCTGCCAGGGATGCGGACACAACTCCATCGCCAACCAGATCATCGCCGCCTGCTACGATCTGAATCTGGTCCCTGAAAAGATTCTCAAATTCAGCGGCATTGGCTGTTCGAGCAAGTCGCCCACCTATTTCCTGAACCGTTCCTTCGGCTTCAACGGCCTGCATGGACGTATGCCCTCGGTGGCCACAGGCGCGCTGTTCGCGGATACATCGTTGCACAGCATCGGCGTCTCTGGCGATGGCGACTCGGCCAGCATCGGCATGGGACAGTTCAAGCACGTTATCCGCCGCAATGTGGACATGGTCTACATCGTCGAGAATAACGGCGTCTATGGTCTCACCAAGGGACAATTCTCCGCCACGGCCGAGGTCGGTCTCGAACTCAAGAAGCAGGGCATCAACCAGTACATGCCCATCGACATCTGCATGGAAGCCATCGCCTCGAACGCGACCTTTGTGGCCCGTTCGTTTGCGGGCGATCCGAAGCAGGTGAAGGAACTGCTCAAAGCCGCCATCGCGCACAAGGGCATCGCCGTGCTCGATATCATCAGCCCGTGCGTCACCTTCAACAACCAGGATAACGCCTATCACTCCTACGCCTGGGGCAAGGACCACGAAGCGCCCCTGCACGAACTGTCCTTCATCCCCGCACGCGACGAGATCATGATCGAGGACATCGAGCCAGGTGCGGAACTGGATGTGGAACTGCACGATGGTTCCATTGTAAAGATCAAGAAACTGGGCAATGACTACAATCCCACCCACCGTTGGGAAGCCTTGAAGATGCTCGAAGAGGCCCAGCGCGAAAACCAGTTGATCACTGGCCTGATCTACGTGGAGCCCGCAAAGCCCAGCTTCACCGACACCTACAGCCTGGTAGACACGCCTCTCAACCGCCTCACCGAAGCGGATCTTCGTCCCTCCCGCGAGTCGATCAATCTCGTCAACGAGATGATGTTCTAGTCGGCAAGTTGAATGGTCAGCCCGTCGAGAAATCTCGGCGGGCTTTTGTTTTTCCTGCTAATAGCACCCCAATCGTGTTGGCGAATTGCCAGAATGTCCGCCTCTCACTCTGGCTACGCGCAGACCATTATCCTGTATAATCGCGATATGAAATCGATCGAAAGGGAACTCTTATTCGAATACGTTCGCGCCTCTGGCCCGGGCGGACAAAACGTCAACAAGGTGGCCACAGCCGTGCAGTTGCGGTTTGACGTGACCCGCTCCCCCTCCCTGCGCGAGGACGTTAAAGCGCGGCTGGTCAAACTCGCGGGGAAACGCGTCACCGCGGACGGGGTGCTGGTCATCGAAGCGAAGAAATATCGCACGCAGGAGCAGAATCGCTTCGACGCGCTGGAACGGTTTTACGGGTTGTTGAAAAAAGCCAGTCAGAAGCCGAAGGCGCGCAAAGCGACGGGTCCCACACGCGCGTCAAAAGAGAGGCGGCTCGCAGAAAAGCGAAGACGCGGGGATATCAAGCGGAACAGACAATCGCCAGCGGAATAGGTCCGCCCACAAGACGAAATTGGCGGGTTTGGCTCAGCCCAACTGAAGCAGATACGCGCCCACGCCGATGCAGGCCAGTCCGAGGAATGCCCATTGGATGCCCGCGCTCAAATCCTTGAACGCTTTGAGCAATTCCGTGATCTGCTTGAGCGTCTCGGCCACATCCTTCAATTCAATGGCGCGGTTTTTGGGCAAATCGCTGATCTGGTATTTTTTCAGTTGCTCCAGAAATGCCATCACCAAGCCTGAGAGAAATGCGATCACACCAATGACGACCAGGATCCATCCGATGATATTCATCTGTTTCTCCTTCCAAAACGGGCAAACAACAGTGCAACGCGGCCTGCATTAATTATATAACCCCTGTCAATCCCCCGCGCACATCACGATATAATCCCCGCCCATGCAAAAGCCATCCCCCGTCGGACTGCTCGCAGGCCTCGCCGCCGCCTCCATTTGGGGCGGCATGTACGTCGTCAGCAAAGTGGTATTGGAGGTCGTCCCGCCGTTCACCCTGCTGGTCACGCGCCTCGTTTTGGGCATCATCGCCCTCGGCGCCGTGATCGCGTTCCGACCCAAAGTGACATTGACGAAAGCGCAATTCTGGCAGATCTTCCTCGTCGGCTTCGTGGGATATGGCATCTCGCTGGGATTCCAATTCGTCGGGACGAAACTCTCCACCGCATCCAACGGCTCGCTGGTGACCTCCGCCACGCCCGCGTTCGTCCTGCTCTTTGCGCCGTTCCTCCTCGGAGAAAGGACGACGACGCGGCGGCTGATCGCGCTCGTCATCTCGACGCTGGGCGTGGTCGCGGTGATCGACCCGCGCAACGCCG
>JBMOMR010000002.1:0-3016 GCA_049324715.1 Chloroflexota bacterium | reverse complement strand
GCAGGGCGCCCTCCGTCCCTTTGGCGAGGGGACATTGCTTTGGGAGATGGTGCTCGGCGTGATGCAGGGCATTGCCGCGGGCGTGGCGATCATCCTGCCGTATCTCCTGCCGTTTCTTTTCGGGCTGGGGCTTTTGGAAGATATCGGCTACCTGCCGCGCGTCGCCTTCCTGATGGACACTTTCATGCACCGCATCGGTTTGCACGGCAAAGCCATCGTGCCGTTCATCCTCGGCTATGGATGCAACGTCCCCGCCGTCATGTCGACGCGCTCGCTCGAGGAGCCGCGTGACCGTTATCTGGCCGCGGCGCTCGCGACCCTCGTCCCGTGCGCGGCGCGACTGGCGGTCGTCTTCGGCCTCGTGGCGTTCTATCTTGGACCTTTGGCCGCGTTCGCCCTCTACCTGTTCAATCTGCTGGTCATCGCCGTGACGGGGCGCATTCTCTCGAAGATGATGCCCGAGGATACACCTGGCCTCATCCTTGAGATGCCTCCGTACCGCGTGCCGACCCTGAAAAATGTCACCAGCAAGGCGTGGTTCCGCGTGCGCGAATTCGTCGTCGAAGCCTGGCCGCTTCTCATTGCAGGGAGCGCCGTGCTGGCCGTGTTGAATTACTTTGACTTTGCCTACATTTTCAACTGGCTGGTCCGCCCCTTTACGTGGCTGATGGGACTTCCCGCGGAGGTGGGCGTTCCGCTCATTTTTGGGATCCTTCGGAAGGAACTCTCGCTGGTGATGCTTGGACAGGCGCTGGGGACGACCGATTTTTCCGCTTCCCTCACCTCGGGACAGATGCTCGTCTATGCCACGTTCGTGATGTTCTATCTGCCGTGTCTCGCCACCCTGTCTGTGCTCAAGCGCGAACTCGGGACGCGTTCCATGCTGGTCATCTCCGCGCTGACCGTGCTGGTGGCGATGCTGGCCTCACTGCTCGTATTGGGGATTGCCAAAATCCTGTTGTGATCTCAGGGAACGATCACCCCGTCAAAGATGACGGCGTCCCCGCCCGATGAGGGGTGGTGCTGACCGAGCACGACGATCTTGATCGTGTGGTTTCCTGGCCCAAGATTGCTGACGGAAATGGACTGTTGCCACTTCTGCGTGGGGAAAAACAGATCGACCGTTGTGTAATACGCATCGTCCACGTAAATCTCGGCCTGGCCATAATTCGGGCCGCGGGCGGTGATCCACTCGAACGACCGTCCACGGATGGTGAACGTCACCGTGGAATCCGCGCTGGCCGACTGGCGATACCCGCCGCCGAGCGCTTTCCCGTTCCAGACCCCATTCCATAGCGCATAACGGATGTTGTACTGTATGTCGTCCACGAAGGTGTTGTTCACGCGGTAACCGTCGAAGCAGACCTGATAGCCCGTGGAAGCGTTCCTCTTTTCGCGTAGCACCAAAACCTTTACCGTGTGCGCTTGTTTTGGTTTCGGGAATTGATAGGTCCACTCGAAGCGATATTGCGGGGCGGCTTTATAAAGGTCGAGCGTTTCAACGGCCGCACCGTCAATGATGATCCTCGCCCTGCCTTGATTGGGTCCCTTGTAAAAATACAATTTCAGCAACAAGGCATCGTCGCTGATGTCGAACATGAGTTGCTCATTCTTTCTGACCGAGCATCGCATGCCGCTGCCAAGCGTTTGACTGCTGTCAAGGCCGATCCATGAATTGAATAGGAAGTCATACTGAAGATCGTTCATGACGGTGACAGAGGAGGTCGGCGTCGGCGAGGGAGTGCGCGTCCGTGTGGGCTGCGGGACGGGTGTCCTCGTCCGTGTTGGGATGAGGGTGGGGGTGGGGAAAATAATGGTGGCCGTTGACGTAGATGAGGCGGTTGGCGTCTGCGTGGTGGTGGACGTCGGGCTGGCGGTCCACGTCGAGGTGGAGACCGACGTCAGCGTGGCGAGAGGCGTGTCCGTCGCGGCGGGAGTCGAGGAGGAAAAAATCGGGGGAAGGGAGTAACCGTTCAGGTATGCGAGTCCCCCAACGACAATCAGGATGAGCAAGCCCAAAAGGGCCGTCCCCAAACAGCCGACGAAAGCCGCAATGAGAGGCCCCCTGCCTGTTGATTTTGGTGTGGAGTTTTCAGGATTTTGCATGACAGCCTCGCCTTCATCATCAAAGACGAAACGATTCTGGCGAAAGTTCCCTATTTCAGCAAGTCGGCCGCGGCCGAAGCCATCAACGCCGCGCCGCGCACGAGCGCCTCTTCATCGAAATCGAATTTGGGATGGTGGTGCCCGTAGTTCAGTCCGCGCGTGTCGTTGGCCGAGCCGACGAAGAAATAACAGCCAGGCACTTTCTCCTGCATGAACGCCATGTCTTCTGCGCCCATTGTCAGGGTGGGGGTGTCGTCGTGATCCGCGTCGGGGAGGACGCGGCGCGCCGTCCCTTGGACGGAGGCGGTCACATCGTCTGCGTTGACAAGCGCGGGCGTCAGTCGTTTAACGTTCATCTCGACCTGACATCCCATCGCGGACGCGACGCCGCGCACGATCTGCTCGAAGCGTTCCAGGACCCTCTGGCGGATTCCTGCGTCGAACGAGCGGATCGTCCCTTCGAGCGCGGCCTCCTGTGGGATGACGTTGAACGTGGTGCCGCTGTGGAACATGGTGAACGAGATGACGGCCGTCGCGAGCGGATCGACGTTGCGCGCCACGATGCTCTGCGCCGCGTTGACGATCTGCACCGCGGCGATGACGGGATCGACGGTGGTGTGCGGCGAAGCGCCGTGTCCGCCCTTGCCGATGAGTTTGATCCTGAAGTGTTCCGCTCCTGCCATGACGGGGCCTTTCGCCACATGCACCCAGCCGAGCGGTTTGTCGTTCCAGAGATGGAGGGCGAGGGTCATATCCACTTTGGGGTGGTCCAGCACACCATCAAGCACCATTGTTTCCGCACCGCCTTTTTCCTCGCCGTTGGTGCCCTCCTCGGACGGTTGGAAGCAGAACTTGATCGTCCCCGCCAACTGGTCACGATGCGCGTGCAGGATCTTCGCGACGGTCAACC
>JBMOMR010000001.1:0-25714 GCA_049324715.1 Chloroflexota bacterium | reverse complement strand
ACCGCACGCAAAAGATGGGTAGTTCCGTAATACGCGAACTGCTCAAGTTCACCGAGCAACCGGACATTATTTCCTTCGCAGGAGGACTGCCCGCACCGGAGGTCTTCCCGGTAAAAGAATTCCAGGAGGCCTGCAACACAGTGCTGGCCGAACATGGCGCGCAGGCTTTGCAATACAGCACCACGGAAGGCCACCGTCCGCTTCGAGAGATGATCGCGCGTCACACCTCACGGTATGCAGTGGAAGTGACCGCCGACAACATCCTCATCACTTCGGGCTCGCAACAGGCACTGGACTTCATTGGGCGTCTCTTCATCAACCGCGGCGATTACATCGTGGTTGAGTCGCCCACCTACCTCGGAGCGCTCCAGGCGTGGAACGCCTACGGCGCGCAGTACATCTCCGTCCGCATGGATGAGAACGGCATGATCGTGGACGAATTGGAGGAGGCCCTGCGCAAGGGGCCCAAGTTCATCTACGTGCTGCCGAACTTCCAGAACCCAAGCGGCTCCACCTTGAGCCTCGAGCGCAGACAACAACTGGTGGAAATGGCTGACCGCTACGGGGTCCCGATCGTGGAAGATGACCCGTACGGTCAACTCCGCTACGAGGGCGAACACCTCCCCTCCGTCGTCTACCTGGACAGCCAGTATCGCGGCCCCAATGGCGGACATTACAGCGGCAACGTCATCTACCTGAGCACCTTCTCGAAACTGCTCGCTCCCGGCCTGCGCCTGGCCTGGGTCATCGCCCCGTCAGAGGTGATCCGCAAGTTGGTGATGACGAAACAGGCCGCCGACCTGCACACCTCCTCGTTCAACCAGTATGTGGCCTACGAGGTCGGCAAGGGCGGCTTCCTCGATGAGCATGTCAAGGTCATTCGTCAGGTCTACAAGGAACGCCGCGACGTGATGCTCGAAATGATGGAAGAAATGTTCCCGCCCGAAATGCGTTGGACACATCCGCAGGGAGGCATGTTCCTGTGGGGCATGATGCCCGAAGGCATGGACGCCGCCGAAGCGCTAAAAGTCGCTCTGGAGCGCAAGGTGGCCTTCGTCCCCGGCGCGGCCTTTCACGCCAACGGCGGCGGCGCGAACACCATGCGCATCAACTTCTCGTATTCATCGCCCGACACCATCCGCGAAGGCATCACCCGCATGGGAACGGTGCTGAAAGAATTGTTGCACAAAAACGGGAACGGGCACAAGTAAAACATAACGAGTAAAACGTAAAAATCCAGGGCGACTCTCATCCACGAGTCGCCCTGACCATTTTCCGCCTTCCGCCTTCTGCCTTCCGCTCTCTGCTCTCTCCCCTAATCATCCACATACGGCACGTAATCGGCACGCGCAATTCCCTGCTCGATGGCCTTTTCTGCCACGGCACGCGCCACCGCGTGGTGCACCTTTTTATCGAGCGGACTCGGCACCAATTCACCGGGCGGCGTCATCTCGGCGATCGTCTCGGCCGCGGCCAGCAACATCTCGTGGGTAATGCGCGGGGCGTGCGCGTCCACGGCGCCGCGGAAGATGCCAGGAAAACCCAACACGTTGTTGACCGACTTCCCATCCGCCGCGAAGGCCGCGCCGCGCGCCAGCGCCACTTCGGGATCGATCTCCGCGTTGGGATTCGACAACGCCAGGATGATCTGACCCTCGCGCACCATTTCGGGACGGATGAGTCCCGCCGCGCCCGTCGTGGCGATGACGATATCCGCCTTCGCCATGATCTCGCTCAGACTGGACCCGCGTCCGCCCGCGGCCTCGAAGCGCGTCACCGCCTTCGATGAAAGGTCCGCGCCGAGCACGGGATTCCCCGTCAGCCGCATCAACATCACACCGATGGCGCTGCCCGCCGCCCCCAGTCCGATCTGACCGATGACGGCTTGACGGAGGTCGCGTCCCGTCTCGCGCGCCGCCACCATCAGCGCGGCCGTCGAAACGACAGCCGTCCCATGCTGGTCGTCGTGCATCACGGGGATGTCGAGCGCGGCCTGCAATTTCTCTTCGATCTCGAAACAGCGCGGCGCCGAAATATCTTCCAACTGAATCGCGGCAAAGGTCGGCGCGATGGCCTTCACCGTGCAGACGATTTCATCAGGGTCTTTGGTGTTCAATAAAATCGGCACGCCCGAAAGCCCGACGAGCGTCTCCATGAGCATGGCCTTGCCTTCCATCACGGGCATCCCCGCCAGCGGACCGATGTCGCCCAATCCCAAAACCGCCGTCCCATCGGTGACGATGGCGACCATGTGACTGATGCTGGTGTACGTCCATGCGAGCGACGGGTCCGCGGCGATCTTGCGGCACACGTCCGCCACACCTGGGGTGTAGACGCGCCGCAGCGTGGACAGCGAGTCGATGGGGAAGCGCGAACGGATGGCGATTTTGCCTTTCTGATGCAACTCCAACACCTCGTCGCGCACCTGCAGGATTTTTGTTCCCTCGTTGGCGCGCATGGCTTCGATGATGCGTTCGATGTGCGCCTCGTCCTCCGCGTAGATGGTGATGTCGCGCACGACGTTGTGCGAGGTCTCGGTCAGCATTTCGATGCCGCCGATGTTGGCTCCCGCTTCCGAGATGGCGGTCAATAAATTGGCAAGCACGCCGCGCGCCTGCGAGTTGCGGACGCGGACCGTCCGCATGAGTTTTCGTTCCCAAGCCATAAGAGTCTCCTTATTCGAGAAACCCGTTTTCTTGCGGAAAACGGGTTTCTGGGATATTTACAGCAACGCTGTCACTTGATCGAACGCGGTGACGACGGGGCATCCCGCGTCTGGAAAGAGACGGATCGGGTCGTAGAGCACGGGTCGAAGTCCCGCGCGACGCGAGCCGACGATATCCGCGAAATAGTTATCACCCACGTACATCGTCTCAGAAGCGGATGTCCCCGCGCGTTTGACGGCTTCGTCGAAGATGGCGCGGTCGGGTTTGTAGGAGTTCACTTCGCCCGCCGCCAGCGTGAACTGGAAGAATTCGCGCAGTCCCAGTTCCTCGAGTTCCACATCGAACGGTTCGTCGCGGTTGGAGACCAATCCGAGGATGAAGCCTGCCTCTTTGAGATCCTTGAGCAGGACGGGCGCGCCCTCGGGCACGTGGACTTGCGGCTTATAGTTCTCTGACAAATGCGCGGAAAATTGCGGGGCGAGTTCCACGGCCTGGGCGGAGGAACATCCCAACGCGATGAGACGGCGCCTGCCAAAGTTGATCCAGAACGAGTCGTTTTCGAATTTCTGGTTTCTATATTTTTCGTTATCGGCTTTGATCTCTGGCGAATTGGCAAAATAGTAATGTTCCCAGCGTGCGGCGCGGGTGATGTCTTCAGGATGGAGAGGCAGGCCGAGCGAGAGGCCATAGGTGTTAAAAACGTCACTGCCCTTGGGCGTGTGGAGACGGAGCGTACCGTCGAGGTCGAAGAGGATGGATTTAATTCCGTTGGGTGAAAGCATATTTTTTGTTGAACGTTACACGTTTAACGTTCAACCTCCTATTTCGTTCATCACGCGGTTGAGAGGAATGACGCCCTCGGCCAGGCCATGACCCCAGGGCTTTTCCCAGACGCCATCAAGGATGAGATGGCGGAGATCGTCGAGCGACGCGCCCGCCCGCAAGGGGGTAAGCAGGTCCACTTCTTTTTCGCGCAGGAGGCAGAGACGCAGACGTCCGTCCGCGGTAAGGCGGGCACGGGTGCAGGACGAGCAGAACGGCTGGGTGACGGAGGAGATGAAGCCCACATTGCCCTTTGCGTTGGGCACTTGGAAGAGACGCGCTTCGCCGTCCAGTTTGCCGCCGTTGGCGACCTGCATATCGCCGAGGGAATCTTCGATGCGTTCCTTGATCTCCTCGGCGGTGACCACCTGCCCTGTTTGCACGTCCGTCACGCCCGCGAAGGGCATCATTTCAATGAAGCGGATCTGCCAGTTGTGGTCAACAGTGAGACGGGCAAGGTCCACCACGTCATCCTCGTTGTAGCCGCGGACGACCACCGCGTTGAGTTTGATGGGGGTCAGTCCCGCCTGTTCGGCGGCGAGGATGCCGCTCCAGACGTCCTCGAGTTTGCCCCAGCGTGTCAGTCGCTTGAACTTGTCGGGGTTGAGCGTATCGAGCGAGATATTGACGCGGTGGAGGCCCGCGTCCGCCAGGGGGCGCGCCAGCCTGGAGAGGAGTACCCCGTTCGTCGTCAAGGAAACGGAGCGGATGCCTTCGGTGTGGGCGATTCCGCGCACGATGTCCACAATGTTGGCGCGCACGGTCGGCTCACCGCCAGTCAGTCGGATCTTGTCGAAGCCCAAAGACGCGAAGAGCCTGGTGAACAGGTGAATTTCGTCATCCTGCATCAGTTCCGCGTTGGGGCGGAAGGTCTGATCCTCGGGCATACAGTAAACACAGCGCAGATTGCAGTGATCGGTAAGACTGATTCTCAGATAATGGATATTGCGTCCAAAACGGTCGATTGCCATAGACGTCCATTATATCCATAACGGCAAAGAGGGCAATTCAAAAATTCGCTCTTTCGCCTTGCTCTTATCCCGTTCTAATTGACGAAGGGATACAGCCGTGCTATGATGAAGGTGAACTTATTCTATTCATTATTTGGAGGTCTTATGAGCATGGACTTTTTTCTTCGCTTTGTTGGGATGCTTGTGCTCGGGTTTCTTGGGGGGTATGCAGGTCAGGAACTGGCCATTGGCTATCAGGAAGATGTGCTGGTTTACGTGCTCGGACTCGGCCTGGTCGGTGGGTTGGTGGGCTTTGTGCTCACGCCCTACCTGACCACCCGCCCCGCGCGCGCGCTCCGCTCCGCGCTTGGACGCATGGCCGCGGAGACGCTCTTCGCGGGACTGATTGGCCTGGTCGTCGGCCTGCTGACGGCGGCCCTGCTGGCCTTTCCGCTCTCGCTTCTGCCCGACCCCTTCGGGGGTATCCTGCCATTTGTCGGTGTGCTGATCTTCTCTTACTTCGGCGTCTCGCTCTTTGTGATGCGCCAGGGCGATATCATGGGACTTCTGAGTTCGCTCAGTGGACGCGGCGGCGAGGGCGGCGGTTCCTCCTCGTGGACGAATCTCAACCGCAACATCCTGCTCGACACCAGCGTCATCATTGACGGGCGAGTGGGCGACATTGCCAAGACGGGTTTCCTGCCCGGGACGCTCCTCATCCCCCGCTTCGTGCTGAACGAACTGCAATACATCGCCGATTCCCCCGACGGGCTGCGCCGCGCCCGCGGCCGCCGCGGCATGGAGACGATCGCCGAACTGCAAAAACTCCCCAACGTGATGACCCGCGTCAGTGACATTGACGTGGACGGGGTGCGCGAAGTGGACGACAAACTTGTCGTGCTGGCGCGCCAACTCAAATGTCCGATCCTGACCAACGATTACAACCTGAACCGTGTGGCCGAACTGCAGGGCGTCACCATCCTCAACATCAACGAGTTGACCAACGCGGTCAAATCCGTGGTCCTGCCGGGCGAAGTCCTGCGCATCAACGTCATCCAGGAAGGCAAGGAGTATGGACAGGGCGTGGGCTACATGGACGATGGCACGATGGTCGTCGTCGAGAACGGCAAGGACGTCATCGGCGAGTACCGCGAAGTGACCGTCTCCAAGATCCTGCAGACCGCGGCGGGACGGATGATCTTCGCCCGCGTGGAAGAAGACAAGAACGGTAAGAAAAAGAAGTAAACAGGTACACAGGTAAACTGGTAAATGCAAATCTATCATTGCACATGTATTTGACCGCGAAGTAAAATAGTCGCAAAGGAATCGGTCCTGGCGGCTAATGCTTCGCGGTTCCATTTAAGCCATGTGCCTTCGGGCGGACGTTTAAACCACTGACAGAAAAGGTTTCACCATGTTGCGAGTCTATAACACCCTCACCCGCAAAACCGAAGAATTCCAGACCATCGAGCCGGGCGTGGTCAAGATGTACGTCTGCGGCGTTACCGTCTACAACGACGCGCATGTCGGTCACGCCATGTCCGCGCTGGTGTTCGATATCATCCGCCGCTACCTCGAGTTCCGCGGTTACAAGGTCAAGCACGTCATGAACTTCACCGACGTGGACGACAAGATCATCGCCCGCGCCAACGCCCTCGGCGAGGATCCCTTCGCGCTGGCCCAGCGTTACATTGACGATTACCGCCAAAACCTGCTCGACCTCAACATCCTGCCCGCCACGTCCAACCCGCGCGCCACGCAGACCATGAAAGAGATCATCGGCATGGTGGAAGGACTGATCGAAAAAGGCTACGCCTACCCCGCGGCCAACGGCGACGTGTATTTCCGCGTCACCAAGGAAAAGGATTACGGCAAACTCTCAGGCCGCAAACTGGAAGATATGCAAGCGGGCGCGCGCATCGAAGTGGAAGAGCAAAAAGAACACCCGATGGACTTCGCCCTGTGGAAAGCCGTCAAACCCGGCGAGCCGTTCTGGGAGAGTCCGTGGGGTCATGGTCGCCCGGGCTGGCACATCGAATGCTCCGCCATGAACCTGGCCGAACTCGGCGAACAGATCGACATCCACGGCGGCGGCAACGACCTCATCTTCCCGCACCACGAAAACGAAATCGCCCAGAGCGAATCCTACACGGGCAAGCCCTTCTCCCGTTACTGGATGCACAACGGCATGTTGCAACTCGGCGGCGAAAAAATGTCCAAGTCGCTGGGCAACATCGTCAGCATCAAGGAGTTCCTCTCCAAGCGCGACGCAGACGTGATGCGGATGCTCGTCCTGAACGGGACCTACCGCGCGCCGCTCATGTTCAACGACGAGACGCTGGACGCCGCGCAGAAAAACGTCGAACGCCTCAAATCTGGACTTCGGGCGGGTCGCGCCGCCGAAGGGACGAGCGGACTCAACCCCGAAGCCATCCAACTCCTCGCCGACGCATCCGACGCGGCCCGCGCCAATTTCACCGAAGCGATGGACAACGACTTCAACACCGCGGGAGCCATCGCCGCACTGTTCGAACTGGTCAAAGCCATCAACACCGCACGGGATGGCGGCGCGACGGACGCACAACTCCTCGCCGCGCAAAACATGCTCCGCACGCTGACGGGTGTCCTCGGCCTGCGCCTGCAAGACAAAAAAGGCTCTGCCGATGCCGACCCATTCATCAACCTGCTGATCGAAGTCCGCACCGAAGCCCGCAAGCAAAAGCAATGGGCCATGTCCGACCTGATCCGCGACCGCTTGAAGGAACTGGGCGTCACCATCGAAGACAGCAAAGACGGGACGACCTGGAGATGGGGATAACCGCCCTGCCAGAATAAAAAAAAAATCGGACGAGGCCTTGTACCTCGTCCGATTTGCTTAACCCATTCTCTCTTCCTTCCACACATCCGCGCGGTTGTGATAGCCCGCCTGCTCCCAAAAACCTTCGCGGTCACGCGGCATGAACTCCAGCGAGCGCAGCCACTTGGCACCCTTCCAGAAGTAAGGCGTCTCCAGGTTCTCGCGGCTCGGGATGAATCCCACCACCCCGCGCAGGGGATAGCCGTGGTCGGGTGTGATCGGCTCGCCGTTCAGGTGGGTCGCGAGCAGGAAGTTCTCCGCCAGCACCACCTCCAGCGGCAGGTTGACGGTGAATCCGTATTCCGCGTGCTGCATCACATGCGTGGCGGTCGGCTTAATCTTGATGAGGCCGCCGTCCACGAGAGCCTTCACCGAGACTCCCTCCCAGACCGTGTCGAACTTGCTCCAGCGCGTCACGCAGTGGATGTCCATCTGAATTTTGGCCCGCGGTAGTTGATTGAATTCGTCCCACGACCAGGTCTTCTCCTCGTCCACTTCTCCCCACACGCGGAAATTCCACGTGGAGGCGTTGAACGGCGGGACAGGTCCGTAATGTAGGACGGGAAATTTCAACGTCAACGATTGGCCGGGCGGCAGGCGTCCTTCCTTGCGGACGCGTTCTTCTTCTTTTCTGCGGTCTTGATCCAGGGGGAACATGTAAACCTCGCTTTTCAATAAAGCAATGATATCAAGAGGACAACCCCAATCCCCGATTTGTTACCAGTGGAGAGAGAAGGAATCCAAAAGTTCCACTTTTGGAAACGGTTATCCAGAAGTAGAACTTCTGGATTCCAAACTGATGATCTTTCGCGTCTGTTCGATATCCGCGTGGATCTGTGTCAGCAACGCGTCCACCGAATTGAATTTCGCTTCGTCTCGCAGGCGCGCGACGAATTCGATGGTCAACGTCTCGCCATAGAGGTCGCGGTCGAAATCCAAAATGTGCGCCTCCACGTTGGCGGTGCGCTTGTCGGGGGTGAAGGTGGGGTTGTAGCCGATGTTGGTCGCGGCTGCGTACAGGTCCGCGCCGAGGCGGACGCGGCAGGCGTAGATCCCGTTGGCGGGCAGGAGTTTGGATTTAGGGTAGGCGACGTTCGCGGTTGGGATGTTGATCCTGCGCCCGCGTCCATCCCCGTGGACGACGGGACCCGAAAGCGTGTACGGGCGTCCAAGCAGATTCGCGGCCGCATCCACGCTTCCCACCGAGACGAGTTTGCGGATCTCCGTGGAGGAAATGACGCCGCTCTCGTCGCTGACGGCGGTCATGATTTTGGTGGTGTATCCGAGTTCGCGGCCGAGTTCGGTCAGGCGTTGGGCGTTGCCTTCGCGGTTCTTTCCGAGCGCAAAATCGTAGCCAATGAGCAGGTGACTCAAACCGAGATTCTGCTTCAAGAGAGCCATGAATTCGTGCGCGGAACTGTCCGCCACCGACCGGTCGAAGGGATGGGTGATGACCGCGTCCACGTTCAGGGAAGAGGCGAGCGCGGCGCGTTCGTCGGGCGTGGTCAGCAGTTTGATATCCCGTCCCGCGAGGATGACGGCGGGGTGCGGGTCGAAGGTAAGCAGAACGGCAGGCGCGCCATTTTGATGTGCGCCTGCCGCGAGTTCCTTAAGGATGGCCTGGTGACCGCGATGAATGCCGTCAAAAACGCCAATGGTCAGCCAGGCATTTTGGATCGAAACGTCGGCGAGGGAACGGTAATGTTGCACGGGATGTTCGAGGCAAAAACCCGTTTTCTCGCCTTCGGCGGAAAACGGGTTTCTGGACTAATTTATTCTTCGCCCTTGGCTTCGCTGGTGAAGAACACCTTTTTGGGCTGCCATTCGGCGGAACCGTCTTCGCCGGCGGCGGGGATCATCAGGGCGATCAACTCGCCCGCGGCACTGACGCCGCGCACCAGTTGGGGCTGTTCCGCTTCCGCGGCGGCCTTCACGCGATGACCGTGGCGGACTTCCTCGACCTCGTCGGGATTCAGTTCCACGGCGGGCCAATCGGCGAGCGCCTCGGCGGCGGGGATGAGGAACTGGTACCAGTTGCCCGCCTGGAAGGCTTCCTGCAACTTGCGGAGAGGCGTGGCATCGCGCAGGCTGAAGCGTCCGCTCTTGGTGCGGCGCAGGCCGACGAGATACGCGCCCGTTCCAAGTTGGACGCCGATGTCGTTCGCCAGCGAGCGGACGTAGGTGCCGCTGGAGCAATGCACATCCACCACCACTTCGGGCGGCGCCCATTCGAGCACCTCGAGGTGATGCACCTGGATCTTGCGCGGTTCCAGTGAGACTTCCTCGCCCTGGCGCGCCATGTCGTAGGCGCGGCGTCCGCCCACTTTGACGGCGGAATACGGCGGGGGAGTCTGCTCGATCTCGCCTTCGAAATTCTTGAGGATCTTCTCGAACTGCTCTTCCGTCACGTTGACCGGCTGGTTCGACTGGACGAACTTCCCGTCCGCATCGAACGTGTCGGTGCTGGAGCCGAGGCGGATGATGGCCTGATAGCGCTTGTCTGAGGCGGAAACGTACTCGCTCAGACGCACAGCCGGGCCGACGAGAATGACCAGCACGCCCGAAGCGCGCGGGTCCAGCGTGCCAGTATGCCCGGCGCGGCGGATGCCCGTCCCACGCCGTATGGCTTCCACAACATCGTGCGACGTCATGCCCACGGGTTTGTCCACTACGAGGACACCGGAGATGGCGTTCTTGACATCCTGACTGTTCATTACTTATTCCTCCTGGAGATGGGTGGCTGAAACCAGCCACGTTTATATTCTACCAAACTTATCAGATTTGGAAAGAATTACTTAAGACCCAGCATTTCCCGCGTCGTTTTCAGGACGAGGGGCTGGATCTCGCTCAATTTGCCGGGGATATCCGCCCCGGCCGCCGCGGCGTGACCGCCGCCGTTGAAGTGTTTTGCGACCTTTGCGACGTTGTACCCATCTTCGAGCGCACGCCACGAAATTTTGACGTGCCCGTCACTCTGCTCCACGAAGATCATGCCCACTTTGGGGCCGTCAATGGCGGAGATCATGTTGATGAGGTCGGCGTCATCGTTGCCGCCGTAGCCCGCGGACTTTCGGTCGGCGAGGGTCAGCGTGCCCCAGACGAGTCCGTCCGAGCGTTCGAGGCTGGACAGTCCCGCACCCCAGTAGCGCGCCGCGGGATAGGACTTCCGCACGAGCGAGCGCATGTAGAGTTCGGGCAGGTTCGCGCCGCGTTCCATCAACAGAGCGGCCTGTCGAAGCGATTCGGGTGTGGTGTTGGCGGTGCGGAACCCAAGCGTATCGGTAACGATGCCGGTCAGCAAGGCGTTCGCGATGGGTTGGGAAATCTCCAGTCCCCACTGAGACAGACAGTCGGTGAGAATGGCCGAGGTGGCCACTTCTTCGCCGATGATGAGATTCAACGTCCCAAACTTTTCATTGGTGATGTGATGGTCTATGTTGATATCGGGCTTGCGGATGGACTCGAATGGTTTGCCGAGACGTTTGAAATCGGCGCAGTCCACCGAGATGAAGGTGTCCCATTCTCCTTTCGGTTCTTTCTGGACTTTTTCATAACCTTGCAAAAAATGAAAGGACGCGGGCACCCCGTCCTGCAAAACCATCTGGACGGTCTTTCCCGCGTCTTGTAACGCCAAACCCAAACCTAGCAACGCGCCAATGGCGTCACCATCCGGGCGGACATGAGATGCAATGAGAATACTCTGCGCCGATTTGAGACGCTCCCCAACTTGTTTGATGATCGCACTTTCCATAAATTTTTACTTTAGCCCACGTTACATTAACGTTTTTGCTATCTCTCCTTTTTCGTATTTATTGTACTGCCTTTTTGTAAATGGCACATTAAGAAATGCCACTTATCTAATTCAAACCTTTTTTTTCGCCCGCAACTCGGCCAGTTTCTTTTCGATTTGGTCGGCGTTCTCGGGCGTGGGATCCCAGTGGAAGCGGAGGCGGGGAAAGACGCGCAGGTCCACGCGCCCGGCCAAAGTCCGACGGATGAAGCCGCTGGCACTTTCGAGGCCGAGCAAAACTTCCTTGCTGCGCTCGCGTCCCTCCACTGCGGAGACGAACACGTCCGCGTAGGCCAGTTCCCGATCCACCTTCACGTCCGTCACGTAGACGAACTCGAGGCGCGGGTCACTGATCTCGCGGACGAGCATCTCCGAGAATTCCTGGCGGATTCGATCCGCAATGCGTTGGAGGCGAATTCCTGATGGCATGGGAAACCTATTGCGTACTGCGTATTTCGTAATGTAATACGAAATACGCAGTACGAACTAAGGAGTTACTCCGACTTCTCCAGTACGTAGCACTCGATGATGTCACCTTGCTCGATGTCGTGGAAGTTCTTGAGCCCCACGCCGCATTCGAACCCGGTGCGGACTTCGCGCACGTCATCCTTCTCGTGCTTGAGCGAGGACAATTCACCTTCGAACACGATGTCGACGCCGCGCTTCATGCGGACCTTGCCGTTTCGCCGCATCTCGCCTTCGATCACGCGGCAGCCTGCGATCTTGCCGACCTTGGAAATGGGGAAGACTCGCAGCACCTGCGCCTTGCCAATGATCCGCTCCACGAATTCGGGCGCGAGCATGCCTTTGAGCGCTTTTTCGATATCTTCTGTCAAACGATAAATGATGTCATAAAGACGGATATCCACGCCCTCCGCTTCCGCGAGACGACGAGCGGCCACTTCTGCCTGGACGTTGAATCCTAGGATGAAGGCTTTCGAGGCAGAGGCGAGCATCACGTCATTTTCGCCGATGTTGCCTGTTTCGGCGTAAAGCACGTTGATGGTAATCTCGCCCTTGCCCAATTTATCCAACTCGCCGAGGATGGGTTCGAGCGAACCCTGCACATCGGCCTTGAGGACAAGGTTGAGCGATTTCGCTTCGCCCTTTTCGTACGCAGAGAACAGGTCTTCGAGCGAGACTTTCCTGCGCTCCTGCGATTTCTTCTTGATGGCATCGGCGCGCTCGGTGACAATCTCGCGCGCTTCGCGGTCGGTGGCGGTGGTCTCGAACAAGTCACCGGCGGAGGGCATATCGGAGAGGCCCATCACCAGCACCGGGGTGGACGGTCCCGCCTTCTTGAGCGGTTTGCCGCGGAAGTCGGTCATGGCTTTGATACGGCCAAAGGCCGTCCCTGCCACGACCACGTCGCCGGTCTGGAGCGTCCCGTTCTGGACGAGGAGCGTGGCGACCACGCCCTTGGTCTTGTCCAGTTCCGCTTCGATGACGGTGCCAATCACCTTGCCGCCCGGGTTGGCGCGGATGTCGGTGTTGTCGGCCACCAACAGGATGGCTTCCAGCAGGTCGCTGATGCCCTGTTTCTGTTTGGCAGATACGGGAACGACGAGCGTCGAACCGCCCCAGTCATCGGGGACGAGTTCCTGTTCTGCCAGTTGTTGTTTTACGCGTTCGGGATTGGCATTGGCCTTATCCACCTTGTTGAGCGCCACAATGATCGGGACGCGCGCCGCCTTGGCGTGCGCGATGGCCTCCTTGGTCTGGGGCATCACCCCATCGTCCGCCGCGACGACGAGGACGACCACGTCCGCGCCCTGCGCACCACGGGCGCGCATGGCCGTGAATGCGGCGTGACCGGGCGTATCGAGGAAGGTGATGAGGCGGCTCTTCTGTTCCACCTGATAGGCGCCGATGTGCTGGGTGATGCCGCCCGCCTCGCCCGCGGCCACGTCCGTTTGACGGATCGCGTCGAGCAGGGAGGTCTTGCCGTGGTCCACGTGACCAAGGATGGTGACCACGGGAGCGCGGTTCTTGAGCAGGGACTGCTCCTCCCCTGCGATCATCTGACGCCAGAGCGGAACCTCGCCCACCTCTTCCTTCGGGGCCTCCACGATCTCCTCGGGGACGGCCTCGAATCCATATTCGGCCACCACGATCGCCGCCGTGTCAAAATCCACGGACTGATTGATGGTCGCCATCACACCATTCGTCATCAGTTTTTTGATGATCTCGATCGGGCTTTTTTCGACGATCTGGGCCAGGTCTCGGATGACAATGTTTGCGGGCAGTTCGATTCTGTGTCCGTTCTCGCTCATGGGACACCTCCTTCGTTGAAATACAGTCCAAACTCTGCCGGAGCAGAGATCCCACGGAGCGTGCCAGCCAAGACAAGGACGGCTTACCGATTCACATGGCCGGTGCGTCCGTGGAGGATTCTTCGGGAAGCGACTGTGCAAACTCTTCCAGCCGCTCCCGGTCTACGGGAGTTAACTCGGTTTTCAGGGCATGGGCCAGGGCGCCTCGCAAACCGCGTTCCCAGCAGGAACGCTGGTTGTGCAGGTAGGCGCCGCGTCCAGTTAGTTTACCCGTCAGATCCACGCGAACCCCATCCGGGGTCCGCACGATGCGGACGAGTTCCCGTTTCGCCAGCACAGTGCGGCAACCCACACAAGTCCGCTGGGGAACGTGCTTCACGCGTTTGACAGGTTTCGCGGTCATATCCTTTGCCCTCACCCGGCCTCTCTCAAAGAAAGAGGCGGGGTGTGGGGAAAATTACTCTTCTTCCCAGGTTTCGTCGCCGCGTTTGTGTTTCTTGCGGCTGACCACTTCGCCCAGGTTCTCGTCGAATTCCAGTTCGACGCTCTTCTTCTTACCCTTCTTCTTGCCCTTCTTCTTGCCATCGTCGCTTTCGGACTCTTCTTCACCGGTGGAACCGAACGTCTCGGGGTTGAACGAGAACATCGTCTCGAGCGAGACGCCGTCCTTCATGGCGGGTTCTTCGGCTTCTTCCTTGATGGCCTCCTGCTCTGGCTTGACTTCTTCCTCTGCTGTGGGCGCGACCTCGACAACTGCCTCGGCCTGGGCAACCGGGGCCGCATCTTCCGTGACGCTTTGACCCACCTCAGCGCCAACCTCGGGCTGGGCGACCGTTTCGACCGGCGCTTCGGCCTCGGGGAACTTCAGCGCCGCCAGGGCCTCTTCGATGTTTTGCATGGCCTTCGGACCAATGCCCGCCAGGCCAAGAACCTTGTCCTGTTCGGTCTTGAGCGAAAGCATCAGACCGCCCACCGTCTCGAAGCCCGCTTCGGTCAGAATGTTGAAGATGTGCTCCTTGATGCCAGCCTCTTCGAGCTTCATGCCGAAAGCCGCCTCGGGGATATCGGAACGCGCGGCGGCGTTCTTCTCTTCCACCACGCGAGCGGCCTCTTCCTTGATCTGGATGGTGCGCCGCTCCACGCGGTCCACGAACTGGGTCAGTTGGGCGAACTCCTCGGGCGTGACGGGACGATTCTCCGCCTTCTTGAGCAGGATCTCTTCGATGGCAGGAATGCTCTCCACCACGGCCGGCAGGAGCGCGGCGAGTTCGGCATCCGATTTCAATTTCTGGAGGGAATCTGCCGCGGCCTCGGGCAGGGATTTGATGTCGATGCGCCATCCCGTCAGTTTGGCGGCGAGACGGGCGTTCTGTCCGTCACGGCCAATGGCGAGGCTGAGTTGATCCTCGCCGACCACCACGGTGGCTGTCTTGTTCCCCTCCGCGTTCTCAGAGAGATACACGCCGTTGACGCGCGCCGGGCTGATGGCTTTGGAAATGTACACCACGGGATCGGCGTCCCATTGGATGATGTCGATCTTCTCGTCGTGCAGTTCCTTGACGATGGCCTGAATGCGGACACCCTTGATGCCCACGCAGGCACCCACCGCGTCCACGCCGGGCTGGGTGGCAAGCACAGCCACTTTGGCGCGCGCACCCGGTTCGCGGGCGATGGCACGGATCTCGACGATGCCGTGATAGATCTCGGGGACTTCGTTCTCCAGCAGGCGGCGCAGGAAGTTGCGATGCGCACGCGAGAGGATGATCTGTGGGCCGCGCGGTCCGTCCTTCACTTCGAGGACGACAGCGCGCAGGCGGTCGTGCACCTTGAAGCGTTCGCCGGGCACCTTTTGGTTGTTGGGCATACTGCCCTCGGCCTTCATATCGAGACCGATCGTCACCCCTTGTACCGGGTTGGAAGCCTGCACCACGCCGCTGACAATCTCGCCAACCTGCCGCTGGAAATATTCCAACTGCACACTGCGTTCCGCTTCGCGAATTCTCTGCTGAATAACCTGACGCGCCGTTTGCGCCGCGACCCGCCCAAAGTCCGCGGGAGTCGTTTCCACGAGGGCCATGTCGCCCAACTGCACTTCGGGGTTGACCTTGCGGGCCTCCTCCAAAAGCACTTCGGTGCGGTCATCCACGATATCTTCGACCACTTCCTTCTCGGCAAAGATGGTCACCTTGCCCGTATCGGGGTCGAGTTTGGCCTCTACCTGCTGTGCGGTGGACGCGTTGACAGCCCGCCGATAGGCCGAAACCATGGCAGACTCGATCGCCGCGAGGATGACATCCTTGGGCAATTGCTTGTCTTCGAGTACTTCGTTGAATGCGAGAGCGAATTCATTCTTTGGCGTTTTTGGCGCGGTTGTCATGCTGGTACCTTACTCCGTGATTTTCCTTTATACAAGCAGAAAACTGGGGGCTACCCAGTTCTCGTCGCTTTCGATATTGAGTTGCCGTGCGAGCAAGATTTTAGCATAGACATTCAAGAGACGCAAGATGAATCTCTGATAAAATGCAATCATGCCCGAGGAAGTAGACACCCTATTCCAGGAAGCGGTCGAGTCCCTGCGCACAGGCGACCGTCCACATGCCAAAGACCTGCTCACCCGCCTGCTCAAGACGGACCAGAACAACGTCAACTATTGGGTCTGGATGAGTGCCGCGGTGGAGACCGCCAAGGAACGCGTCTACTGCCTGCAAACGGCGCTTCGACTCGACCCCGAAAACGGGACAGCCAAACGAGGCTTGATCCTGCTCGGAGCGCTTCCGCCCGATGAGAACGTCCAGCCGTTCCCGGTGAACCATCCGCGCGCGTGGGAGGAGCAACTCATCCTGGCGCACGAACGCCCGAAGGAAGTGAAACCCTTCTTCTCGCGGCCGCTGGTCCGTCTCGGAGGATTGGGCATCGTGGGACTCGCCTTGTGCGGACTGGTCTTCTTCATGTTCGTCCTGCCTTACATCCCGCGCACGACGGCCGTCCCCACCAACACATTCGGCCCCTCCCCCACCTTCACATTGACTCCCACCGCGCTGAACGCCACCGCGCGTCCCTCGCCCACCTACGTCGGCCCGACGCCGCTGTGGGCTTTGCTCTCCGCCACGTACACGCCCACGCCGCTCTACAATCCCACGCCGCGCCAACCCGAATCGGGTGACATGTTCCGCGCCGCCAGCAACGCCTACAACCGCGGCAGTTGGGACGAGGTCATCCAGTTCATGGAACAGATCGCGGCGGTCGAGCCGCAATCCGCGGACCCGTGGTTCTTCATCGGCGAGGCGTATCGCTTCCAGGAAAAATACGTGGAGGCGCTGGAAGCCTACGAAAAGGCCCTGACGCTGAACCCGAATTTCGGTCCCGCGTACGTGGGGCGGGCGCGTGTCCAACTGGCGCTCAACCCGAATACGAACGTCATCGAGGATCTCGATGCCGCCATCGAGAAAGATCCCGCCTTTGCCGAGGGCTACCTCGTCCGCGCGGCCTACAAGACCGACCGCGATGACCCCGAAGGCGCACTGGACGATCTGAAGGCCGCCGAAGCGCTCGTCCCTGACTCGGCGCTCCTTCATTATGAATACGCCCGCGCGTATCTCGCGCTGGGCGACCCAGAACGCGCGCTCGCATCCGCCGAACACGCCAAGGATTTGGACATCACCCTCGTGCCTGTCTATCTGATCCTCGGCGACGCGTACGCCGCCAGCGGCCAGACCGACGAGGCGATGGAAGCCCTGCGAACGTACGTGACCTACGCCGAAGAAAATGTGACCACGCTCTTCCTGCAAGGTAAATTGAGTTACATGAACGGGGATTACGAGACCGCCCTCGAAAAACTGGACGCGTCCATCGAGTTGGAAAACGATCCGCTGGCGCGCATGTATCGCGGCCTGACCTATCTCGAACTGGGTGTGGGGCCGCAGGCGATCTACGAATTGCGCGTGGCCATCCTCACCTATCCCGAATCGTTCGAGGCACAGATCGGACTGACGCGCGCCTATATGCTGGATGAGAAGTTCGGGAACGCCTTCCTCCAGGCGGAGGTGGCTTTTAGATTGGCAGAGACCGACGAGCAGCGCGCACAGGTTTATTACTGGCGTGCCAAGTCACAGGATGCGATGGGGGGACAGTTCGCAGGCGCCAAACGCGATTGGGAGGCGCTGTTGGCCCTGCCTGCGGAGGCCGTCCCTGCCGCGTGGCGGACGGAGGCGCGCGAACGTCTGGAATCGTTCAGCACTCCCTCGGTGACGCCGACGATCTCGCGGACGCCCACTCCCTCGCGCACGCCCACGGCGACGCAAACACCCAAGCCCGGGACGAAGACGCCGACGCCAACACCGAAATAAGAAGATAGATGAAAGAAGAAAGAACGGCGCACTTGCATGGTGCGCCGTTTCGATTTAACTCGCCGCCCTGAGCGGAGGGTACTCCCGCAGTCGAAGGGCGGTCTCAAGTGCAAGCGTTGTTCCATGGTCTTGCCCTTCGACCTCGTTCCCTCGACTTGCACTCGGCCCCTCCGCTCAGAACAATATAACTTTATGCACGTTTTTTCTTCTCTCGCGTTTTTCGCTCCGCTTTCACAATCTCGTGAATTCCATTCCAATCGCCGTGAATTAGAGATTCCTTTTTTGCACGGCTCCAGCCTTTGATCTGATACTCTACAAACAAGGCTTCTTTGTAAAGCGGAAACTCGCAACTCCAAACCAATTCAACGGGCCTGCGCGAAAACGTATAAGCCTCGCCGCTCAAGCCTTGTTCATGCTCCCAAAGACGTTTTGATAAATCACCAGTGCTTCCTGTGTAAAATGAACCATCAGCACATTTGAGAATATAGGCGTAGTATGGCATGTTATTCTTTCTAATCTATCGCCCTTCGACTACGGAGCAAAGAGCATGCTCCTCCGCTCAGGGCTGTGAGGTTCATACTCTTTCGATCACTGTGGCGGTGGCCTGGCCGTGGCCGATGCACATGACTTGCAGGCCGTAGCGGCCGCGGGTGCGCGTCAACTCGTGGACGAGTTTTGTCATCAGGATGGTGCCTGTGGCGCCGAGCGGGTGTCCGTGGGCGATGGCACCGCCGTTGGGGTTGACTTTGGCCGGGTCGGGGTGGAACTCTTTGGCCCAGGCGAGCGGGACGCAGGCGAAGGCTTCGTTGATCTCGATCACGTCCATGTCGGCGAGGGTGAGACTTGCGCGCTGGAGGACTTTGCGCGTGGCGGGGATGACGCCGTCGAGCATGAGGGTGGGATCAGAGCCGACCGCGACTCGGGCGACGACGCGCGCGAGGGGATTGAGGTTGTACCGTCCGACGGCGGAGGCGGAAGCGAGGAGGAGGGCCGCGGCCCCGTCACTGACCTGACTGGAGTTGGCCGCGGTGACGAGGCCGTTTTCTTTGAAGACGGGTTTGAGGGTGCGCATCCGCTCGCGGTCGGGGGGACGGCGAACGCCCTGGTCAACAGCGACCCGCTCCCCCGTCGGGAGTGAAGCGGGGACGATCTGGTCGGTGAAGTGTCCCGCGTCGAGGGCGCGTCCCGCTTTGATGTGGGAGTCGTAGGCGTAGTCGTCCAGTTCGTCACGGGTCAGATGCCATTTTTCGGCCATGAGTTCGGCGCTGAGTCCTTGATGGATGATGGGATGGCCGACGTCGGGCCAGGCGGAGGGGTAGTCTGCGCCGAGGGGCTGGTGGGACATCATTTCGGTGCCGCCTGCGAGGATGAGGTCGGCGTCGCCGGCGAGGATGGCTTGTGCGGCGAAGTGGACGGCCTGCTGGCTGGAGCCGCACATGCGGTTGAGGCTGACGGCGGGGACGTGGACGGGGAAGCCCGCTTTGAGGACGCCGAGCCGCGCCAGGTTGCCGCCCTGATCGTTGATGGGGGTTACGACGCCCCAGATGGCATCGTCGAGACGGGAGGGGTCGGCGCCCGCGCGTTCGACGGCCGCGCGCATGACGAGGGCGGTCAGTTCGACGGGCTGGAGGGGATGGAGGGCGCCCGTTTCTTTGCCTGCGCCGATGGCAGTGCGGACGGCGGAGATGATGAAGACGTCGGTATCGGTCATGGGGGACTCCCAAGTGTCAGGATTCAGGTGTCAGGTTTCAGGTGGTGGAAGGCGGGAGGCGGAAGGCGGTATGCAGAAGGCGGAAAGCAGAAGGCAGGAGGTAGAAGGCGGGAGGATATAGGATGGATACAGGATGGTAAGACCCAGACCCTGCCTGAAAATGGGGGAAGCGGGGAATGGAGCTTTTTTTGTTGACTTTGGGGAATTCGGTATGTATAATTTGCTTATCGGATTTTAACCTATGGTCGCCTAATGTCCTACATTAATTTAGGGGATTTCCTCAAGGGGACTTAGACGGCGAGGAATCTATAAGCAGTTAGACCGCAAAACTGCAGGTAAACACCTAGTTGGGTGCTTAGCTATTTAGTCCAATATTGACTTGAATGAAAACATATATCCATCTCAAAATGTCAAATCAATATCCGCTCCCATCTGTCTTCCAAGATGATGATGTTCGTTATCCAGAAAGTTTGGTTGAACATTTTCTCGAAGAATATACTCATGTGGGTGATGTGATTTTTGATCCTTTTGCTGGTTTTGGTACAA
Organism: Chloroflexota bacterium; assembly: GCA_049324715.1. GTDB lineage: Bacteria > Chloroflexota > Anaerolineae > Anaerolineales > Villigracilaceae > Denitrolinea. The sequence goes on along the minus strand of JBMOMR010000001.1, from coordinate 5,753 downwards.
CACTTCTTGTTGCTGAACGTATGGGACGGATTCCACTCGGCGTGGAGATAGAGCAAAACAGGGTCGACTTTGTGAGAAGCAAACTGTCCAATTCGGGAAATATCATTCAGGGAGATTCACGAGTATTAGCAACCATTGACCTCCCCGCGATTGATTTTTCAATTACATCCCCACCCTACATGACTAAAAACAATCACCCAGAGAATCCATTTACAGGTTATAAAGCCAAAGGCAAAGGTTACAAAGCCTATTTGCGCGATATTCACAGTATTTACGAGCAACTTCGTAAACACATGAAGTCGACGGGAATGGTTGTTGTAGAAGTTTCCAATTTAAAAGTGGATGGCCAAGTGACAACCCTGGCTTGGGATATTGGCCAGGAAATTTCACAGGTGTTGCACTTTAATGGCGAAGTCATAGTGTGCTGGGATAAATATGGATATGGTTATGACCACAGCTATTGTCTGGTATTCTCCGTTCAATAAACGCACCCAACACAGCGTGCACCCAACGGGTGGGAGTCTGCGCGTTTTTGGAGCAGTTTCTTGGCTTCAAGCTGGTTCCGGCAAAGCGGCGTTGTCTCATCCCACCCACCCGCGGGTAACGCTCACCGTTGGGTGGCTGCCTTCATCAAGTTATTAATTTTCTCAAAAAGTAATCAGTAAAAAAACTTATCGGTTACTGGAGATATAAAAGACATGCAAAACATGAGCGATAATATGTGGAAAAGGCACGCGAATCCCTGGAGCGTCTGGACACGATTTGCGGCAATCCCTGCTTTTATGCTTGCAGTTTGGAGCCGTGTATGGATTGGCACATGGTCGTGGATTCCAATTGTCTTGGTTATCATTTGGCTATATCTAAACGTACTGGTTTTTCCACCGATTGATACACCTCGTAATTGGGCATCCAAGGGAATTTACGGTGAAAAATTGTGGTTGAGCAAACGTTCCGAACTTCCCAAACATTATGATGTGATTCAGAAATGGCTAATCATTCTTGGGATTTTGGGAATGATTATGATTGGAATTGGGCTTTATCAACTTCATTTCTGGTTAAGCCTGCTTGGAGCAGTGGTTTTAATACTAGCGCAACTGTGGCGTATTGACCGTTTCAGCACTCTGTATGAATTGCTTAATAATGAAAGTAGTAAATCATAGACAAGGTGGTTTCTTTTAAAGTCAATGAGTCTTGCGTTCATAAAAGCCACCCAACAAAGCGTGCACCTGACGCTGGGGATTCTGCGGTCATCTCTAGCATTTTCACACGCCTTATCATTTTTCTGGCTGGACGGCTTCGCCGTCCCCGCCCCAGCGCAGGTAACGCAAACCGTTGGGCTGTCCGCAATAATAATATTGAGGAGTGCTATTTATGTCTAAAGTCAGGATTCTCAATTTCACCATATCAATAGATGGCTACGGTGCTGGCCCGAACCAGGCCGTTGATACTCCGCTTGGTGTTGGTGGTGAAGAGTTACACAACTGGATGGTCAAGACTGCCACCTTTCGCAAATTGTATGAAGGGGAGGGAGGAACGGAAGGAGTAGACGATGAGTTTACGGCGCGCGGCCTTTCCAATATAGGCGCGTGGATTCTCGGGCGAAATATGTTCACGCTGAGTCGCGGTGCGTGGACTGATGATGGCTGGAAGGGATGGTGGGGGGATAACCCACCCTATCACGCTCCAGTCTTCGTACTCACTCATCATCCCAGAGCCTCCATCCCCATGGAAGGCGGAACGACTTTCCATTTTGTTACTGAAGGCATTCATATGGCATTGGAACGCGCCCGCAAAGCGGCTGGTGAAAAGGATGTTCGCATCCTCGGCGGGGTCAATGTGATTCGGCAATACCTGCGGGAGAGGCTTGTTGACGAAATGCATATCCCTATTGCGCCAATGGTGCTTGGGTCGGGCGAGCATCTTTATCATGGGATTAACCTCCTTGAGCTTGGTTACAAGCTGACCGAACATGCCGTCACACCTGACGCCATGCACCTCGTCTTTATAAAATCCTAGCGCGAATCCCTGCCACTTATTAGAGAAGAATTTTTGAGCGCGCCCGATGAAAACAGCCCAACAAAGCATGCACCTGACGCTGGGGATTCTGCGCACATCCCAAGCAGTTTTCTACGCCTTATCATTTTTCTGGTTGGACGGCTTCGCCGTCCCCGCCCCAGCGCAGGTAACGCAAACCGTTGGGCGTTTAACGAAATGTCTATGAAAAAACTTCTTACATTGCTGGTCTTAATAACAATCTCTTCGTGTACATCCAGCACAACACCAGTTACTAGCGAGTCTTCAACTTTGGTTCCTCGTAATACAGGGACTTCGACACCTATTCACCCTATAAGCACTTTTACTCTTCCAGCCTCATCACCTACTTCCATTCCCACCAAAACGCCTTCACCACAATTATCTTCGCTTGTGCAGTTGAAATATCCAAATCACGAAAATTGCAAAATTCAGGTAAATACTCAAAAATGGGAAATAACAGAGGAAGGAAGAAAGTCTATAGCAGGTTCCATGTCTGTGCCTATCTCACATAAACTTGGCATAGGTGGTATTCTATTTGCAAGGCACAAATCCTATTCTGATTGCACCTTATCTTGGATAACCAATGGTTATAGAGATGTCGCTCAAACATCCTTGGAGACAATCAATGGTAAAACGTGGAAAGTTTGGGGTATTGAAAGGTTATTTTCTACTGTTTATGTTTGGCCAGAAGTGAATGAGATACAATTTGTCTGGGTATGGACACTGCTTGATGTTTCTGAAAAAGGAAGTTGCCAAGTTGATGTTTATGAAGTATTAGGCAGCCTGCAATGTGAGTAGGAAAAAATCCTTTTGTCATTCGGTGCACCTGACGTGTGGGATTCTGCGGCATTTTCGAGCATTTTCCTTGCTTCGAGTTTTTTCTGCCCCCAAACCTTGTCCACGCCCGCCCACACGTCCCTACGGGATAACGCAAACCGTTAGCCCGCTCGTATAGGTCAAAATAAAATCAACTATGTTAGAAGATGAATTTACCCTATACATATACACTGATGGGTCAACCTACTATCACCTAAGAAGAAGTGGTGTGGGTATATTATTTTTATACAGCGCAGAAAACGGAAAAGAGAGAATTTACGAGTTAGATGAAACGGGCTACAAAGGCGGGACAATTGTTGAAATGGAAATTAAGGCTTGCACAATTGCATTGACCGAAGCAGCAAGAAATGATTTGTTTTCAAAATACAAAAATGTTGTAATTTATTCTGACAGTCAATTTGTTATTGACAATTACAAAAGAGCAGAACTCATCTGGTCAAGAAATAAATGGAAACTTAGCAGTGGAGCACCAGTAGTAAACACTGCTGCATGGAAAGATTTTGTTAGTGCAAGAAAAAAATTAGGTAAACCTGTTGAAATTCATAAAGTCAAGGCTCATAGCAAAAATATCCATAACAACAGGGCAGATAAACTTGCTAAAAAATCTGCAAAATTACCTGTCAAGAAATCATCTCAGGTTGTGCAAGTCACAAGGAAAATTTCAAAGAAATACACAGAGAAAGGGAGCGTAAAAGTAAACGGGCAGATAATACAGATACACATTATCCAGCGCCAATATCTCCACGAGCACAAGATTGACCGATACCGCTATGAAGTAGTAAACGAAGACAGCAAATATTTTGATTGCGTTGATTTTATTTACTCCGAATTTCACTTAAAACGTAACCATTTCTATGAAGTAAGAGTAAATGACAATCAAGAATTTCCCCAAGTTTTAGAAGTGATTCGTGAAATAGAGCGTCCAGTACGGTCAAATGCAGAAGTAAGTTAATTTTATGAGCGTACTGGTATATAATTTTGAAAGTGCCTGGCAAAAGGCGCGGGCTACCGATAAACAGCAGTGTCAACCCCACAGGGGTGCTTCGCGAGGGTAGAGCGCCTGTGAATTGAAAATTGACTTTTGTCCAGGAAAAGCGGCTTCGAGTTTTTCCTGCTCCCAAGCAGAATCCACGCCCGCCCACACGCAGGCACCCCACTCGCTCCGCTCGAGGGCGGTGACGCACCGTTAGGCAGTTTATTTGCAGAGAAAAAAACATGGGTGATCAGATGTCAAGCATGAATTCCAGAAATCAAGCTGTACAAAAGGCAAGGTATCTAATTTTGGTGCCACCCCTTGCCTGGCTTATCTTTTCAATTTGGCTAATAGGCGAAATTGCCCTTCCGCAGTTTGCCGTTACAGGCTTGGAAATCCATCCTCCCAATTCGAGTTATTTTGGAGCAGTTTTTTGGGGTTTAGTAGTGTTGTTTTTATCCGGTGAAATGCTCACCAAAAGGAAGCGCAACATCTTAGTACCAATTGAACAGAAAGGTCTTTTGCCTTTTGCTTTAGGCGGCTTGTTATTAGGTATCGGAAAGCATCTGCAACTCAATAACTACAACTACATTTTTATTTTGGCTCTTGTGTTGACGGATATTCTTCCAATCGTTGTAATTGTTACTTTGCTTCAAGGTAAATCATTTGGTAAACTACGCTTATAACACCAAGATGTTTGGAATTTGAACAATGACCGTCAAAACTTTATGTTGAGAGAATCTGTTTGCGTTAATTTATCGAGATAATAGAGGTTGCTTATGCATATAACCTGGATTGCTTTTTTAGAAATATCTCTGTTCGTTTTGGGACCAATAGCACTTGGGCTATTCAGTATATTTGGCAAAGACCATCTTTGGAATATGACCGCATTGAATGATTTGATCTCGGGAAAAATTTCAAAACGGACAAAATTATGGGGTTTTTGGGCAAATGTAGGCGGTGTATTCCTAATCACATTTGGACTTTATACCTTGTTATCAATAATCTTCTCCTGGTGACAATACGATTTACAAAGAAGGTTGGCATTTGATGAAAGAGCGTAGGTTGACATGTTTACTGAACACCATTATCTTGCTGTATGTGTGGGCAATCTTTTCAGATCTGTTCTCTCGGGAAAACTATAAAATCGACCTGTATATTATTGATGACATAACAACTTTGGTAGTCATATGGCTTATTCCGCTTACTGCATTTGTCATATTATTCCGTGACCAGAAAATAAAGCAGAGTTTATTAGACAACAAAAAGGAACTTGTTGCTTTAGCGATGATCTTTCTCGCAGGAATATCACACCGTCTATTGTCAATAATTTATGGAACAACAATTCCTGCCAGCACGGGAAATGAGTTTAAGTACGAACCGGGCACAGAGAGACTTATTTTCGCAGTTTTCCAAGCGGTCATCTTGGCGGTGAAATCCATTGGTCTTGCACTTGCTTTACAGTTTGGGTTAAAACGAATCGGAGTTAAAAAACTTCAACTCCGAAGTTGGTCGAGCGTATGGCTTGTTATTGCTGTCGTCGGTTTTATCGCTTTGGTAGTTCGAGATATAAACGCGTTGTTACCATACTTTGGGTATGTGAAGTAGCAAAAATCCGCCCAACACAGCGTGCCTAAAAAGAAAAAAAGTTATGCAAAACAAACAATACTACTTTACAACAAAACAAAAAAGATCGCTTTACCTTGTTGCCGGACTGTTTTGGGTAGTAGGAGTTTCAATCCTTTTTTATTTCAATGGACTATCCATTCTTTCCTTTTTAGGTTTGGTAACCCTCCCCTAAAATAGTACCAGTGAGAAGTGGAAAACTTCTGGCAAAATAGACCCAGGAGAGATCCACATGAAGAAAACAAGGTTCACCGAAAGCCAGATCGTCACCATCCTGAAAGAA